>SFNQ01000002.1 GCA_004554165.1 Clostridiales bacterium | reverse complement strand
CTTTCAGAATGCTGTGTCGCAACTTCATTCTACCAGAGCTCTGCAAACCATGTCTATTTTTATGCCGTTTTCAATTTGCGCAACTTATTGTACCTTATCCCCATTATCTATATCTATGAGAAAAATCTGCGGCAGCCTTTTAAATCCGTATAGCAGCGCTGAAACTCAAGTAATCCTTTTAGTTTCATCCCAACCATCTTTCCAAAGGGTGTGTTCGCCGTGGAACCGGTCGAAATCCGGACGAATGAGACCACGGGTTTCTTCGGTCGCCTCAATCTTCACATCCGCTTTTAACCGTTCCGAACATGGTTTGGAATGACGTAGGTTGCGGCAATCACGAGATCGTACGGCCGTCCCTTGATTTCAAGCCATTGCTCTTCTGTCAGCGAACGAAAATCAATCACATCCAGATGCCCGACATTTTCAGCCACAAAGGGCGCGATGACATTGTCGAAGGAGGTGTCGATCATAAGAACAGACGGCCCATCCGGGTACAAAAGATTGTCTATGTGTATATGCGGCCGGTTATCATGGAAATAGGCGGCGTACGCATCCGTTTCTTCAGGATTACCGTAGGAAATCTTGTCATAGTCGTACAGTATCGTAAAGTCGCCCGTTTCTGCAGGCGAACTGTCTGCCCATATCGCCGAGTAGCTCGTTTTAAATTTTGGAATCAGGAGTGGGAAGTCTTCTGCGTCCGCCTTTTCTATGGTGACTTTACGCCCATAAGAACCAAGCCAGACCTTTTCATATATCTTTTCCGTATAGTCGTCAAGCTGTAGACCGCTGTTGCGGAAGCGGATGCCATAATTCTGCTCCGCATAAGAGATAATATGCCGTGCCGCCCAGAGCCCCGAAGACAGGGTCATGTGATGATCGGTCCGGAAGAACAGGGAATGGTGCTCCAGTCCCTCGGAATGGAGCAGGTCCGTCAAGTCCAGATATGGAATGGAAATTACTTCGAGCTGCCGAAGCATCCGTTCCCGATTCTCGTTGGAAAAATCCACGATTCCCGCAGCCCAGTCCGTCTTCCGGCAAACCTTTGACGGGATCTCTACATAGAGAAACGGGATGTCCTTATCACAGAACACTTTTGCAAGGTCCGCCAGCGGTTCGACCCGGTTTTCCTGAATTTCTTCGGACGACAGTTCTTCTATGACGGAAAGGAAATACCCGTTGATATTCATCTGGCTGCTGTTTTCATATAGAGCAAGATCGTATCCAAGCAGGTGTTCGCCTCTGTTGACATATTTGACGATGGTATTTCGTCCAGGAAAATAATCGCCCGCCATCATTTCAATCTCTGCTTCTTTCTCCCGAACGGCTTTCAAAAAAGTATCGATAAAAGACGAAACGCTGCTGGTATCAACCGTCGTTTCCGTAGCGAATTCATCCTTCATTCTGTTTTTCAGCAGGAGCCGGACAATCTTGTTATCTTCGGTGTATCCCAGCGTATCGACAAGCACTGTCTGCGTGAACGTGCGCGCAAGAATAACGAGCATCGCAACAAAGACAGCTACCGTACCGGCAAGTGCAACCACGGTCAGTATTTTGGTTTTCTGCGGTTTGGGGTTCGTCTTTTCTTTCATACGCATGCCCTCTTAAAACTGGAAGTAAATGAACGGATTATATCCCGCTTTGACAACGATCAGAACGCACAGCACGAACAGACCGCCGATAAGTACGGAATACGAGACAGAACCGAGCCTTCGGAGCCCGGCGCTACATTCGGCGGACGAGAAGATACTCCTCGCCCATGCGGAAAGCGGCAGGCAGGCCAGTACGCCGGCGATGAGCACCCATTTGACATTCCCGAGGAAATACCGGAACATTTCATCGGAAAATACGGACGCTCTGATGCCGAACATCGTCAGTAGATACTGCCATGCTTTCCCGAGGGTGTCCGAACGGAAGATGACCCACCCGATCATGACAATCAGAAGGGTGTATATGCGGCTCAGTACACCGCTGCGTTTCGGAAATTTCAGATATTTCTCACCGCTGAGAACAACAAACCAGAACAGACCCCAAACGATGTAAGTCCAGTTTGCACCGTGCCACAGACCCGTCAGGAGCCAAACGACGAACAGGTTCCGCACGGTTTTCTTCGTTCCGCCCTGTTTTCCGCCGAGGGGGATATACACATAATCGCGAAACCAGCCGGAAAGAGAGATGTGCCACCGTCTCCAGAAATCGGTGCCCGAACAGGCGGTATAAGGGTAGTTGAAATTCTCTTCAAAATGGAAGCCGAACATCCTTCCCAGTCCAATCGCCATATCCGAATAGCCTGAAAAGTCAAAGTATATCTGAAGCCCGTAGCAGACCGCGCCAAGCCACGCTGTCGCGATGCTGATGTTTTTTCCGGTAACGGCAAATATGTTGTCCGCAACCAAAGCGATATAATTGGCCAAAAGGACCTTTTTCGCCAGACCGATGGTAAACCGGGCGAATCCGCAAGAAAAGTCCGACAGGTTCTCTTTGCGATTCCGAATCTCCTCCGCGACCTGATTGTACCTTACGATGGGGCCGGCGATTAGCTGCGGAAACATGGAAATGTACAGCGCCAGAGATAAATAACTGCGCTGCACCTCGGCATTTCCGTAGTACACATCGAAAACATAGGACATGATCTGGAAGGTGAAAAAGGATATACCGATGGGCAGCGCAAGCTGTACGCTCCAGTCGGCATTGAAAAGGGCGGCCAGCGAGCGCACCGCGAATCCGAGATATTTAAAAACAAAGATCAGGCCAATATCGAAAACCACGCAGATCGCAAGCAACGTTTTCCGCTTTTTACCGTTGGCCTTATCCAGTTTCAGCGCAAGCAGATAATTGATCAGAATGGAGAGCAGCATGACGAAAACGAAAAACGGCTCTCCCCAGGCATAAAACAACAGGCTTGCAAAAAGCAGCACAATGTTTTTATAAGTCCTGTTATTTATCGGGAGATAGTACAAAAAAAGAACCATCGGAAGGAAAATAAACAGAAACACCGACGAAGAAAAACCCATCTTGTTCCCCCTGTATCACTAAACGGCGCTTGTCAATCCACAAGGCGACCCGGGTTCGTTTTTTCTATCTTAACAGAAAACAAGGAAAAGGAGAAGTCGTCTTATGAGAATCTTGGAGGATATTTACAGGCTTACAATACGGCTTTCCCTGACCAGGATGAATTGTAATCCTGCATTCAATCTTTACAGCGGCACACACTTGTTGATTTGTTGGCAATGGGTTATAATATATTCGAGAAAGTATAGGACATGGGAAGAATGAAGCGTTTTCTATCGGAACCTCTGCAACGCCTACAGTACGAGCTTGCGGACAGAGACTTGGGATATTTCGTCGAAACCTTTGGCTGCCAGATGAATGTCCGGGACAGCGAGATCATCGCCGGCATGCTGGAGTCCGCGGGTATGCATGCTGTTTCCATGAAGGAGGATGCGGATCTTATCCTGTTCAATACCTGTTGTGTACGGGATCATGCGGAGAAGCGATTGCTCGGCAATATCGGCGCTCTGCGCCAGTTGAAGGAGCGCAAGCCGGGCCTCGTCCTTGCTGTCTGCGGTTGCATGATGCAGCAGCAGGCCGTGGCGGAGCGACTCTTTAAGCGTTTTCCCTTTGTAAACCTGGTGTTTGGAACGCATATGCTCGACCGTTTGCCGGAGCTGCTCCTTGCCGCCTATGCCGGGGAGCGGGTCTGCGCAGTCTCGGCGGAGGAGATTCATGTAACGGAGGGCTTGCCCTCCCACAGGCCCGGCGGCGCCTCCGCCTTTGTAAACATCATGTACGGCTGCAATAATTTTTGCACCTATTGCATCGTCCCCTTTGTCCGGGGGCCGGAGCGGTCGAGGATGCCGGAGGCCGTCGAAGCGGAAGTCGCTTCCCTCGCCGGGGAGGGCTATACGGAGATTACGCTCCTCGGTCAGAATGTAAATTCCTATGGTCAGGATATGGAAGCAGGCATTGGTTTCCCCGCCCTGCTCGCCCGGCTCAGCAGGATTGACGGCTTGCGTCGCATCCGCTTTATGACCTCGCATCCGAAAGATCTGTCGGACGAGTTGATTCAGGCGATTGCAACGCTGCCCAAGGTCTGCCACCATGTGCATCTTCCCGTGCAGTCCGGGTCCAACCGTATCCTCAAGCGAATGAACCGGGGGTATACGCGCGAGAAGTATCTTGAGATTGTAAGGAAACTCCACGAGGCGGTTCCGGATATTGAGCTGACCACCGATATCATCGTGGGATTTCCCGGAGAGACGGAGGAGGATTTTCTGGATACCATGGCCCTTGTGGAGGAGGCAGGCTACGCTGCGGCCTATACGTTCAAGTACTCACCCCGTCAGGGGACAGCCGCCGCAAAAATGGCGCAGCAGGTATCCGAGGCAGACAAACGCGATCGGTTGAAGCGGCTCAATGACCTTCAAGCGAAAAAAACGCGGGAAAACAATGAAAAATACATTGGCTTTAACGGCCGGGTGCTGATAGAGGGCTGCGACGATAAAGAACAGCCCGTGGCCTTCGGAAAGTTTTCCAATTTTAAAATGGTATATTTTCCGGGCAATCGGGACCTGGTCGGAAGCTATCGGACTGTGACGGTAACGGAGATTCGGAAGAATTCCCTTTTCGGCCGTCTGGAAGGAGCGGAAACAGAATGATTGAAAAAGCAAGAGAACTGGGCCTTGCACTGGCCAACTCGCCGGAATTTTTGCGCATGGCGGAGGCACGGCACAATGTCACCAAAAACAGCTCGCTCTGCGAACTGATGGATGCTTTCCGGGAGAAGCGGGATGCAGTTGTCGAACTGATGGGATCGGACGATGTGGATAAACTGGAAGCAATCGCCATGACCACGGATCTTGAACGGTTGCAGCAGCAGCTGTTTGAAAATCCACTGTTCAATGAGCTCGTAGCCTCGGAGCAGGAGTTCCAAACGCTGCTGAACTCCGTCAATCAGGAGATCAATGCCTGTATTGGCCTGGATCAGGGGGAAGTCTCCTGCGGCGGGAACTGCGCGCACTGCCGCGGCTGCGAACACTGACGGCGTCTTGATGGGGATGATTGCGAGGGGCATATGGCACAGAACCTGACGCCGATGATGCGTCAATACGTCGAGCTGAAAGAGAAACATCAGGATTGTCTGCTGTTCTTTCGGCTTGGAGATTTTTATGAGATGTTCTTTGAGGACGCGGAAACCGCGTCCAAGGAGCTGGATCTTGTTTTAACCGGGCGCGACTGCGGGCTTGCGGAGCGTGCGCCTATGTGCGGTGTGCCGTATCATTCTGTAGACGTCTACATCAACAGGCTTATTCAAAAGGGTTACAAGGTGGCCATCTGCGAACAGATGGAGGACCCTGCGCTGGCGAAAGGCCTCGTTGAACGGGATGTTATCCGCATCATCACCCCCGGTACGGTCATCGAAGAAAGGATGCTGCAGGAGGGAAAAAACAATTATCTTGTTTCCGTTTTCCTTGCGGATCAGCACATCGGCCTTGCCTATGCGGACGTCTCAACCGGCGCCTTTGTTGCGGGCGAACTGTCGGGCATTCAGATGCAGACGGAGCTTTTCGATGAGTTGACAAGATTGCAGCCAACGGAGATCATAGCAAACGACGCCCTGTTTTTGCAGCCGCTTTTGCAAAAGCGGATTTCGGCCTCCTATTATCTTGAGCATTACAGCGAGAAGGCCTTTTTACAGGCTGCGGCGAAGGAACGGCTGCTGCGCCATTTTCAGACGGCAACGCTTGCGGGCTTCGGCTGCGAGGGTATGCCCTATGCGGTCTCCGCTGCGGGCGCTCTGATGCAGTATCTGGAAGAAACGCAGAAAAACGCGCTGTCCCACATCCGCAGGCTTCGTGTGCTCAACCGCACGGAATACATGCAGCTCGACGCATCCACGCGCCGTAATCTTGAACTGACGCAGCCGCTCCGGCATGACGGAAACAAAAAGCATACGCTGCTTTCACTTCTCAATGACACAAAGACCGCCATGGGCAGCCGTATGCTGCGCGACTGGATTGACCGCCCGTTGCAGAAATGCGGAGCAATCGTGCGGCGGCAGGAGGCCGTTTCCCGCTGCTTTTCCGATCTGCTGCTGCGCAATCAAATTCAGGAGACCCTCGCCTCTGTTTACGATATTGAGCGGCTATGCAGCAAGATCGTATACGGTTCGCTGAATGCGCGGGACTGTATAGCGCTGCTGCAAACGCTGCTTCGCATTCCCATCCTGATCTCGCTGCTTTCCTCCTGCGACACAGAAGCGCTCGGGGAGATACGGGACAGACTCGACGCCATGGAGGATATTGCAAACCTGCTGTCCACCGCCATAATCGACGATCCGCCCGCCAACATTCGCGAGGGAAATATCATTCGCGGCGGCTACAATGCCGAGGTGGACGAGCTGCGCGCCGTCAAGGACCACAGCGCGCAGTGGCTCAGCGAATTTGAGGCGTCTGAGCGGGAGCAAACGGGCATCAAAAACCTGAAGGTGGGCTTCAACCGCGTCTTTGGTTACTATATCGAAATCACAAAGTCCAACTATTCCCAGATTCCCTACCATTACGAACGAAAGCAGACCCTGGCGAACGCCGAGCGCTTCATCACGCCGGAGCTCAAGGAGATGGAGCAGCGGATTCTCGGCGCCGACGAGCGCCTTATTGCGCTGGAGTACCGGCTGTTCATGGAATTGAGGGAAACTCTGCTCTCCTGCACGGAGCGTTTGCAGCAGAACGCAGCCCTCATTGCAGAGCTGGATTGCTATCAGTCCCTTGCCGAGACGGCGGCGGCCAACGGCTATGTTCGTCCAACCATGGTCGAGACGGGCGTCATCCATATCGAAAGCGGCCGTCACCCCGTAGTGGAGCGGTCGCTGCGCGGGGATTTTGTACCAAACGATGTGCTGCTCGACGAGGGGGAAAACCGACTGCTCATCATTACCGGCCCGAATATGGCGGGAAAGAGCACCTATATGCGGCAGGTGGCCCTGATTACGCTCATGGCGCATCTTGGCTCCTTTGTTCCGGCTTCGCGGGCCGAAATCAGCGTTGTTGACCGTATCTTCACCCGGATTGGCGCAAGCGACGATCTTTCCGCCGGCCAGAGTACGTTTATGGTGGAGATGAGTGAGATGGCGAATATTTTGAACAACGCCAGCGCAAACAGCCTGCTGATCCTGGATGAAGTGGGCCGGGGAACAAGCACCTTTGACGGGCTCAGCATTGCCTGGTCGATTCTTGAGCATATTGCAGACGCAAACAGCTGCGGCGCGAAGACCTTGTTTGCCACCCACTATCACGAATTGACGGAGCTGGAGGGGAAGATTGCCGGCGTAAAGAATTTCCGGGTTTCCGTGAAGGAAATCGGTGAGGATATTCTCTTTTTGCGAAAGATCGTCCGCGGCAGCGGCGACAGGAGCTTTGGTATTCAGGTGGCGCGCCTTGCGGGTCTTCCTGAGGAAGTGCTTTCGCGCGCGGGAGAAATCCTCCGCGAGCTGGAGCGCGCAGATATCGCAAAGGAGCAGCATGCCTCACAGCCCAGGGAAAGCGTAGTACAATGCTCGCTGTTTGATACAGGCGTGGAATCCACGCTTCTGCGCATGCTTTCCGAGGTGGATCCCGATGCCCTGACGCCGCTGGATGCGCTGCACAAGCTCTATGCGCTGAAGGCCGTCGCTGAGCAGGGAGGGGGAATGGTGGGATGAATCGGATACGGGTACTCTCGCCGCAGGTGGCCAACCAGATTGCAGCCGGCGAGGTCGTGGAGCGTCCGGCGTCCGTGGTAAAGGAGTTGGTCGAAAACGCGATTGATGCGGGCGCGACCGCGATTACGGTGGAGATCGAAAATGGAGGCGTTGATTATATCCGGGTAGCGGACAATGGCAGCGGCATTGCGACGGAGGATTGCAAGACCGCTTTTCTGCGGCATGCAACGAGCAAGATCTCCGCAGCGGACGATATCTCCCATATCCATACGCTTGGGTTTCGCGGCGAAGCCCTTGCCTCCATTGCCTCCGTCTCGCAGGTTTGCATGAAGACCCGCGTTGCAAACGCGGAGAGCGGGACGATGCTGCGCATTGACAACGGGGAATTTCTCGAGCATCAGCCCTGTGCCTGTGCCGAAGGAACTGTGATGGAGGTGCGCGGACTGTTTGCGCAGATTCCTGCCCGGCTGAAGTTTTTGAAAAGCGCCAGAGCCGAAGCGGGGTATATCGGCGATTATGTGGCCCGCATGATCATGGCGCTGCCTCAGGTTTCCTTCCACTATATCAACAACGGAAAAACCGTTTACAGAACATACGGCGACGGAATATTGAAAAACGCCGTTTTCAGCATCTATGGCGCCAGCGTCATGCCGCACCTGCGGGAACTGTTTTTTGACGACGGATACCTTCGTATTACAGGATACGTTGGCACAGCGGAGATTGCCAGGCCAAACCGGATGCAGCAGTCGGTATTTTTAAACTCCCGTTACATCCGTTCTGCGGCGATCTCCAACGCCATGTCCCGCGCATACGATACGCGGCTGATGTCGGGCCGGTTTCCCTTTGCGGTTATCTTTCTGCGTATCGCAAGCACGGAGGTTGACGTCAACGTACATCCGACCAAGATGGAGGTGCGCTTTTCGGATGACCGCCGCGTTGTCAACGCGGTCTACAGCGCCTGTGTGCGCGCTCTGGAAGCCGTACCGCGCCTTACCGAGCAAGCTGCAACGCAGTTAAGGGAGGATGATCGCATTCCGGAAACATCACCGGATAGCGGCGACACCTCCGGCTTTGGCGATATAACGGCTGCGCTGCCCGGCGTTTCTGCCCATTCGCCCGTCCGTCCGTATTCCGGCGGCTTGCGGGCTTCCGCCGCTGTGCAATCTGGTGCAGGCACCCTGCGCGAGACCTTCCGTTCCGCTGGGCCGCCCATGCCGCCTGCGCCGGCCTGGAGCCGCGATGCTGGAACGGCAAGGGCCGAACTCGACTTGCGGTCAACGCCGCAAACGCTGCCCTGTTTTCAAATAAAACGTCAGGAACCCTCCCCGGCTGCCGATATGACGCCCGAAAAAGACTTTGGCGCTATGGACTATCGCATTATTGGCGCTGCTTTTTCCGGCTATTGGATTGTGGAGCAGGGCGATGCGCTGTTTTTCATCGACCAGCATGCGGCGCATGAGCGCAGGCTGTACGAAAAGCTGATGTCCCGGGAGTTGCGGCCTGTCTCGCAGTCGCTGCTTGTGCCGGAGCGGCTTACGCTGCCCGCTGCCGAGATGGCGCTGCTGCTGGAACATCGGGCGCAGCTTGAAGAACTGGGCTTCTCCTTCGAGATACCGGCGGGGGAGGATGCTGTTACCATGACTGCGGTTCCCATGATCGACGGTTCACCCCTCGATCAAAGGGGATTATACGACGCACTGGAACAGCTCAGGCAGGCAGGCAGGGCCTCAGCCAGAGAATTGCAGAGAGAGCGGTTGATACAGACGGCCTGCAAGCATGCGGTCAAGGTGAACGAGCGCATTTCGCCCATGGAAATTCAGCGGCTTTTGGCCGAATATGAAGCGCAGGGCGTCCCCATGACCTGCCCGCACGGCCGCCCCGTTATGGTTCGCATGACAAAGCTGGAGCTTGAAAAGCTCTTCAAGCGGGTGTTGTAGTCATGGAAAAACGCGTTATCTGCATCGTCGGTCCGACAGCCTCCGGCAAAACGGCGGTCGGCGTCCAGCTTGCAAAGCGTCTCGGAACAGAGATTGTCTCGGCGGATTCCGTCCAGGTTTACCGGGGTATGGACATCGGCTCTGCAAAGCCGGATGAGGAAGAGCGTGACGGCGTTGTCCATCACATGATCGATTGCGTCCCCATTGACAACCCGGATTTTTCGGTGTCAAAATACGCCTCCATGGCGTTTCCCATACTGGACGACATGCTTTCCCGGGGGCAGGTACCGCTTGTCGTCGGCGGCAGCGGCCTGTATATATCTTCAATTACCGATCCCCTGCGGTTTGCCATTCCCGCTGATCCGGCAATTCGGAAAACGCTGGAGCGGGAGTATGGAGCGAATCCAGCGCTCCTTTTTGAAGAGCTGCGGCAGGTGGATGAACGGACCGCGCATCGCCTGCACCCGAATGACGCAAAGCGCGTGATCCGCGCGCTTGAGGTATACCGTTGCTGCGGCAAACCGCTGTCCTCCTTTGGTAACGACTTTCGTAATTCGGAAGGACGGCTGCCGCCCTATAAAGCGCAGCTGTTTGGCCTGCGGATGGAGCGCCCGCTGTTGTACGAACGGATTGAACGGCGCGTTGAGCGAATGATGGCGTGCGGCCTGCTGGAAGAAGCGCGTGCCATTTATGATAAGGATTACGACCGCCGGCTTCCGGCCATGCAGTCAATCGGCTACCGGCAACTGTTTGCTTTCTTTGACGGGGTATCTACCCTGGAAGATGCAGTTGAAAGCATAAAGCAGGAAACGCGCAGGTTTGCCAAGCGGCAGATGACCTGGTTCCGCCGGGACAGCCGGATACAATGGGTTTCGGCAGATGAAAAATCAGCACAGGAGATTACAGAGGAGATCCTCGTTTTGCTGGATCGACAGGGACAGGAGTAGAGGTAGCTATCATGGGAATTTCAATTTCCGACGCAGCGCGGGAGATGATCTGGACTGCGGAGCGTGAGTGTGCGGGCGCGTTTTCCAGGATTGATTCGATTGAGGCGATTACTCAAATGCGCGTGCTGCACGCTTTTCAATCCGCTTCGGTTGCAGCAAGGCATTTTGCGCCCACAACCGGCTATGGCTATGACGATATCGGCAGGGACACGCTGGATGTGGTTTTTGCAGAGGCGATGCAGGCGGATTCCGCGCTGGTTCGCCCGCAATTTGTGAACGGAACCCATGCGCTGTTCACGGCGCTTGCCGGATTGACAGAACCGGGCGACGTAATCCTTTCCATTACGGGGAAGCCGTATGATACGCTTGAGGAGGCCATCGGCATTCGCGGGGATGCGCCTCAGTCGCTGAAGCGTTATGGCGTTCAATACCGGGAGATTCCGTTGCTGGACAATGGCATCGATCAGGAAGCGCTGGAGGCGCAGCTCACTGAAAAAATCCGCGTGGTATATGTGCAGCGTTCGCGGGGCTATGCATGGCGCGCTTCGTTAGGGCAGCGGGATCTTGAGGAAGTTTTTTCGCTCGTTCGGCACTTGGCTCCACAGGCCTGGATTGTGGTGGATAACTGCTACTGTGAATTCTGTGAGGTCAACGAGCCTACCGCCTATGGCGCGGATATCATTGCCGGCTCGCTGATCAAAAATCCGGGCGGCGGGCTTGCGCCAACCGGCGGCTATATCGCGGGGAAAAGCGAGTTGATTGCCCGTATTGCGCAGCGGCTGACCGTTCCAGGGATGGGGGCGGAGGTCGGGTCTTATGCGGGGAATTACCGTCTGTTTTATCAGGGCTTGTTTATGGCCCCGCATGTGGTCGCGCAGTGTCTCAAGAGCGCCGTTCTGTTTGCGACCGTGTTCCACCGGCTTGGGTATGAAACGCTGCCTGCTGCAAACGATCTGCGCAGCGACATCATCCAATCGGTACGCTTTTCATCGAAGGAAGAGCTGATTCGTTTCTGCCAGAGCATTCAAAGGGCTGCGCCGGTAGACAGCAACGTAGTGCCGGAGCCATGGGATATGCCGGGATATGCGGATCAGGTCATTATGGCGGCAGGAGCCTTCGTTCAGGGTGCAACCACCGAGCTCAGTGCTGACGCGCCGATTCATGAACCGTATATCGCCTATCTGCAGGGGGCTTTAACTTATGCGCACGGCCGCATTGCAGCCATGCTTTCCTGCGACGCATTGCTGAATCATAAGAGCAGCGGCCTGCCGGCATAAGGAAAGGAGGAGCGAAAGCGGGGAGCGGCGTACCGTCACTCAAATCGCAGTATTTTTCAAAAGCGGCGCATCAGCCCCGTTACCTTGCCTGCAACCTCAACCTCTTCGTAGCCCAGCAGGATGGGGGGGTAGAGGGGGTTTTCGGGCTGAAGGCGGATGTGGCCATTTTCCCGGAAAATACGCTTGACCGTGGCCGTTTCCTCCTGTGTCCTTGCAACAACGATGTCCCCGTCCTCATAGCCAATGGATCGATCGATGACAATGACGTCTCCGTCATGGATTCCGGCGTTGATCATGCTGTCGCCCTGTACGGTGAGCATGAAAACATCGTCCTTAGCGCCGCCATGGAGAAGAAGCGGCGGCACGGGAAATGCATCCTCAATGTTTTCAACTGCGAGAATTGGCTGGCCGGCGGCTACTTTGCCAACCAGAGGGATTTTACGCCGTTCGTCATCCCATGCGGAGGAGGGAGTATCTCCATCCTCTGAGCGCTGGTTGATCGTCAGGGCGCGTTGTTTGGTGGGATCACGGGTCAGCAACCCCTTTTGTTCCATATTTTTGAGATGCGTATGCACGGTTGAGGTGGAGCGCAGGCCAACTGCCCTGCAAATCTCGCGTACCGAGGGTGGGAATCCATTCTCGCTATAATAAGTCTGGATATAGTCATAAATGGCCTGCTGCGGATTATCCAGTTTTTTCATTCCACGCGCTCCTCCTGTTATGATAAGATCAGTATAGCACAATCCGTTTCCTTTGGAAACAATTGTTCGTAAAGTTTTTTGGAGGGGAATATGCGCTGTGTTTTAAACCGGGATAGAATCTGTAATCATTGCGGAGACTGCGATGACCGCTGCGAACTCAATCCGCAAAAGGTTTGCGATAACTGCTTCCGCTGTCTGGAAACCGACGGGGTAGATTATGCCGAAATCAAGATTCTTGATATTTTGACAGATGTACAAAGCGACGCATTTGAACGATCCCCGCTGGATTGGGAGGATCTTGCCAGGCATAAGCAGCGCTGCGTGCGCGCCCGCACCATTCCCGGCGCAAAGGGGATTTATAAAAACCAGGAATAGCCCCTTGTGATATCATCCGTCTTCCCGCAGATGAATCAGACGCGCAGCCGTGCGCTTGTTGTCCCGGGATTGTGCAGCATAGTGCTTTTTGGTTGTATTCACATCTTTATGGCCAAGCACGTCCGCCACGAGATAAATGTCCTTTGACTCCTGGTACAGCATGGTTCCATAGGTGCTGCGCAGCTTGTGCGGCGTAATCTTTTTCAGCGGCACGGCGGCGCCGGAATATTTTTTTACAAGATTTTCCACCGCGCGGGCTGTAATCCGCCGGTTCTGCATGGAGAGGAAGAAGGCGCGCTCGTGGCCCTCCAATGGGGTCATGTTTTCCCGGAGCTGCGCGTACTCCCATAAGGCCCTTGCAACCTCGTCACTAAAAGCAAGAATATCCTGCTTGCCGCCCTTGCGCGTCACAACAAAGGCGTTGTTGTCGAAGTCGATATCTCCGCAGTCAATCCCGACAAGCTCGCTGATGCGGATTCCGGTTCCCAAAAAGAGGGTCAGGATGGCAAGATCCCGCGTTCTGGTCGTCTGGTGATAACGCTTCTGCTGCTTTGTCAGAGCTTCGCCGCTTTCCACGCGATCCAGAAGCGTGGCAACCTCATTGGGTTCAAGACGAACGATGGCTTTTTCATTGATTTTTGGCATCTCAACCAGCGCAGCCACATTTGCATCCAGCTGCTCCTTTTTAAAATAGTATTTAAAGAAGGAACGCAGCGCGGAGAGCTTGCGTTTTCGTGCCTTCTCGTGATTTGCGATCTCAGCATCGTCTTTTTCATACAGCGAGACAAATTCAAGATACAGCTCGATATGCTGCGCCCGAATTTTTCTCAGATCATCTATCGTAAGGGAGAGGACCTTGCGTCCAGTGAAAATGGGAAGCTCTGCGGTTAGAAACTGAAAGAATCCGCGCAGGTCAACGGCATAGCCGTAACGCGTAAGAACGGAAAGGTTTTTATTGGCAAGACTCCGAAAGTACTCCCCGCAAAACGGTGGAAGTTCTGCAAGGATGGTTCGGATTTTTTGCAGATAAGCCTTGTCCTTTTGTTCCTGATACTGGTTGGCCATAATTCCGTTTTTCCTTTCACGCCTGTTTTGTTCTCCGAAGGGGGGGCAGGCTGTTTCCAATCGGATTTTCGATTGAGATTATTGTACCACAACTATTCGTTAAACACAAGTTTAACGAATAGTTGTAGAGAAAATTTCAAATTCACTTTCAACTTTCTTTGCGCTTTTGATTCTCTCGAATGGCGTTCCGCGCCAACGCGTCGCAACGGTTGTTGTGCGCATTGTCTGCATGACCCTTGACCTTATGGAACACAACGCTGTGCATTTTCGTTAAATCCAACAGCCGTTTCCAGAGATCCTGGTTTTCCACATCCCGTTTGCCTGCGGTTTTCCATCCGTTTGTTTGCCAGTGCGCAATCCAGTGTTTTTCAAAGGCATTGCACACATATGCGCTGTCCGTATACAGATCAACCATGCAGGGTTCTTTTAGCGCAGACAAGCCTCCAATGACTGCCTGAATTTCCATACGGTTATTGGTTGTCTGCGCTTCAAATCCGCTCAGTTCTCTGGAATGCTTTCCATACATCAGCAAAGCGCCCCAGCCACCCGGCCCGGGATTGCCGGAACAGGCGCCATCGGTATACAAAACTACCTTCTTCATAAAAAATATATTATATTATTTATTTCCCGATCGACTTGGATTTTGTTACGCAGGCATCCACTGCTTCCAAAATGGCGTTGCGAAATCCGCAGCGCTCCAATGCCGCAACCGCCTCGATCGTTGTTCCTGCGGGCGAACAAACATTGTCCTTCAATCTGCCGGGATGTTCTGCCGTTTCCAGAACCATGCGCGCGCTGCCAAGAACCGTTTGCGCCGCCAGCTCATAAGCCTTGCTTCGAGGCAGGCCCGCACGGACGCCAGCGTCGGCAAGAGCCTCAATGAAAACGTAAACATACGCCGGTCCGCTACCGCTAACTCCCGTTACGGCGTCCATCTGCTGCGATTCCGCTTCCGATACGCGGCCAACAGCGGAGAACAACTGTAACGCAAATTCATATTCCTCTCTGCTTAAAGTGTTCCCCTGTTCAAAAACAGTCATACCCTCCCCCACCATGGCGGGTGTGTTTGGCATGACGCGCAGGATTCTCACGCGTTCCGGAAGCAACGACGCAAGGCGCTCCTGCGACCAGCCCGCAGCAATGGAAATCAAAGCCTTATCCTGCAGCATCTCTCTGTGTTCCTCTAAAACGACGGAACAGACATGGGGCTTTACAGCCAGAAGAACCATATCTGACACAGAAATCAGTTCCGCCGCACTCCCTGCTACATGAACATGCAATTCTTCCTGCAGTTTATTTGTTTTCAATATATTGGCATCAAACAAATGCACCTGTTCCGCCGTAAGTGCGCTGCCTTGCAACGCTCCGCGCAGTATGGCCTCCCCCATGTTCCCAACGCCAATCCACCCGATTTGCAGCATTCTTTCTCTTCTCCGTTTCTTATCCTGTTTCTAGAGCATAACATAAAACGCATTGGCCTACAACCTTCGTATGATAAGACTTTGCTTCATGTCTATTGTGCTTCTTCTTCGCCCGCTTCGATTACACTGAATTTTTCAATCTTCGTCCTTTTATAATAAACCAGCGTAATCAGGCTGCACAGAACCCAGCCGGCGGGATAGCCCAAAACAATCGGCACCACCTCATTCGAAACATAGTTGGCCATGACATAGAGATAGCATTGACGGAACAGCACAAAGGATACCAGCATGATTACCATAGGCACCCGCGAATTTCCCGAGCCGCGCAATGCGCCGGCATAGACCTGATTGATACAGCATACCAGATAAAAAGGCGATATATACCTTAAGAGCAGGGTACCATAGCCAATCACTTCAGGCTTATCATTAAAAAAGGCAACCAGCTGCGGCGCAAACACGATAACGGGAATCATTACACAAAAAGTGACAGCGACCGCCATCAGCAGAGCCGTGCGTATTCCCTGCTTTGCCCGATCTACCTTGCTTTGTCCAAGATTTTGCCCGACAAAAGTGGTGGATGCGAGTCCGACAGACTGCATTGGAAGTATCAGAAGCTGATCGATTTTGGAATAAGCGGTCCAGCCGGACATACAGTCCGCGCCAAAATGATTGATATACGACTGAACAAATACGTTTGAGAACCCCGTGATCGCCATTTGCAGCCCCGCCGGAATCCCAACACGAATGACCTTGCGCAGCATTTTGCCGTTGATCCGCAGATCCCGAACCCGGAGCCGAACACAGCTCTCGCTGTGCAAAAGAGAAAGCGAAATGAGCAGGGCGGAAACCCCTTGCGCAATAATGGTTGCAAAGCCAACGCCCCGTACGCCCATATCAAAGGCGATAACAAACACAAGATCCAGTACGATATTGAGCACGGCTGAAACCACAAGAAAATAGAAAGGACGGGTTGAATCGCCAACGGCCCTCAGAATCCCGGACCCCATATTATAGATCATCAAACCGCTCATGCCTGCAAAGTAAATGGTCAGATAGGCCGTGGATTCCGGCAGCACCTCCACAGGCGTTTTCATGAGCCGGAGCATGGGCTGAATCAGCAATAACCCAATCACGGTGAAGGCCACGCACAGTATCAATGTCAGGGCCGCCGACGTATGGACTGCCTCCTTCACTTTATCATTGCGATGCGCTCCATAATACTGCGCGATAACGACGCTTGCCCCGCTCGACATGCCGCCAAACAGCCCGATCAGCATATTGATGACAGGTCCCACCGTTCCAACAGCAGAGAAGGCCTCGTTGCTGACATAATTGCCCACAACCCAGGTATCCACCGTATTATAAAACTGCTGAAAAATATTTCCAATCAGGAGTGGAAGCGCAAAGTTCACCAAATGACGGGCAATGTTCCCCTCCGTCATATCGACATCCCGTCTTCCACTCAAAAGAAACCCCGTCCTAGGCATCCTCATTCATCCAAAATACGCTGAATTTTTGTCAAACCGGCCATTGCAGCAAGCAGTTTGTAAATCAAATAGCTCCTCAAAAGCGTGAAGATCAGCTTGCACTCTATGCATCAGGAACAGGCCTTCTTTCTTTCAATGTGGCTGCCGCTCAGCGCTCCAAAAGAGAACGGCGAAGCTCGCAAGGCTCTGCTTACACCAACCAGCATCGTATATCAAGCACGGTCAGCCCCGGCGCACACAGTATTTATTCTAATATGGAACCCTGCTCCGGTCAATAAAAATGCGGTTTCACCTGAAAAGGCGGAGCGGCCAGCGCAAAACTGCCCGGCCGCTCTTTGTCGTATTGTTGCATCAAGCCTCAAATCTGGAACGGTCTATCCAGAGTCCCAAGGCGGGATTGGGGATAAAATAGATCTTTTCGCCATCTGGCATGGTATTATAGCCATAGGATAGCTTTTCCGGATCGTAACGACGCGCCTGTTCCTCATAGCTGGCAGGATTGAAGTGAACGCCCGCGATTTCCTCCTGAGATATCTTTCCGACGGCGTAGGTAATCTGAAAACGACCGTCGGAAGAACCGTGGATGAGATGGGCTGCGGCGCCCATATTCTCCTGCAAATCCCGGTTCGCCCGGAAGTGCTCGAGAACCCTGAGCCTGCCGCAATAGCCGTACTTTCGAATCAGTCGGTCGATCTGGTCGTCTTCTCCAAAGCGTTCAACACCCGGAGCAAGCACCAGCAGCTCGCCGCCGTCGGCAATTGCCATACGCGTACGATACACGGCTTTGTTGCCAAGCCAGGTCGTGTGGAATTCCTTTGGGTCCAGATAGACAACGCACTTTTGAATGCCGGTTTCCACAAAATCGATGTTTTTCTGCTGTGCAAGCGCAATCGCTTCCTCGAGCACCTTTCGCGTGTCGCCGATGAACAGGCCGTGCGTATGAATCCTGCCGCCAGGCGCGGTCGTGACTGTCAGCGCGAATACGATCGGCCGCTCTCCCAGGTAATTTGTCAAGGCGTAGTCCAGTATCTTGCGCACCGGCGTATGATCGCGCCCCATCATGCGCTCCATGCCATAAACAGCGCCTACCATATGGCTTTTGTTGATCATATCGCTGCCGCCCACGCCGACAAAAAGGTTCTTCGCGTGGTTTGCCATACCAATGACCTCGTGCGGCACGACCTGGCCGATGGAAAGGATCAGATCATACGAGGGGTCCATTACGCGGCGATTGATCTCAACGCTCACGGGATCCGTCCAGAGGCCGTCGGTAATCTCCGCCAGATAGCTTGCAGGAACCTCGCCAAGACGGACAACGTCCGTGCGCCAGTTATGAACAAGAAATCGGTCATAGGGGATATCGCCGAACATATCTGCCGCCTCTTCCTCCGTCACCGGCACATGGGTACCAAGCGCGGGCAGGACGTCAACCGAACATCCTCTTTCGGTAAGCAGATGGTAATAGGTATTGGCGATCAATCCCGCGTTGGAGTGGTAGCGCGTATAATCCGGCGGAATCAAAAGCGCTTTTTTCGGATGCTTTCCCTCCAGCGAACGGGAAAGGGCGGCGCAGATTTCCTCCCGCGCCAGCCCCGCTTCCGAATTTGCCCTGTAAAACAGTTCCATGGGCCTTCTTCCCCCGGTTACGCCGTATAGGTCGAGGCCGATGTGCTTCCGCCGTGGCCCGTCCAGTTTGTGTGGAAGAACTCGCCGCGCGGCGCATCCAGCCGTTCGTAAGTGTGCGCGCCAAAGTAGTCGCGCTGCGCCTGCAACAGGTTCGCCGGCAGTTTCTCGGTCGTGTAGCCGTCAAAATAGGCAAGCGCCGACGAGAAAGCGGGCATGGGGATGCCGCTTTTGACCGCGGTAGCGACAACATTACGCCACGCAGGAACGAGACCGCGAATGGTATCCGCAAAATAGGGATCCAGCAGGAGATTCTGAAGCTGGGGATTCTTGTCATAGGCTTCTTTAATCTTGCCAAGGAATACGGAGCGAATGATGCAGCCGCCGCGCCACATGAGCGCGATGCCGCCATAGTTCAGATTCCAGCCATAGGTCTTTGCAGCGGTGCGCATGAGCGTGTATCCCTGCGCATAGGAGATGATCTTCGAGGCGTAGAGGGCCTTGCGAATGTCTTCAATAATGGCGGCACGGTCGCCCTCAAAGGCGGGAATGGTTTTGGGAAAGACTTTTGCGGCCGCAACGCGCTCATCCTTCATGGCGGACAGGCAACGCGCAAATACGGCCTCGCCGATCAGCGTCAACGGAACGCCTTCGTCCAGCGCAGCGATGCCGGTCCACTTGCCGGTGCCCTTCTGTCCCGCGGTGTCGAGAATCTTATCAACGATGGGCTTGCCGTCTTCATCCTTGTAAGCAAGGATATCGCGCGTGATCTCAATCAGATAGCTGTCCAGCTCGGACTCGTTCCAGGCCTTGAACACTTCGTGCATCTCGTCCGGCGTCATTTGAAGCGCATCGCGCATGAACTGATAGGCCTCACAGATGAGCTGCATGTCGCCGTACTCGATGCCGTTGTGTACCATTTTGACAAAGTGGCCTGCGCCGTTCTCGCCAACCCAGTCGCAGCAGGGCGATCCGTCCTCCACCTTGGCGCAGATCGCCTGAAACACGTCCCTGACATGCGGCCATGCAGCCGGAGAGCCGCCGGGCATCATGGACGGGCCTTTGAGCGCGCCCTCTTCGCCGCCGGACACGCCGGTGCCAATATAAAGCAGGCCCTTGCTCTCCACATACTGCGTCCTGCGAATGGTATCCGGAAAATGGCTGTTGCCGCCGTCGATAATGATATCGCCTTTCTCGAGGTGCGGAATGAGCGTATCGATCAGCGCATCCACCGCAGCGCCAGCCTTGACCATCATCATGACGCGGCGCGGTTTTTTCAGGTTCGCCACCAGCTCCTCAATCGAATAGGCCCCAATAATGTTTTTGCCCTTTGCCCGGCCCTCGACAAAATCCTTCACCTTTGCGGTCGTGCGGTTGTAAACCGCAACGGTGAAGCCCTTCGACTCCATGTTCATAACAAGGTTTTCACCCATGACGGCCAGGCCGATCAGTCCGATATCCGCTTTCATCATCAAAATTCCTTTCTGTTTCCTGAAGATTTATCGTTTGTGTTTCCGGCTCTGATTTATCGCTTCACGCGGGCGTTTCCGCTCCAGACCGCCCAGACCTGCTCCTCGTCCGCAGGCTGCGCGTAGTCATTCAGCATGGTCGCTGCAAGCGCGCCCGTTGCCCAGCCAAAGTGCAGGCAATCCTCGGCGCTCCAGCCTTTGAGCACACCGTAGAGCAGGCCGCCCACAAAGCCGTCGCCGCCGCCGATGCGGTCAAGCACCTGAATGGGCCGGGGTTCCGCCACGTTCCACTGTCCGTCGCGAAGCAGGATCGCACCCCAGAGGTGCTCATTGGCGCTGACGACCTGACGGAGCGTGGTGGCAAAGGTGGAGGCGTTGGGATACTCCTGCTGCACCCGGAGGATCATCTCCTGAAAGCTGTCTATCTTGGACGCAATATCCTTTCCTCCGGCTTCGGGCCCCTGCACGTTCAGGCAGAGCTGGAAATCCTCTTCATTACCAATCAGAATATCTGCAACGGATGCGATCTCGCGGAAGATTGCGGAAAGCTCCTCTTCCCTGCCCTTCCAGAACGAAGCGCGGTAATTGAGATCAAAAGAGATCTTCGTACCGTACTTTTTGGCCTCCCGGGCCAGCGCAAGGCAGAATTCACCGGTTTCCGGAGAAAGCGCCGCAATCAGGCCGGACAGGTGCAGAATCTCCACACCCTCGACGCCAAAAATACGCTCCAAATCGAAATCTCTCACATTCAGCGTGCGCCCGACTTCGCCTGCGCGGTCATTCTGGACGCGCGGGCCGCGCATGCCAAAGCCGCTGTCCGCAATGTTGAACTGATGCCGGTAGCCCCAGGGGCCACCCTGCGGAACCTCTCTGCCCTCATACTCCATGTTGCGGCTGCGGAGGTCGTTTTTAATAAACGCGGCAATGGGCGACCCCTCCACAAAGGTGGTCAGCACCTTGACCGGCAGGCCCAGCGCTGCGGCAACGCTTGCAACGTTGGTTTCAGCGCTGGTTGCCTGCATGTAAAAATGATGGCTGATGTGGACGGGCTGGCGAAATTCGGGCGTGATGCGCACGCCCATGCTGGTGGGGACGACGAGTGCATAACGTTTCATGTTGCAGAATTCTCCTTTATTTACTTCAAAATTTCATCAAAATGGAAATAGCGCAGCGCATTGTTATAGCTGATATCGCGCACGATACCGCCCAACAGGTTAAGGTCTGCAGGATATTCGCCGTTTTCGACCAGTCTGCCGAACACATCGCAGAGAATACGGCGGAAGTATTCGTGCCGGGTGTAACTGAGGAAGCTGCGGCTGTCCGTCAGCATGCCGACAAAGGTGCTGACAACACCGAGGTTCATAAGGTCCGACAGCTGCCTTTCCATGCCGGCCTTGTGATCGTTGAACCACCAGGCGCTGCCCATCTGTACGCGTCCGGGTATATCGCTGTCGGTCTGGAAACAGCCCATGACGGTGCCGATGATGCCGTTGTCCGCGGGATTGAGCGAGTAGAGCACCGTGCGGGGAAGCACATTCTCCCGCTCAAGCAGGTCCAAAAGGCCGGCAAGGCGCGGCGCATTGCTTCCCTCATCGTTCATGGCGTCAAAGCCGGTATCCGGGCCGAGACGCTCGAACATCTTCGTTGAATTGTTGCGAATGCAGCCAAAATGCAGCTGCATGACCCAGTCGTGCTTGCGGTAGCCGCCCGCACAGGTAAGAAGCAATGCCGTCTGGAAGGCTTCGGATTCCTTTGCGCTGACAGGCTCGCCTCTCCGTCCCTTTTCCAAAATGGCATTGAGATCGGCTTCGGACAAAGACCGTTCGCAGATGGCGGTATCAAGGCCATGATCGCTGACGCGGCAGCCATGGGCGTTAAAATAATCGATACGATGGAGCAGGGCCGCGCGCAAATCGTCCATCGTTTGGATTGACATGCCGGCAGCCGCTTCCAGCGCTTTGAGATAATCCCCGTAACCGGGCTTGTCGGGCCGGAGCGCCTTGTCGGGGCGAAACGCGGGAAGCACCTCTGCGGGGCGGGAGGAATCCTTCGCAAGGCGCGAATGTACGGACAAATCATCCACAGGATCGTCCGTCGTGCAGATCAGGCGGACGTTGCTCTTTTTTATGATACCGCGAACGGACATTTCGGGTCTGGAAAGAATTTCGTTGCAGGTCTTGTAAACCTCTTTTGCGTTTTTTCCGGAAAGCGGTTCGCAAATGTCAAAATACCGCTGCAGCTCAAGATGCGTCCAATGATACAGCGGGTTTCCAATCAGGCGAGGAACGGTATTCGCCCAGGAGATAAACTTCTCTTCCGGATCGGCGTTGCCGGTGATGCAACGCTCTGGAACGCCTGCAGAGCGCATGGCACGCCACTTATAATGGTCGCCGCCAAGCCACACCTCGGTGATGGAGGCGTACCTCCTGTCATCAGCGATTTCCGCCGGATTGATATGGCAGTGATAGTCGATGATCGGCATTTGTTCCGCGTGTTCGTGATACAACGCTTTTGCTGCCCCGCAGGTCAGCAGAAAGTCCTGGTCCAGAAACGGCTTCATGCTTGATTCCCTCTTTTCAAAAAATTGATCCGGATCGATCGGTTCCTATGAAACATTTTTTGACGAGGCCAGTATATCACTGATATACCAGAAAAGCAATATTGAAATCAAAACTCAATAAAATCCATCTGATTATTGTGATTTTTGAAAATTCATCTAATATATCTGTTTGACATTCTTTTGAATGGTGATATACTTGTATTTATACTGAATCACTGCTTTTCATGCACCTGACTTCAATCTCAAGAGGAGGATTCAACCAATGTCCACCATAACCGATTCGCTTCTTGAAGCGCTGCATATCGAGCCGAATACCGTGCTTTATGAGCGCTCCATTGACGCCGCAGCTGGTACTGCCTGCGCCATCGTCCGCAGAGCCGGGGAGAAGCTGCTTGCCGTCACCGGCGAGAAGATTTCCGCTTTTTCCGGAGAGACCAGCGGCAAGCTCAAGTTCTGTCCCCTTACCGTGGAAAACGCCAGAGCACTGCATGAGCTTCTCCCCTATACCAGACCGAGGAGCCATGCGGGCCATAAATTTACAATGGGCCTGGGCGACAGACTGGGCCTTGCCACGCCGGGCCATATTCGTGCAATTGCAGGCTATGACGTGTATCCCGTGTTTGCGCAGCAGTCCATTCGGGAGCTGACCCTCACCAACCGCACCTTTTCCGAAGTCATTGCAGCCGCAACCTTCGCCGTGCTGCAGGAGGGCTACAAGGGCGGCTATGGAGCGGATGGCGACCACCTGAAAACAGAAGAAGAGATCGGGTATGCCATCGCAAGCGGCTGTACGATGATTACCCTGGACTGTTCCGAGCATATCGACATTCAGGCCGCCGCTTATACCCAAGCCGAAGTTGACGCCGCCTACGCCGTCCTTCCGGAAGAAGTGCGCGGGCACTATGAAGCCACCTATCTTGACAGGGAACTGCCCATTATCGGTTCGCTTTCGCTTTCCGAACTCAAGCGAATCGTGCTCGTGTTCTGGAAAGCAATCCTCCACGCGGAGCGCTGCTACCAGTATATCGATGCGATCAAAACTGCGGACGTTGACTTTGAAATGTCCATCGACGAGACCCGCACCATCACCTCCCCTGCGGAGCACTATATTGTAGCCAGTGAGCTGTTCGCCCATGGCGTGCATCCGGTGAGCCTCGCGCCTCACTTCTCCGGCGAGTTTGAAAAAGGAATTGAGTACAGCGGCAATTTGAACGACTTTGCGCGCGATTTTGTCGCACATCAGGAGATAGCGGAGCATTTTGGCTACAAGCTGTCCGTACACTCCGGTTCAGACAAATTTTCCGTGTTCTCGACCGTTGGCCGCGTGACAGGCTGCCATGTCCATGTCAAGACCGCCGGCACCAACTGGCTCGAAGCCATGCGCGTCGTTGCAAAGCATGACCCCGCGCTCTACCGGCGCGCGCACAAATTCGCGCTTGCGCATCGTGCTGAGGCCGAAAAATATTACCATGTCTCCACAAATCCGGACGAGATTCCCAACATCGATCTGCAAAACGACGCTTATCTTCCGGAATACCTCCAACTGCCCGCCTCCCGGCAGACGATTCATATCGCCTATGGCCTGCTGCTGAACGAGAAGTGGTTCCGCGACGCCTTTTTCCCGTTCATGGCCGCCCACGAAGAGGAATACTATGCAGGCCTTGTTTCTCACATTGGCCGTCATCTGATGTACCTCACGGCGGAACGCCGGAACGCATAACCGAGGAGGAAACTGTTTTTATGAAGCTGAACAACGAAACCATTTTGCAGCAGAGCGCAGCGCTCAGGGAAAAGGGGTATCTCCTCCCAGCCTTCGACCGCGCCGCCATCAAGGCGAACACCGCTGCCCGCCCTGAATGGGTACACTTCGGCGCAGGCAACATTTTTCGCGCTTTCATCGCGGCCCTGAATCAGGAGCTGCTCAACTCCGGGCGCATGGACACGGGGATCATCGTTGCGGAGGGGTTCGACGCGGAGATACTGGATGCTGCTTACCGTCCCTTTGACAATCTCTCCGTACTTGCAACGCTTTGCGCGGACGGCCGGATTCGGAAAACCATTCTCGGCAGCGTTGTCAACAGTCTGGACATGGAGCGCGGTACGGAGGGCTGGGCGCAGCTTGAGAAGGCGTTCTGCTCTCCTTCGCTCAAAATGGCGAGCCTCACCATCACGGAAAAGGGTTACAACATTGCCGATGGCCAGGGGAACTATTTCCCGGCGGTGCAGTCCGACATGGAGCAAGGCCCGGAAAAGGCCGGAAGCTATCTCGGAAAGATCGCCGCGCTGTGCCATGCGCGTTTTGCAGCAGGCGGCGCGCCCATCGCGCTCGTAAGCATGGACAACTGTTCCCATAACGGCTCCCGCCTTGAAAGCGCCGTGCTCGCCATCGCGGACGCCTGGGCGGAGCGCGGGCTTTGCCGAGCAGGATTTACGGACTACCTGCGCGACAAGAACGCCGTCTCCTTCCCCTGGAGCATGATCGACAAAATCACGCCGCGGCCGGATGACTCCGTCCGTGAAATGCTGGAAAAGGACGGCCTTGAGGATATGGGCGTGCGCGTGACCGGACGCCGCTCCTATGTGGCGCCCTTTGTCAATGCCGAGGAGGCACAGTATCTTGTCGTTGAGGATGCGTTCCCCAACGGCCGTCCGCCGCTGGATCAGGCCGGAGTCATCTTTACGTCCCGGGACGTGGTGGATATGGTCGAGACGATGAAGGTATGCACCTGCCTGAATCCGCTGCACACCTGCCTCGCCGTATTGGGCTGCCTTCTTGGCTTTGATCGCATCTCTGCGGAAATGCAGGACGAGGACCTCAAAAAACTGGTTGAAATCGTTGGCTATCAGGAGGGGCTGCCCGTCGTGGTTGATCCCGGCGTTATCAGCCCGCGCGCGTTCATCGACGAGGTCATAACAAAGCGCTTCCCCAACCCCTTCCTGCAGGATACGCCGCAACGCATTGCAACCGACACATCGCAGAAGATTGCCATTCGCTTTGGCAATACCATCAAAAAGTACGCTGCGTCCGATACGCTGTGCGTCCGGGATCTTAAGCGCATTGCTTTTGTCATTGCCGCCTGGTGCCGCTATCTGATGGCGGTTGGCGATGACGGAAAGCCTTTTCAACCCAGCGATGATCCGCTCATGACTACGCTTGCGCCCCGCTTTGCAGAGATCCGTCTCGGCAAAGCCTGCGATGTACACAAGGTGTTGCAGCCTGTGCTCTCCGATGCCTCCATTATGGGCGTTGATCTTTACGAGGCAGGGATTGCCGATATGGTGGAGAGCTGCTTTGCGGAGATGATTGTTGCACCCGGCGCAGTTCGCACTGCGCTCCATCGCCATGTAAACGATGCCTGAAGCCGACAATTTTCAGGGCCCCGGCATTACCCCAAAGCCGAATGCTCGCAGTGTCTATCGCTTCGAGCATTCGGTGAAAAAATACGCTTGACATCAGTGGAAAAATTAGGTTCAATAGGTTCAATATGCAGAAGGAGGCGCCAGCATGGATTGCCCACCATCCATCCCACAAAAAGCACCGTCCGAAAACGGCCGGCAATACGCCTATCGCGTTCTGTATAACGGCATCATGAATCTCGATTTTCCGCCCGGCATGGTCCTGGTGGATGCAGAACTGTCGCAGGCGTTGCAGATCAGTCGAACGCCCATCCGCGAAGCCATCGTTTCCCTTGTAGAATCCAAGCTGGTGGAGGTTTACCCACAGCGTTCAAGCTGCGTCTCCCGCATTGATCTTGACGCTGTGGAGGAAGGCGTATTTCTCAGGTTTCATACAGAATGCGCAATCTTCCGGGAGGCCCGCCAGAAGGCGGACAATCAGATGCTTTCTCTGATGCGCGAGAATCTGGACCAGCAGCGCAGCAACCTTGAGCAGGGCAATCTGGACCGGTACATGGAGCTGGACAACGCGTTCCATAAACTGCTCTATCTTGCGGCCGGAAAGCCATGGACCTGGGCGACTGTGATGCGGATTGTTACGCATCACGACCGCGTGCGACGGCTTCAGGTTCGCCTTGGCACAGAGCAGCTCTGGCCCGCCCACGAGGAGCATCGTGAAATGTTCCATGCCATTATGACGCGCAGCGAAAAAAATATGGACAGCTTTCTGCACGAGCATCTGACCGCGGGCTACCGAGGCGCGCTGCCGGAGCTTATGAAACGCTATCCGGGCTATTTCTCGCTATAGACGGGAATCAACTTATAAAATATGCAATTTCTCACCCAAGGAGGCACCCCGAATGGTACGAAAAAGCGCAGAGAAAAAGGTAGAACGATTTGACAACAAGTTTGGCGGCGAGGGCTATATTACCGTGCGCAGCCTCATCAACAGCGATGCAGAAATGAACAACAAGGGCCGCGCTTTTGCACACACAACGCTGCTGCCGGGTCATTCGATCGGGTTTCATGTTCATAACGGCGATTCCGAGATCTATTACATTTACAGCGGCAAGGCCGAGTACAACGACAACGGAACCATCGTAACGGTTGAAGCGGGCGATGTGACCTTTACCCCGCCGGGAACCGGTCATGGCATCAAGTGCATTGGAGACGAACCGCTGGAATTTATCGCTCTGATTCCCTATGCATAAATCCAGGCAAGGCTTCAGACGGGTTAACTAGAGATAGAATTGTGGCTCAACGTCAATAATTGGTCAGAAAGGAATCACTAAGGAGCAAAAGGGAGCAGCGGGCGGAAGCCAGCAGCTCCCTTTTAAGCACAGGTGTTTCTTTGCCAACTGTAGTCAGTGGCAACTGCTCCAAAACTAACTAATGTGCGGGACGTTCGAAGCTATTCAGTTCCTCTTGCGCATAAGTTTTGAGTGCCTGGATGGCTATCTCTTTCAAGAAGATCATAGCTGCAACAGGAGGGCCATTTCATGCCCAGACAATACACAAATACCTGAGATTGCTGCCATCCATATTCCATGGAATGTCTAACAACAGCAAAACCGGCGCATAGGCTTGGAGCAAAGCCAAAATATGAGCCACTAAAATATGCTGAGGCATTGCTTTTAAACTACAAAACTTCCACGTCACAGGGCGGGCGTTTGTTCCGCCTTGATCCGTCTCCCAAAAGCTGTGCCATCGCCGTTTTTCAACGCCGCCCGCTCCGCCATCTACCGCATCTGCTGCACCATCCACTCGGCATAGATACAATAGCCCTTCGTCGGATCGTTAACAAACACATGCGTCACCACGCCGATCAGCTTTCCGTCCTGAAGGATAGGACTGCCGCTCATCCCCTGCACGATACCCCCTGTTACCGAAAGCAGGCGTTCGTCCGTCACGGTAACGATCATCCCTTTTGCAGAGGGGCTCTGCTGGGTATTGACGCGGCTGATTTCGCATTCGTACGCCTCCACCGTGCTGCCGCAAACCGTGGCGAGCAGCGTAGCCTTTCCCGTGTGCGCTTCATACGCATAGGCCATGGGTATCCCCTGAATGGAGGAAAGAATTTCGGTATTGTCCAATTTTCCAAAGATACCGAAATCCGTATTCTTCTCAATCGTTCCGATGGGGCGTCCATCCGGCGAGAAAACGCCGAGGAGTTCCCCCGGTTCTCCCTGCTCGCCCCGGATAACGTCCACAATCTCCGCAGACAGGAGCTTTCCGTCCCGCACAGTCAGCGTGGACTGCGTGTCGATATCCGAAACCGGATGCCCCAGCGCGGCAAAGGCCCCCTCCTGCTGCGAGTAGAAGGACAGGGTTCCAACGCCGGCCGTGCTGTCCCGCACCCAGGCGCCGATACGATAACAGCCGTTCTCCCGATCGCGCACAGGATAAATGGTCAGTGCCCGGCGCTCCTCCCCACGCTCCACAAGCAGTCGCATACTGCCGTTGCAGTCAGAACAAAGTTCTGAGAAATGCGCGGCGCTGCACACAGCGATTCCATCCACTGAAACAATGACGTCTCCCCCCGCAAGGCCTGCTGCGGATGCCGGACTCTGCGCGCCGTCCTCCGTT
This sequence comes from Clostridiales bacterium, assembly GCA_004554165.1. Classification (GTDB taxonomy): domain Bacteria; phylum Bacillota; class Clostridia; order Christensenellales; family CAG-138; genus CAG-1024. The sequence goes on along the minus strand of SFNQ01000002.1, from coordinate 91,099 downwards.
TCTACGGAGCCAAGTCCTACCACCAGCACGCCCGCCGTATGCAGCGTGATCCCTACCGCATTGCCGCCCGGCACAAGAAGGGTTTCTCCGGCGCGAACGACCTGCACGGTTTTGAGAGGAACCAATCCCAAAAGGCGAAACGTATAGAGCGTGTCGGCCACATCCGACATGCGTTCAGCCTGCTGCCTATCCACGCGCACAGCGGACGCGCCATTCGAAGAAAGAATTTCCGGAAGACGCTCCGCCTCGGAGACATATATCGTTTCCGGAAGATTGCGAACAACGCGCATGGAATCAGAATAGTTCAGCATCACAAGAGCGGCAAAACCACAGAGGGCTGCCGCTCTACAAATCCATGTACAAATCCGCCGTCTCACAATCCGTTCCGCCCTCTCGTCAATCTGAGTTGTTCACTATCGCGAACAAGGTTAGATTGTGCGGAAAGGGGGCGATCTATGCCGGACTATTCATTGACTTTTGCAGCTTCCACAAGCTGTCTTGCATGCCTGATCGCAATCTCATCTCCGGGTTCGCTGCCCATAATTCGAGCGATTTCTTCATAATGCATGGTTTCATCCAGACGTATTGCGGAAGAAACCGTCCGCTCTCCCAGAATTTGTTTTTCAACCCGATAATGCACATGTGCATGTGCCGCAATCTGCGCAAGATGGGTAACGCACAGCACCTGGTGCCGGCGCGCGATCTGACGCATTTTTTTTGCGACGGCAATGCCGATCTGACCGCTGATGCCGCTGTCAATCTCGTCAAACACCATGGTGGGGATTCCGTCCGAGGAGGCGAGCACGGTTTTAAAGGCCAGCATAATGCGGGAAATTTCGCCGCCGGATGCAACGCGCGAGAGCGGTTTGAGCGGCTCGCCGCGGTTGGCGGAAAGCAGGAACTCCGCCGTATCGTAACCGGCGGACGACGGCGCTTCCCCCTCCAGTCGGCCGATCTGCACCTGAAAGGCTGCGCCGGGCATGCCGAGATCCGCTAGCTGTGGGATGAGCTCCCCGGCAAGCCGGTCTGCGGCAAGCCTTCGCAGGGCCGAGAGCCGGTCCGCAAGCGCCGCATAGGCGGAGAGCGCGGCGTCATACTCCTGCTGCAGCTCTTCTCGCCGTTCCTCCATGGTCAAAAGCTGTTGGTATTCCGTCTCAATGCCCTCGGCATATTCCAGTATCTCCGCTATGCTGGAGCCATACTTGCGCTTGAGCTGCGAAATGAGCTCGAGCCGCCACTCGATCTGGTCGAGCGACTGCGGATCATAGCTGAAGCTATCCCGAAGATCGCGTAGCGTATAGGCCATATCCTCCAGAGTATAGTAGCTTTCATGCAGCTTCTCGGAAAGCTCCCGGTAGTCTGCGCCAAAATCCTGGATGGTATCCAGATGATGCAGTACAAGCGTCAATGTGCTGAGCACGCCCATATCGCCGGAAAGCCCCTCCGACCCGTTGCCCAGCGCTTCCATAATGGTCTGGGCATTCTGGAGCTTTTTGCGCTCTTCGATCAGCTCCTCCTCCTCGCCGTCACGCAGCGCGGCGTCCGCTATCTCCTTGATCTGATAGGCAAGCAGATCGCAGCGTTGCGCCCGCTCGCGCTCATTCATGACCGAGCCATCAAGGGCGCGCCGCGCCTCGGAAACCACGCGGTATGCGCCGGAAAGCTCTTTTTTAACGGAAAGCGCTTCCGCGCCGGAGAACTGATCGAGCAGAGCAAGATGCATTTTCGGGTTCAGCAGCGACTGGTGCGCGTGCTGGCCGTGGATATCCACAAGCGCATCGCCGATCTCCTTGAGCATGGCGGTGCTGACCAGCGTTCCGTTCACACGGCAAACGTTTTTACCTCCGGCGCTCAGCTCACGGTAAAGCACAAGTTCACCGTCCTCTGGGAACAGTTCCATACGGCGCAGCACATCGGCCGCAGGCTCAGATTCGGACAGCAAAAAGCTGGCCTCCACACTGGCTTTCTGTGCGCCGGACTTGATGAGCTCCCTGCTTGCGCGCTCGCCCAGAACAAAATTGAAGGACTCGATAATGATGGACTTTCCCGCGCCGGTTTCACCGGTCAATACGGAAAAACCATCGTCAAATTCGATGGCCTGTTCGTCAATCAATGCAACATTTTGAATCTGAATTCGGCGCAGCATGGAAACTCTCCCGTCCTACCTCATCATTTTCTGAAATTTCCGTACCAGTTCCGGCACGGCCTTTGCATCGTGTATGGCAAGAAAAATCGTGTTATCCCCGGCAATCGTGCCGACAATCTCCGGCCACTTGAGCGTATCCACCGCCTCCGCAGCGGCAGAAGCGCTGCCTGCAATGGTCTTAATGACGATCAGGTTGCCCGCCGTTACAACGGAAAGCGCGCAATTGGCGAACATCTGGATAAAGCGCTCCTGCAAATCCGCTTCTGCCTTATCCACGGTTGCATAGCGGTAGCGTCCCTCCGGCGTGAGCACCTTGATGAGCCGCAGCTCCTTGATGTCGCGGGATACCGTCGCCTGCGTAACGGAAAAGCCATGTTCGCGCAGAATGCCCGCAAGCTCCTCCTGCGTTTCAATATTCTGCGCCGCGATCAGGCGCGTAATCATCGCGTGGCGTTTTGCTTTCATGGCTTGTCCTCACTTTTGTATAAAATCTGTACAAAGGATACAGCTTCAGTTGAGCTTTGCTAAAATCAGGCGAAATACATCCACGTCGGAAAAGCGGATAAAGCGCGTTCTGCGCGCCGAGCGCGCTACCCGCACCGTATCTCCGGCGGCCACATTCCCCACGCGCATGCCGTCCACGGAAACCATGCCCTCGGCCTCGAGACGGAATTCCACCACAGAATCTGCGCCTGCGACAGTCGGCAACACATGGAGCGTATGGGAGCAGACCGGCGTAATCGCAATCGCATCCATCGAAGGCATCAGAACCGGACCGCCCGCCGAAAGCGAATAGGCCGTAGACCCGGTTGGCGTGGCGGCAATCATGCCGTCGCAAAAAACGGAGCCAAGAGACTGCCCGTCCACAGCAACGCGTATCTGCGTGACGCCCGAAAAGGAACGCTTGAACACAACAATATCGTTGAGACAGTGCCAGGGCGCACCGCCATTGACAGAGCAGGCGAGCATCATCCGCGATTCCAGCGTATACGACCCATTCTGCAGACGGGACAGCGCCATTTCGATCTGCGCCCCGGAAATCTCCGCCAGAAAGCCGATGCGTCCAACGTTGATGCCCAGCAGCGGAATATCCTTTTTTGAAGCAACCTCCACAAAGCGAAGAATGGAACCGTCGCCCCCAACGACAATCAGGCAGGACAGGGGCGCGCCATAATCCGCAACCTCCGCCGCGCCGGAAAATTCCGCCGTTTCCATCCCCCTTGCGGCCATGGCTTCCAGCAGCTGATCCCGCAGTGCCGGCGCGCCCGGCTTGGTTGGATTGATGACTATACCGATCAAATGAACATACCGCTCCAATTATTCATATTCTATTCGCATTATACAGTCCACACGCGAAAAACTCAAGAAAAAATATGAATACTGCGCTGTCATATGCACGCACTATGCGCATCCCGAACAATTCCTTCGATTTCTGTATCCGCAACACTGCAAACGGAGCCGGTTGAAAGGTCGTGCCGCTCCAGATACAGCAGAAACTCGATATTTCCCTTCGGCCCGGTAATGGGCGAAAAGGATAATCCGCAAACATGGTAACCGCTTTCCAGCGCAAAGGCCAGCATACGCCGGCAAACCTCCGCGTGTACACGCGCATCGCGAACCACGCCGTTCTTTCCTACCTCGCTCCGGCCGGCCTCAAACTGCGGCTTGATAAGCGCCACAACGCGTCCGCCTTCCACCAGACAGGCGTGCAGCGGACGAAGCATCAGCTTAAGAGAAATGAAGGAAACATCGATGGAGGCGAACGCCAGCGGTTCCCGGAACCAGTCAGGCGCCATATAGCGCGCATTGGTCCGCTCCATTACGGTAACGCGGTGATCGTTGCGAAGGCCCCAGTCGAGTTGGCCATATCCCACATCGATGGCATAGACATGCGCTGCGCCGTGCTGCAGCATGCAGTCCGTAAAGCCGCCGGTAGATGCGCCAATGTCCGCAGCAACCAGTCCCGACAGCGGAATTTGAAAGGTTTCCACTGCCTTTTGCAGCTTAAGGCCGCCGCGGCTTACAAAAGGAATCGGGTTTTCCCGCACCTCGATGACGGCACTTTCCGCGACCTGTGCGCCGGCCTTATCCGCGCGGCTGCCATCCACAAACACCACGCCCGCCATGATCAGCGCCCGCGCCTTCTCGCGGCTCTTTGCAAGCCCACGGGAAAACAGGGTTAAATCCAGCCGCTCGCTCATAGCGCCTCCTTTACGGCCGCCGCAATATCCGCCCGGGTCATGCCGCAGATCGCCCGCTGCTCGGCCACCGTCGCCTGAGGAACCGGCTCGTCCCGCACGCCAATCTGAGTGACCGGCAGAGGCGAAAGGCGCAGCGCGACGCTCTTTCCGAAGGACACGACCGCGTCCTCCACGGTAATGACATGCCTGCACTGTGTTTTGAGCGTTTCCAGCAGGGCCTCGTCCATGGGAGCGATAAAACGGGCGTTCACAAGGCCGACGTCCAGTTCTCTCGCAACGTGGAGTGCCTCCTCCACCATGCAGCCGGTTGCAACGATCGTCACCGGCGTAATGGGGCGCATGATCTCCCACTTGCCAAACGCAATCGGCGTGCTGAGCAGGGCCTGCATGAGACTGCCCCGGTTGTAGCGGATGGCTGCGGGTTCCTGCCGGAGCAGCGCCATGCCGACCATGCTCTGCAGCTCCTGCTGGCTGGCCGGCGAATAAATGCGCATGCCGGGCAGGGTTGAAAGATATGCCACATCGTACACGCCCTGATGTGTCTCCCCGTCGTCGCCCACAAGGCCCGCCCGATCCACTGCGATCACAACGGGTAGTCGCTGGAGACAGATATCATGCAGCAGCTCATCGTAAGCGCGCTGCAGAAAAGAGGAATAGATCGCGACGACCGGGCGAAGGCCGCCCGCAGCCATGCCGGCAGCCATGGTCAGCGCGTGCTCCTCCGCGATTCCAACGTCAAAAAAGCGTTTGGGAAAGCGCTTTGCAAAGGGGCAAAGCCCGGTGCCCAGCGGCATGGCAGCAGTTACGGCAACGACGCTGGAATTCTCCGCCGCCAGTTCCAAGAGCGCCTCGCCAAAGGCCTCGGAATTGCTCTTTTTCGCTGCTGCCGCAGCGGCGCCCGTTGCAACGTCAAAGCGCGATACACCATGAAAACGCTCCGGATTCTTTTCTGCAAAGGCATAGCCCTTGCCCTTTTGGGTGATGACATGGATCATGACTGCGCCGTGAAGCGCCTTCGCCCGTGAAAATACGCGGATGAGCTCCTGCGTATTGTGCCCGTCAATGGGGCCAAAATAGCTAAAGCCCATCTCTTCAAACAGTTGATTCGGCAGCAGAAAGCTCTTGACGCGGTTTTTAAACGTCTCCATATGGCTGGAAAGCCACTTGCCAAACCGCCCTGTATCGAGCAGGCGCACCAGCGCCCGTTTAAAGCGCAGATAGCCACGGCTCATGCGCATATTGGTCAGCTGCCGCTGAATGGAGCCAACGTTGGGCGAGATGGACATGTTATTGTCGTTGAGGATTACGATGAGCGGCATGTTGGCCTGCCCGGCATCGTTGATGCCCTCAAGCGCCAATCCACCCGTCATGGCGCCATCGCCGATGAGCGCTACGGCAACGCCGCCTTCGCCGCGAAGATGCATGGCCCGCGCCAGTCCCAGCGCTGCTGAAATGGAGGTCGAGGCATGCCCCACATTGAAGGCGTCGTGCTCGCTCTCCTCCCGTTTGGGGAAGCCGCTGATGCCATCCTTCTGGCGCAGGGTTGAAAAACGCTCGCGGCGGCCCGTCAGGATTTTGTGGACATAGGCCTGATGGCCAACATCGAAAACAAAGCGATCCTTCGGGCTGTTGAACACGCGATGCATGGCAAGAATGATTTCCACCGCACCAAGGCTTGAAGCCAGATGGCCGCCGGTTTTTGAGACGTTTTCGATCATGAACGCGCGAAGCTCAGCCGCCAGCGCGTCAAGCGAGGCGTCCGGGAGACGGCGGAAATCTTCAATGGATTGTAAACTGTCCAGCAGCGGATACCGGTTCATACGAAATATCGTCCCTTAAAACTTATCAAAAACGGAAAGGATTTTTGCCGTTGTAAAGACAATCCTGTGGCTGTGATCCAGCGCGAAGCGCTTTCCCAGCGCCTTTCCGCCCACGGTGAATGCGGCAATCAGTGCGGAGATCAGGATGTTGCACACCAGCGTTTCCGTTTCGCCCGCGCCAGCGACCAGCCTGCCAACGATGGCAGCGCCCATGGCGCCGGAAACGATGCCGCAGATATCGCCGACCACGTCGTTGCAAATATTGGAAACGCGGCCGGCGTTCTGCACAAGCGCAATGGACCGCCGCGCTCCCCGGATTTTTTTGGAGGCCATGGCCGTATATGCCGTCACGTCCTCTACGGTGACGGACACGCCGATGATATCCGCAAGTATGCCGACAAGCACGATGAAAAACAATACGGCCACCGCCACCGGCATTGATACGCCCAGCAGCGTCGTTTCCGAAAAAAAGGAAAACAGCAGCGCCAGCCCGAACGTCAAAAAAAATGCCGTGACCGGCCAGGTATCTCTCTTGTGCTGCTTTTTCTTTTTTATATGGCGGTCGTCCAAGCCATGCCTCCCATAGCGTTTCCCAAAACTGGTGGTGGCATATTGAGTAGACTTTGCAGCTTAGGTCCAGTAGGATTTCCCCGGAGGTCACTCCCCGTCGCCGAAGGAGCGGTTTCCCTTTATGACCTCTGCCGGTATGTCGCCATACCCGGAACTGGATCGCCACTTAGGCCACACCGTAATCCTCAATATGCCAACTCGCTCAAGAACCAATGCTTGAAGCAGTAACAGTCTAGGAGCTTTCCTCAACAGCTTTGCCGGTTCCTAGCCGCTTTTGCAGCATGGGTTTCATCCGGCAATCGCGCCTCGCGTTTGGCCAAACGTTTGGAGCGTGTTCCGAAATCCACCGACACCACGCACGGCAGGCTACTCTGTACACAGTCAATCCCGCATTACAGGTTTTATCCTAAGGAGTAGTCAATGGGTTGACCACCCGTTTAGGTCTCCACGAGGGACGGGTCAACGCCCGCATGCCATTGCGGATCGCCCGGCCCCCTTAACTCCCAGCATCAACCCCCGACTGGGCGTCGAAAGCAAACACCAGAAACTTCATCGATGTGCCCTTAACGGATTTTTAGGCCCGTTTTCAGAAGCGGCATCACTGACTAGAATACTGCACCACCATGTTTACTATAGCATACTTTGAGAAAAAGCACAAGTTGCGTCGGCGTTTCATTTTTCGCCCTGGACTTCCGGTTGGTATTCAAAGAAAACCCCCCTGCGCTGCCAGGGGGGTATGTCATTCGGCTTTTGGGCTTCGCTCGAAGGGAAAGGGGATTGCGCAGTATCCGGCGCTGCCGTCAACCGTTGATGACGGCCTCCTCGCGCTCGCGCAGCGTGCCAACGGTGTCCGCCAGCATCTGCTCCTTGACGGATTCGGGGTGCCGGCCGTACATGATCGCATAGGAATCGCGGCCTGCGCCAAGCGGTTCTCCCGTAACAAAGTGCCCGTCGCGGTTGTAGTTGAGCAGGTACAGCGCGCGGATGATCGTATCCACATCCATCATGCCATTGCCCAGCGGCATGCGGTTGGTGTCCTCCACATGCAGATTGACCAGCTGCTCGCCGCAGTCCAGAATGGCCTGTCCAATATGCTTCTCGCCGCAGAGCATGTGGAACACGTCGCCGTTGATGTGCTGTACGCCGGGGTGGTTCACATCGCGGATATAGCCCTGCACACTCGCCACCGTGGAGCAAATCGGTACTTCCGCGGAGTTGATCGGCTCCACCGCGCAGAGCACCCCCGTCTCCGTAAAGATATCGGCCACGGAGCGAAGGGTTTTTACGCTGCGGGCATAGTCGGAGGAGTCGTAGGGCTGCGCGCGGCCGACCGTGCCGGGGACCACGAGCAGGTAGGTGCCGCCCACCGCCTTGCAGAACTTCGCCTCCTCAATGATGTACTCCATGGCCGTCTGACGCGCAAAATTGTTGTTGGTCGAAAGCGCATTGGAATCACCGAAAAAGCCGCAGACGCCCGATACCTTCAGATCGTATTTGTCCAGAATGGCCCTGGTTTTCTCAATATCCGCCTGATAGCCGACATCCTTTCCGCCGTAATCGCCGCCAAGTTCAATATAAGGAACGTTGTACTTTTTCATGCGGGCCGCGGCCTCCTCCAGATCCTCCAGACCAAAGGTCCAGTTGCTGTAGGAGATGTTCAGCCTGCGCTCAAAACGCTCGGGATGATCCTTTCGAAGCTGGTCAAACGCATCCCGGATTTTCCTGTTCAGTTCATCCACCAGTTGCAGTTTCATCTTGGATACCTCCTGTTAATTTATCGTTGCTACGAGAGCAAAGTCCTTATTTGTTGGAGATGACCGTGCGAATCGAGCCGATGCCGATGGAGATCAGGATCAGGACGCCGAAGGAAATGTCCTGCAAATAGGAGCTGACCTGCATCATGTTCAGTGCGTTAAAGATGATGTTCGTCAGGAACACGCCAAAGAAGGTTCCCACAACGTCGCCTCTGCCGCCGTTGATGGCCGCGCCGCCAATGATGCAGGCGCCGATGGCATCCAGTTCCATGCCCGATCCGGTCGAGGGCTGCGCAGCGCCGAGACGCGCAATGTAGACGATCACCGCGAGGCCGATCATAAAGCCGTTTACCGCAAAGCAGAGCACCTTGTTCAGCTTAACGTTGATGCCGGCCAGATAGGCGGCCTGCTCATTGCAGCCGATGCCGAACACACGACGGCCAAACTGCGTATATTTGAGCAGCAGCCCGATGAAAACATATCCCAAAATGCTGATGACAAAGATCAGCGGAATGATGTCCAGAATATAGGTGGACGTCAGAGAATAGAACGCTTCGTAAACGGGCACGTTCTTGCCATTGGTGATGATGAGTGAAATGCCGGTAAAAACGCTCGTGGTCGCCAGCGTGATGATGAAGGCCGGCGCCTTGAACAGCACGGACAGAACGCCGTTGAGCGTGGAACAGGCCATAGCAACGCCAATGCCGATCAGCGCCGCCAAAAGCTCCGGCGTGCCTGCCTTAATGGAAAGGCACATCACCGTTGCGGACAGACCAATGATGGAACCCACAGAAATATCGAAATTTCCCGAGATAATGACCACGAGCATTCCGCAGGAGAGCAGGCCCAGCGTGGAAATCTGTCCAAGTACGCTGCGAAGATTCGCGCTGGACAGGAACAGCGGGTTGACAGACTGCGTAACGATGGTCAAGGCAATAATGATCAGTATCAGGTAAAAGGACTGCGACGACAGCACCTTGCGCCTGAGATTCGGCAAGAGCCCCTCCCGGTTGAGCTTGGGGGCGACGGTGTTATTGTTGCTCACGATAGACCTCCTATGCGATGTTGAGATACTTTTTCATCAAATCTTCTTCGGTGATATCCTTATTCTCAACGATATCCACCACCCTGCCCTCAACCACGACAACGATCCTGTCGCTGAGAGAGAGCAGCTCCGGCATGTCGGACGAAACCATAATGATCGCCTTGCCCTGCTGCGCCAGCTCGACCATCAAATCGTAAATCTCCGCCCGGGCGCCGATATCCACGCCCTTTGTCGGCTCGTCAAAGATGATTACGTCAAAATCGGTCAACATCCAGCGGGCAATGATCGCCTTCTGCTGGTTTCCGCCGGAAAGACGGCGTACAAGCTGCTTTTCATTGTTGGCTTTCAGGCTGAAACGATGGATCATTTCGTTGCTTGAAGCCTTGTCCCTCCGCGGACTCACAAAAAATCGCTTCTCGTTGCGCACAACGCACATGTTTTCGAGAATGCTGCGATCCATAAACAGGCCGGCGCCCTTGCGATCCTCGCTGAGCATGCAGATGCCGCTGTTGATCGCCTGCTTCGGGCTGTGCGCATTCAGCTCCTTGCCGTGCAGATAAACCCTGCCGCTGCGCTTTTTCATGACGCCGAACAGCATCTCCATGATCTCCGAGCGTCCGGAACCAACCAGTCCGCCAAAGCCGAGGATCTCTCCCTTGCGCACGGAAAACGACACGTCCTTTACAACAGGCTCCTTGTCCAGATGCTCCACGCGCAGGACCTCCTCGCCGATTTCGGCAGGCTTGCGGGAATAATAGAGAGATGCGCCGCGCCCCACCATTTCGGCGACGATTTCCTCGGGCGTCACATCCTTTGCGTTGTGTACGCCGGTCACCCTGCCGTCTTTGATGACGGTGATCGTCGTTGCAATCTCAAAGACCTCTTCCAAATAATGAGAAATATAGATAATGCCGATCTTCTCGGCAGAGAGCTTCCGAACGATATCCATGAGCTGCCGGGATTCCTCTTCGCCAAGGGAGGCGGTCGGCTCATCCATAATGACAATTTTAGCGTTGTAATGCAGCGCCTTAGCAAGCTGCACCATCTGTTTGTTGGCCGTGGAAAGGCTGCCAACCAGCGCAGAGGCGGAAATATGCACCGACAGATCGTCCAGGAGTTTCTGCACAACCTTCTCCTGCTCTTCTCTTTTGATGAATCCGACGCTGTTCTTTTCGTGGCCCAGGAAAATATTATCTGCTACCGTCAGGGTATCTACCAGATCGATATCCTGGTATATGGTTGCTATTCCATCGTTGATCTGTGTCAGCGGCGTAACAGAAGTACACTTTTTCCCGCACAGAACGATTTCTCCATGATCTGCGTGAATTGCACCGGAGAGAATCTTGATCAATGTGGACTTTCCCGCCCCGTTCTCTCCGATAATGCAATGAACCTCGCCCTCATGCAGCTTGAATTCCACATTATCCAAAACGACGACACCGGAGTAGCTCTTTGTGACGTCCGTCAGCCTGAGTATTTCTGCTCCCAACATCTTAAATCTCCTAATACTCCATAAATTGGTTGGGGGTAGAATCACCCCCAACCTGTTCTTCACCAAAGGAAAGAGGGATTTTTATTTGTCGTACCAGTCGAGCTGCGGCATATCGCGCACCGCCAGAGTCGCCCACTCCTCGCAGGGCTCCCAGGGCACGATAACGGTGTTGTCGCGGTTCTGCGTCGCTTCATAATCGACGACTGCGCAGGGCAGCCAGATCTGCTCGTTGGTGAGGTCGCACTTGCCGAGGCGCTCGCTGAGCAGCCAACGGAACGCAACATAGCCCTCATAACCGGGGGAGCTGGAGATCGTCATCTGCATCCGGCCGTCGGCCACCGCAGCGATATCCAGATCATCCTGACCATTCTGGGTGATGACCTTATAGGGGTTGTTCAGGTAACCGGCGGCATCCAGCACGCGGCAGACCGGAACTGCCAGGTCGGCGCACATTGCAAAGATGGTCTCAAAGGTCTTGCCGCTGTTGATGAGGTCCTCTGCGATTGCAGCGGCCTTATCCGCTTCGTAGTCGGAGTCGAGGATCGGTCCGACCAGCTTGTTGACGCCGAGCTCCTCGGAGGTCTTCTGAATTGCCTCGTTGACGAACTGGCAGGGATAGCTCTCGAAGTTGCCGGTGATGATAACGTAATCGCCGGTGGTGTTCTCAGCCATCCACTTTGCATAGTCTTCGCCCATCTTGTACCAGTCGAAGTCCACGCAGCCATCCATGTCATAACCGGCTTCGAGGCCCTGGCCGCAGCTGTCTGCGCAAACCAGCTGGATGCCGGTGCCGGCCAGCTTCTGGGCCGCAAGACCTGCGCCGCTCTCATTGAAGGAGTACATGCACAGACCATCGATGCCCTGCGTCACGCACATTTCAATATTGGCAACCTCAAGGTCAACATCATAGTCCGAGGGCAGCAGCATCGTGTTGATCTTGATGCCCAGCTTTTCGGAAGCTTCCTCTGCGCCATACTTGAACCCTTCCGCAATGGAATTGTACCAGTTGGCATCGGAAGCGGGATAGATGATCGCAAAAGTCAACTCCTCCTCCGTTTCGGGAGCAGGCTCCGCGCTATTCTGCACGGGGGCCTCGGTCTCTGTGTTCGATGTCTCGGGAGCCGGAGCCGCCGCAGGCGCGCTGCATGCAACGAGGGCCAGAGCCATCATGACTGCCAGAATCAAAGCAATCAGTTTCTTCATGGATTTCTCCTCCTTCTTTTATTTCAAAGCGGAAGCCGCTCTGAATTCGTCTTAAAATTGGATATTCTGTGCTCCATGGACCGCCTGATGGCGTTTCCGGCAGAATCCAATCGGCTTTTCTTGCGAAATATGGGCTAACTCATATATCTCAGAACTGTTTGGACAGCTGCTTGTATTTATTGCACCATTTGTCTTATTTGTATTCTATTCTCTGTGTACCCTGTTGTCAAGAAATTGTTTGCGACTTTTTGCTTTGCGTAACATTTTTTTGCAATATTTTGCTTCGATTGAAAATTTCCCCTGTTTTTTCTCTGAAAGACTCCCTAGAAAAGCGGCGGATTTGCAAGAAAAAAAGAATTCCGGGCATTGACAACCCCAGAAAAAATGGATAGTCTGTAAGAAATTAGTATGATGGGTACGAGGTTTGTTGTGAACGCGATACAGGATCAGCATCCGCTTTTAAAAAAACATGTCGAGTATGATTGTAACCTGTCGCTGTCAAGCCAGATTACGACCTTTATTCGTTCTGCCCTGTCCAGCGGCGAACTGACGCCCGGCGACGCTTTGCCCACTGAAGCGGCGCTCTGTTCCGCTTACGGCGTCAGTCGTACGACGGTTCGTCAGGCCATCGGCGACCTTGTGGACGAGGGGCTGCTGGCACGGGTACGGGGAAAGGGAACCTTTGTCTGCGAAAAAAAGGTTCGCCTGCCGATGAACCGTATCTATTCCTTCTCCCACGAGCTTCGACAGTCCGGCATCGTCCCATCTTCGAGAATAGTCGATGTCTCCACGGTAGACCGGTCAGCCGTGGGAGAAAACGGTGAGATCCTGTTTATGACTTCACCGGAAGAACAGGTCTATCGTATCTGCCGCGTGCGCATGGCGGACGATGTTCCCGTATTGCTGGAAACCACCTTTATTCCAACGCATTGTCTCCCAAACCTCAACCCCGAGCGGCTTGAAAAGGAGTCGCTCTACGATATGCTTTGCGCGGCCGGTATCTTGCCATCGCATTCCACCGAAACCTATGAGAGCGTAATGATCCGCGGTACTGACGCGGAGCTGTTGGAGCTGCCCCGCCCCGCCCCCGGCTTCAGCGTCCAGCGCATCATCACCTCCACAACGGGCGGGGTGTTTGAGATTACGCGTTCCCTCATGCGCGGCGATCGGTCAAAGCTCGTCGTTTCCCTGGCGCAATATGCCTGTTCCATTGACAAGCATTATTATCACGGCTAGGACGGCGTCTGCTTTTTGCCCCGGCTGTCAACAATCCTGTCGCTTCCCTTTCTTCCCGTCGGTTCTGCAATTCCGTCCTGAAACAGTGTTCTTCCTCCGTGAGCAAGGCGTGCGGCGCTAAAACCCGGAAAGTATTATTTTTGCCTTGTAAGCGTTTGCTCGACCAAAGACGAGAAGAAAGAGACGTCCAATTCCAGAGAATTCAGGGCTTCAAGAGCGGCGTCTGCCGCGCGGCGCGCCTCCGAAGCGGCGATGTCAATCCCGTAGAGCGAAACAAAGGTTACCTTATCGTCCCGGGCATCCTTGCCGACGGTTTTCCCCAGAAGACGCGCATCGCCCGCAGCATCAAGAATATCGTCTGTAATCTGAAACAGCAGGCCATAGTGCTCGGCAAATTCCGTCAGCGACTGTATCTGTCTCGGACTCGCGCCCGCAGTATACGCGCCTGCGAGCACGGAGGCAAGGATCAAGGCGCCGGTCTTTTTTTCATGGATTTTGAACAGCGTTTCCGCATCGGGCTTGCCGTTGAGATCCATCGACTGGCCGGAAACCATGTTGAGCGCGCCCCGCGCCACGATCTGAAATACCTTTGCGTTGCCCGTCTGCGCCAGCAGGAGCATCGCAAGTGAAAGCAGCCCGTCGCCCGCCAGTATGGCGTTGCCCTCCCCGAAAGCCTTGTGGCAGCTCGGCTTGCCCCGGCGCATATCGTCATTGTCCATGGCAGGCAGATCATCATGGATGAGCGAATAGGTATGGATCATCTCCAGTGCGCAGGCAGCCTTCAGCGCGTCGGTTGCGTTGCCGCCCAGCATTTCGCAGGCGCCTAGGCACAGCGACGGCCGCAGTCGTTTGCCGCCCGCAAACAGGCTATAAACCATGCTGTCATAGAGGATCGACGGCGCTTCGCTCTGCTCGATCTGGACGCGCAGCATGCTTTCAATCATCGCGTTGTAATAGTTCAGCTGGCCGGAAAAATCCATGGCTCTAGTCCTCCTTTGGCAGCGCGCTGAGCTTTTGCAGCTTGCCCTCGTAAGCGTCGAGCTGCTTAACGCAGGCCTCGTGCAGCCGCATGCCCTCTTCGTAAAGGGAAAGCATCTCCTCCAGCGATCCGCTGCCGGTCTCCAGTTGCTTCACCACGGCCTCCAGCCGTTCCATGCCCTGTTCAAAACTCAGTTCTTCCATGCTCGCGCTCCTTTATCGTTACGCTCAGAATCTGCGCCGCGGCCGAGCCGTCGGCAAAGCAAATCGAGATTTTGTCCTGCGGCGACACCCTGGCTGCCGCCGTAATAACGCCGCCTTCGGCATCCCGCACCAAAGCGAAGCCCCGCGCCAGCACCGCGCCGGGGGAAAGCGCTGCCAGCTGCGCCTGCATACGGGTCAAAACATTCCTTCTTGCCCGCAGGCCCTCCGCGCAGGCCCGCAGCATTCGCTCATGCGCTTCGTCGATCCGCTGGCGTTCGCCCGCAAGACGCATGCCAGCCGAGAGAAAGCCCGGCGAGCGATGGAGCAGCCGCAGCTTGTCCCTGCGCCGCGCAAGATCGTTTTGCAGAACCTTGGAAAGCCGCGCCGCATGGTCCAGCAATGCGGTGCGGATGGCGGCCTCCTCCGGGACGGCAAGCTCCGCCGCTGCGGACGGCGTGGGCGCGCGCAGGTCGGCCGCAAAGTCCGCAATGGTGACATCCGTCTCATGTCCCACGGCGCTGATAACGGGAATCTCGCTCTCATAGATGGCCCGGGCCACCTCCGGCTCATTAAAGGCCCAGAGGTCCTCAACGCTGCCGCCGCCCCGCCCGACGATGAGTACATCCGCAGCGCCTGCCCGGTTCATCTGCCGAATGCCTGCGGCGATTTCCTCCGCCGCCCCGTCGCCCTGCACGCGCACCGGACAGAGGCAAAGGTTCATCTTTGGGAATCTCCGGCCCACAATCTGCAAAATATCCTGCAAGGCCGCGCCCGTTCCGGAGGTAACGATACCCACGCACTTGGGCAGACAGGGAATCTGCTTCTTGTGCGCCGTATCAAACAGGCCCTCGGCCTCCAGCTGGGTCTTAAGCGCCAAAAAACGCTGGTATAAGGCGCCTGCGCCCATGGACTCCATGTCGCGCACATAGAGCTGAAAGCTGCCGTCCCGCGCATACAGGGCGGCCGAGCCGGAGACGATCACCTGCTGCCCGTCCTCAGGACGAAAGCGCAGGTTCTGCTGCGCATATTGCCGGAACATCACGCAGCGCACAAGCGCGCCCTCATCCTTCAGAGAAAAATACAGGTGGCCGGAGCTGTGACGCTTAAACCCGCTGATCTCCCCGCGCACGCGAAGTTCCCGCAGGGTCGGGTCTGCAGACAGCAGCACGCCCACATATTCGTTCAGTTGAGAAACGCTGAGCGTCAGAACCTCTTCCATCTCGCGCCCTCCTTTGCAGCAATCGCTACACCTACGGCGTTATCGCTGGACAGGGCGGG
This sequence comes from Clostridiales bacterium, assembly GCA_004554165.1. Taxonomy (GTDB): domain Bacteria; phylum Bacillota; class Clostridia; order Christensenellales; family CAG-138; genus CAG-1024. The sequence goes on along the minus strand of SFNQ01000002.1, from coordinate 75,172 downwards.
CAGACCGTAGCGCAAGCGAAGATCCGGCGCGCACCGTTTCAACAGCAGATCGCGCAGCAGCAGACTTGAGGCTACGCCGCCGGAGAGCAGCACATCCCGGCAGTCCGTCGTCTCCGCAGCATGGGCCACGAGCTTTGCTATCGTGCGCGCCAGACAGTCGTAAACACCGAAGGCCACCTCCTCCGGGCGCGCCCCTTCCTCCAGCAGGCTCTGCGCCGCGCTCTCCACACCGGAGAGCGAACATTCCGTGCCGCGCACGCTGGAGGGCAGCCGGATCCGCCGCGATTCGGCCTTTTGCGCCAGCAGTTCCAGATGCTTTCCCGCAGGAAAGGGCAAGCCCATCGACACGCCAAGCCGGTCCACCACCTGCCCGGCGTGCAGGTCCTTGCTGCATCCAATCGGCTCAATCGCAGCAATGCCTTCTCCTTCCGTCTGCACGCGGAGCACGTCCGTCGTGCCGCCGGAAAGGTGCAACGCAAGAAAGCGCTCTTTTTTCAGCAGCGCTTCGTTTCCGCCATGCAGAGCGGCCAGCACATGTCCTTTCTGATGCGTCGTCTCGATGCAGGGCACGCAGAGCGCGCCCGCAATGGCCTGCGCAGCCAGTCTGCCAGCCAAAAACACCGGCATGTAGGACCCCTCTCGGGCGGTCGGCGCCGCACTCACCCCAACCGCCGCAATCCGTTTTGGATCCACCGCCGCATACAGCCGCGCCAGAAGCGCCGGGAGGTTTCGATTGTGCTGGAACAACGCCTCGGACTGCCGCAGTCCCCGTGCGCCCGAAGGTACAGAAAGCACCATCCTTTCATCAAGAACGATGCTTTCATCCCGTATGCAGGCTACCGAAGTCGTGTAGCAACTGGTGTCGATCCCAAGAAACAGCGCGTCCATGGCTGTGGCTCAATCCTCTTCTGCAAGCTGCTTTGCCACGGCGCCAAGGATTCCATTGACAAACGAGTAGGAACGCTCGCCGCCAAAGCGCTTTGCAAGCTCCACCGCTTCATTGATGGCTGCGCCCACCGGCACATCCTCACGATACAGCATTTCGTATACCGCAACGCGGAGAATGGAAAGATCCACCCGGCCAATGCGGTCGATGGACCAGTCCACCGCGTTCACTGCAATCCGTTCATCGATCTCAGCAAGGCGTTCTGCAACGCCGTCCGCAAGAGCGAGGGAAAAGTCCTTCTCTTCCCTGTCCAGCGGTTCCCTGATTTCGGACTTTTCGAGAACCGCATCCGGCGTATCCTGGCCGCCGAGCAGGCGGGAATAGACCAGCTTCATCGCAACCTCGCGCGCGATACTTCTGCTCATTTTCCCTCTCCCTTATGGAACAGCCTTTGAAAAAACGCTCTGACGCCTTCCGTCCCCTGCTGATCCAGCATATATCCCAACGCAAAGCAAGCGCCGACAATGACGAACAGCAGAAGGGTCTTAAAAAAGCCGATCGTCAGCAAAAGAACGGTGAGAACGATGCCAACAGCGACGCAAAAGACCGTCCACTGATGCTGCTTTACAAACTCCCGAAACCTGTCCATACCCGATGCTCCCCCGTTATTCCACGCGCGGGGCGATTGCATTGCCCCCCTGAGCGGTCATACTCTCAACCAGTACGCCGACCTCCTTGACCGTGACGCCCGTATAGCTTTCGATATACTGCTTTATGGTGTTTTGCAGGCTGTCGCACAGCTCCACAACATCCGTATCCGGCAGCACATGGATTCGCACACCGATGGATACGCCGCCTTCGACCTGGCGTACCGACGTGTAGCACTCGCAAATACGCTTGTTGGTCCGGCAGTGCTTCTGCGCCATGCTGTCAATGGCAGACAGGGTGATGTACGAACCGCCGGTCTCGCTCTGGCGGATCAAAGCGGCCGTGGGCTGCTGCAGGGACGTACTCCTGCCGGCAAACAGCAGGCGCACCGCAATCAGCAGCACTACAATACCGACCCCGGCGAGAATGAGCGAATTCTGCCACGCATGGTAGAACAGCGCAACAAACCCCACTGCCGCACTCTCGGATATGAGCCGCGTCGCCATGCCCAACAGGATGAGCGACACAACGATCGCCGCGATCAGCAGTATGGCCAGCAGGATACGATCAAACAATTTGAGTTTCATGGATCAACAAACTCCTTTTCAAAAATCGGGGCGGTACGCGACCGCCCGGATTTTTACTTCTGACTGCGCAGCCCTTATTTGACGCGCGGCGGTTCCGGCGCGGCCTCGACCTCCGGCACGGTTTCCTTCTCTTTTTCTTTCTTGGCTTTCTTTTCCTTCTTATCGTCCTCCGGCGTATCGAACACCACGGACTGCACATAAGCATTGACCTCAACCACGCGCAGGCCCGTCATCGTTTCCACTGCGGACTTGATCGCCTGCTGCAGATTGGCGCACACCTCCTGAATGCGGAACCCGTAGCGGACGTTTACGAACACATCGACTGCGGCTTCTTCCGTACCGACCTCGACCTTGACGCCCTTGGTGATATTCTTTTTTCCAAGCATCTCCGTCAGTCCTTCCACAACGCCGCCGCTCATGCCAGCAACGCCCTCAACATCCGCCGCCGCAAGAGCTGCGATGGTCGCAATGACGTCATCCGCAAAAACGATTTTTCCGCTGCCGGCAGCCTCTACATTGGTACTGACATTTTTGTTTTCAGACATTGTAAAACCCTCCTTTAATATTTAAAAAAGCCAAATTACTGGTAACAGTGCAAAATTATTATACCAGTCGGCGCGGGGAATGTAAATAGCGGCCGCCCCGTTTGGGAACGTTCCCGCCCGGTTTGCCCCTCTCTCCGCCGCGCTCCGGCGGCACGAGACAGTCCCTTCCGGCGCCGATGAGGTCCTCTCTGCCCGCCCTGCGCAGCGCCTTGCGGATGACGGCAAAGTTCTTTGGCAGGTAGTACTGCATGAGCGCCCGCTGCATGGCCTTTTCCTCAGGCGTTCTGGCAACGTACACCCGCTGCATGCTGCGCGGATCAAGCCCCGTATGGTACATGCAGGTCGAAAGCGTCCCCGGCGTCGGATAGAAGTCCTGAACCTGCTGCGGCCGGATTCCCTTCTTCTTTAAGAAACAGGCCAGCTCGATGGCGTCAGACAGCTCCGCACCCGGATGGGAGGACATCAGATAGGGAACAAGGTACTGCTCCCTGCCCTTCTGCCGGCAGAGCGCCATGTAGCGCTGTTCAAAGCGTTCATACAGCGCATGGGAGGGCTTGTTCATACAGCGCAGCACCCGCTCGGAAACATGCTCCGGCGCCACCTTGAGCTGGCCGCTGACATGGTGCGCTACAAGCTCCCGGAGGAAGGCATCGTCCCTGTCATACATCACATAGTCATAGCGTACGCCGGAGCGCACAAAGACCTTTTTTACGCCGGGCAGGCTGCGGAGTTTTTTGAGCAGGGCCGTATAATCCGAATGCGAAACCTCCAGATTCCCGCAGGGACGGTAGCCGATGCACTGTCTGTCGCGGCAAACGCCCTGCGTGAGCTGTTTCTTACAGGCGGGCTGGCGGAAGTTCGCCGTCGGGCCGCCCACGTCATGGATGTATCCCTTAAAATCCGGGTCCTGTGTCAGCCGTCTGACCTCTGCGAGGATCGAGCCGTGGCTGCGCGCCTGCACCACCCGTCCCTGATGGAAGGTCAACGCGCAGAAGCTGCACCCGCCAAAGCAGCCTCGGGAGGAGGTGACGGAAAAAGCGACTTCATCCAGCGCGGGAATATGCTCCCGGTAAACGGGATGCGGCTTCCTCGTAAAGGGCAGCGCATACACTGCGTCCATCTCCGCCTGTGAGAGCGGAGGCTGCGGCGGGTTGGCCACAAGAAACCCCTTCTCGTGGGCCTGCACAAGGCGCCTGCCCGTCACCGCATCCTGTTCCGCGGATTGCAGGGAGAAAGCCCGCGCATAGGCCTTTTTATCAGTTGCAACCTCCATAAAGGAGGGCAGCAGAACGGAGTCTCCCGACAGTTCTTCCAGCGAATTCACCCGGTAGCAGGAACCGCGAATGGTGCGAATCTCCCGAACCGGTGTCCCGGCATCCAACGCATCCGCAAGCTCGACAATGCTGCGTTCGCCCATGCCGTAGAGCAGCAGATCCGCGCCCGCGTCATACAAAACGGAATGGCGTACACGGTCGTCCCAGTAATCATAATGGGCAAAGCGCCTGAGACTGGCCTCCAGCCCGCCAATCACGATGGGAACATTCGGATAGGCCTCGCGGCAACGGTTGGCATAAACGATAACGGCGCGGTCCGGCCGGCTTCCGGCCCTGCCGCCGGGCGTATAGGAATCCTCCGTGCGGCGGCGTTTGGCAACCGAATAGTGATTTACCATGGAATCCAGATTGCCCGAGGATACGAGAAATGCCAGCCGGGGACGCCCCATCGCCCGAAAGGGTTCCGCGCTATGCCAATCGGGCTGGGCAATCATCGCCACGCTGTAGCCGCGGCTTTGCAGCACACGGGCGATGATGGCCGCGCCAAAACTGGGATGATCCACATAGGCGTCTCCGGAAATATATACAAAATCCGGCTGTTCTATGCCGCGCAGGCGCAATTCTTCCCGTGTCAGTGCGGGGATTTCGGCAATCGGGCCGCGCCTCTGTCCGCTCATGCGCTTGTCCCGGGCGGTTCGTTCTGCGCGGCTTCAGGCCGGGACTGCGGCCCGCCGGGAAACAGGTCCGCAGCGTCCTCGTATTGCGGTAAAAACGCCGCATCCCCATCCAAGGGCGCATTGTCGCCAAGCTCAAATTCCTCCGCAACCGCCGGCTGCGGGTTGTGCCGCTCGGCATCCTCCTCCGCCTCCTCCCACATGCCGGCAAAGACATAGGTTGGAATCTCATTTTCATCCTCTTCCGACGCGCCCGCCGCCTGCGCTGCAGGAACGCCGGCCGCCTCTTCCCCGGGCATCTGCGGTTCATCGGCCGTTGCAGCCCAAGCCGCAGCCTCGTCGCCCTGTTGCATTGCGGGAGGATCGGATGGCTCCCCGTCCTGCGTCGTTTCCGGGCCGGAATACCCGCTCTCTTTCCCCTTGACGCCCATGCTGCTGCGCAGGCTTTCCGCCGCCTCGCGCGCCTGCCGCTGCGCTGCAGTACGCCTGTCTGCAACACGCTTCTGCGCCTCTGAAGGCTCCTGCTCATATTGCTCGATCTCCCGCAGCAGGTATTCCAGCGCGGTCAGCATTTCCTTTCGCTCGTTCTCAAACGCCTCCATCTGTTCGATGACCGCATCCAGAAAGGAGTCTACCTCCTTCATGTCATAACCCATAAAGGCGCGGGAAAACTCTACATTGATAATATCGTCGATCTTCACCATGGCAACTCCTTATAAAAATGGACACACCAAATCCTGATGTGCCCCCCTCCGTTTCCTCGCAGCAGGCTGCGCTTACATATCATCGTAATCGTCCTCGCCATTGCCGACCACATCGTAGTTGTTCGGCGCGACGACAAAAATTCCACGCGAGATCTTGCACATGGTACCGTTGAGCGCATAAACCGCACCGGAAAGAAAATCCAGTATGCGCTGCGCACAATCCACCTCCAGCTCCTCCATGTTGACGATGACGGGCTTGCGGTTTTTGAGATTATCAATGATATTCTGCGTATCTTCATAGCTGACAGGATGATACACAATCATCTTCATGCCGCCGGAGATGGGAAGATTCGACGCGCCATTCTGCGTGGCGCCCCGATCCCGCTTGGAAGAACGGCTGTTGAAGTTTACAACGTTGTCGCGATCCCTGTCGCGGTCACGATCCCTGTCCCGGTCGCGGCCACGGTCATAGCGATCCTCAGGCTCGTCGCGATAATATCCCTCGTCCTCCATATCATCGGTCTCTTCAATGCCGATAAAATCGAGAAACTTGTTGTAAAGGCTTGACATCCCAATTCCTCCGATTCCTTGAACTCGAAACTTTCACATCCCTTGGGATGCAATCTCCCGCCGTCAGAGTCTGCCGCGCGCACCAAAAATTGCGCTGCCGACGCGGACAATGGTCGCCCCCTCCTCAATCGCCACGCCATAATCATGCGACATGCCCATGGAGAGATGGCAAAGCGGCAAATTCGGAAAGGCCGACTTTGCCGAAAAAAGCAGCTGCCGCATCTGTGCAAAATAGGGGCGAACCCGCTCCTGCTCCAGCGCAGGGGGGACGCACATCAGGCCGCAGACGCGCAGCGCCGGAAGCGCTGCGATATCGCCGATCAGCGAAAGGGCTGCGGGCGCGCAGATACCGCCCTTTTGCTCTTCGCCGCCAATGTTGACCTGCACAAGTATATCCTGCACAGTCCCCATCCGCTGCGCCCGCTGGCTGATCTGAAGGGCAAGCGGCAACCGGTCCACCGAATGAATCAGGCTGACGTTACCGCAGACATATTTTATCTTATTCGATTGCAGTTGTCCAATAAAATGAACGTCGCATTTGTGCTGTTCAAAAAAAGTTAACTTTTCGCGCAGCTCCTGCGCATGGTTCTCCCCCACTGCCGTTATTCCCGCTTCCAGCGCCTCTGCGATGCGCGCCTCATCGACGTATTTGGTCACACCGAGCAGCAAAACGTCGGAAACGGAACGTCCGGCACGGGCGCAGCTCTGTGCAATGGTTTCCCGGACGAGCGCAATATTTTCCCGAATACTCATGGCTTCACCAGCTTCTGTCCCGCAACCAGCGGCACGGCTGCATCGCGCGACTGGATCACGGCGTTTTTCTCGTCCATGGCGAGCACGTTTACCTCCACGCGGGTAACCACATCTCCGCTTTCCACATAAACGCAGGGGACGCCGTTGTAGATATCGAGCATGCTTTCCTTGATCATCAGCCCCTGCGCGGCCTTGGTAATGGTCATATTCACCGTGCGGATGCCGACGAAGCTGCCGATATCCACATGGAACTCCAGGATGTTGACCACGCCCTGAGTGGCGGTGGACTCCTCGTTCGATTTGATGAAGACAACGGGCTCCCGCGCGGTGGCAAGATAGATGGCATCGGAATAATCGTCAAAGGTGACATAGTATTCCTCGCCTGCGCACACCCGCATGGGATCGTCGATATCCGTTGTAAAGGCAAGATACCAGTGGTTGGGCGAAATCAGGCGGTAGAGCTGCGATTCGCTGGAGCTCTCGGTGGTGCTCGCGGTATTGCCGCCTTTGACAAGGCTGTTGATGAGCGAAACGTTGATCGTGCCCAGCTTGCCGCTGCTGAGCACCTGCTCATAGCCGTCGAAATAGAAGCTCACAATGCCGTTGCCTGCGGTGTTGACGATATCGCGGGTCCAGTTCCGGAGAGAGTTTTCCTGATCTGCCAGCTGATTGTACAGGCCCTGAAGCTGTGTATCCGGCGTTACGGCCGTGCGCAGATAATTGATGCGCTCCTGCTGGAGCTGACGTACCTGCTGCTCCAGCGACAGCAGGTCCTGTTCGCTGTCGCCGCGGGCAGCATCCCGGATGAGCGCCTTCACTGCGGCAATGCGGGAATCCAGCTCCGCTGCCGTAGCGTCGCTGCCGCCAAGCAGCTTAAGCTGGTAGTTGCGAATCTCCTTTTGCAGGTTCAAAAGCGCAATCATGGATTCATCCTGATAGCCGCGCTTGAACACCGTTGCAATCAGCGTCTGATCGGCAACGGCCTGCCCTTCGATGACGTTAAAGTTGATCTTTTCATATTTTTCAGTGGAGACGATGGTTTCCTCGCGAATGATAACGCCGGATTCCTTCAGCTCGGCATTGATGCTGCCAAAGCCGATTTCGCCCGCCCCGCCGCCGCCAAGCAGCAGCAGCGTCGTCACCACCAGCGCCAGCGCCAGTCCGCCGAGAAACAGGAAAAAGCGCCCGTTGACGCGCCTGCGCTGCCTACGCATTGCCGCCAACCTCGTAGCCCTTCTTCTCCGATCGGCCGTACTGGCGGTCGAAATTCTCCCGGTTTTTCTCGCAGTAGAGGCGGAACAGCTCGTCCGCATCCATGCCGCTGTGCAGGCACATGCTCACAAAAAAATGCAGCACGTCCACAAGCTCCTGCTTGAGCGCCAGTTCGTCAAGGGGCTGTTCGTTCTTCCACCACTTGAAATTGACCTCGTCCAGCACCTCGGACAGTTCGGACAGCATGGCCAGAATATTTTTCTGAATCCATTCCTCTTTGGAAAACCGCAGGTTGCGTCGCTCCGCAATATCGCGGTTGAGCGCCTGCTGCATGGTAAAAATCGTTTCGAGCTTGTCCATCTCCCTCTACCTCCTTGTCCGCCGGCTCTGCGCGTTGCTACCGGTTCAACGCGGCTTCCAGCGCCGCCTGCTGCCCCTCCACCCGGCCGACCAGCGCCGCGCAGAGGTTCGTTTCGTCCAGCACCACCGGCACGATCCGCCGGATATCCTCCATTGTAACACATTCAATGCGCCGCAGGGTCTCCGCCTCATCATATTCACGATTTTGTAACAAGGCGACCTTGCCCAGCGTATTCATATGCGCGCTGCTGGACTCCATGCCCAGGATATAGCTGCCCTTGAGCTGCTCGCGGCAGCGGAGAAACTCCGCTTCGGTTACGCCGTTTTCACGGATGTCGGCAAGCTCCTGCCGCATCAGGCGCACGACCTCCGCCGCCTGCTCCTCCCCGGTGCCCGCGTACAGTGCGAAGGCGCCGGTTTTGGCATAAAACAGCGGATAGGAATAAACCGAGTATGCAAGGCCCCGCTCCTCGCGGATGCGCTGGAACAGGCGGGAGCTCATGCTGCCGCCGATGATGTTCGACAGCACCGCCAGCGGATACTGATCCTCCCCATCTCTGCAAAAGCCCGGCAGGGTCAGCGTCACATGCACCTGCTCCACATCCTTCTGCACAAAGCGGAAGCGCCGCCCACCCGGATAGGATTGGCGGAAGGGGCCGGCGCAGTCATCGCTGGCCGGAAGGTCAAAATGCTCGCCCAGCAGCGCCAGAAGCCTGTCCGGCCGGAAGCTGCCCGCGCAGGCGACCACGATATTCTTCGGCACATAATGCGACCCGCGGTAGGAAAGGAGCTTGTCCCGAGAAATGGAGCTGATGCTCTCCCTTGTGCCGAGAATGGGCAGCGCCAGAGGATCGCCGTCGAAAAAAAGCGCGTTGCCCGTTTCGGCGGAAACATCCTCCGGGCTGTCCTCGGTCATGAGAATCTCCTCGAGGATAACGCGGCGCTCCTTCTCCAGCTCCTCCGGATCGAAGGCGCTGTGGAATACGATATCGGCCAGCATGTCCACGGCAATGGGCAGGTGCTCGTCCAGAACCTTGGCATAGTAGCAGGTACATTCCTTTGAGGTAAAGGCGTTGATCGAGCCGCCAACGTTGTCCATTTCCGCGGCAATGTCCGCCGCGCTGCGGCGCCCGGTCCCCTTGAATACCATGTGCTCGATAAAGTGTGATGCGCCGGCCTCGTCCGCAGCCTCGCGCACCGAGCCGGCATTGACCCAGATGCCCACCGCCACGGAGCGTACCCCCTGCATGGGTTCCATCACCACGCGGACACCGTTTTCCAGAATCTGCTGTATGACCATACCAAAGCTCCCTATTGCAAAACTTCTCCAACCGTGGTCACCATATAGCCCCGCGCCTCGATTTCCGCAAGGATGGTCGGCAGCGCGCTGACCGCCGCAGCGGTGGGTTGGATCAATAGTATACTTCCATCAAAAACGTGTTCCAATGCGCGGGTCGCGATATCCACTGCGTCCCCTCGTCCGGAGAGTAAGTCCGTCGTGCAGGCCACATGGGAAAGGCCGATCTCCTCCGCCGCGCGGCGCGAAGTCTCGCTGCTGCGCAGGCCGGAGTAATAGTATTCCGCGGCCACGCCGGTAATGGTTTCGATCACCGCCGCAGAGGTCTCCACATCGGACACCACGGCGGAAAGGTCGCCGTCAAAATTCGGGTAATAGCCCATGGTGCCGATCTCATGCCCGCTTTTCATCATGCGCTGCAAAAGCGCCGCATTGTCCTTTGCCCACTGTCCGCTGACAAAGAAGGTTGCCTGTATGCCATGCTCGTCAAGCACGTCCAGCATCTCCGGCAGGGCTGCGGCGTCCCAGCTTACCGCACATTCCAACGCCACGCTGCCCTCAGCCGTACCACGATAGATCGTCGTGTTCTTCGCCAGCGCCGCCACTGCATCGTCGCCAACGCCTGTACCCGTGGCCACATACAAAAGTACGATCAGCAGGATGATGCAGGCGTTCACGCAGTTCATCATGATCTCCACCGCTTTTTCCCGATTCATTGCAACCTCCACACAAACAGATGCTCCTACTCCATGGGTATTCCGTTTGCGCGCGGCTTATGAATAAAGCGGCGGAGCGCAGGCCCAGCTGCGCCCCACCTTGCTTCAATCGTAACACCGGGATTGCGAAACGCCCTCTCTCCGGGAGCGCTCCGCGCTGCGCGGGCTGCGTTTTTCCTTACTGCTGATCGGCGGGCAGCATATCCTTTCGGGTCAGGCTGATTTTGCCGGATTTTGGATCCACATCGATAACGCGCACGAGCACCTGCTCGCCCATCTGGAGCACATCCTCCACCTTCTCGACGCGCTTGTTTGCAATGCGAGAGATATGGAGCAGGCCGTCCGTACCGGGCTTGAGGTTGACAAAGGCGCCAAACTCCTTGATACCCACCACCGTGCCGAGATATACATCGCCCACCTCGATATCCTTGACGATGCCGTCAATGATGCGCTTGGCTTCCGCTGCGGAGGCCGCATCCACAGAGGCGATGAACACCGTGCCGTCGTCATTGATATCGATCTTGACGCCAGTGTCGGCAATGATCTTGTTGATGGTCTTGCCGCCGCTGCCGATGACCTCGCGGATCTTGTCCGGATGGATCGAGAAGCTGATGATGCGCGGCGCAAAGGGCGACAGCTCCTGGCGCGGCGCGGACAGCGTCTCCTCCATGCGGTCGAGGATGAACAGGCGGCCCTGCCGCGCCTGCTCCAGCGCACGGGTCAGAATCTGCTCGTCAATGCCCTTGATCTTGATGTCCATCTGGATGGCCGTAATGCCCTCGCGGGTTCCGGCAACCTTGAAATCCATATCGCCGAGGAAGTCCTCCAGACCCTGAATATCGGTCATGATGGCGATGTTGCCGTTGCTCTCGTCCTTGATGAGGCCCATGGCAACGCCGGCGACAGGCTTTTTAATCGGCACGCCCGCGTCCATGAGCGCAAGGGTGCTCGCGCAGATGGAGGCCTGAGAGGTGGAGCCGTTGGAACTGATGACCTCGGATACCAGACGCATGCAGTAGGGGAATTCCTCCTCCGAGGGCAGCATGGGCTCCAGCGCACGCTCCGCCAGAGCGCCGTGGCCAACCTCGCGGCGGCCGGGGCCGCGCATCATGCGGGTCTCGCCTACGCTGTAGGGCGGCATGTTGTACTGGTGCATGTAGCGCTTGGTGGTCTCGGGCGAAATGCCGTCCAGCATCTGCGCCTCGCCAATGGTGCCGAGGGTGGCGATGGTCATAACCTGCGTCTGGCCGCGGGTGAACACCGCGCTGCCATGTGTGCGGGGCAGAATGCCCACCTCGGACCAGATGGGACGGATTTCCGTATACTTGCGGCCGTCGGGACGGATCTCATGGTTGATGATCTTGTCGCGGACGATCTCCTTGGTGATGGCGTAGAGAATCGCATCGATATCCTTGGCGGATTCGGGATACTCCTCGGCAAAGGCGGCAATGGTCTCCTCCTTGACCTGCTGCGAACGCGCCTCGCGCTCCTTGCGGTCAAAGGTATCCAGCGACCAGCGCACCTTCTCGAAGGCATACGCGCGCACCTTTTCGGTCAGCGCCTCGTCCGGATGGTAAATCTCCACCGGGCGCTTTTCCTTGCCGATCTCCGCCTGAATTCCCTCGATGAAGGCGACGATCTTTTTGATTTCCTCGTGGGCAAACAGGATGGCGCCCAGCATTTCCGCCTCGGTCACTTCCTTCGCGCCCGCCTCGACCATCATGACGGCATCCTTCGTGCCGGCAACGGTCAGGGAAAGAACGCTCTGAGCGCGCTGCTCAAGCGTGGGGTTGAGAATGTACGCGCCGTCGATCATGCCCACGGCCACGGAGCCCGTCGGCCCCATGAAGGGCGCGTCGGAAATGGACAGGGCGATGGACGAACCGATCATGCCCAGAATTTCCGGCTGTACGTCCTGCTCCACGGAGAGAACGGTGGCGATGACCTGCACGTCGTTATAAAAGCCCTTGGGGAAGAGGGGACGGATCGGCCGGTCGATGAGGCGGGAGGTCAGAATGGCCTTCTCGCTGGGACGGCCCTCGCGCTTGATGAAGCCGCCGGGGATCTTGCCCACAGAGTACAGCTTTTCCTCAAACTCCACGCTGAGCGGCAGAAAATCCACGCCGTCGCGCGCTGTTTTGGCGACGGTCGCGCACACGAGCACCGCGGTATCCCCACAGCGCACAAGGCAGGAGCCGCCCGCCTGTTCCGCGTACTTTCCGGTTTCGACGGTCAGGGTACGGCCGCCGAGCTGCATTTCAAATGTTCTTGCTTGCATGTTGCATGCTCCTTCTGTTTTTTATCTTCATTTTCATAAAAACCTGAATCAGACGAGCGCACAGCGCCAAAACCACACAAAAAAAGAATGGCGGGAAAAGCCCCGCCGATTCTTTTTATTTTCTGAGGTTCAGGCTTGCGACGATTGCTCTGTAGCGCTCGATGTCCTTCTCCTTGAGGTAGTTGAGAAGTCCGCGGCGCTGACCGACCATCTTCAAAAGGCCCCTGCGGGAATGATGATCCTTCTTGTGGAGCTTGAGATGCTCGTTAAGGTGGTTGATGCGCTGGGTGAGCAGCGCAATCTGCACCTCGGGAGAACCGGTATCGCCCTCGTGCAGCGCATAGGTTTCGATAATTTCCTGTTTGGTCATGGTAAAAACTCCTCCATTTTTCTGTATCCCCGCAGACATCGTAGCGCGTCGGAGAGTCGCAAAACCATGTGAGCGGTTCAAAGTCAGTTGATTATAACACGTTCGGCCCGGCTTGTAAACAGGCTTTCCGGGATTTTCCCGTACTATTTTGCGCGGAAGCGCCGCGCGCTATCCGCATCGCAGGCAATCTGCGCCCGAAGCGCATCCACCGAGGGAAAGGGCTGTTCCGGCCGGAGATAGTGCAGAAAACGGATCTCCAGCTCACTGCCGTACAGGTCGCCGGAAAAATCCAGCAGGTGCGTCTCAATCGTCACATGGTCGCCGTGTACGGTGGGGTTGGTTCCCACATTGGTCACAGCGCGGTATACGCCGGCTGCGCAGACCGCATCCGTCACGTACACGCCGCGCTTGGGCAGCGCGCGCCCGGCCTGGGGCAAAAGGTTGGCCGTGGGAAACCCCAATCTGCGTCCGTTTTGCCGGTTCGGTGTCACCGTGCCGCCAACAGAATACGGACGTCCCAGCAAAAGCGCCGCGCCGCGGGCATCGCCTTCCGACAACAGCCGGCGGATGCGGGAGCTGGACACCGGGCCGCCCCCCGCTTCCACGGGAGGCACAATGATCGCGGAATAGCCGAACGACTCGCCCAGCGCAATAAGCGTCTGCGCCGTGCCGGCGCCATGATCGCCGAACGTATAATTGAACCCGGCCACAAGCCCGCGCACATCCCACAGGCGGAACAGGCGGCGGATAAAGTCCTCCGGCGAAAGCCGCATCACATTCCTGTCGAAGGGTTCCATAAAGACCTCGTCCGCGCCGAACATCGTCAGCAGCGCGCGGCGCTCCTCCGTTCCTGTGAGCAGCGGGGTATCCCCGCCAAGCAGCGTCGAAGGATGGTTCAAAAAGGTGTATACGCAGCAGCGCGCGCCGATCATCTCCGCAAAGGAGGCCGCCGTTTGCAGCAGCTCCTGATGCCCGGTGTGTACGCCGTCAAACATGCCCAGCGCCACAACCGCAGGCCGCAAAACCGCCATGGGTTCCCCCTCCCGCTTCAATATAAGTGTACCGTCAGCCTGACGCGGTTGTTCCGAACCTCTCCCAGCCCCAGAAAGCCGCCGCTGTACACCCGTACCGTGCCATCCGGCGCGCGCAGAAAGGTTTCCAGCGCGTTTATCGTCGGCGTCCGGCGCTCCGGCGGCAGTTCCACCGCCGGGAAAGAGGCCAGAGCCTCCTCGCAGGAGACGACGGTTTCCTCCAGCGCGCCTTCGGCCTTGCGCTGCTCCAGCTCCTGCACGGAGTACGCCCTGTGGAGCGTAAAGCTGCCAGAAGCTGTGCGCAGCAGAAAGGACATATGCGCCACCGTGGAGAGCGCCTCGCCAATGTCCGCGCAGAGCGTTCGGACATAGGTGCCCCGCGAACAGCAGATCTCGATCAAAAAGCGGTTCTGCCCCGTCTGCTCCACAAGACGGAGGCTGTGAACCGTAATCTCCCGCACGCGCTCCGGCACCCGCTCTCCCGCCCGCGCAAGGTCATACATCTTGCGTCCGCCAACCTTCAGCGCTGAGTAAGCGGGCGCAAGCTGCCGCTGCGGACCAACAAAGCGCAAAAGCGCGCCGGCAAGCGCCTCCGCGCTTACCGCGCAGTCCGGATCCCGCCGGACGATGGCGCCGTAGCTGTCCTGCGTATCCGTGGCGATGCCGAAGGAAATCTCTGCAAGATAGGTCTTTTCCTTATCCACCAGGTAGTCAAAGAGTTTGGCTGCGCGCCCGAGACAAACGGGCAACACCCCAGCAGCGCCCGGGTCCAGCGTACCAAGATGCCCTACGCGCTTGACGCCGAAGATGCGGCGCACATCGTATACGGCATTGCTGGAGGTCATACCCGGGGGCTTCAGCACCGTTACGATTCCTTCCAAGCGTTCCCTTCCCCCTCCAGCAGCGCTTCCAGCTCCGGCAGCAGCAGCGCTCTGGCTTCTTCCAGCGTGGTTCGGATGGTGCAGCCGGCTGCCAGACGGTGTCCTCCGCCGCCAAAGCGCTGCGCAACCCGGCTGACGTCCGCGCTGGTCTTGCCGCGCATGCTCACGCGCACAGCGCCGTCCATGCCTTCCCGCAGGAAGGCCGCAACCTCAACCGTGTCGATATCGCGGATGATGTCAATGACGCTCTCGCAGTCCTCCCTCGTCGCGCCAAGGGATGCCAAATCCGCAAGCGACAGCGTGCAGAAGCCCAGCCGGTTATTGCAGTAAAGCTCAAGTCTGTCGATCGCCAGCGCGTTGATCCGGAGTCTGGGCAGCGAAGTCGTGCGAAAGAGGCGCTGGTTCAGCGCGGGCAAATCCAAGCCGCTCTCCAGCAGTTCCGCCATGATACGGAAGGTATCCGGCGTGGTATTCCGATAGGAAAAGTTGCCCGTATCCGTGGCAAGCGCGGCATACAGGCAGGCCGCCATCTCCTCATCCGGGTTCAAACCGAGTTCCCGGATGATATGATAGACCAGCTCACCCGTCGCTGCCGCGATCTCCACATAGTTTGATTCTCCAAAGTTGGGATTCGTGCCGTGATGATCAATGTTCAGCGTGTGCTGCGCCCCGGAAAGCAGCGGCGCGCAGCGTCCCGTGCGAAGAAGGTCCGCGCAGTCCACGGCGATCGCGCAGGAAAAGGGCGCCGTATCCTCAGGCGCAGCAATGCGATCCGCATGCGGCAGAAAACGATACGTCTTCGGAACAGGGTCAGCGCATGCAATCTGCGCGCGTTTGCCGAGTTTTAACAGCGCGCAATACAAAGCCAGACAGGACCCCAGCGTGTCCCCATCCGGCGAGACATGCGCAATCAGCAGAAAATCATCGAACTCTCTGATAAACTCAACTGCGGTCTTTCGCATCCTGCTCCGTTCCGGCCCCGTCGCCCTGCGTGGCGAGACCGGGCCTGTCCTCTCCGGCGTGCAGATCGTTGATGAGCTTTGCAATATGCACGCTGTAGGCAATGGAATCGTCCAGTTGGAATTTCAGCGCCGGAACGCGCCGGATCAGCATTCTCTGCCCCAGCTCACGGGCGATAAAGCCCGCCGCGTGATTCAGCGCATCCACGGTGCCATGCCGCACGCTCTCGTCCTCATCATAGACGGAGACGCGGAGCTTTGCATATTTCAAGTCGTTGGTGACCTCGACTGCGGTGAGGGTCGTCATGGGAGAAATCCGAGGGTCCTTCATCTCCCGGATGATGCCCGTCACGGTCTTTTTGACCTCTTCGTTCATGCGGTCGCTGCGAATCGCAGACATTTCCTGACTCCTTTACCGTTTGACCTCTTCGACGATATAGGCCTCGATGACGTCGCCCTCGAGAATATCGTTAAAGTTTTCTATGCTGATGCCGCACTCGTAGCCGGACTGGACTTCCTTCACGTCGTCCTTAAAGCGTTTGAGCGAGGCGATCTTGCCGTCGTGCAGCACAATACCGTCGCGCACCACGCGCACCTGCGCATTCCTCGTGACCTTGCCCTCCTGCACATAAGCGCCGGCAATGGTGCCCACACCCGAAACGCGGAAGGTCTCGCGCACGGAGATGCGCCCCAGTTCCACATCCTGATAAACGGGCTTGAACATGCCGCGCATGGCGTTTTCCACGTCCTCGATGGCATTGTAGATGACGCGATAGGTACGCACATCCACGTTTTCACGCTCGGCGGCGGTGCGCGCAGCGGCGTCCGGCCGGACGTTGAAGCCGATGACAATGGCGTTTGATGCGGAGGCGAACATGATGTCCGAGCCCGTGATCGCACCCACGCCGCCGTGGATGCACTTGACGCGCACCTCGTCGTTGGAAAGCTTTTCCAGCGCCTGCCGGACAGCCTCGACGGAACCCTGCACATCCGCCTTGACGATGATATTCAGCGCCTTCAGCTCGCCCTCGGCCATCTGGCTGAACAGATCGTCCAGCGAAACCTTGGAAAGATTCTTGAGCTGAGCGGCCTTGATCTTGTCGCGGCGCTCCTCGGCCACCTGGCGCGTCAGCTTATCGGCCTCCGCGACGTTCAGCGTATCGCCCGCATCCGGCACTTCATTGAAGCCCAGCACCTCCACAGGCATGGACGGACCGGCCTCTGTGACCACGCGACCCCGATCGTCCATCATGGCGCGCACACGGCCATAGGTGGTGCCGGCAACGATGGTATCGCCCTTTTTCAGCGTTCCGTTTTGCACAAGCACGGTTGCGATCGGGCCACGTCCCTTGTCGAGCTTGGCCTCGATGATGATGCCCTTGGCAAGCCGGTTCGGGTTTGCCCTGAGCTCCAGCACATCCGCCTGCAAAAGCACCATTTCGAGGAGGTTATCCAGACCCATCTGCGTTTTTGCGGAAACCGGCACACAGATTGTTTCGCCGCCCCACTCCTCCGGAACAAGCTCATACTCGGTAAGCTGCTGCTTGACGCGGTCGGGATCGGCCTCCGGACGATCCATCTTATTGATGGCCACGATAATCGGCACCTCCGCCGCCTTTGCGTGGTTGATGGCCTCCACGGTCTGCGGCATGATGCCGTCGTCCGCCGCAACGACCAGGATGACGATGTCCGTCACCTGCGCGCCGCGGGCGCGCATGGAGGTGAAGGCCTCGTGGCCCGGCGTGTCGATAAAGGTGATCTTGCGGTTATTGCACAGCACGGTATATGCGCCGATGTGCTGCGTGATACCGCCTGCCTCGCCCTCGGTGACGCTGCTGTTTCGGATAGCGTCCAGCAGCGAGGTCTTGCCGTGGTCCACGTGGCCCATGATGGTGACCACCGGCGGACGCTCCTCGAGGGCCTCCGGCGCATCGGTATCGTCCGCAGCGTCGCTCAGAACCTCCTCGAAGGTTTTGGCCAGCTTCTGCTCCAGCTCAATGCCGTAATCGGAGGCGATCAGTTCACAGGTATCGAAATCGATCTCCTGGTTGATCGTGGCCATGATGCCCAGCATGAACAGCTTCTTGATAATCTCCGCAGCGGGCTTGCCGATCTTTTCGGAAAGATCCTTGACGGAGATCATCTCCGTGGTGATGACGGCCTTTTCAATGACAACGGGCTCCGGCCTGCGCGCCTGCTGCTGCTTGCCGCGCTTCGGGCGGCGGCTGCCGGTGGGGGAATCCTCGTCCCAGCTGCGCGCATCCGGCCCGGCCTGGCGCTGAATGGCCTTCTTGTTCTTGCCCTTCTTATCGTTATCGTAGGTGCGGGTATAGCTGCCCTTATTCGGGTCAAAATTGCTGACGCGATCCTTGCCGCCGCCCTGCTGCGCGGGCGCGCCGGCACGCTGGAATGCACCGCCCTGCTGCATGGGCCGCTGGAACCCGCCGCCCTGTTGCGGGCGGGCCTGCCCCTGGCGCTGCGGATAGCCGCCCTGCTGGCTCTGGCGGGACGTACTGCTCTGCTGCGGGGGTCGCTGCTGGCCGCCCTGAGGACGGCTCTCCTGACGGATGGGACGCGCTTCATAGCCGGACTTCCGCTCCTGCACCGGGGCGGTCCGCTCAGGCTGCGCGCTCTTCTGGCGGCTCTGCTCCTGCGCCGGTGCTTCCAAGGGCTCTTCTTTTGTATCCTGCGCGGGTGTAGTGACCTGCGCCGGTTCCGTCGGAAAAACGACTTCCTCCACAGCGGGAATTTCCGCCGGCTCCTCCGCCTCGTCGTCGGAACCACCGACATGGACAGCAAGATCGCCCTCGGACGCAAGCACGGAGCGCAGCCGTTCCTGACGCTCGCGTTCCTCCCGCGCCCTGCGCTCGAGCGTCTCCTTTTCCAGCAAGGCCTGCTCTGCGTTCTTTGCGCCGGTCAGCAGCTCGCCAATCGCATTTTGCGATACTGCCATTCGTTCAAGGAGCGCATTGATGTCCGTTTGCAGTCCTTTCGCCGCCTCGAAAAAATTCGTTTTTGCCATAATCAGCTCATACCCCCGGTTTTATTCCGTTCGACGCTTCGTATGCGCCCAAAATCATGTTTTTAAAGTTTTCGTCCGTCACGCCAAGAATCCTGCGGGACGGCTTGCCGATTGCTTCCCCTGCATCCTTAACAAACAGCAGCGGCAGCCTTCGCGCCGCGCAAAGCTGAGCGTATCGCTCACGCGTTGCCTCCGAAACGCCCTCGTCCAGTACCACCAGCAGAATCCGCCCGCGCCTGAGCGCCCGCTCGACCGCAAAATCGCCGGATTCACAGCGCCCGGCCTTCATCGCAAGGCCGATCGCGCCGCGCAGCCTGCCTTCCGTCATGAGGGAAACGCTCCTCTGAGCCGCTCAATTATCTCCTCATCGATCTTCTGATCCAGCGCGCGCTCCAGCGCACGGGTCTTAATCGCTTTTTCGAGGCACTCCCGCCTGCCGCACAGATATGCACCGCGACCGTTCATGCGCCCGCTGCGGTCGATCTCAATGGCGCCCTCGGGTGTGCGGACAATGCGCAGCAGGTCCTTCTTGGGCTGCATCTCACGGCATGCAACGCACATGCGCATGGGAACTTTTTTCTGCAAGCTCATCCCTCCGTATCAAACTCCGGCGCGGGCAGCGGCCCATCGCTGAAGATTGCGTCCATGGCCTCCTCCGCCTGCGACTGATTCTTGATGTCGATCTTCCAGCCGGTGAGCTTTGCCGCAAGGCGCGCGTTTTGCCCCTCCTTGCCGATGGCCAGCGAGAGCTGCGCATCGGGCACGATGACCTTTGCGGCCTTCTCCTCTTCGTTGATATAGACCATGAGCACTTTGGCGGGGCTCAGCGCCTTTGCAATATACACGGCGGAATCGGAGTCCCACTCGATGATGTCGATTTTCTCGTTGTGCAGCTCGTTGACGATGCGCTCCACGCGCGCGCCGCGCTGACCGACACAGGCGCCCACCGCATCCACCTGAGGATCCGTGGAATGGACGGCAACCTTGGTACGGAAACCGGCCTCCCGCGCAATGGACTTAATCTGCACCACACCGCTCTGGATCTCCGGCACCTCAAGCTCGAACAGCCGCTTGACAAGGCCGGGATGCGTGCGGGACACCAGCACCTGCGGGCCCTTGTTCTCCTTGCGCACCTCCAGCACATAGACCTTCAGACGCTGGTTGTTCTCATAGGTTTCGCCGGGGATCATCTCGTTTGCCGCAAGCAGGCCGTCGGTCTTGCCCAGTTCCACATAGGCGTTTCCCTTTTCCACGCGCTGCACGATGGCCGTCAGCACCTCGTTCTCCTTCTCGACGTATTCCTCATAGATATTGCCACGCTCGGCCTCGCGAATGCGCTGCACAACCACCTGTTTGGCGGTCTGCGCCGCGATGCGGCCAAAGTCGCGGGTTTTGACCTCCTCCTCCAGCACATCGCCGACCTCGTACAGACCGTTGACCTTTCTCGCCTCTGAGAGGAGAATTTCATTGTGCGGATTTTCAACGGTCTCCACAACCGTTTTGGAAGCAAAAATCTGGATATCGCCGGTTTCCGGATCCACTTCGGCGCGCACGTTGGCAGAGGTGCCGTAGTTGCGCTTATAGGCGGAGATCAGCGCCGCCTCGATCGCGCTGATCAGCACATCCTTGCCGATACCGCGCTCTTTCTCCAGTGCGTTCAGTGCTTCAATAAACGCTGCGTTCATGGTTCGTTCCGTTTCCTTTCTATAAATCAAATCTTAAACAGTTCCGCCGGCCATCTCCCGTTCCTAAAACCGGAGATGGGGACGCACCAGCGCCGCTTCCCTGCGGGAAATTTCAATCTGCGCGCCCTTTTCCAGCTTTAGCGTCAGACCGGCTTCGTCGTAGGCCTCCAGCGTACCCGTATATTCCTTTCTGCCATCCAGCGGCGCATAGAGCCGCACAGTGATCTCCTTGCCGAGATTTCTTTCGTAATCGGCGTCCTTCTTGAGCGGGCGGTCAAGCCCCAGCGAGGATACGGAGAGATAGTAGGGCTGGGCGATGGGGTCGGCTTCGTCCAGAACAGGGTCCACCGCGCGGCTGACAAGCTCGCAGTCGTCGATGGTCACGCCGCCCTGCTTGTCGATGAACAGCGTCAAAGTCCAGTTTCCATATTCCTTCTGGAATTCCACATCGCAGAGCGTAAAGCCAAGCTCCGCCACCCTGTCCCTGAGCAGAGTTTCCACCAGTTCGGTCGTTTTCAAGCGTTCCTGTCCTTTCCGAAAAACTTTTGCGCAGAGCCCTCAAAACGAAAGAGTGGGGAACTCCCACTCTCCTCGTCAAAACACAAATCCTACTCTGGCAGTATAGCATAGTATTCCATGGAATGCAAGCCTTTATTGCTCGGGTGCGCGCGGTTTGCCGTTTTTTCCGGAAAAGGAGCGCACCGCATAATGGATCAGCGCCGCATAGGACAGCGCTGTAGACGCCATCAGGATATAAATATTCGCCGGCTCTACCTCAGGCGCGATGAAGAACACCAGCGAAAGCACCACGCCCACTGCGAACATACCCGTGGCAATTTTCCCGATCCAGTCCGCATAGACCACGATCCGCTGCTTGAGCAGAACGAGACTGCCAAAGACCATCAGGGTCTCCTTAATGAACGCCAGCAGGAAAATCACAAGATACACAGGCTTTGGATTTCCAAGATAGATGCAGAGCAGCGCCGTCACCACCATCAGCTTGTCCGCAAGCGGATCCAGCAGCTTGCCGAGGTTGGTAATCCAGCCGTGCCGCCGCGCAAGGCGCCCGTCCAGAACATCCGTAAAAAACGCGAGAACATAGACGGAAAGGGCAGCAATATACTGCCCTGTCATAAACAGTCCTGCAAAGACGCCGACCATGACAATCCGCAGAGCGGAAAGAATGTTCGGAATGTGTTTCATCCGGCGCTGACATCCTCCACATAGAGCGTTCTGACCGCGTCTTCCGGCGCACCGGCCTTTTTCTCGGCAGCCTCCCGCGCCTCAAAGAACTTCATCGCCACCTGCGGGAAGAGCGCGTAGCTCAGCACGTCCTCCTCCTGGCGAATATGATCCTTGATCTCCTCGCGATAGCTGTCCAGCTCCGGCTTGAGCAGATCGGCCGGGCGGCAGGTGATGACCTCCGCATCGCCGATGGCCTTTTTGCGAACCTCCTCGTTCACCTTGCCGGGCAGACGGCCGTATTCGCCGCGAAGCACAGCTTTCGACTCCTTGGTGAAGGTCTTATAGCGCTCGCCCATAATCACGTTCAGCACGGCCTGCGTGCCGACGATCTGGCTGGTGGGCGTGACAAGCGGCGGATAGCCAAAGTCCTCGCGAACGCGCGGGATCTCCGCAAGCACATCATAGTACTTATCCTCGGCGTTGGCCTGCTTGAGCTGCGAGATCAGGTTCGACAGCATGCCGCCCGGCACCTGATAGAGCAGGGTGTTGGTATCCACGCGCATGGACTTGACGGAAATCGTCCCTTCCTGCAGCATCCGCTCCGCAACGGGACGCATGAGCTTCGCAGCGTCGGAGAGCTTTGTCAGATCAAGGCCCGTATCGCGCTCGGTGCCAGCCAGGGTCGCCACCAGCGGCTCGGTGGCCGGCTGCGAGGTGCCGTTTCCAAAAGGAGACAGCGCGCAGTCCACGATATCCACGCCCGCCTGCGCCGCGCGCAGATAGGTCATATCGCCGGTGCCGGTGGTGTTGTGCGTATGCAGATGGATCGGCACATCGATCTCGCTCTTCAGGCGCCTGACAAGGGAGTATGCCGCTTCCGGCAGCAGGAGGTTGGCCATGTCCTTGATGCAGATCGTGTCCGCACCCATCTGGACCAGCTCCTTTGCCAGCTTGACGAAGTAGTCCTCGTTGTGAACGGGGCTGATGGTATAACTCAGCGCAGGCTCACAGATGCCACCGTACTTCTTCGTATAACGAATCGCTGCTTCCAGGTTTCGCGTATCGTTCAGCGCGTCAAAAATACGGATAACGTCAATGCCGTTTTCAATGGCCTTGCGGCAGAACTGCTCCACCACATCGTCCGCATAGTGCTTGTAGCCCAGAATGTTCTGGCCGCGGAAGAGCATTTGCAGTTTCGTATTGGGCAGCGCCTTGCGCAGCGTTCTCAGGCGATCCCAGGGATCTTCATTCAGAAAGCGCAGGCAGGAATCGAAGGTGGCGCCGCCCCAGACCTCCAGCGACCAGTAGCCGATGGAGTCCAGAATTTCGCAGGCGGGCAGCATATCCTCGATGCGCATGCGCGTGGCAGCCAGAGACTGGTGCGCATCGCGCAGAATGGTATCGGTAATTTGAAGTTTGGTCATGGATCTACTCCTTCCCGTATGACATTAGGAGAACAGCGAGAGGAACACGCCCGCGGCAATTGCGGAACCGATCACGCCCGCCACATTGGGGCCCATGGCATGCATGAGCAGGAAATTCTTCGGGTTTTCCTTCTGACCAACCACCTGAGACACGCGCGCAGCCATCGGCACGGCTGAAACGCCTGCGGAGCCGATGAGCGGATTGATCTTGTTCTTTGTGAAGAGATTCACAAACTTCACCAGCAGTACGCCGCCCGCGGAGCCGCCGGCAAAGGCCAGCACACCAAGAACAATGATCGCGATGGTCTTCCACTGGAGGAAGGTGGCGGCAGTCGCCGTGGCTCCCACGGAAACGCCGAGGAAGATCGTAACAATGTTCATCAGCTCGTTCTGCATGGTCTTGGACAGGCGCTCCACAACGCCGCTCTCCTTTGCAAGGTTGCCCAGCATCAGCGAACCCACCAGCGGGGTGGCGGAGGGCAGCAGGAAGGCCACGAAAATGGTCACGACGATGGGGAACAGGATCTTCTCGGTCTTTGTGACGGGGCGAAGCTGCGCCATCTCGATCATGCGCTCCTTCTTGGTGGTCAGCGCCTTCATGATGGGCGGCTGGATCACCGGTACCAGGGCCATATAGGAGTATGCGGCCACCGCAATGGGACCGAGCAGCTCCGGCGCCAGCTTTGAGGTGACGAGTATGGCGGTCGGCCCGTCCGCGCCGCCGATGATGCCGATGGAGGCGGCGGCATTCGCGTTGAAGTCAATGCCCAGCGCCTGCGTGAACCAGACGGAATTCCCCATGGCAAGCGCCAGAATGAAGGCGATGAAAATGCCAAGCTGCGCAGCCGCGCCGAAAATCAGGCTCTTCGGATTGGCAATTAACGGCCCGAAATCCGTCATCGCGCCCACGCCCATGAAGATCAGGCAGGGATAGATGCCCAGCTTGACGCCCAGATACAGATAGTCGATGAGTCCCGCCTGCTTGGGATCGCCCAGCGTCGCCCAGTCAACGTGGCCGCCCGCGAAAATCTCCTCGTGGAACAGGCCCGCGCCGGGGAGGTTGGTCAGCAGCATGCCGAACGCAATCGGCAGCAGCAGCAGGGGCTCAAACTTTTTCACGATCGCAAGGTACAAAAGCACGCAGGCCACCACGATCATGATGAGCTGTCCCGGGTTCTCCGCAATGAGGGAGAAGCCCATGGTTTTGAAAAATTCCAGCATGGGGCCGCCTCCTTACTTGAGCGAGCAGAGCGCGGCGCCGGTTTCGACCGTGGATCCCTTCTGTACGAATACCTGATCGATGGTGCCATCGTTGGGCGCGAGAATCTCGTTCTCCATCTTCATGGCCTCGAGGATCATGAGGATCTCGCCGGACTTGACAACATCGCCGGGTTTAACGTTGACCGAAAGGATATTGCCGGGCATGGGCGCGCTGACGGTGGCAGCGCCGGCTGCGGGCGCGGAAGCAGGAGCCGCAGCGGGAGCGGCGGCAGGCGCGGCAGCAGGGGCGGGCGTTGCCGCAGGAGCGGCCTTGCCGTCGATTTCCTCAACGCTGATCTGGTACGACGTACCGTTAACATTCACCAAGAAATTACGCATAAAACAATACCCTCCGTTTCATTATTTAACTTTTTTGATGGAAGTGATACGCAGCCCGGAAACCTCCGTCCCCATGACGGTAGCGATGGCTGCGGAAACCGCGGCCACGAACTGCTGGCGGTTTTCGATGGGTTCCGACGTCGCGGCGGGCGCCGTCGTGGAAGCAGGCGCAGGCGCTCTGGATGCAGACTTTCCTGCAAAAAGACCATAAAGAAAACTCATCAACCTGATAATAAAAATCAGGCTGATGAGACCGACAAAAACTGTGCCCAAGCCAAGGAGCGTTGTACTGAGCCATACAGGCATTCCGGCCATAGGAACCTCCCAAAAGTGATTTCTTGCGGGCAGGATAACGAATATCTCATCCTTACCCACATTCTATTAATTCGACACAGTTTCCTGTATTCCTGCAAGAAAAACTGCATTTTCTGAAAGATTTACTGCATCTGTATGAAATCTTTATGCAGGCGTTTCGCGTACAGGGCGTTATCGTCCGGATCAGAGTCCCAGCGCGCGCATCAGCGCGGCAATCTCCCCGTCGGACAGCCGCCGCCACTGTCCCGGTTGCAGATTGCCCAGCGTCAGCGGTCCCAGACGCTCGCGTTTGAGCCGCAGCGTTCTGTGCCCCACCGCCTCCAGCATACGGCGGATCTGCCGGTTTCTTCCCTCGTGGATTGTGATGGAGAACGCGGTGTCGCCGCGCTGCGTCGTGCGGACGTTTTCCACCCGCGCGGGCGCGGTCATGCCGTCCTCCAGCATGACGCCGTTGACCAGCAAAGCGATCTCGGAAGCGGCGAGCTTTCCGTCGCAAACGGCGTAATAGGTCTTTTCGACGCCATAGCGGGGGTGCGTCAGCCGCTGCGAAAGCGCACCGTCGTTGGTCATCAGCAGAAGGCCCTCGCTGTTGATATCCAGTCTGCCGACGTTGTACAGCCGCTGGGGGATCTCCGAAACACAGTCCTGGACGGTCTTTCTCCCCTCCGGATCCGACGAGGTGCAAACCACACCCCTGGGCTTGTACAGCAGGATGACAACGTGCGCTTCCCGGCCCGAGAGCCGTTTTCCGTCACAGACCACCACATCTCTCGCGGGATCGATGCGCATGCCGAGCGCCGCCCTTTCCCCGTTGACGGTGACGCGCCCCTGACGAATCAGCTCCTCCGAGGCGCGGCGCGAGGCCACGCCGGCCTCCGCCATAAATTTCTGAAGGCGTTCCTGTTCCATTTCGTTCCCCCCAACCTTCCTGCAATCCGGGCGCTCAGGCAGCGCCGAAGCGGGAAAGGATTTCGTTCAGATAGAAGCCATAGTCCGCAGCCGCAATGGTTTCCGCGGCCAGCAGCTCCGTTGTAAGCACCTGCTTTTCGTTGCAGTAGAGACGGAGCTCTCCCAGCGGCGTTCCCTCCGCAACGGGCGCCCTGAGTTCCTGCACGCAGTCCAGTTCCCAGCGCAGCTTATCCGTGCCGTCTATGGCCAGCGGATACAGTATATCCTCTTTTGCGCGCACTTCCAACCCGTTTTTTTCTCCGCCCAGAACGGCCACGTGCCCCACGCGGGTGTTGTCTTCCAGCAAGCGGCTGACGCGGTAGTTTTCAAAGCCGTAGTCCAGCAGCGCTGTGGCCTCCTCCCACATATCGGGACAGTTCAGCACAACGCCCACCAGTTGAGCGCCGCTGCGTTCCGCCGAGAATACGAGGCAACGGCCGGCGGCCTTGGTATAGCCGGTTTTTATGCCGTTTCCGCCGTCATACTGCCAGAGAATCCTGTTTTTGTTTTTGAGCGTCCTCGTCCTGTCCCCCGACCGGGTCTGGTAATAGTCCGTGGACACGATCTGACGGAACACCTCGGACTGCATAGCCTCGCAGGCGATCAGGCACAGGTCGTAGGCCGTGGTATAGTGCTCCGCGTTGTGCAGACCGTTGGGCGTGACAAAGTTTGTATCCGTACAGCCGATCTCCGCCGCGCGCGCGTTCATGAGCGCGGCAAAGTCTTCCACTGTGCCGGCAATCTCGATGGCAATGGCGACGGCAGCATCGTTTCCGGAGGTGAGCATAAGGCCGTACAGCAGGTCCATCATGCGCAGGCTCTCGCCCTTGCACAGGTACATGCTGGATCCCTCCACGCCCACCGCCTGGTCCGGAATTTTGACCATACCCTCAAGATCGCAGCGCTCGATGGCCAGCAGCGCAGTCATCACCTTCGTTGTGCTGGCCATGGGCAGTCTTTCGTGCTCGTTGATCCCGGCGAGCAGGCGCATGGACCCGGCCTCCATCAGCGCTGCCCCACCCGCCTTGGTCTCGGGCGCGTCCTCCGCGGCGCGGGCGGGCTGCGGCGCCGCGAGAACCGCCAGCAGCGCCGCAAGCGCAAACGCAAACAGGCGCTTCATTCGTCCTCTCCATTCGTTCGGTCCGCACCGCAGGCCTGCCTCGTTTTGTTGCCCTGCTCCTTTTTGCAGAGCCTCTCAATCAGCTGCTCCGCCTCCGCGATGAGCTGCGGCACACGGTCCACAATGCGATCCACCGTGCAGCAGCTCTGCGCAGGCAGCACGGATACATGCCCGTCCTGCACGGTCAGGAAAGCGGAGGGCTGCATGCACACGCCCACCACCGAGCTGCCGATAAACGGATAGCCATTGGTCCCGTCCTCTCCGTCCAGCGCCTGTCCCGCGCGGCGAACGGGCGCGTTATTGCCCGGGTATTCCGCGCCGCCCGAAACAAAGCCCAGCGATATCTTTGAAACGGGCAGCACAATCGTATTCCCCGCCGTCATTATCGGAGCGCCGACCACGGTGCTGACGTCCGCAATCTGCTTCAGCTGTTCCATGGTGGTGCGTAAAATGTTTTCAATCGGATGCGCCATAATCTGTTTTCTCCCTTTTTTGCAGTAATTCAAGGATAATCTGCGCAGGAAAGACCTTGCCTATACCCAAAACCTCAAGGCGCAGCAAGTCCGTGTCAAAGCGCGGCAGCACGGCAATCTGCGGATCCACGGCCAGCTTTTCGGAAAGCGCAGCGTGCCATGCGATGCGGCTTACATGCTCCAGCAGTCCGCAGCAGAGCGCCGCTGCCGCCGGGTCATCCCGTATTCCGACCACCCACGTCAGGCGCATCTCGCCCAAGTGCAGGGCATGCATCAGCGCATGTCCCATGGGCGATTTCCTTTTCTTTTTCTTTTTCCCGAGCAGGGGGTGCGAAGAAAGCCGCTCTGCTCCATTGTGCCATACCAGTGTCAGTTGAGGCGGGTCAAGCAGATACAGATCGAAAAACAGGCGCTTACAGAAAAACAGATAGCGCGCCGCAACACAGCCCCTGCCGCCGCCAGATTCAACCGCACCGGTCAGGGAAAAGCGAAGCGGCACGCAGAGCGCCGCAAGGATGAGGGCGATTCCGCCGATGATACATAGCAGTACCCGCACGGAAATTATCTTGCGCCTGCGAATGGAAATTCATTCCTTTTTATGGCGCCCGCAGCGAAATTCCGCGATCACGTGACAAAAACGCCCGGCGGACAGCAGGTGCCTGCGCCGGGGCCAGATATCCCGTTATGCAATTCCCGGTGGAGAAAAATCACAACAGAAAACGTCCGCCCCTGCAAAAGGCGGACGCATAGGAAAATAATGAAGCCAGGCCCTGTCTCGCCGCTGTGATTCCGCGCGACGCGGCTTTGGGCCACGTCGCCATGTCAGCGGATATCGGCCGGAATATAGTCCTTGGCGTTGAGGATATGCTCACGCAGCAGTGTGCAGGCCTTCTCGTAATCGCCAGCGCGGCAGGCCGCAAGAATCTGCTCGTGCTCGCCAATGCTGCGGTTTCTGTGCTCGGCCTGTTCATAAAAGCCGCGGCGCACATAGCGATCGATATTGCTGTGCACCAGATCCATCATCATGTCTGCCACGGAATTGTCGTCATGGCTGCCGAGAATTTCATGGAAACGGTAGTTCAGCTCCTCTGTGCGGAACAGCTCCGATTCCTTCTTCTGCTCTGCGACGACCTCCTCAAGCGCGCGGTAATCTTCCCCGGTAAGCAGCGGCGCGCTGTTTTTCAGCTTCATAACGGCCAGCGTCGCCCGCACCTCCATCATGTCAAGCAGCGTCCTTCGCGACAGTTGGCTGACCGAAGCGCCGCGGTTGGGATGGATGCGGACCAGCCCCTGTGCCTCAAGCTGACGCAGCGCCTCTCGCACCGGGATATGGCTGACGTTGAGCGCAGAGGATATTTCATCCTGCTTGAGCTGTGTGCCGCCCGGCAGTTCTCCACTCACAATACCCGCGCGCAGTACGCGGAAGACCCACTCCTGCGTGGCGCCGGTACGCGGCCCCACCTGTTCGGCAATCGCTTTATAATTCATATATACCTCACAGCAGATTTCTCGTCGCATTCGTACTCGATAGATTCTGGACGTATATATTATATAATTATGAAAGCGTCAACGTCAACCCAATTTTTCCTTATTGCGCGGTCGTGACCTTGATATTTTCCGCGCCCTCGCCCGTTTCGCGCATAACGATATCGAGCACCTGCGCCACCTGCTCGTCGGTCAGCGATTCAGCGGAGAGGATTACGTTCACCGAGCCCGCGTGCAGCGTCACCGCCGCATCCGAAAAGCCTTTGGCCTTGAGCAGGCTTTCCACGGTCAGTTCCTTCTCCATAAAGCCCACGATGTCCAGCTTCTGCTTCTGCGCATCGGCAAGCGTCTCCGCGTCCGCACCCTGTTCGACGATCATATCAAGATACTTGATTTCCTGCGCGCGGGTCGTGTCGCGTTCGCTGCGGAAGGCGTCAAAGAAGCTGGCTACGCCGGTGCTTGCGGATACCGTATTCTCCCCATCCTGCGCGGCCGCCGGCTGGGCGGCAGCCTCGGTTTTTGCCTTGCCGCCGAGAAAAAAGTTTGCTGCAATCGCGCCCATAAGCAGCACCGCCACCGCTCCCAGCGTGACGAGCTTTCTGTTCCACTTGAACTTTACGCTGCTCCACCGTTTCATTGTATCGTTTCCTCCTTCATCCTCTTGTTCATCCTATTGTTCGCCGCCGGCCGAGCGCTCGAACACCTCGATCGCCGACAGGGGGACATCCAGCACCGCGCGAACCGCGCGCTGCAAATCAAGCCTTACGGTCACATCCGCCGCGCCCTCCGCCACCACAATGACGCCGCGAATGGTGGGTTCCTTCTCGTACAGCACGATGGGCTCCTTCCCTGCCTCGCCGCTGTAGGTGGCCGGCTGGGAGGTTTCGGTCGTCTGGCTGGACTGACTCGTATCGCTGCCGTTCTGGCTGATCGAGCTGCTGGTATTGGTGTTGGTCGTCATGGCCGTCACGATCTCTCTGCCCGTTTCATATGTGATCATCACCTCCACCTTGCCCGCCCCGCGGATACAGGACAGCACAGCCTTGAGTTTTTCCTCCGTATCCTGCCCGCTCTGCGCCGCAGCCGTACCTACGCTTGCTACGGATACGCCGCCCTTTTCCTTCTCCCGCGTTCCGGAAACATACAGGAGCAGCACCAGCACGGCCACGCCCGCGTAGAGAAGCAGCTCCAGCTTCCTGTTCGCGCGGATTTTTCGCACCAGACCGCCCAGCGTTGCCCGCGCAGCTTCGCTTTCCCTCTCCTTTTGCAAACTTATACCCCCAATCGTCCAATTATTCCCACAATTTCTGCCACCGTGTAGGAAACGAACGCCAATCCGAACCCGGTCTGTGCGGTTCTCTGCATGCCGCCTGACGGCACAAGGTTTTCAAAAGCGCCCAGCAGCAGGATCATCACGCACAGTCGGATTGCAAGCGCCGAAAGCTCAGTCATCGCTTTATCCTCCTCCCGTCATATAATTGGTCAGTGCCATCAACAGCCCCACCGTTACAACGAACATAAGCGCGACGGCAATCAGGCTGGCGACGACGTATTGCAGCGCGTCCGCCGCGCTGTCGTAAATGCCGATCAGCCGCCTTTCCGCTACGGGGCCGGAGAGTCCTGCGGCAAGGCGCAGCACGAACATGAGCGCCACCGTCTGCACCAGAGGCAGCAGCACGATGGACAGCGAAAGAAAGATCGCCGCAGTGCCAACGGCGTTTTTAACCAGCGTGGCGCAGCCCAGCACCGTATCAAAGGAGCCGGAAACCATGCCGCCCACCACCGGCACCATGCTCGACGCCGCATACTTCGCCGTCCGGATTGAGAGCCCGTCAAAGCCCGCAGAGCTCATGCCGCTGATGGTCATGACGCCGATATACACCGTCGTAATCGCGCCGATGATCCACTTGAGGGCCTTTTTGAGCATTTTTGCTATGCCGCTGATCCGGTCCGTACCGCCCAGACGATCGATCATTTCCACAACCCCCGTGACGACCGACACCGGCAGAACGACGGTGCGCATGCAGGCCGCCACGCTCCCGCACAGCAGTGCGGTGGCCGGCTGGAACACGCCCACCGCCGCTACCGAGCCCATGGCCGTGAGGAGCGCAAACAGCGCGGGCAGCACAAGCTCCATAAAGCGCACGAGCGCGGTCATCCCCTCCATACACAGCTTCGTCCGCCCTGCAAGCGCCGCAAGCACGGCGGTCAGCGCAAAGCAGCGGCAGACAAAGCCCGCGGTTTTTGCCACGCTTCCCTCTCCGGACAGCGCCCCCGCAAAGGCGGAAAGCAGCGCGACACCCATGAGCGTCAAAAGAAGCGGCAGATCCTGTTTTGCCCTGCGGATCAACTGGTCGCCGATGGCCGAGAGCGCGCCCTCCGCCGTCGGCAGAGATTCCGAGAGCGCATAGTCGCCAATCAGCGAGAGCAGATCGGTTCCGTCCCACAGCGTGCGCGCATCCTCCGGCAGCAGGCTGTAGATCTCCTCCCAGGCTGCGGGATCCAGCTGCGTCATCCAGGCGGAGACGCCCTCCTCAATGGTGGCGTCCTCCTGCGCCTGCCCCTCCGGCCCGGCATCTTCCTCCGGTGCGGCGCTGGCCGCCGCCGGCAGAAGCAGCAGGGCAAGCAGCAGCACAAGGCGCAGACAGCGGCGCCTGCTCCGCCTCATGGAGCCGCCTCCTGCAGCAGCTCCGCCGCGGCCTTCACCGCAGAAATGGCAGCGGGCAGCGTCATGGAAAGAATGAGAATGCGCCCTCCCATCTCCACCCGGGTAGCGATGGCGCTCTCGCCCGCATCCTTGCAGACCTGGGCGCCAAACTGCACCAGGTAGGCAATGCCGATGATCTTCACCAGTACGCCCACATACGCCGTCGGGATGCCGTAACGCATTGCCAGTTCCGATAGCGCGTCGAGCACGCCGGAAAATTCCGCGAGGGACAGCAGAAGAACCAGTATTCCTGCCGCAAGACCGATCATGAGTCCGGCCTCCGGCCGGATCTGTCGCACCGTCAGCGCAAGCACAGCGCCAAGGATGCCGATGGCAACGATCGTAAACACGCTCATGGCTTTTCCTCAATAGAGCTTGAACACCTGCCGCACGCTGTCGAACAGTTCCTCAATCATGCCCAGCACCATGAGCAGACCGATGATCAGCCCCGCAATGGTGGCGATCATCGACATCTCATCGCGGCCGGTCTGTTTGAGCAGCTGCGTCACCACTGCGGTAATAATGCCCACGCCGGCAATTTTAAACAGAATATCCACTTCCATGCTTTCCCCCGCTACAGCATTAAGATTGCAACCGCCGCCCCGCAGAGCATCCCCATCGTCCGGTAGACCCGCCCCTTGACGCTGTTTTCGCGCTGCGCCGTCTCCGCCAGCTCCTCCAGCCGGCTTGTCAGCAGCGCCGCGCCCGCGCGCTGGGTCTTGAGATCCGTTCCGCCAAGTGTTCCCGCAAACTCCAGAAGAAGCTGCCGTTCCTCCCTGCGCAGCGACAAAAAACCGCGCACCGCTTCATCCGCCTGCGCCATGGCCTGCGCAAAAGCGTCCGCAGGCGCTTTGCCTGCGGCCAGCCCTGCGCCAAAGGCATCCCACAGAGCCTGCACCTGGCCATACGCGCGGTTTTGCGCAATCCGGTACAGCGGCTTTTTCTCATACTCCATGGCCATCATGAAGCGCCGGACCGACAGGACGAGTGCGCTGAGCAGCTTCGCCCGGCTCTGGAGCCGCGCGGCGCTTTTCATTCCCATCGCGGTACACAGTGCAAACACGATCAGGATGGCAAGGATTTTCTGCATGTCGCTTCCTCCCGCAGTACAAGCTGCCGCAGCGCATGGTCAAACACGCCCTCTACCGTGCCGGGCCCCTGCCTGCGGCTCAAAATCACATAGCGCGAAAACAGGCCCGAGGACAGCAGCGCCGAAAGCGAGCGACGCTTTTGCAGCATGGCGGCGGAGCCGCTGTGCATGCCGCCAAGCACTCGCACCCCGCTGCCCGCCGCCTCCAGAACGGCCGCAATATCCAGAGGCGTCCCCAGCTCGTCTACAACGATAAGCTCCGGCGACATGGCCCGCAGCATCATGCGTATGCCCTCGGCCTTGCCGCAGCCGGACAACACATCTGTCCTCGGTCCAAGGTCAAACTGCGGCTCCCCGCGTACGCAGCCCGCCAGCTCGTACCGCGTATCCACCACGCAGACGCGGCAGGGCGCAAGCCCCGGCGCGCCGCAGGAGCAAAGACGGGCAATATCCCGCAGCAGCGTCGTCTTTCCCGCACCGGGCGGAGAGACGATAAGTGTGGACGCGAGCCTGCCCGCCCCGTCGGCGAGGTATGGCAGCAGCGCCTCCCCCGCCCCCTCGCAGGCATGTGCAATGCGGATACAGAGCCCCGTAATATCGGACAGCCGCAAAATTCCGGTCCGACCCGTCACCGCGCGCCCGCAAAGACCGACGCGACAACCGCCCGGCAGGGTAACAAAGCCCTGCCGCAGCTCCTCCTCCCAGGCATAGATCGAATGCTCGGAAATTCGCCGGAGCGTCTCCTCGCAGTCCGCTGATGTGACGGCGGGCTTTCCGCCCGGCGCATAGACAAGGCGGTCATAGCCGGAGAAGCGGAGCTCCAGCGGCTGTCCCGCCCGGAGGCGTATTTCCTCCAGAGGCGCTTCTTCCGGTATGCAGGCAAGCATATCCCGGATGCTGTCCGGCAGGCAGGGCAATACCGCCCGCCGCCAATCCTGCTGTTCCATGCTGCATGTCCTCCGTTCAACACACTATATGTCCGCCGTTGGACAAACAGAAGGTTTATTTGTATACGAAATGACTTGTTTTTCTCTCTGCAACAGAGTAAACTTGAGTATAGAAGGAGTTTTCGTTATGACGACCTATTATGATGCGAAGGATTTTGCTTCGCTTTCCGATATGGTGTACCATCATGTATATACGGATATCACGGAAGGCCGCTATCGAGCGGGCGATTTGCTCATTGAAATGAAGATTGCCGAGGAACTCGGCGTCAGCCGTACCCCTGTACGCGAGGCGCTCAAGCAGCTTGAGCGCGAGGATCTGGTCATATCTCTGCCCAACCGCGGCGTGATGGTGCGGGACATTACGGCGGAGGACATCTCCGATATTTATACCATCCGCGCCCTGCTGGAAGGGCAGGCCGCCTACTGGGCGGCGGAGCGCATCACCCGGGAACAGCTGGATGCGATGACGGAGACGCTCCTTCTCATGGAACTGTACACGCAGCGCAACGACGTGGAGCATCTTGTCCGTCTGGACACTGCATTCCACGAGATCATCTACGAGGCCTGCCGCAGCAGCGCCATCCGCAACCTGCTGACGAATCTGCATCATATCATCCGTGCCCGCCGGCTGAGTTCCTTCACTGTGGAGGGCCGCGCGCCGGTGTCGCTCACGGAGCACCGCGAGATTTATGAAGCGCTGGAAGCGCACGACGCCGAGCGCGCCAAGCGCTGCGCCCAGCACCACATCCACGTTGCATCGCATGTAACCGACAATCGCTGAAGCGTTGGAGGATCCCCTATGCGCATTCACTGCTCCGAGGAGCTGCACCCGCACGGCGGGCCGGGCCGCTTTCTGCTTTCGCGCGCAGAGGACGCGCTGCCCGCGCTGCTTGCAGACTACCGCGGCAGAGTGCAGCTCATCTACCTCGATCCGCCCTTCGGCACAGGCGACGTGTTCCATCTCAAACTCCCGCGGGGAGGAAAACGTCTCTCCATCCCCATATTTTCGGATACGCGGCCGGAAGCGGAATACCTCGGCTGGATGCGGACCATCCTTGAGGGCTGCCGCGAGCTGCTCTCGCCCACGGGCGCGCTATACCTGCATATCGACTACCGCATGAGCGCGCAGCTCCGTCTGCTGCTGGATGAAATCTTCGGCAGGCAGCACTTTATGAACGAGATCATCTGGAGCTATAAAACCGGGGGCCGCAGTACCCGTCGCTATCCTCGAAAGCACGACAACATCCTTTTCTACCGCAAAAGCAGCAGGGTCTATTTCAACATCTCCGCCGTGGGCAAGCCCCGCGGTGCGGAACGGCGCAACCACATGAAACGTTTTGTGGACGAGGATGGCCGCGTTTGCTTCTCCATCCGCTCCGGCGGCAAGACCTATACGTATTATGAGGATACGCCGGTCTATCCCTCGGACGTGTGGACGGACATCGAGCACTTGCAGCAGAAGGACCGGGAGCGCGTCGGCTACGCCACGCAAAAGCCGGAGGCCCTGCTGGAGCGCATTGTCCTCGCCTCCTCCCGGGAGGGCGACCTTGTCATGGATCTGTTTTCCGGCAGCGGCACGACTGCGGCCGTGGCAAGCCGGCTGGGACGGCGCTTCGTCGCCGTGGATGCCTCGCCGGCCGCGCTCTATACGCTCCGGCAGCGACAGCTCCGTGCCCGGAGCACAAAGCCGCTGCCCCTGTCCGGCGCCGCCACGGGCGCGTCATCCGAGGACGCTCTGCTGCTCTGCTATGGTCCGGCCGCCGCAGATGAATCCGCCGTTTCGCTCTCCTGTACGCTATTGCGGGAAAAACGGGGCTTATGCGTCTCTGTGGATGCGGCAGGGTTTGACAGCGGCCAGCCCGTTGTCTATCTTGCGCTGGGCAAGGCGGAGGGCGGGCGCTTCCTGCCCTGCATCGCAGACTGGATGCCGAATCTGCCCAAGCGCTATGCGCTTCCTTTCGATATGCCGCCCGTACTTCAGGTGGTGGATGCGCTGGGGCGGCAGGCATTCTTTGCGCTGGAGGAGCCGGAGCCCTGAACGAATGGATTTTGAACACGTCGCAGCTGCGATCGGAGCGTCTGCGGCTCGTGCCACTTCAGGCGCGGTATCTTTCGGATTACTTTCGCGCATTCGATCGGAACGTCACGCGCCACCAGATGGCGGAACCCTTCGCTCACATCGGGCAGGCTGCGGACTATTTTCATGCCTGCTGGCTGCGCGAGCAGGCGCGATTGAGTTTCATCCGCCTTGCGGTCACGCCGGAGGACGAGCTTCTCGGCAGCGTGGAGGCGCACAACCTCTGGGGCGATACGCCAAAGCTGGGGCTCTGGATCTCTGCCGCGCATCAGGGCAAAGGCTATGGCGCTGAAGCGCTATGCACGCTGCTGGACTTTCTGCGCGGGCAGGGCTACGTCCGCTTTGCCTACGAGACGGACTGCGCCAACCTGCCCAGTGTGCGACTGGCGCAGCGTCTCGGCGGAACGGTTGTGCGGCGCGAGGAAGTGCGTACAGAAAGCGGAAAGCGCTTACAGCTCGACCTGTACGAAATCGATTGAGGGCCTGCGCCCGCCGGCATCCGGATCCAGCCGGTTCTTCTCCCGCAGGCGCCTTTGCTGCGGCATGCTTTGTATGCCCCTTTGGCGCGCGGCATGCGTCCCCGTCGTCCCCTTGCCCTGTCGCGGTACGCTTTCAAGCGGGCGCGGCGCAGTTTGTGCGCTGAGAAGCAGTCTTTCTGCGCCGTCATCGTGCCGGAACATCAAAAAAAGGCCAGCGCGCCTGCATTATCGAAAAGCCCTGCCGGAGCGCAGGGCTATGGTTTTTATGTGCATTTTGGTTTCGGTGGCTGGGTGTCGATGGCTTGCCCCCACTGGGGGATTGCGCTTCGGAAAGAAAAAGCGTCTACGGCAAAAGCCCGAGGGCTACGGCCCGAAGGACGGTTTGTAACGCATACGGGCCTCTGCTGCCGACACAAATCGAGCCTGCATAGCCCGGGTGCAATCCTGTTTCTTCGCGCTCACACCTCAATCCGGGCCGAAAGGCGCTCCGCCCCTTCCCGGCGGAGCAGGGGGTCCACCACCTCCGAAAGATATTCGTCCACCTGCTCCGGACAGCGGCCGATATAATCCGCAGGGTTCAGCACGTCCCTGAGATGCGCCATGGACAGGCCCAAGCGTCCGTCCGCAGCCAGGCGCTCCAGCAAATCGCAGGGGGCGCCCTCCTGCTTCATGCGGGCTGCCGCCTCCATGGAATGGACCCGGATCACCTCATGCAGCGCCTGCCTGTCGCCCCCGTTTTTTACGGCGGCCATCAGGATGTTCTCCGTGGCAAGAAAGGGGAGCTGCTCCATCAGGTTCTTTTCGATCACCGCCGGGTATACGGTCAGCCCGTCGGTCACGTTCAGCATGAGGTCAAGAATCCCGTCCACGGCCAGAAAGCCTTCCGGCAGGGAAATGCGCCGGTTGGCGCTGTCGTCCAGCGTCCGTTCCAGCCACTGGGCTGCGGCGGTCATGGGCGCGTTCAGCGCATTTGCCATGACATAGCGCGAGAGCGAACAGATCCGCTCTGCACGCATGGGGTTGCGCTTATATGCCATGGCGGAAGAGCCCACCTGTCCTTTCTCAAACGGCTCCTCCACCTCGCGCATGTGCTGCAACAGGCGCAAATCGCCCGCAAAGCGATAGGCGCTCTGGGCAATGGAGGACAGCAGGTTCAGGATGCGGCTGTCCAGCTTCCGGGGATAGGTTTGTCCGGCGACGGGAAAGCAGGAGGGAAAAGCAAAGGCCTCTGCAATCATGCCGTCCAGCCGCCGCACCTTTTCATGGTCACCGTCGAACAGGGCGAGAAAGCTGGCCTGCGTGCCCGTCGTTCCCTTGCTGCCCAGCAGCCGCAGGCTGGAAAGCACAAAATCCAGTTCCTCAAGGTCAAGCGCAAAATCCTGAAGCCACAGGCAGGCCCGCTTACCCACCGTCACAGGCTGGGCGGGTTGAAAATGGGTGTACCCCAGAGCGGGCAGCGCCCTGTATTTCCTGGCAAAATCCGCAAGATTCCCCATCACCGCCAGCGTCTTTTTCCGCACAAGGCGCAGCGCCTCGCGATACAGGATGATGTCCGCATTGTCCGTAACAAAGCAGCTGGTAGCCCCGAGATGAATGATCCCCCTTGCGCCCGGGCAGGCGATCCCGTAGGCATGGACATGGGCCATCACGTCGTGCCGGTTCTCCCGCTCCTTTTTTGCGACGGCTTCATAATCGATATCGTCCACATGCACCCGCAGTTCCTCCACCTGCTCCTGCGTAACGGGCAAGCCCAGCGCATGCTCCGCCTGCGCCAGCGCGACCCACAGCCTGCGCCATGTGCCGTAGCGCCTGTCCGGAGAAAAGATGCGCCGCATCTGTTCCGACGCATACCGGCCGCACAGGGGGGATTCATAGCTGTCCCTTGCCATAGGCGCGCCCCCTCTCAGCGGTAGATGATCTCGTCCCGGCCGGGACCTACGGAAACGTAGGTTACGGGGCAGTCCAGCCGCGCTTCGATATAGCGTACATAGTCCTGCGCCTCCTTCGGCAGAGCCGCAAAGCTGCGCGCCTTCGAGATATCCTGCTTCCAGCCCGGCAGGTATTCGATCACGGGCTCGGCGCCGTCCATCAGGGGCGTAAACGGAAACTCCTCCGTCACCTGGCCGCCTGCAAGGCGATAGGCGGTGCAGACAGGGATGCGGTCCATATAGGAGAGCACGTCCATCTTGGTCAGCGCGATATCCGTCGCGCCCTGAAGCCGCACGCCATACCGGGTGGCCACCAGATCAAAGGGCCCGACGCGGCGCGGCCGGCCGGTGGCCGCGCCGTATTCGCCGCCGGCTTCCCGCAGGCGCTCCGCCTCCCCGCCCTGCCACTCGGCAACAAAGGGGCCCTCGCCCACGCAGGTGGAGTACGCCTTCACGA
This sequence comes from Clostridiales bacterium, assembly GCA_004554165.1. GTDB lineage: Bacteria > Bacillota > Clostridia > Christensenellales > CAG-138 > CAG-1024. Next base: position 36,486 of record SFNQ01000002.1, on the reverse strand, counting down.
CGCCCACCACCCGTTCTACCCGCAGGCCGGGCACACCCGCGCCCAGCGGCGCATAGGCTGCAAGCGGCGCCGAAGAGGAGGTGAAGGGATAAATGCCCAGCTCAAGATCTCTCAGCGCGCCCAATTGCGCTTCAAAGAGGATGCTCCTGCCCTGCCCCTGCGCCTCGTAAAGGTATTTGCCGGTGTCGCAGATATACGGTTTCAGGCGGGAACCGAAGCGCTCCACCCAGTCCATGGTCTGCTGGAAGGAATGGGCTTTGGCGCCGTACACGCCGGTCAGGGTCAGGTTTTTCCATTCGAGCAGCGCTTTCAGACGCTTTTCAAACAGGTCGGGCAGCAGCAGATCGCCCAACTGTATGCCCTTTTTCTGGTACTTGTCGCTATACACCGGCGCAATGCCGCGCTTTGTGGAGCCGTATCTGGCGTCCTTGAGGCGGGCCTCCTCCAGCCCGTCCTGTTCTTTATGGAAGGGAAACACGATGATGGCCCGGTTGCTGATCTTCAGGCGGTCGGGGCTAACTTCGATCCCCGCTGCCTGTAAGCCGTCGATTTCGCCGCACAGGTGCTCAAGATCGATCACCGTGCCGTTGCCGAGAATGTTAACCACCTCCGGACGGAAGATGCCCGAGGGCATCAGGTTCAGAGCGAATTTTCCATACTGGTTGATGACCGTATGGCCCGCGTTGCTTCCGCCCTGATAGCGCACCACAATATCATACTGCTGCGCCAGCAGGTCCACCATACGGCCCTTGCCCTCATCACCCCAGTTCACGCCCACTATGGCACAAATCGACATTCCGTGTTCCTCCTTGCTGTTGCTGTATCTAGCCTTGTCCTCTTTCCGGCTTTTTCGAGCTTTCACAGGTTTTGCCTCTCGCATTCGCTCCCGGGCGGCAAAACCTGCAACGTACGAAAACCTCTGGGTTTTCATCCGTTCTGACGCACTTGTCGTCAGAGCCGGATGGAACATAAGGTGCTACGGCCCCTTATCAACCCCGGGGTTTTTCGACAATCTCAGGCCGCCCCGGAGGGTGACCCTTTTCTATCTTAACCGCATTTTAAAAAACCGTCAAGCCTCAGGGGCAGCCGGAGCAGCGCCCGGTTTCGCTTTCTGCAGTTCTGCATCCCGGGGCTGCTCCGCAAAGCAATGCGCCGCCGCATGGCAATACTGCGCTTCAAACCTCCGGATGGCGCGCCGGCTGACCTTTAAAAAGGGCAAGAGCAGATCAAAAGCATGGAAGCAGCCCGGATAAACGTCCACGTTCGCCGCAACGCCGGCCCTTTTCAGATTTTCAATATAGGCAAGGGTCTCGCAATAGAAGGGCTCCGCGTCTCCCACGAAGGTGTACGCAGGCGGCAGTCCAGCATAATCCTTCTGTCTGGCCGCAGCGGCATAGGGAGGAACTTCGCCGCTGTGAAGTCCGCCCAGATACTTCTTCCAGGCCCTGTTGTTCCTTCTCGTATTCCATACAGGCGCATGGTTGTCGCGGGAAGAATCGGTTGCCTCGTTGTCCAGCATGGGGTACAGCGGCATCTGATACGCAATGCGCACCTCTCCCCTGTCCCTTGCGCACATGCAAAGCGCCGCCGCAAGCCCGCCGCCCGCGCTCTCACCGCCCACCATAAGCTGGTTGCTGCGGATTCCCAGCGCGTCCGCATGGTTCTTCATATAAAGCAGCGCGTCGTAGCAATCCTCCAGCGCCGCCGGATAGGGGGCCTGCCCGGACAGGCGGTATTCGGGACTCAACACCACCGCGCCGTATTTTAAAACCAGCGACCGTGCTCTGCCCAGATACTTCACCATGCCCGCGGTGCCGGTTTCATACCCGCCGCCATGCATCCAGAGGACGCCCGTGGAAGGGCCTTCTCCTTCGCCCCGTCCGTCGGGTCGCAGAATCAACAGCTTCATCCTGCGTCCTTCCCTCGTTGTTACAAAAACCTTTTCTGTGCGCATCCTGCTCCTCAAAAGCGGCGCTCGGGCCAAGTTCCACAAGCCTCGTGGAATCTGCCGCGGCCTCTTGAATCCCTGCGCTCCCACGCCATATCCCTTGTTTCGCCGTGCATCGAATCAGGCGGCGACGCAAGAGCGGGCAAACCGGCAGAAGCCACGCCGCAGGCCCTGTCCCCGAACGGCCGAAAGACAGCAGCGGGCCGCGTTAAAGGCTCTCCACCCTGTTTTTCCCCGAATTTTTCGCCAGATACAGCGCTTCATCCGCCCGCGAAAGGAACTGCATAAAATCTTCGTCATGCCGGAATTCCGTCAAGCCAACGCTGATGGTGACCTGTTTCCCGTCGGGAAGGCGAACCTCCTCCCGCACCCTGCTGCGAAAGCGCTCTGCCACCGTCTTTGCCACGGGCAGCGCCATATCAAACAGAATCACAACGAACTCATCTCCCCCATATCGGATGGCAAGATCCCCCTGGCGGAAGCTGCCCGTTAATACACTGGCAAATTGATTAAGAATCTCGTCGCCAACCATATGGCCATAGGTATCGTTAATGGATTTAAACGCATCGATATCGGTAATCAGGCCGCACAGCGGCCGATGCTCCGCCTTCGTCCTTTCCAGAATTGCAGGGATATCCTCCGTCAAAGCAAGACGGTTATACAGTTTTGTTACGGGATCCCGTCTGGAGGTCCTTTTGGTCTCCTCCATCAGCAGTTCAAGCGCGGCTGTATGCCGGGTAAGCTCCCGCTGTAACTTCTTCTCCTTGGAAATATCCACAATTTCTCCAATTATGCCCTTGGCTCCGGTTTCCCTCGCGGTAAAGCCCCTGGACCAATACAGCGTTTCGGTAATGCCCTGATCCGCAGTATGGAAGCCGGCCTCATATTGCAGAACCGACTGGCTTTTCAGCAAGGCGCTGTCCTCCTGCTGATACTTCTCACGATCCTCTTCCGCAAGATATTCGAGATCCGTTACCCGTTTTCCCAAATATTCTCCTTCCTTCAGATTGAAAAACTCCTGATACTTTTGATTGAAAAAGACAAAGCGCAGTTGGTCGTCCTTGAGAAAAACCGGGTTGGGCAGAGCGTCAATTGCCGAGAGGAAAAAGCTGCGCTCCGCATGCAGAACCGAAAGCTCTTTCTGATTCTGCTCCCACTTTTGCCGAATGATTTGCAGCATTGGCAAAAGCTCCTCCTGCGCCAAGACACGGCTTTGCGCATCGCTCAAGCCAAAGGTTTCCATAAAAAAGCGGATCGTTTGTTCCATGGGAAGGGCCTCCGAAAGGGGTTCTGCAAAAAAACATTTGCTTAACAGGTCAACACAGCCCTTCGGCCTTTACCGCACAAGGGTATTACGCCCCCCTCAAAGCCTTTGGCATTTTTGAGGAGCACATCGCCTTGGAAACACGAAGAACCCGGGAGTTTCGTCCGTTGTGACACGCACATCCTCTGAGCCGGATTCCCGAAATGGATTGCGGTCCTGATAAAGCCCCCGTTATTTGACAGGTCGCTGCAAAGGAGATTTTGCCTGACGCTTCCATTATACTCCGAAAAAGGACGCCGTCAAGGACTGGAAAACCGGCATGTCCGGCCAGTTTTTTATACGCGCGCGGTCCGGGAAAACTCCAATGCAGCGAATCTGTCCGCAGGGAAACTCAGGGTGCGAATACTGCGCCAAAGCATCGCTCCGTTCCGGGAATAGGATTCGTCCATTGAGAAACCCTATTCTCAAAAACAGACGATTCGGAGGAATCCTATGGATTCGATTTGGACGCGGACGGCGACGCTGCCCGCCTTTGAGTGCCTGCAGGGCGACATCAAAACGGATGTGCTCATCATCGGCGGCGGAATGGCCGGAATTCTGTGCGCCCATCTGCTGCGGCAGGCCGGCGTGGACTATGCGCTGGCGGAGGCGGAGACCATCTGCGGCGGAATTACAAAAAACACGACCGCCAAGCTCACAAGCCAGCACGGCCTGATCTACCATAAGCTCATCCGTACCTATGGCGTGGAACGGGCAGGGCTGTATTTGGAGGCCAACGAAGCCGCGCTCTCCGCATACCGGGCCCTGTGCCGCCGCATCGACTGCGATTTTGAGGAAAAGCCGTCCTATGTCTACTCGCTGGACAACTGCCGAAAGCTAGAAAATGAGCTGGAGGCGCTGGAGCTTCTGGGCTACCCCGCGGAATTTGCAAAGCAGCTTCCGCTTCCCTTTCCCGTAGCGGGCGCAGTGGCGTTTCAAAGGCAGGCCCAGTTTCACCCGCTGAAGTTTGTATCCGCCATCGCAAAGGGACTGCGCATCTACGAGCACACGCCGGTGCGGGAACTGGTCGGTACCACGGCAATCACCGACCGGGGCAGAATTTCCGCAGAGAAAATCATTGTGGCCACGCACTTTCCCTTCCTCAATAAGCACGGCAGCTACTTTTTGAAGCTGTATCAACACCGTTCCTATGTCGTTGCGCTGGAAAACGCGCAGACGCTTGGCGGCATGTATGTGGACGAAAGGCAAAGGGGCCTGTCCTTCCGCAATTATGACAAGCTGCTGCTTCTGGGCGGCGGCGGTCACCGCACTGGCAAGCCTGGCGGCGGCTGGGCGGAGCTCAGGGCCTTTGCGCAGCGATACTATCCGGACGCCGCAGAGCGCTGCCATTGGGCGACGCAGGACTGCATGACGCTGGACGGCGTTCCGTATATCGGCGCGTATTCCGCAGGCACGGAGCGCCTGTACGTCGCCACAGGCTTTCAAAAATGGGGCATGACCTCCTCCATGGCGGCGGCAATGCTTCTCTGCGATCTCGTGCAGGAAAGGGAAAACCTGTATGCCGCCCTGTTCTCTCCGTCCCGGTCCATCCTCCATCCCCAACTGGCCGCCAACGGGTTTGCAGCGTTGGTCAACCTGCTGACCCCCTCCCGCCCCCGCTGCCCGCACCTGGGCTGCGCGCTCAAATGGAACCGGCAGGAGCACAGCTGGGACTGTCCCTGCCATGGCTCGCGCTTTACTGCGGACGGCCGGCTCATCGATAACCCGGCAACGGGAAACCTGAAGAATTGAGGCAAGAAACCCTTGAGCAATCACTTGCGGCACGAAACAAGTCCCTATCTCCTGCAACATGCGGAGAACCCGGTGGACTGGTATCCCTGGGGCGAGGCGGCTTTTCAAAAGGCAAGGGCGGAGGATAAGCCGGTCTTTCTCAGCATCGGCTACAGCACCTGCCACTGGTGCCATGTCATGGCGCACGAGAGCTTTGAGGATGCGGAGATTGCCGAAATCCTGAACCGATCCTTTGTCTCCGTGAAGGTGGATCGGGAGGAACGGCCCGACATCGACAGCATCTACATGACGGTCTGTCAGGCGTTCACCGGCAGCGGCGGCTGGCCTACGAGCATTTTCATGACCGCCGACCAGCAGCCCTTTTTTGCCGGCACATACTTCCCGAAAAAGGCCCGCTATGGCTCCGCCGGCCTGAAAGACCTGCTGCTGGCCATCGACGACAAATGGAAGACGGACCGCGCCGCGCTGCTTCGACCGGCGCAGGAAGTGACGGCGGCGCTGCGGCAGAGCGCCCGGGCCTCCGCCGCCACTGCCGCCGACGAAACGCTGTTGCAGGAGGCCCTGACCCTGTACAGGCGCAGCTTTGACGCCGAATGGGGCGGTTTCGGCAGCGCGCCGAAGTTTCCCGCGCCCCACAACCTGCTGTTCCTAATGCAGCAATACAGAAAACGCGGCGACGAGGACGCGCTGCGCATGGCGGAGACGACGCTGAAGCAGATGTATCTCGGCGGCCTGTTCGACCACATTGGCTACGGCTTCTGCCGCTACTCCACGGACCGCTTCTTTCTCGTGCCCCATTTTGAAAAAATGCTCTATGACAACGCCCTGCTGATTCTGGCTTACTGTCGGGCTTACGAGGTCAGCGGCAAGCCCTTCTACCGCGCTGTCGCGGAAAAGACCGCCGCATACATCCTTTCAGAGATGACCTCGCCCGAGGGCGGGTTCTACAGCGCTGAGGACGCGGACAGCGACGGCGAGGAGGGCAGGTTCTATGTCTTTACGCCGGACGAAATCATACAGGCGCTGGGCGAACCGCAGGGTTCGGCCTTCAACGAATGCTTCGGCATCACGGCGTCAGGCAATTTTGAGGGAAAGAGCATCCCAAACCTGCTGCACGGGAACGCCAGCGCACCGGAACGCTTTGACCCGCTGCTGCCAAAGCTGCGCGAATACCGCAGGAGCCGCGCCAGTCTGCACCGGGACGACAAATTTTTAACGGTCTGGAATGCGCTGACCATCGCGGCGATGTGCGCACTATACCGGCGCACACGCAATGCCGGCTATCTGGAAGCCGCCAAAAGAGCGCAGGCATTCATCGAGGAAAAGCTCTGCGACGGGAACCGTCTCTTTGTCAGCTATCGCAACGGCAGACGCGGGGAAAACGGGTTTCTGGACGATTACGCAGCGGAAGCCTTTGCTCTGCTGGCTCTGTACGAAGCCACACTGGACCATCCCTATCTGACCCGCGCGGCGCAGTTTGCGGACAGGGCCATCGCCGCCTGTTTCGACGGGGAGCAGGGCGGTTTTTACCTCTCCGGCGCGGAAAACGAAACGCTGCTGTTTCGCCCGAAAGAAAGCTACGACGGAGCCATCCCCAGCGGCAATTCCCTGATGGCCTATAATCTTGTGCGGCTGCAGGCGCTCTGCCCGGACGACGAACGGGAAAAAACGCTCAAAAAGCTGCTTGCGTATCTTTCGGGCGAGGCGGAAAACTATCCCGCCGGACACGCCATGTTCCTCATCGCGCTCTCTGATTTTCTCGAGCCGCCGATGACCATTACCGTTGCCGGAGCGGACGATACGATACACGAGCTGCCTCTTTTTACGTCCTCCGAGTGTATCGTCAGAATACTCCGGGACGGCTCGGAGGAATACCCGCTGCAAAACGGGCAAACAAGCTTTTATGTGTGCCGGAACCACGCCTGCCTGCCGCCGGTGGATTGGGAAGGATTGACGGCGTTGCTGCGGCGGGAGGATTTGGAGTAACCAGGCTCTTTTCTCTGCCCGTGCCGGCATTGCATATCTGCAAGCGGCTCGATTTTGCTGTCCCAAGACGCATTGTTTTTCGTCCGCAGCAGAGCTTCCAGCTGCCTTTTCACAGCTTTTATGCTCTTTTAGTTATTTTTGCAGCGCAGGGACTGCGCCGCCGCCGTCTGTATCGCCTTCACCAGCCACATCGCAGGTATTGCCGGTTTTGACGCTCGTTCCGTTCTCCGTGCGCACTTCCTCCGTGATCCCGCCGCGTACTGCCCACAGAAGGTTTCGCATAACCACGGGCATCCTCCGGGGGGCTTGGCTTTAGAACCTGAAAATGGGATCGCCCATGGATATCCGGCGTTCCGTCCTCCAGAAACGCAATAAAACCATAGTCATATAAGTGCGATAATCCAAGCAATTGCAATGACAGCCCAAGCCGCAGTAAATAAACTTTAAGACAGTATTCTGGCTCTGGATAGCTAAGGTTTCTCTATTTGTGGCACTGTTCGCCCAACGGAATAAGGGGTGAAATGATAACCACGGCAATTCCACCGTTGATTATGGAGCCAAGCTGCTCAGATATAGATTTTTACTACGCATTGTGGTACGAACCAAAAACGTCAATAGCACCCCAGGCAAAACCTAAATCTGACCCCAGCTTTCAATTCGCATGTTCCTTGCGGTTGCTCGTGTATCATTCAAAAACACTTTTGCCTTAAGAGGTCCCTTGCTGGATGTTTTCTGACAACTCCATTTTTGGCTGCATAGGTTCTGAGTGGGCAAGTATCTATAAAAACGCCGAAACCCCCGAAAACATTGATGCTTTCAGGGGTTTTCCTCGGTGTGGCGGAGAGAAAGGGATTCGAACCCTTGATACGGTTCCCCGTATACACGATTTCCAGTCGTGCGCCTTCGACCAGCTCAGCCATCTCTCCAAAGCCTGCTGCTCAAATTCCAAAGAATTACTCGCACGCGAAATATCATACACTACTCGGCGGCATTTTGCAAGAGTTTTTCTCTCCCTGTCAGCAGATTCATGAGCGAATCTCCCCGCTGGACGAAAACGCCCGTTTCAGCAGCGGTTTCCTCACAGTAGCGCACCTTCGGTCCGCCCGTTTCCGCCTCGTTGCTTCTATAGAGGATGAAAGGCACGGGATCGCCCGTATGCGTGCGGATTGCAAGGGGCGTCGGATGGTCGGGCAGCACTAGCACCGCATGGTCCTCGCCGCAGCGTGACAGATATTCCATGACCGGAGCGACGATCTTTTCATCAATCTGTTCGATGGAGTATACCTTCTCCGGAATCTGACGCTGATGGCCGCACTCGTCCGGCGCCTCCACATGGATGTAGACAAAGTCGCAGTCCGTGGACAGTGCTTCAATCGCCGCGCGGCCTTTAGCGGCAAAATCCGTGTGGTAGTTTCCCGTGGCGCCCGGCACCGGAATAACGCGCATCCCGGCGCACTTGCCGATGCCCTGAATGAGATCCACCGCGGAAATCACCGCGCCGCGCAGACCATACAGGCTTTCAAAGGGCGCGAGCGCAGGTTTACGCCCTTCGCCCCAGAACCAGACGGCGTTTGCGGGCCGCTTTCCCTGACGTACACGTTCGAGATTGACCGGATGCCTGCCCAGCGTTTCACAGGCATATTCCATCATCGCTTTGAGCAGCGCCGCATTGGTCCCTTCGGGCAGCCGGCCCTTGACGGACTGCCCGGAGATGTCGTGCGGCGGCGTAAGCACAGCGCCTGTTTCAGCCCCTTTCAGTACAAGGCACTGGCGATAGGAAACGCCGGGATAGAGATGCACCCTGTCCGAAGCAAAGCGCGCGTTGATAACCTCCACCAGCTGCCGCGCCTCCGCTGAGGATATCTCCCCGGCGCTGTAATCCTCCATCACCGCGTCCGAAAGCCCGCCCTCGCCGGCAAGCGTGACGAAATTGCAGCGGTAGGCCACATCCTCCGGCGCAAGGTCGATGCCAATGCTGGCCGCCTCAAGCGGCGAACGGCCGGAATAGTAGATCTCCGGATCATAGCCCATGACGGAAAGGTTTGCGGTATCGCTGCCGGGCTTCATGCCCGCGGGTACCGTGCGCACAAGGCCCATCACCCCTGCGGACGCAAGACGGTCCATATGCGGGTGCTTTGCCACTGCAAGCGGCGTCCTTCCTCCCAGCTCCGCAACCGGCGTGTCGGCCATGCCGTCGCCGAGAAAAATCACATACTTCATTGTTCCCTCCCGTGAAAATACTGATATAGCTGGCAGGTCATGCCGCCGTTGCTGAGCTTTCGGCGCCTGTCCGCGCGCCTGCCATAAACGCGCTCAAACTCCGGAAATCCGGTAATGATGTTCACAGACCAGCCGGAGAGCGCGGAAAACTTCTCGCGCATCTGCCGGTACAGCGCCGCCGCGCCCCGCGCGTCCAGCAGGCGCTCGCCATAGGGCGGATTGCAGACGATCACGCCCCCCTGCCCGGAAGCGGAGAACTCCGACAGCGGCCGCACAGCCCAGTTGACCATCACGCCTGCCTTTTTTGCATGCTTTTTGCACAGATCGATGCAATGCGCGTCGATATCGCTGCCGAGGATCTCCACGGGAACGTTGCGGATGCTGTCCCGCGCTTCCTCCCTCGCCTCCGTCCACAGTCCGGGTTCCACAAAATGCCAGTCCTCTGCGGCAAAGCTGCGGTTCAGGCCGGGCGCGCGGTTCTGCGCGATCATGGCCGCCTCGATGGGCATGGTCCCAGAGCCGCACATGGGATCGATCAGGGGCTGCTCCGCCCGGTAGCGGGACAACAGCACCACCGCCGCGCCCAGCGTTTCCGACAGCGGCGCGGGAACATTATAAGTGCGGTAGCCGCGGCGGGACAATCCTGCGCCGCAGCAGTCCAGCGCAAGCGTCACCGTATCGCGCAGCAGGCCAACCTCAACGATGATCTCCCTGCCGGTTTCCGGAAGAATCTGCCTGCGGTAGGCGGCCCTCAACTGCTCCACAATTGCCTTTTTGACGATGCTCTGGCAGTCGGAAACGGAAAAAAGCGCGCTCTTTGCGGACTTCCCGTTGACATGGATGTTGGAATCCGGCAGCAGATACTGCCGCCAGTCTACGCTGCGCGTTCCCTGAAACAGCTCGTCAAAGGTCGTGGCCTGAAACTCCGACACAACGAGGAGCACGCGCTCCGCAGTGCGCAGCCACAGCAGCGACCGCGCCATTTCTTCAAACCCGCCGGAAAACACAACCCGGGCGTCCAGCGTCTGCTCCACCGCGATGCCGAGACGCCGCAGCTGGAACGCAACGGTGGATTCCAGCCCCAGTTTACAGGTTGCAACAAAGCGCATCAGTACTCCTCCAGAAAGGGTTCAAACTTCGCCAGCGCGTTCCGCAGGCGAATCTGCGTAATTTTATAGCGTTTACAGATTTCCTGCTCGTCCTGCTCCTTCCCGGCAAGCCTGCCGCCCAGCAGATCCAGCGCCGCCGCAAAAGAAGCCTCCTGATTCGTGGAAATACGCGGGAAATGATTGTCCTCAAACTGGGCGAGATACTTCCGGAGCAGGTCTACCGAATACGAGGCAGCCTCCTGCTGGCCGTCGGCAAAGCAGTGTTCCATCAGCAGCCGGAGCACCTGCTCATACGCAGGAGGCAGCTTTTCCGGCAGCAGGAGCATACTCACCCGGCCCTGAATCCACTGGGACTCCAGATAGGCCATGTACGGCTCCTTTGCGCCCATGCGCCTGAGCAGGGCCAGCACCTCCCGCTTGAGAGCATCTCCCTGATCGGTCCGGAGCAGAAAGCTGCGCAGCGCCCGCTCGTCGCCCATCATATAATAAAAGGATAGAATGGCGCGCTTTACCCGATCGTCCGGCACGGTCAACACCCAGTTCAAAAGATTGCGAAAGCTCTCATCCGTTTTCCAGCGGATCCGCAGCTCCCCCTGCGGCAGGCCGAACATGCGGTTGATGTGGTTAAGCCGCCGGAGCATCTCCGGCAGCGGCACCCGATAGGACAGCGACCAGTAGGCAGCTTTTCCGGAGGGCTGCTCCGCTGCGGATTTTGCGCTGGCCAGATAATACTTTGCCACGGTATCCGTCGGATCCAGCCGGAGGAGCCGGCGGTAGCAGCGCTGCGCCTCGTCAAAATCGCCCAGCATGCGCGCGCAGTAGCCCATCTGGTGGATGACGTTGGTGTCATAGGGCGCGGCAAGATAGAGCCGCCGCAGCGTCATCTGGGCTGCCTCAAAACGCGAAAGCTCCATTTGCAGCACCGCAATGCTGCTCAGCGTTTCCGGCGCCGCACCTGCCAGGTCCTGCGGCAGCGCATCGAGCAGCTCCGCCGCCGCCTCCTTCTGCCCCCCCGTGCAGAGCAGCAAAATCCTGCTGCACAGCGCCGAAAGATCGTCCGGATTTTCGGAGAGCACATAGTCGGTGGTTCGCTTTGCACCCTCTCTGTCCCCCGCGCAGTACTGCGCCACGGAGAGCAGATTCCAGGCGCGCCAGGCGCGCGGCACCTCGGAAAGATGCTCACGGAGAAGATCCACAGCAATGCCCGGCTCGCCCGCATCCAGCAGATGGCGCGCGCGGGTGCAGATGGTCAGCGTGTCAAAATCCTCATCGCTCGAAATCCCCGTTGCTGCGGCAAGCTCCGCATCGTCATCGAGCACGTCGAGAAAGTCCTCCGCGTCATAGGCGAAAGCGCCGTTGGGATCCAGCGAAAGATAGGTTTCAAGGCTCTCGGCCGCATAGTCGAACTCATGCATGCCGAAATAGTTGCAGGCAATGCCAAAATAGCACTCCGGCACGGCCTCATACATGGACACATACAGCAGCAGCAGGCGGTTGCTCTCTTCAAAGCGCTGCATCTGATAGAGAATCTCCGCAACCGCAAGACAGGAATCCGCATTGGAGGGATCGCTGGCGTAGGCCTGCCGGTACCGGCAGAGCGCCGCCAGCAGATCGTTCTTCTCCATCTGCTTCGCCCCGCGCTTCATATAGAACGCCGCTCCCTGCCGGAAGGGCAGCACTTTTCCCTTAGACTTCTGTTCGGTCATGTTCCTCCGTCTTTTGCTTCGCCGCAGCCAGCAGCGCCGTCAGCGCGGCTGCGTCAAAGCGGTATACTCTGTTGCAGAACTGGCAGCTCACCTCTGCGCCGCCGTCCTGCTCAATCATCTCCGTAAGCTCCCCGGCGCCGATGCTGATGAGCGCCCGCTCAATCCGCTCTTTTGAGCAGTCGCATCGGTATTCCGGCCGGAATTCCTGCACAATCTCCATGGAAAGGCCGGAAAGCAGCGCCTCCATCGCCTCGTGCAGCGTTGCTCCGCCGTCAAGCCGCCGGCTGAGCGTGGAAATCTCGTCCGCGCGCTCCGTCAGCAGAGCGACCGTCTCCTCATCGCAGCCGGGCAGGGGCTGCACGAGCATCCCGCCCGCTGCGCGCACCTCGCCCGTTTCGGCCTCCAGCCTTACGCCCAGATAGACCAGCGAGGGCTGCTGCTCGCTCACGGTATAATATTCCGCAAAGTCCAGGGCGATTTCTCCGGAAATCAGGTTGCAAACGCCCACATAGGGTTCTCCAAAGCCAAGATCGCGCACCACGGTGAGTTTGCCCGCACTTCCCACATAGCCCGCCACATCCAGCTTCCCCGCCGCGGTCGGCGGCAGCTCTGCCCCGGGATTCTGCACATAGCCCCGCACCACGCCGCCCGGCAGAGAGGTGCAGACCATGGAGCCTGCGCAGCCGTCCCCCTTGATGATGGTGGAAACCCGATCGTCCGCATTCTTGAGGCGGGAGCCCATCATGGCGGTCATCATAATCTGACGGCCAAGCGCCGCCGTTGCCACGCGGGAGCACTGATGGATCTCCCGCATCCGCGAAACAAGGTTTTTTGCGCTGATGGCGCAGACCTGAACCTGTCCGCCCGCCAGCAGTGCATGGCAGATGCTATCGCTCATGCTTCCATCCTCCTTGCAACAAACTGTATCCGCTCCGCCGTCTCCGAGGGCGGTTTGTCGGAAAACGCCTCCGTCACCGCCAGCGTCTCAAAGCCGCAGCGCTGCAATAGCCCGGTCAGTTCCTCCGCCGTATAGGCGCGCTGCAAATGCCGCTCGTCAAAGCGGCGATACCGGCCCCGCAGCCCATCCGGGACGAAAAAGTGCAGCCGCATCTCCAGCAACCGGGTTTTGGGATCGAACATATTCTCCCAAAGATAGGTACATTCCTGCCGGTCTTCGCCCAGAATACTGCGGCCAAGCACGTGCTCCAGCTTATGTCTGCTCGAAATATCGAACAGCAGCAGGCCGTTTGGCACAAGCGAGGCATGGGCGCTTTGAAAAAAGCGTTCCGCCGCCCGCGTATCCGTCAGATAGTTCACGCCGTCGCAGCAGCAGGTGATCACATCCATCCGCCGGTGCAGGGCAATCCTCTGCATATCCATGCGGACAAAGGGAATCCGCAGCCCGCGCGCCATGGCCTTTTGCTGCGCCACCCGGAGCATATCCTCCGAAAGATCCAGGCCCGTCAGTTCCATGCCAAGCGCCGCCAGACGCAGCGTGATCGCTCCCGTTCCGCAGGCGCAGTCCAAAACACGCAGCTGACCTTCCTTTTTATAATAGCTGTCAATCCAACCGGCAAGGCAGCGGGCCCAGCGGTCGTAATCCACGCCGTCCATCAGCGCGTCATAGAGTTCCGCCATACCGGCATAGCTTTCCTCCGCCACAACCGCTACCTCCCCACGATGCAATATTTTATTATTTTACACCCAAATACGCATACGCGCAATTCCCCGCCATACGATTTAATATGCAATTGACAAACGAAATTGAATCAAGTAAAATCAGAGAAACTAAATTGGTGAATTTTATGCAACAGGAGTAAATCATCATGAAACAGTATCGTGTCGCAGTTGTCGGCGCAACGGGTATGGTCGGCAGAAAGTTCCTTGAAGTGCTCGAAGAGCGCCAGCTTCCCGTCTCGGAGTATTTCCTCTTCGCTTCCAAGCGGAGCGCGGGCAAAGAGATCACCTTCATGGGCAAAAAGCACACCGTGCGCGAGCTGACGGACGATGCGTTTCAAGGTCTTGACATCGACATCGCCCTCTTTTCCGCAGGCGGAGAAACCTCGCGCCACTTTGCGCCCATCGTCGCCTCGACCGGCGCGGTCGTCATCGACAACTCCAGCTGCTGGCGCATGGACCCGGATGTGCCGCTGGTCGTACCCGAGGTCAATCCCGACGCCATCCCCGGATACAAAAAGAAGGGCATCATCGCAAACCCCAACTGCTCTACCATTCAGGCCATGGTTGTGCTGAAGCCGCTCTCCGACGCCTATGGTTTAAAGCGCGTCGTTTATTCCACCTATCAGGCGGTTTCCGGCGCGGGCCAGCAGGGCTATATGGACCTTGTGGACGGGCTGAAGGGCGAAGCGCCGAAAAAATTCCCCCATCCCATCGCGGGCAACTGCCTGCCGCACATCGACGTATTCCTCGACACGGGCTACACCAAGGAGGAGCAGAAGATGATCGACGAAAGCAGAAAGATCCTCTCTCTGCCGGAGCTGCGCGTGACGGCGACCACCGTTCGCGTCCCCGTCTACCATGGACACAGCGAGAGCATCAACATTGAATTTGAGCGTCCTTTTGAACTTTCGGAGCTGCGCGCGCTGCTGGAAAAGGCGCCGGGTCTGGTCGTTCAGGACGATGTGGCCAACAACGTTTACCCCATGGCGATTCATGCCGCTGACACCGATCCGGTCTATGTCGGCCGCATTCGCCGCGATTTCTCCGTAGAAAACGGTATCAACCTCTGGTGTGTTGCGGACAATATCCGCAAGGGCGCTGCAACCAATGCAGTACAGATTGCACAGGAATTGATTCGACAATGGGAGGCGTAATTCATGTCCGTTTTTCAGGGCTCGGCGGTTGCCATTATCACTCCGTTCCGGAATGGCACCGTTGATTTTACCGCGTTTACCAGGCTGATCGAGCTTCAGATCGCCAGCGGTTCGGACGCCATCGTCGTCTGCGGCACGACGGGCGAGTCCTCCACCATGAGCGTGGATGAGCGGCTCAGCGTTATCCAGTTCGTTGTGGAGCGTGTGGGCGGCCGGGTGCCCGTGATCGCGGGTACCGGCGGCAACTGCACCGATACCGTGATCGAGAGCAGCCGGGCTGCCGAGGCCATCGGCGTTGACGCGCTGCTGGTTGTTACCCCCTATTACAACAAGACCACGCAGGCCGGCCTCGTCGCCCACTACAATGCCGTAGCGGACAGCGTGGATCTGCCCATTATCGTTTACAACGTGCCCTCGCGCACCGGGCTGAACGTACTGCCCGCCACCATGGCGGAGCTTGTGCAGCACGAAAACATCGTGGGCATCAAGGAGGCCAGCGGCAACATCGAGCAGATTGTAAACCTGGCCGCGCTGTGCCCCGAATGCGACATCTACGCAGGAAACGACGACCATGTGCTGCCCGTGCTCAGCATTGGCGGCAAGGGCGTAATCTCGACCATTGCAAACGTCATGCCAGACGCCATGCACGGCCTCTGCGACGCCTTCTTCAAGGGCGATATCGCTCTGGCCCGGGAGATACAGATTCAGATGATCCCGCTCTGGAGAGCCGCGTTCTGCGAGGTCAATCCCATTCCGGTCAAGGCCATGATGGGCCTCATGAAGCTCTGTGAGCCGGATGTGCGTCTGCCGCTCGTGCCGCTTTCCGAGAGCAACCTGCGCCTTGTGACGGAAACGCTCAGAGCCTATGAGCTGATCTGAAAGGAGCATTCATGATCCGGATTCTCATCAACGGAATCGGCGGCCAGATGGGTCACGCCGTCTACAACGCCATACAGGATTCCAGCGAATTTACCGCAGCAGCAGGCGTCGATCGAGGGATCGGCGCTGCTTTCGATTGTCCCGTTTATGAACGCTACGAGGATGTGAAGGAGCCCTTCGACGCCATTATCGATTTTTCCGTGCCCGCCGCGCTGCCCGACGAGCTTCGCTTTGCCCAGAGCCGCGGCGTACCGCTGGTCATCGGCACCACGGGCCTGACAGAGCGTCTCCTTCGCCAGGTGGAGAGCGCAGCCGAGCATATCGCCGTCTTTCAGTCCGGCAATATGTCCCTTGGCGTGAATTTGCAGATGTCGCTGGTGCGTCAGGCCGCCTCCGCTCTGGGCGCGGGCTTTGACGTAGAGATCGTTGAGCGTCACCACCGAAAGAAGGTTGATGCGCCCAGCGGCACCGCGCTGATGCTGGCGGACAGCATTGCCTCGCAGTCTCCCTCGGAGCTGGAATATGTCTATGGCCGTCAGGAGAAGAACCGGCGCCGCAGCGACCATGAGATTGGCTTCCACTCCGTGCGCGGCGGCACCATCGTTGGCGAGCACGAGGTTCTGTTCATTGGCAAGGACGAGGTTGTGGAAATTGCGCACCGGGCTTATTCCAAGCGCGTGTTCGCAGAGGGCGCGCTCCGGGCCGCCAGGTACCTACTGACCAAGAGCAGCGGGCTTTACAGCATGGAAAACATCGTCACCGAGCACGATATCGCCTCGCACGTCTACGCCCTGGACGATCAGGCCGTCGTAACGGTTGCCTGCGCAGACGCGGACGACGCGCTGCCCGCCGCAGCGCTGGACTGCATTGCGGCGCAGGGCGTGTTTGTGGATATGATCTCCTGTTCGCTCCCCGGAGGCAGCTCTACCTGCCTCGGCTTCTCCCTTCCGGAGGGCAGCCTTTCCGACGCGCTCAACGCACTGAAGTCTCTGCAACGGGCCAGGACCGGACTGGACGTACACGCGGAGAGCAAGGTTTCAAAGCTCACCATCGAGGGCAGCGGCATGGCTTTCCGGCACGGTATTGCTTCGCGGCTGCTCAACGTACTGCACGAGGCCAGTATCCCCATTCATCTCATTACCACCAGCGAAACGAAGATCGAGCTCTGTGTCTCCCAAAAGGATGCGATCACCGCAATCCACGAGATTGAGAGCCGCTTTCTCGACCGGTTTTAAGGGGCCCGATTTGCCCTCCAGCGTTGCTTCTTTCATGGAAAGAGAAAAAAGTCTTTCCATGAAAGACTTTTCTTTATACCCGGCGGTGGAAAAAGCGCCCGTCTCACAAACGACTTCCCGATGATGGCTGGCGCCAGAACGCCGTGCATTGTTCGCTCTTCGGTCAACGCTTTCATCCGCTGCTGCGCATCTCTACTGCCAGAAGGTGCCTGAGGAGAGCGACATCGAACGCTTTGCGTGGGACCTCGTTTCAGGGAACCGCCGCAGAAAAGCAGGCTCCCCTGCCTGCAAGGATGATTTTGAGAGCGCTTTTCCAAAGGGGCAGCCATTGCGGCCTTTGCTCACAGAACAGCGGCGCGCGCTTCTGTCGCGCCTTCATTGCCAAGAACTTTGACAGAGCCCTGTCAGGTCTGGCGCCTGCCGCAACAAAAACGTTAAAAACGCTAACCCGCCGGAAGGCCGCGTCGCAGCGTCCTATCCCGCCTGCGGCGACCAGACCGCAGGATCCGCCGCCGCGGATGCACCGGCATTCAGCGTCAGGCTCTCCAGCGCTTCCGCGATTCCGCCCGCAAGATAGGGCATGGCGGCGAGCGCCTGCTCCAGAGAATTTGCGTTGTGACCAACTTCAACAAGCAGACAGTGATCGGAAATATGCTGGTTATACCGTCCGGTTTTGACCCGCACGTCCCGCGCAAGACGCGCATCCACCTTGCAAAGATACTCCGTAATCTGCCGGGCAAGGGCGTAATTGCTCTCAAAATTCGGCAGCTCGTCAAAGCCCGTTCCCGTGGCTCCCTTCCCCGTTCCCACAACGAACATCAGCCTTGCGACCTGCTTGCCGTTGATTTCGATATAATCGGTGACCTCCGCCACCGCAGTGCCATAGGCATCCCGATGTACATCGATGAACAGCTGAATGGACGGATATTTCTCGCGGTAGGCGCGCATGGTCTTTTCCGAGCGGCTGTACGAGGTGGACAGCTTTGGCGGTTCATGATTCGTCGTATCGTGAATGACCGGGATGTGATAGGTATCCTGAAGGATCTCGGCAAGGCGCCTGCCCACGGCGATGACGTTTTTCTCATTGTCCTTCGTGCGCCAGCTCCCGCTGGGCGTATAGGTGTACGTCCCGGTCTGCAAATAGGCCTCCGTCGCATGCGTGTGATAGATGAGGACCCGCGGCTCCTCCTTCCCCGCCCCCACCTGTTTCCCTGCCGGCGCTGCAACGGGCTTGACGAGAATATCGAGCTTTTCCTGCGAATACAGCGCAGCGGCCTGCTGTGCCGCCGCGTCCTGTTCCGTCACCTCGGACAGCGCGGCAAGTACGGGCATGCCAATGGAAAGCAGGCCCACATCCGCCCGGGGCCACACCAGCGCCGCCATGCCCAGACTGCATGCAAGCGCGCACACCGACAGCATTACCACCGCGCGGATGCGCAGCACCTCCTGCTCCGAGCGCTCCCGCCCGATGGATGACCGCCGTCTGAGTTTTTTCAGTCCTGCCTGCCGCATACCGTACATGCCCCCCCATTCAAGCTATGCGGCCGCTAGTTGCACAATGCATGAATTTCATCGTAGTAGCCCGCGTGCAGCGCGCGGTTAATGCTGTGCGACAGCAGCGCCGACGCCCGGTGCAGGAGCGTGTCGATCTCCTTTGGCGTAACGATCATCGGGCCATAACGTTCGTCCACAATCTCCCGGATTTTTGGCTCCAGCGCTGCTGCGCCTTCTGCATCGGACCGCTCCGCAAGGGCCGAAACAACGTCCGCCACAACGGTGGACGCATAGACCACCAGCGGCACGCCCATGGCCACCACCGGAATGCCCAGCGCATGCTGCGTCAGTCCATCGCGGGTATTGCCGATGCCGGAGCCGGGCCGGATGCCGCTGTTGTTGAGCTGGATGGAGCTTGCGATGCGCTCCGCCCTGCGCGCCGCCAAAGCGTCGATGCAGAGCAGCGCATCCGGCTGTACGGTATCCACAAGGCCCCGAATGATCTCCACCGTTTCTACGCCCGTTGTTCCGAGTACGCCCGGCTGAAACACCGCAACCTCCCGCATTCCCTCCGGCGCAACCTCCGGCAGGTGAGCGCGGATGTGCCTTGTAACGAATACGCCGTCCGCCGTGCGCGGGCCCAGCGCATCCGGCGTCACATTCCGGTTGCCAAGGCCCACAACCAGCAGCTTTGCCGCCGGTTTTTCCGGCAGCAGGCGCGACAGCTCACCGGTCAGGGCTTTTACCGTATCCTCCATATCGGGTTCCAGTCCGTCGATCAGGGCGGCGGATTCCAGAGTCACATAGACGCCCACCGGCTTATCGAGCGCGCGCGCCGCTTCCTCTGTTTCAACCGCAATGCGGGAAATTCTGCACTGTCCCTCCGCAGTCTCCGTCTCGCTCACGCCCGCGATATCGGGGTGCAGCTCCCTTGCCTCGCGGATCAGATCGGTATAAACGCCCATGCTTTTTCCTCCTGCAAAAAAAGATCGCGGAACCCTCCGCGATCTTTTCCCTGCATTTTCTCCCCCACCCCTTTGGGAGAGCCGCATTCCGGGAGCGCGGAAAAAGTCCACGATCCTAGTATGCGCGTTTTTCCTCAGAGCATGATGCAGATCAGATTGGTGCAGCCCTCGTTGACAATGCGCTGTAGCGTGGACTGCATCTTCTGCTGCACCGCGTCCGGCATGCTCTCGATCTTTCCGGCCATTCCCTCGCGCACCAGATCGTACAGGGATTTGCCGAACACATTGGTTTGCCAGATGGCAGCCGGATCCTGCGCAAAGGTGTCCATCAGCGACTGCACCAGCGCCTCCGACTGCTGCTCCGTTCCGACGATGGGATTCACCTCGCTGTCGATGTCCACGCGAATCACGTGCAGACCCGAAGCGTGCGCGCGCAGCTTGACGCCGAAGCGCCCGCCCTGCTGCACGATTTCCGGCTCGTCAAGCTCCATCTGCTCCAGCGAGGGCGGAACCACGCCGTAGCCTGTGTGCTTTGCCTGCTCCAAAGCGTTTCGGATGCGGTCGTACTCGGATTTTGCGGCGACGAACTCCTTCATCGCGGACATGAGTTCAAAATCATCGTGGATATCGCAGCCGCATTCCTCCCCGAGGATTTCATAAAACAGGCCTTCCTCCGGCTGAAGGACGATGCTCGCAACGCCGCTGCCAAGCTCAACCCGATCCACACGGGCCGGCAGGAACTGCTCGATGTGCGCAAGCTCGGAGAGAAGATACTGGTAATCCCGCACATGGGACAGCTGCGGCGCCGCGGAAGCGATGGGCATGAGCACCCGCTGCATGAGCCAGTGATCTTTGGGCAGCGCGCGCATGAAGGAGGGAATCCGCACCTCCACAAGCCGCAGCGGAAACTCCAGCAGCACCTGCTCCAGCAGCTCCGCCGCCTGCGCAGCCGACATCATCATCACATTCATGCAGACCACGGCGACGCCATACTCCCGCTCCAGCTGCTCGCGGAGCTGCTGCGCGGCCTCCCCATCCGGATTGATGCTGTTGACGACCACCACAAAGGGCTTGCCGGTCTGCTTCATTTCGAAAATAACGCGAGCCTCGGCCTCGGGGTAGCACTCGCGCTCCAGCTCCGTAATGCTGCCGTCGGTGGTCATCACAATGCCGATGGTGGAATGATCCGTCATGACCTTGCGGGTACCGATCTCCGCCGCCTCTTCAAACGGGATGTCCTCGTCAAACCAGGGCGTGCGGACCATGCGCGGCGCTTCGTTTTCCAGGTGGCCAAGGGCGCCCCGGACCATATAGCCCACGCAGTCTACGAGGCGGACATTGCAGTACTGACGGTCCGCAAAGGCGATGCGCACGGCCTCGTTCGGCACGAACTTCGGCTGCGTGGTCATGATGGTCTTCCCCGCGCCGCTCTGCGGCATCTCGTCGATCACGCGCGTGCGCACATGCTCGTTTTCAATGTTCGGGAGCACGAGCAGCTCCAAAAAGCGCTTGATAAAGGTCGATTTTCCCGTCCGCACCGGGCCGACCACTCCAATGTAAATATCGCCCTGCGTCCGCATGGCGATATCGTGGTATAGCTGTGTTCTATCCATGGCGCGCCTCCCCTTTTACTGTTTCGGTCGATACCAGTATATGTGGGAGACATCGCCGCTTAGAAGCGCTAATTGATAATCTGTTTTTCCTCGCCGTGAAGCAGGCGGCGGATATTATCCTTATGGCGTACATATACGATTACGAGCATTAACCCGGTCAGAATGACCAGCGCCCTGTTGGGCATGCGGAAGATGAGCGTCGTGACGAAAAACACGGCGATGCCGCCCAGCGAGCAGAGGGAGATTCTGCGGCTCACAAGTCCGATGACCGCGGCCGCAGCGGTTGTAATCGCCGCGCCCAGCGGAAAGACCATCCAGGCGATGCCCAGCGAAGCCGCCACGCCCTTGCCGCCGCGAAAGCCTGCGAACACCGGATAGCAATGCCCGAGGACCACGAACAGCGCGGCGATGTAACCGCCAAGCTCACCCATCAGAAGGCGACCTGCCAGCACGCCGAGAATTCCCTTGGTAAGATCACCCACAAAGGTGAGGATGCCCGGCTTAACGCCGAACACGCGGAGCATATTTGTGGCCCCCGCGTTGCCGCTGCCATGCTCGCGCACATCGTCATGGAAGGCGCGCTTGCTGATGATGATGGCCGTCTGGATATTGCCCAGAAGGTAGCCGGAAAGCGCGCAGGCCAGCGCAAACAAGGTATTCCATTCGTATCCGAGAATCATCCCTCTTCCTCCTTCTTGCGGTTGCGGAAGATCAGCCGCAGCGGCGTCCCCTCCAGACCAAAGGATTTCCGAAAATAGTTCTCAAGATACCTCTGGTAGGAAAAATGCACAAGCTCCGCGTCGTTGACAAAAATGATGAAGGTCGGCGGCTGGATGGACGCCTGCGTTGCATAGTACAGCTTCAGCCTGCGGCCCTTGTCCGAGGGCGGCTCCGTAACCATGACAGCCTCGTTCAGAATATCGTTCAGGGTGCCGGTGGAAATCCTGCGGCAGCTCTGGGCATACACGGAATCTGCATATTCAAGAATTCGGCCGATGCGCTGCCCGGTGAGCGCGGAGGTAAACAGCATCGGCACATAGCTCATAAAGGCCAGATCCACCTTCAGATCCTTTTTGAACTTGTCCATGGTGTGGGTATCCTTTTCGATCAGGTCCCATTTGTTGACGATGAGCACAGAGGGCTTGCCCTCCTCGTGCGCATAGCCGGCAATGCGCACATCCTGCTCGGAAAGGCCCTGGCTCGCATCGCAGACGATGAGCACCACGTCTGCACGGCGCACCGCCGCGAACGAACGAATGACGCTGTAGCGTTCGATGCTCTCGTCCTCAATGCTGCGCTTTCTTCGGATGCCCGCGGTATCCACCAGCGTATAAAGGCGGCCATCATGCGTAAAATCCGTATCGATGGAATCCCGCGTGGTGCCGGGCACGTCGGAAACGATGGAGCGTTCCTCGCCAAGCAGCGCGTTGACGATGCTGGACTTGCCCACATTGGGTTTTCCCACCACGGCGATATTGACGCGCTTCTCCTCCGAAAGCTCCTCCGGGGCCTTCGGAAAATCGCGCACGATCTCGTCGAGCAGGTCTCCAAGGCCCAGCCCCTGCGCCGCGGAGAAGGTAACCGGATCGCCCAGCCCCAGGGAATAGAACTCGTACATCGCTTCCTCGAACTTTGGCGCATCGATCTTGTTTACGCCGAGCACCACGGGCTTTTTGCTCTTTCGGAGCATGGCCGCGACCTCCACATCCGCAGAGGTCATGCCCTCCCGTCCGTCCACGAGGAACAGGATTACATCCGCCGTCTCAATGGCAAGCTCCGCCTGCCTGCGCATCTGCACGGCAATCTGATCCTCGCTGGCGGGCTCGATTCCGCCGGTATCGATCAGGGTAAAGGCATAGTCCAGCCACTCCGCATCGCCATAAATGCGGTCGCGCGTCACGCCCGGCGTATCCTCCACGATGGAGACGCGCCGGCCGATCAGCCGGTTGAACAGGGTCGATTTGCCCACATTGGGGCGGCCTACAATGGCGACCAGAGGTTTTGACATGGCTATCTCTCTCCAAAAATGGTTTTGATCAGGCTCTCTCCATCCGCAACCGGCAGGATGCGAACGCCCAGCGCCGAGGAGAGCGCGGCAAGCGTCATTCCATCAAGAAAAACATCCTCCCGCTCTCGCAGCATGCTGGCGGGAATGAGAAGGGTTTCGGTCTCAATGCGGCCCTTGAGCTGCGAAAGAAGATCGCTGCCCGTCACAAGGCCCGCCACACTGACGTTCCCGCCGAAAAAATCGTTCCTCACGGCAAAGAGCTGCATCTCAACCCCATAGGGCAGCAGCTTTTCATACAGCCCGGAAAAGAATGCATGGCAGCCCGTGCCGCCGGCCATGGAAAAGCGGCGCTTTTCCGGCAGCGGCGTCTGCTCCTGCAGCGCATAGAGAAAATCGGACTCAAACAGCCGCAGCATGCCCACGCCATTTTCGATCTGCGGAAAATCCTCGTAATGCGCACAGGGCGGCAGCGGCAGACCCGCCGTAAGATACCACTCGTCCGACAAAAAAACGAACGACGAGCCGAATTCCCCACGGCATTCCTCCTGAAAAGCGCTCACAAGGCCGACAATTTGCCGCGCCTCCTCCGGCGTGTACGGCCGGAGCGGATACAGCCCCTCGCGAAAGCGCGTCAGACCCACGGGGACGATGGCCACCGACTGCGACGCCGGATGCAGCGACCGCAGATCGGAAAGCGTCCTCTCCAGCACCGCGCCGTCGTTCAGGCCCGGGCAGAGAACGATCTGCGCATGAAAGCGCAGTCCGGACTCCTTCAGCCCTGTCAGACGGTCGAGAATCCGCCCGGCGGTGCGGTTGCCCATGATGGCGCTGCGCACTGCGGGGTCGGTCGCATGGACGGACACATAGAGCGGGCTGACTCTGCGCTCCAGAATGCGGGAAAACTCCGCGTCCGAGGCATTGGTCAGCGTTACATAGTTGCCCATGATGAACGACAGCCGCCAATCGTCATCCTTGACCGAAAGCGAGGGGCGCAGGCCCTTTGGCATCTGATCCACAAAGCAGAACACGCAGCGGTTGCTGCACGAGCGCATATCGCTCATCAGCGTTGTGACAAAGCCCAGTCCCAGCGGGTCGTACTCGCCCTTATGGATGGAAACCCGGCGGCACTGGCCCACATTGTCCTCGATGTCGAGCGTGAGCCGGGCGTTTGCGCAGAGATACTCATAATCCACAAGATCGTACACCGGCTCGCCGTTGATCGCAAGGAGAATCTCCCCTGCGAGCACGCCTGCGCGCGCCGCCGGCGAGCCCTCGTCCACCGAAGCGATCCGTTGTCTTGTAAAGGCCATAGTTCTCATACTATCCAGTATAGCATGCGCTGGATAAAAAATCAAAATGCATTGCCTTCTTTTGTCAGTCTTTGCCGAAGCTCTGCCGGAGCGCTTTGCCGATGCGCCCCTGCGAAGGCAGCGCAACCGGGCGCGTTCACCACACTACAGGACCGCAATCCCTCCGGCGCTTTCATGAATTCGAGGAGCCGTCCGCAGGGGTTTCGTGTGCTGCGCCGGTGAAGTCCTGCCCCACATTGCCTGCACTGCAAACGCCGCAGACAGTGGAGGAAGCTTCGCAGCAGAAGCAAAGCGCTGCCCGATGTTTCTCGTGCAGCGCTTTTTTTTATTTTTTCTGGAAGGTGCTCCGATATTTATCCCACAACAAAGCGGACCAGCGGCGCAATCGCCTTCCTGACGCTGCCCGGTTCAAAGGGATTGGACAGATGCGCAGCCTTCAGCAGATCGAGATAGCGCAGGCTGCCGCCCAGCTCGCAGAGCCGGTAGTAATCGGCCCAGGCAGCCTCGCGGTTCTGCTGCATCTTGCCGTAAAACTCAAAGGCCGCCATGGACGCAAGCGTGTAATCAATATAGTAAAAGGGATACATGAAGATATGGAGCTTCTCAAAGAAGAACGCGCCCTTCTCAAAGATTTCACAGCCATCGTAGTCCCGGGCGGGCAGGTATTTCTGCTCCAGCTCGTGCCAGACAGCCTTGCGTTCCTCCGGCGTCATGTCCGGGTTTTCATATACGCGGTGCTGGAACTCATCCACGCAAACGCCGTAGGGAATGAAGGTCAGCGCCTCGGAAGTATGGAGCTTTTGATACTTGTCCGCCTGATCGCCAAAGAAGCGCTCCATCCAGGGATAGGTAAAAAACTCCATGCTCATGGAATGGATTTCCGCAGCCTCAGAGGTCGGGAAACCGTATTCCGGCACGGTCTGCACCTTGTTTGTGGTATACGCCTGAAAAGCGTGCCCTGCCTCATGGGTCAGCACATCCACATCCGCGCTGGTGCCATTGAAGTTGCTGAAAATGAACGGCGCGTCGTAATCGGGAAGGAAGGTGCAGTAGCCGCCCGCCGCCTTGCCGGGCTTTGTCTCAAGATCCATCAGCTCATGCGCGCGCATAAAGCGGAAGAACTCCCCGGTTTCCTTTGAAAGCTCGTCGTACATCCGCTCCGCCTGCGCCTCCATGAAGGCATGGTCGCCAATGGGCGCCGCATTCCCCTCCGGATACTGGAAAGCCTCGTCGTAAAACCTGAGCTTGTCCACGCCGATGCGCCGCGCCTGCTGCTGCCGCAGCTTCGTACACACAGGCACCAGCGTCTCCAGCACCTGCGCCCGGAAAGCCGCCACATCCTCCGCGCCATAGCCCTGCCTGCCCATGAGAAGGTATCCCAGCGGCACAAAGCTGTCAAAGCCCATGACGCGACCCTTTTCATGGCGGATATGCACGAGCTTGTCGAAGATTTCATCGAAGCGCCGCTCGTTTTGGGCAAAGAATTCCGCATAGGCGAGAAAGCCCCTCTTCCGCAGCGCGCGATCCTGAGACTGCATGAGCTTTTTCAGCCCGGAAAGGTTATAGGTTTTCCCGTCCACCTCCATCTCGGCAGAGGCCAGCAAACGCTCGTACTCGCTGGTGAGTTTGTTCTCTTCGACCATCAACGGCACCAGTTCTTCCCGCGTGGATCGCACCTGAATGTCGGCAATGGCGAATAACTGCTCTCCGAACGCATCCGAAAGCTCCGCGCGGAAGGGCGACGCCAGCAGCGCCTGATAGTAGGCGAGCTGCATTTGCGTTACCCTCGGCGTTGCCTCGTCAAAAAAGTCCTGCTCCTGCGCATAGCGGGCATCCCTTGTATCGATCGTGTGCCGGATTTCCACAAGGCTCATCATGGTTTCAAACCGCCTGCTCAGCTTCCCCATCTGCACAATGGCCTTCCTTGCTTCCTCTACGCTCGCTGCGCCGCGCAGGCGTTCCGCAATTTCGGTACACTCCCGCTGCATGGCCTCAATGTCCGGCCGGGAATACGGCATTTCAGAAAACTTCATAAATTCCTCCTTTACGATGTTGTATGCCCGACATGGCCCGCCACGGGGCCTGCACAGGCCGAAGCTGGCGAAGAAACGCGCAATCAAACCGGCAGCAGGACCGCCGCCGCCAAAAGAGAACAGACTCGTCGGTCACGCGCCCACGGGCACTGGATTCGCAGTCATCCTCCGGCCGGACGATACTCCCCTCCTGCCCGGGGCAGGTTCTGCAGGAAGCCGGGGAGCAAAAACGTTCCGTCAGGCGGAAGCTCCACAAGGTCGCTGTCCCCGGAAAAAGCGCGAAGGCCGCCCCCGGAAAACCATGCTGTCCCGGTGCTTCAAGAAGTGCAGGAAACCAACGGCGCAGCCCGCAAAGGGCCGCGCCATCGTTCTTTTCCCACGCTTTGTTTACATATCGTTGAGTTTCTTGTAGTAGTCGATCTTATCGACCGCTTCCTTTTCGGCGCGCTGGAAGAGCTGTCCGGCCACCTCGGGGAACTGCTTCTTGAGCGATGCATAGCGCACCTCGCCCATGATGAAGTCCTGGAAGCTCGCCTTCGGGTCCTTGGAATCCAGCGTGAAGGGATTCTTGCCCTCGGCTGCCAAGTCCGGATTGTAGCGGTACAGCGGCCAGTAGCCCGCCTCCACCGCCTTTTTGGCCTCCGCCTGGCTGAGCCCCATGTTGATGCCATGGTTGATGCAGGGCGCGTAGGCGATGATGAGCGAGGGGCCCTTGTAAGCCTCCGCCTCGGTGACGGCCTTGAGCAGCTGCGCAGGGTTTGCTCCCATGCAGACCTTGGCAACATAGACGTAGCCATAGCTCATGGCCATAAGGCCCAGGTCCTTCTTCTTCGTGCGCTTACCGGCTGCTGCGAACTTGGCGATGGGGCCGGTGGGCGTGGCCTTGCTGGCCTGACCGCCGGTGTTGGAATACACCTCGGTATCCATCACGAGCACGTTCACATCCTCATCCATGGCCAGAACGTGGTCCAGTCCGCCATAGCCGATGTCATAGGCCCAGCCGTCGCCGCCGAAAATCCAGACGGACTGCTTGGTGAGCAGATCCCTGCTCTCGAGCACCTCGCGGGCCAGTCCGCTGGCCTCGCAGGAATGCTTCGCAACCGCCGCCTCGCAGGCCTTGATCAGCTTTTCTCCGGCTGCGCGGGAGCCTGCCGCGTCATCCATATTCTCCAGCCATTCGGCCCCTGCGGCTCGAACGTCTTCCGAACACTGCGCGGCCTCCACCAGCGCCTTCACGGTATCCGCCAGCTTTGCCCTGCGCTGCTTGGTGGCAAGGTTCATGCCGTAGCCGAACTCCGCGTTGTCCTCAAAGAGCGAATTCGCCCAGGCGGGGCCCTGACCCTTTTCGTTGACGGTGTAGGGGCAGGTCGGCGCACTGCCGCCATAGATGGAAGAGCAGCCGGTGGCATTGGCAACGATCATGCGATCGCCAAAGAGCTGCGTGACCAGCTTGACATAGGGCGTTTCGCCGCAGCCTGCGCAGGCGCCGGAGAACTCGAACAGCGGCTGCAGGAACTGGCTGCCCTTGACGGTTTTTTTATTGAGCTCAACATCCTTCTTTTTGAGGGACAGAGCATACTCCCAGTGTTTCTCCGCCTCCTGCTCCACCTCGGCCATGGGCACCATCTTCAGCGCCTTCTGCTTGGCGGGGCAGACGTCCACACAGTTGCCGCAGCCCGTGCAATCCAGCGGCGCAACCTGAATGCGGAACTCAAGGCCCTCAAAGCCGGTAGCCTTCTTTGTCACAAAGCCCTCTGGCGCGGCGGCCTTCTCGTCCGAATCCACAAGGAACGGGCGGATGGTCGCATGGGGGCAGACCAGCGAGCACTGGTTGCACTGGATGCAGTTTTCCGGAATCCACGCGGGCACGTCCACGGCGATGCCGCGCTTTTCGTACTTGGTGGTGCCGGTGGGAACCGTTCCGTCGGCGGACAGCGCGGAGACGGGGAGCTTGTCGCCCTGCTGAGCAAGGATCGGCTGGATGAAGTCGGCAAAGTACGGATCGTCCGTCACATGGATCGGGGTTGCGCCGCAGGTGGTGGTGGCCCAGGACTCGGGATAATGAATCTCCTCGATGGCGTTCATGCCGGCCTCGATGGCGGCGTAGTTCTTCTGCACGACCTCATCGCCCTTCTTGCCGTAGGACTTCTTGGCGGCGGCCTTCATATACTCCAGCGCCTGCTCTGCCGGAATGACGCCGGCGAGCTTGAAGAAGGCGGACTGCATGATGGTATTGATGCGGCCGCCCATGCCGACCTCACGGGCCAGCTTGATTGCGTTGATGTTATAGAACCTGAGCTTGTTCTTCGCGATGGCATTCTTCATCGCGGCGGGAAGCTCCTTCTCCATCTCTTCGAGAGTCCAGGGGCTGTTGAGCAGGAAGGTGCCGCCCTCCTTGATGCCCTCGGCCACGGCATAGCGCGTTACATAGGAGGGGTTATGGCAGGCGGCAAAGTCCGCAGCGTCGATGAGGTACGGGCTCTGGATGGGGGTCTTGCCAAAGCGCAGGTGCGACACGGTGAAGCCGCCGGACTTCTTCGAGTCGTAGGAGAAATAGCCCTGCGCATACATGTCGGTATGGTCGCCGATGATCTTGATGCTGTTCTTGTTCGCGCCCACCGTACCGTCGGAACCGAGGCCGAAGAACTTGCAGGCGATGGTGCCCTCGGGCGCCGCGTTGACCTGCTTTGTCACCTTGAGGGAGAGGTGCGTCACGTCGTCCTCGATGCCCACGGTGAAGTGGTTCTTCAGCGCGCCGTCCAGATTCTCATACACGGCGTTGACCATGGAGGGCGTGAACTCCTTGCTGCCGAGGCCATAGCGCCCGCCCACCACGGCGATGTCGCTGCGGCCCGCCTCCGCCAGCGCGTTGACCACATCCTGATAGAGCGGCTCGCCCAGAGAACCGGGCTCCTTCGTGCGGTCGAGCACAGCGATGCGCTTGCAGCTTGCTGGCAGAGCCTCGATAAACTTCTCCGCCGCAAAGGGACGATACAGGCGAACCTTCAGCACGCCCAGCTTCTGTCCCTGCGCGTTCAGATAGTTGACGGTCTCCTCGCAGACGTCCGCGCCGCTGCCCATGACCACGATGACGTTCTCCGCGTCCGCAGCGCCCACATAATCGAACAGGCGGTAGCTGCGGCCGGTGATCCTTCCCACCTCGTCCATATAGTGCTGGACGATGGCGGGGATGGCATCATAATACCTGTTCGCGGCTTCGCGGCCCTGGAAATAGATGTCCGGGTTCTGTGCGGTGCCGCCCTGATGGGGATGCTCCGGATTCAGAGCGCGGGCGCGGAACCTGGCGACGGCGTCGCGGTCGAGGAGCCTGTCCATATCCTCATAGTCGATCATCTCGATCTTCTGGACTTCGTGGGAGGTGCGGAAGCCGTCAAAGAAATGCAGGAAGGGAACCGAGCCCTTGATGGCGGACAGATGCGCCACCAGCGCCAGGTCCATAACCTCCTGCACGGAGGCGGAAGCCAGCATGGCAAAACCGGTCTGGCGGCAGCTCATCACGTCGCTATGATCGCCGAAAATGGACAGCGCGTGCGCGGCCAGCGCGCGGGCGCTAACATGAAAAACGCCGGGGAGAAGCTCGCCGGAGATTTTATACATGTTCGGTATCATGAGCAGCAGACCCTGGGAAGCGGTAAACGTCGTCGTCAGCGCGCCCGCTTTCAGCGAGCCATGCACCGCGCCCGCAGCGCCGCCCTCGGACTGCATTTCCGCAATACGGACCTCCTGCCCGAAGAGGTTCTTGCGTCCGTTGGCCGCCCAATCGTCCGCAACCTCCGCCATTGGCGAAGATGGCGTGATCGGATAGATCGCCGCCACATCCGAGAACGCATATGCAACATGCGATGCAGCGGTGTTGCCATCGATGGTCATGGTTTTTGCCATTTTTGAATGATCCTCCTACGATATATGATACTTTTCGGGCACGCTCCCGCGCAAAAAAACGCGGGAAAATGCCCAGTTCTTACCGAATAGTATTATAGTCCCGAAAATGCACTCTGTCAATCGAAGCGGGATAGAAGATTCCCCAGCGGATCGTATAAAAGCGCAGCGTCGTCCTTCTTGGTATTCCAGGGCTTGGCCTCTCCTGTCCACCGGAACTCTCCCCCGCCTCCCTCGCCGGAAACGGTCACGGTCTGGCCGCCGGGAAGAATCGTCCCCTCCGGGAAGCGGAACAGCTCGCCGCCCCGCTCCGAAAAGAGCATACAGCCGGAAATGTCCGCGTCCGCGCCGTTGTTTTTGATAACGGCGGTCTGATTGCCGCGGTCGACGGAAACGATGGACAGCGCAAACGCCTGCGCCGCAGCCCGCGGCTCGCTCACACGGAGCGTTCCGTCTGCCGCGACGGTTATCAGCACGCCGGCCTCGGTTTCATCGGTAACAATGACCTCAGCGTCGCCCAGCGCAGCAATCACGCGGGCGTTGGCCGAGTTGGCATCCACGCTGCGATCCGTGGGTATCACCGCATAGCGCGGGCTGACCGCAGCGCCAAAGGTCTCGCCCGTTGCATCCGGATTGCCGTGGTTGCCGACCTTGAGCACGTCCGCCGCCAGTTCCACGCCAGCGCGCAGCAGCGTCTCCTCCTCCGCAAACTGCATATCGCCCGCAAAGAGGAAGGTCGCGCCCGCCGCGCTGAGCCGGAGCACCAGCGAATTGTCGTTGTCGTCCTCCGCGTTATATTCCAGCGGACCCAGAACTTCAAACGCCAACCCCTCCGCAAGCGGCACCGTATCGCCGGCGCTGAGCTCCGTCAGCGACAATCCGGCGTCAGCGGCCCGCTCGTCGATCTTGTTGCTCCCGTCCTTCCTGTTTTCGGAGATTGCGGCCCGATAGACCCGCGCAATGGGAAACTCCCGCGCCAGCACCGCAAAGCCGCCGATATGGTCGCTGTGCGTATGCGTGAGAAACACGCCGTCCAGCGCCGTTACGCCGGCAATGTGCAGCCCGGCGATCAGATCCACAACGGAGCTCTTCTCGCCCGTATCGATGAGATAGTTGCGCTCTCCCGCCTGCACGAGCGTTGCATCCGCACGGCCCACATTAATAAAAAAAACGGTGCAGACCGCCGGCTGCGTCAATGCGGCAGAATGGCTTCCCGCCCCCTCTGCGGGCTGCTGCGTGCCCTGCCCCTCTTCGGCTTCACTCCCGGCGGTCAGAACGACCTGCGGCGGGGCTTCCCCCTTGGGCGCAGCGCCGGTTCCACAGCCGGACAGCGGCAGCAGGACGGCAAACAGCGCAGCCACAACGCACAACACCCGTCGGTACAGCATGTTCCTCAGCCTCCTTATCGTATCATGATCATTGTACCATTTTCTCTCTTCGCGCAGCAAGGCGCGGCGGTGAACAAATTCGACGGAATTGCGACCGGCGCGACGCGCCACCCTGCACAAAGGGAATGCGGTTTGACAGCGCTGCGACGGTGCTCCCCCTCGGTTCGGCAGCGATTCCCTTACAAAAACTCCCCGGAACCTTTCGCCATGCAACTGCGATGCGGACAAGGCCGCAGGGCAGTCCCCGGCTCCGCTTCCCCTTTTCCGGCGCGCCTGTTGCCCCCTGTGCACCGGCGGTATTATCCCCCCGGTTTCTCCGCAGCATTCCCTTCCGCTATGACCGGCAGCGCTCCTTCCAATTCGTCCGCACAGGTCAGAGCCGGCAGTAAAGCGGGAAGTTCCATTCCGGCCGGGCTGGCCAAAAAACGGAACCAGGGAACGCAGCGGCATTGCATAACGGAAAGACGGCGCTTGCGTCCGCTGCTTCAAAGCTTTGGTTTCCTGCCTGCCCTGCTCTGAACTGCTTTTGCCTGCGCCCGCGCTCACCGCGCCCCGCCGCCTCGGCCTTCCGCTCTGCCGCTGCGCCTCCGCGGCAAAGAGCTTCTCTATCGCTGTCAGCGCTCCGATCTGCCCGTTCCCCCGGAGGCGCTTTGCCGAAAAGAATTCCCGGCACTTCGCGCACGGCAAACGCCGGGGCAAGGCCCCGGCGTTTGATTCGTTCCCGATTCGGTTTTCAATGGTGCTTACAGCGTAACGGCCGTACCGCTCTTGCCAACAATCGCATCCTTGGCGTTCTCCAGAGAAGCAATGATGGTCTTATGGCCGCTCCTGGCAAAGGCCATGGCCGCCTGCACCTTGGGAAGCATGCTGCCGGGCGCGAAATGGCCTTCGGCGCAATACTGCTCGGCCTCCGCTACGGTCATATGCTCCAGCGCTTTCTGCTCGGGCTTGCCCCAGTGGATGGCGACGCGGTCAACCGCAGTCAGAATGATGAGCATATCCGCATCGATGAGCTCCGCCAGCTTTGCGGAGGCAAAATCCTTGTCGATGACAGCGGGGGTGCCGATGAGCTTTCCGTTCTTCTCGATCACGGGAATGCCGCCGCCGCCCACCGTGATGACCACGTGTCCTGCGGAGATCAGGGTCTTGACGACCTCCTTCTCCACCACGTCCACGGGCTTGGGCGAGGGCACTACCTGACGATAGCCACGGCCCGCGTCCTCCACCATGGTATAGCCCTTCTCCGCAGCAATCCTGTCGGCCTGCTCCTTGGTGTAGAAGGCGCCGATGGGCTTGGTGGGCTTTTGGAAAGCGGGATCCTTTTCGTCAACAACAACCTGCGTCACGACAGTGGCGACCGACTTTTCAATGCCGCGCTTTTTCATCTCGTTACGGATGCCGTTCTGGAGATGGTAGCCGATGTAGCCCTGGCTCATGGCGCCGCACTCCGGGAAGGGCATCGCCGCCTTGATGGCGCCCGCCTCCGCCGCCGTGGACATACCAAGGTTAATCATGCCCACCTGCGGGCCGTTGCCATGGGCGATGACAACGTCGTTGCCCTGCTCAATGAGGTCTACGATCGAGGTCGCAGTTCCGGTGATGAGCTGGAGCTGTTCTTCCGGGGTGTTGCCGAGCGCGTTGCCGCCCAGCGCGATCACAATTTTTGCCATAAATCTCTTCCTCTTGTATTTTAGTGATGTGTGCTTACCGTCAGTGCACAAAGGAAAACACCGCGTTTCAGAGGAAAACGGCCTCTTCCCGCAGCCGCGTTGGCCCCGCTGTACGTCGGCCGCATTCCAGTCCGCCTCTGCTCCCAAAAAGACGCCGAAGAACCTGCCGCCGGACCAGACCGGCGAAAGGCGTATTCTCCTTTGTACACTGAGGTGTTCTCAGTATAGCATACAAATTGTTTTATTGCATCATAAAAATTTATTTTTCATAATTTTTGTATGTTTTTTCCGCCTTACGTCTCGGGCAGCAGCACATGGAAGGTGGAAACGAGCAGATCATGGTCCGTCACGCCCATTTCCTTTGTGTTGACAAGCCGCACATCCGACGCCACAATACCGTCGGTATACAGAATATTGTCGATGATTTTGATCCGCGTTCCATCGCCAAAGGTGTTTTTATCGATATTTACAAAGTGCAGCTCCGGCGCGTATTTGTGGATGCGGGGCGGAGAACAGTTGAAGTCTCCCGTGACCGTATAGGCGGCAAGCCCCGTCGCCCGCAGGG
This sequence comes from Clostridiales bacterium, assembly GCA_004554165.1. Taxonomy (GTDB): domain Bacteria; phylum Bacillota; class Clostridia; order Christensenellales; family CAG-138; genus CAG-1024. The sequence goes on along the minus strand of SFNQ01000002.1, from coordinate 2,568 downwards.
TATAGGCCATTGAGGCGATGTTAATGGACTTGAGGTGCATTTCCGAAGCGCAAAGATGCGTATTGAATACATGCACCGGCCCCTTTTCCATCAGAATGCAGGCATAGGCCAGAGAGCGGGGCTCCTTCCCCTGCGCCACATCCAGCGGCCAGGATGCCGCCTCCACAATAGGATAGCGGGACAGGATGGCCGTACCAAACTGGCCGCCGTCGTAGGGGATGGTCTGGCAGAACGCATAGTAGGGATAGCCCGCCTCCCCGGCCAGCTTTTTGAGCCAGTCGGTTTCTCCGCCGGAAAGAGTGTTCCGGCTGACCTCCTGAAGCCCGACGACGTCCAGCGCCGTCTCCCGCAGCACGTCCGCAATTTTTCGGAGGCGGCTGCTGCTGCTTACGCTGTGGACGTTCAGCGTGCCGATGGTATACGCAATCAGCCCCGTCTGCCGGAGCGACACGGTCTCTTCCCTGATATTTTCCGCCGAAATATAGCCCTCGACCCCGTTGTAGAGGATGCGGCAGAATTCCCCGTCCCGTTCCAGAATCGTGTACCGTTCGCCGGTTCTGGCCACTCCCCAGACGGAGGAGCCGGATTTTTTGGCCCGCTTTCGCACATAAGCGCCGCTATCCCCTGCCGTGACCACGCCAAGCCGCACCGAATCGCCCAGCTGGACGGTCGGCGCGCCACTGGGCGAGGGATAGGGCGAGGCCCAGGGCGGCGTGGGTTCCGGGGTGCTGCCGTCCGCCGCCGGAGTTCTGGTTGCAGACAGAATCGGAACAAAGGTGATCTTCGGCGTCACAGTGGGCGCCAGATCGTTCTCCGAGGGCGTGGGCGAGGGCGTTGGAAGCGGCGTCGGCGTAGGGGCCGGCGCGGGCTGTCCGGTGGCTGCGGCGGCATCCCGCGGGAGGCTCCTCCCTGCGCTCTCGCGCCGCAAAAGCAGCAGCACGGCCAGCGCGGCGCAGAGCGCCAGCAGGATTGCCGACAGGATCGCCAGCAGCCTTTGGTTCCGATTCATGGCGTGCTTCCTCCCCGTTGCGTTTTTCATTATTCTATCATCGCCGCGGGAAAAAGCCAAATCGAATATGAAATTCATAATTTCAAGGGCGTTCATCACCCCTCACAGGGTTTTAACAGAATCCTCCAAACGCCCTGAAAGCAAAGGGTTTCCCGCAATTCATCCGCCTGATCTGCTGCGATGATTTCATGCAATATTGACCTTGTTTTGGCGATGCCGAGAAGCGTTATTCATCCTGCTCTTTTGTATACATATTTTCCTCCTCGAGCCAGTGTCAGTCCAACTTTTCGTCCACACCCCTTACCAGAAGCATGCCATGATCGAAAGATGTTTTGCGGCATCCGATGGATTCAGAAAGCAGCTTGGCACAATCTGAATATTGGGGGTCGACATATATCACATCAGGCATCAATGTCGGGTTCATTTCATAGAATGCGGTTAGTCGATCGACCGTGGCTTTTGAAATTAACGACAGCCATGCAGAATAGCTTCCGACGTAACTATCTGTCATTAAATAATATTGCGGTTTGTATGCAAAGAACAGAACACGTTCGGCATCGGGCGCCGCTTTTTTTATGCTATGGACAATGGCAAGATCCTGATAATACTCTTGATACATGCCCTCCGACACATAGATTCCTTTGTTGATTCCCTCATCAATGAGAGAGGTTTGCGTTTCAATCGAAGTATCCCAAAAAATATTGACATAGCGCTCATGAGCTTCGGTGCCGAGAAGCCCAACCAACATCAGCGATAACAAGGCAGATACGCCAATTTTCTGTAGACGAGTCGCTTGGGTGGCAAGAACTTCGCCACTGAAAATGGCAATCATTATTAGACTGCCAATTAACGCAACAATGGATGCTGATGAAATGGCATAGAAATTCTGGTTTGAGGATAGGTGCATGCAGAAAGAATACAGAATTCCTGACACCCAAAAGAATGAGAAGATTTGACGGGTCTCTTTCCGTTCGCTTAGAAGCAGGATAAATGGTGCAAAACAGTTAAGTGGCCACATGAGATAGTTTAGCGTGTGATTTCTGAAGTAAATCGCAAAGAGAAGGAAACTTACACCGACAGTAACGCCGGTAAAATAAAAGAATTTATGCTGCATGCGTTTTTTATCAACTATACACAATGCAATTAGGAGACCCAGTCCCAAATAGCAGTATTTTGTATATCGGTTGACAACGATGACATGATACAAATAAGAGATTCCTTTGTCAATCAAAGAGACTGTAGGATGCTCCGGATCATCAAACATAAAGGGTAATGCCTGTAGAATTTCGGAAAGGGATGCTCGCGATAATAGGAACACCAAAAAAATGACCGCAACAACAACTGAACCCAGAGTAAAATTAAGCAGTCGCTTTCCAAATCTCATGCGAAATATATGAAATGATTCTGTCCGAAATTTGCGAAAGGGAAGAAACATTACAACAAATAAGGCAAGGGCAAGCAGATAAAGTGCAAAACACTGGGGCAGAAGCGTTACATAAACGCACTGAAACACAACACAGTCGTTTTCGGAGTGGGTCCTGCGGGCACGGGCAAAACCT
>SFNQ01000045.1 GCA_004554165.1 Clostridiales bacterium | reverse complement strand
TTCGGTCTTTGTTTTCTGACAAACCTACCATAACCGATCTGTGCAAATCCTTCTCCCTTTTTCTCCCCCCTCTGTCCAAGATGTATTGTAATCCTACATGCAGGAATTGTGAAATCTTCCTGCATCTCTTCCCTTATTTTAAAGAAAATGGTATACTGGAACCATTCTTTTATGATGGAGTTCCTGCATGAAATTACTGCTCAGCAACGACGACGGCATCACGGCCGCGGGGATCCATGCGCTGGCGGCGGAGCTGTCAAAGCGCCATGAGGTCTTTGTTTCCGCGCCCGCAACGCAGCAGAGCGCGGTCAGCCGCGCCATGACCCTGTTCGATCCCCTGCGGGCGGATCGCTATTGCCTGCCGGGGCTTCCGGAGATTCCCGCTTACGCGGTTACGGGTACGCCCGTGGACTGTGTGCGGCTGGGGCTGGGCAATCTGTTTGAGAAACCGGATATGGTCATCTCCGGCATCAATCTTGGCCATAACCTGGGCACGGATGTGCTCTATTCCGGCACGGTGGCTGCGGCGCATGAGGCCGCGCTGCTGGGCTATCAGGCCATTGCCATGTCCTGCTGCTCCTTTGAACCCCGGCATTTGGACACGGCTGCGCGGGTTGCGGCCCATATGGCGGACTATCTTTCGGCGCACCCGCTGCCCTTTGGAACGCTTTTGAACGTCAATGTGCCGGACCTTCCCTTTTCCCGGCTGCGGGGCGTGAAGGTGGCGCCCATCTGCGTGGAGGAATACACCCTGAAATACATCGAACGGGAGGACCCCCGGGGCCGCAGGTATTACTGGTCGCCCCGGGAGCGCCTGACGGACGCGGGAGACGCGGATGTGGACGAGCGCTGGTCAACCGAGGGCTATGTGACGATTACGCCGCTGGGCTATGACCTGACCTGTTATTCGAGCATGCGGGATATGCGCATCCACTGGGAGGAGAGGGAACCATGGAAGGCCTGATGAAGCTCATCGAGGACAACCGTGTGCAGTTTTCCAAGGGGCAGAAGCGCATTGCGGATTATATTGTGAATTCCTATGACGAGGCGGCGTTCATGACCGCGGCAAAGCTGGGCGAAACCGTTGGCGTCAGCGAATCCACGGTGGTGCGCTTTGCCTATTCCATCGGGCTGGACGGCTATCCCGCCCTGCAAGAGGCGCTCCAGGAGCTGATCCGTCACAGACTGACCAGCGTACAGCGCATCCGCCTTGCGGCCTCGATCCCGCAGGACGAGCTGCTCCGCACCGTGCTCACCTCGGATATGAACAACATCCGCGCCACCATCGATATGATCGACAATGCGAGCTTCCGCGGCGCCATCGAGGCCATCCTCAAAGCGCGGCGCATCTATGTTCTGGGCATCCGCAGCGCCATGTCGCTGGCCCAGTTTCTGACCTATTATCTGGATTTTGTCTGCGACAACGTGATGTTCGTCAACGGCGCGGTGCAGGATATCTATGAGCGCATGGTGCGCCTGGGGCCGGAGGACGTGTGCTTCGGCATCAGCTTCCCGCGCTACAGCGTGCGCACCATCGACGCCATGCGCTATGCGAAAAAGCAGGGCGCGACGGTCATCTCCCTGACGGATTTGCCCACCTCGCCCTCCGCAGCCTTTGCGGATTATACGCTGTGCGCAAGAAGCGATATGGCCTCCTTTGCGGATTCGCTGGTGGCGCCGCTGTCGCTCATCAATGCGATCATTTCGGCCATCGGCCTTGCGCGGCAGGAGCAGGCCTACCAGCACCTGACGCAGCTTGAGCAGATCTGGAGCGCGGAGGGCGTCTATATGACCGACCCGCAGGCCCAGAGCACGGCGCTATGAGGGTCGCGGTCATCGGCGGCGGCGCGGCAGGCATGCTGGCCGCGGCGGAGGCTGCGCAGGGCGGGCATGCGGTCAGCCTGTTTGAGCGGAACGAAAAGCTGGGCAAAAAGCTGTATATCACCGGCAAGGGCCGCTGCAACGTTACCAACGCTGCGGATCGGGACGGCTTTTTTGCCGCAGTGACGCACAACCCCCGTTTTCTGTACAGCGCCTTTTCCGCCTTTGACAATGAGGACATGCAGCGGCTGCTCCTTTCGCTTGGCGTACCGCTGAAGACGGAGCGCGGCGGGCGGGTGTTCCCCGCATCCGACAAGTCCAGCGACATCCTCAGGGCGCTGGAACGCCATGTGCGCGGCAGCGGCGTGACCGTGCTGCTGAACGCGCGGGTGGAAGCGCTGGCTTTTGCGGACGGGGCGGTGCGCGGTCTGCGCGTGGGCGGAGAAGAGCGCCCCTTTGACGCGGTTATCGTCGCCACCGGCGGCGCAAGCTATCCGCAAACCGGTTCCACGGGCGACGGCTACCGTTTCGCGGAGGCCGCAGGGCATACGGCGCTGCCGCCGCGGCCCGCGCTGGTCCCGCTGGAAACGGAGGAGGACTGGCCCTTTGCCCTGTCCGGGCTGACGCTGAAAAACGTGGGCCTTACGGCCTGGCGCGGGAAGAAGAAGCTCTTTTGCCAGCAGGGGGAGCTGCTGCTGACGCACTTTGGCCTGTCCGGGCCGCTGACGCTGACCCTGTCCTCACTGATTGCGGAGGAGCCTGCGGGCGTGCGGCTCGCGATCGATTTGAAGCCCGCGCTGGATGAGGCCCAGCTGGACGCAAGGCTGCTGCGCGATCTGGACGGGAACCGGCAAAAGACCGTGCAGGGCGCGCTGCATGCGCTGCTGCCCGCGCGGCTGCTGCTGACGGTGCTGGAGCAGGCAAAGATTGACCCCGCAACGCCGGTCAGCGTGTTCCAGAAGAATGACAGGCGCAGGCTTTTAGAAACACTCAGGCAGCTCCCGCTGACCGTCCGCGGCGCCCGGCCTCTTGCGGAGGCGGTGGTAACGCGCGGCGGCGTGAAGGTTTCGGAGGTCATGAGCTCCACCATGGAGTCAAAGCGGATGCGCGGCCTGTACTTTGCAGGCGAGGTGCTGGATGTGGATGCGCTCACGGGCGGATATAATCTGCAAATTGCATGGTCAACGGGCGCGCTGGCCGGAAGGAGTATCGGTGGATAACAGGGAACAACATCTGAACATTGCAATCGACGGCCCGGCGGGTGCGGGCAAGAGCACCATAGCCCGGGCCATCGCAGAGACGCTGGGCATCCGCTATCTCGATACGGGCGCGATGTACCGCGCCATGGCGCTGCATGCGGAGCGCTGCGGGGTCGATCCGGGCGACGCTGCGGGCATGGCGCGCATCGTAAACGGCGCGGACATCGCCGTGCGCTATGACGGGAGCGGCGCGCAGCACGTGCTGCTTTCCGGGGAGGATGTGACCGGGCTTTTGCGCAGCGGCAGCCTGTCCATGGGCGCCTCCATGGTGGGGCTGCATCCGCCCGTGCGGCAGAAGCTGGCGGAGCTTCAGCGGCAGGTGGGGCGTGAATACGACGTGGTGATGGACGGGCGCGACATCACGACCAATGTGCTGCCGGACACGCCATACAAGTTTTACATGACCGCCAGCGTGCAGGAGCGGGCAAAGCGCCGCTACGGGGAGCTCATGCAGCGCGGCGGTACGGACAAAACACTGGAGCAGATCGAGCGGGAGATTGCGGCGCGGGATAAAAACGACATGGAGCGGGCGTATATGCCGCTGCGCATCGCGGAGGATGCGGTGGTGGTGGATACCACGGGCATGGACATCGCGGCGGTGACGGAGCGCATGCTGTGCCTCATCCATGAGAAAGCGCAGAGGTAAGAACCCATGCTGTACCTGTTTGCAAAACTGCTGCTGACGCCCCTGGCCTGGCTGCTGATGCGGCCCAGGGTGAAGGGCTTGCGCCATCTGTTTTTCCGCGGCAAAGCCATCATTGTCAGCAACCACTGGTCGCTGCCCGATCCGATTCTGCTGGCTCTGGTTTGCCCGCGGGTGGTGCATTTTATGGCGAAGAAAGAGCTTTTCGATCACCCGGCTGCGCGCTTTGCCCTGCAAAAGCTCCTGTTCGCCTTTCCGGTCAACCGAAAGCAGGCGGACATGGCCTCCCTCAAGCAGGCCATGAGCGTGCTGGACAAGGGCTGGGTGTTCGGCATCTTTCCGGAGGGGCGCCGCTCGGTCACGGGAGAGCTGGATATGCTCGAAAAGGGCGCGGCCTTTCTGGCGCTCAAGACCGGCGCGCCCATCATCCCCATTTATTCTGATCCCCGTACCTACCGCAAGTTTCGCATCAATATGGTCGTGGGCAGCCCCATGGACGCCAAGGCCATCGCGGCGGAGCACCGGGGCAAGGCTGCGGATGTGGTTACGCAGGCCATTGCCGACAAGATCCGGCAGCTCCAGCTGCAAATGGAGGCGTAGAAGGGACGATGCGCATCCTTGTGGGCAAGCACAGCGGCTTCTGCTTCGGCGTGCGGCGGGCGGTGGATCTGGCGCTGTCCGAGGGCGAATGCCGCGGGCCGGTCTATACCTACGGCAATATCATCCACAACGAAACGGTTGTGGAGGAGCTGATGCAGCGGGGCGTGCGGCCCAGCGAATCGCTGGACGGACTCTGCGCGGGAGACACGCTGATCATCCGCGCACACGGCGCGCCGCCCGAGGTGTACGCAGCCTGCGCCCAAAAGGGTCTGCGGGTGGTGGATGCGACCTGTCCCTTTGTGCTGCGCATCCACAGGCTGGTCTCTGCGGCAGCGGCGGAGGGACGGCGCGTGTTCATCGCGGGGAAGGCGAACCATCCGGAGGTGGTCGGTATCCATGGCCACGCGGGCGTCAACGCCACAGTGCTGGAAAGCGCTGATGACGCGGCATCCGTTCCCTTTTGCCAGCGCGCCTGCATCGTTGCCCAGACCACGCTGTCCCGCGGGCAGTACCGGGCGGTGATCGAAGCGCTCCGGCCGCGCGTAGGCGAGCTCTCCGTACATGAAACCATTTGCGATACCACCAGGCAGCGGCAGGCCGAGGCCGCGACGCTGGCCGAGCGGTGTACAAAAATCCTCGTGATCGGCTCAAAAATGAGCGCGAACACGGTTCGTCTGGAGGAAATCTGCAAAAAGAAATGCAAAGATACCAAAACCATCCAGAATATCGGCAAATTTTTTCTTGATAATTTGCAATCCGATGATATAATAGGAATTGTCGCGGGCGCATCGACCCCCGACCGGATGATTAGGGAGGTTATACAAGTAATGAGCGAACTGGAAAAGACGACGATCGAAACCATCGAAGCGGAAGCTCCCGCCGAGGAGGTCGTCGCAACAACGCAACCCGCCGGGAACGAGGAAGTCGTCGCGGCAGAAGCCCCTGTAGCCGAGCCTGAAACGCAGGCCACAGCCGCTGAAGCGGAAGAACCCGCCGCAAAGCCTGCGGCAGCCGACGAGACGTCCGACTTTGCGGAGGCCTTTGAGAAAACCCTGACGCGCATCCACAACGGCCAGCTGATCACGGGTACCGTGCTTCAGATCGTGGACGGCGAGGTGTTCGTCAACGTCGGCTACAAGTCCGATGGCATCATTCCCAAGAATGAGTTTTCGGCCGATGCCGACGCCAACCCCGAGGATCTGTTCAAAGAGGGCGACGAGATCGAGGTTGAGGTCATCAAGGTCAACGACGGCGAGGGCAACGTGCTCCTCTCCCGAAAGAACGTTGAAAGCAAGAAGATCTGGGATGAGCTCATGGGCGATGAGGACGTCGAGGGCAAGGTTTTTGAAGCCGTCGGCAAAGAGGTCGTCAAGGGCGGTATTATCGCGGACATCAACGGCATCCGGGCCTTTGTTCCCGCATCGCAGGTGGCCGTCAAATATACGGAGAACCTCAACGAGTTCGTGGGCAAGCCCATGAAGCTCAAGGTGCTGGAGGTCGATAAGCAGCGCAAGCGCATCGTCGCCTCCCGCAAGCAGGTTCTGCTGGCCGAGCAGGCTGAGGCCAAGCGCGAAAAGTGGGCGCAGCTGGTCGTGGGCAGCAAGGTAACGGGCATTGTCCGCCGCATCACCGATTTCGGCGCCTTTGTCGATATCGGCGGCATCGACGGCCTTGTGCATGTCACCGACGTGGCCTGGGGCCGCGTCAAGCATCCCTCCGACGTCCTGTCCATCGGCCAGGAGATCGAGGTGCTGATTCTGAATGTTGACGCTGAGAAGGAGCGCGTCTCCCTCGGCTATAAGCAGCTCCAGCCCAAGCCCTGGACCTATGCGGATCAGAAGTATCCCGTTGGTTCCATCGTAGAGGGCAAGGTGGTGCGCATCGTACCTTTCGGCGCCTTTGTCGCGCTGGAGTCTACCATCGACGGTCTGATTCACATTTCGCAGGTCGGCGTGCGCCGCATCGCGAAGGTCGAGGACGAGCTCAAGGTTGGTGATATCGTCCGCTGCAAGGTGCTTGAGGTCAATCCCGAGGCCAAGCGCATCAGCCTGAGCCGTAAGGAAGCGCTCCTCGAGGAGAATCCCGAGATTGCGGAGCAGCTCGAAGCCGAGCGCGCAGAGCGCGACCGCCAGTATCAGGAGCGGCAGGAGCAGCGCGCCCGTGAGCGGGAGCAGCAGGCCGCAGGCAACGCGCAGCGCCAGGCGCGCGAGCGCAGCGCGGCTTCCGACAGCGGCGAGCGCCGCGAGCGCGGAGGCGACCGCCGCCGCCGCAACAGCGAGGATGGCGACTACGAGCTCCCGCCCGTACAGTCCACCACCACTTCGCTGGCAGACCTCTTCTCTGCCTTCAAGACCGAGGAGTAAGTCGCAGTTAAAGCGTACGTACCATGCAAGGGCAGGCCTGAGCCTGCCCTGAGATTGTCAAAAAAAACCGGGGTTGATAACGGATGAAAACCCAGAGGTTTTCGTACGTTGCAGGTTTTGCCGCCCGGGAGCGAATGCGAGAGGCAAAACCTGTGAAAGCTCGAAAAAGTGGCGTTCAGCCGCTTTTTCGACACTCTGAGGGCAGGCCTGAGCCTGCCCTTTTGGCTTGTTGAAATACCCGCCGGGCTTGCCGCGGAGCGAACCGCCCGCTTCCTTTCCGGCGGCAGGCGGAGCGGAAGGGATGCGCTTTGGGAGCTTCCGGACCCTGTGGGTGATATCGCCGGAAAAGCCGGCAGGCGCGCATAACAACCTCCGCAGATGCAAAAGGGACAGCAGGGGGAGCGGATGCTTTGGAAGCCCCGCTTTTTTCAAAACCGAAGCAGGAAGGAAAAATTATGGAAATTGAAAGGTTTTTTGATGCAGTTGTGCGGCAGGATGCAGAAACCATGGCGGATTATTTTTGCCGCGACGCCATCGTGCGCTGGCATTGCACCAACGAGCGCTTTACGGCGGAGGAATACATCCGCGCAAACTGCCAGTACCCGGGCAACTGGCGCGGCGAGCTGGAGCGCGTTATCAAAAAGGGCGACTGCATCGCAACCGCGGCGCGGGTGTATGCAGCGGACGGCGCGCCCTCCTTCCATGTGGCTTCGTTCTACCGGCTGCGGGAAGGACGGATTGCAGAGCTGGATGAATACTGGGGAGACGACGGTCCTGCGCCCGCGTGGAGACGGTCGCTGGGGCTTGGCATGCCCATTCCCGAATGAAGCGCAGCGCTGCCCGGAGACGGATCAGCCTCTGAGCGCAGCGCGGAGCGCGGGATTCCTGCGCAGGAGCAGCGTCATGGCGGTGAGGTTGGGAATGGCCATGGCCGCGTTCAGCCAATCCGCGATTTCCCAGGCTGTAGAGCGCGGCAGCAGCGCCCCCAACACGGTCAGGAGGAGAAAAACGGCATAATACGCCCGCTGCACGCCGCTGCCGAAGAGAAACTCCGCGCAGCGCGCCCCATACAGCGCAAAGCTGGTCATGCTGGAAAAGGCGAACAGCAGCAGTGACAGCGCCAGAAAGCCCGCAGACAGGGCTTCGCCAAATTGTGTGGCAAAGGCCTGGATTACCAGCGTACTGTTCAGCTCCGCATTGCCGTAGGGCAGCCGTATGCCGCAGACCAGAACCGCAAGCGCGGTGATGGTGCAGATCAGCGCGTCAAAAAACACCTCAAATACGCCGTAAAGGCCCTGCTCGCGCGGCGATGCGCCCTCCGCGCTGCTGTGCGCGATGGCGGAGGTTCCGAGCCCCGCCTCGTGCGAAAACACGCCCCGGGACAGGCCCACGCGGAATACGGTCAAAAAGCCGAAGCCTGCCGCGCCGCCCAGCACCGCCTGCGGCGCAAACGCGCCGACGACAATATCGCGCAGCGCACCGGCCAACGCGGCAGCATTGCCCACAAGCAGAACCATGCAGAGCAGAAGGTACAGCGCGCTGACGAAGGGTACCAGCATGGCCGCGGCGCGCCCGACCCGCTGTGCGCCGCCGGAGAGCACGAGAAAGAGCAGCGCCGCCGTAACAAGCCCCGTGACGAGGCGGACAGAAAACAGCGCCCCTTCGGTCCCGCCGGCCGCGATGGCTGCATAAAGGGCCTGCGCGGATTCCGAAACCGTGTTGACCTGCACAAGATCGCCCATGCCCAGCGCGGCCAGCATGCCGCAAAGCGAAAACACCGTTGCAAGAAAACCGTAGCGTTTGGGCAGGCCCAGCGCAATGCAGTACATCGGCCCGCCGCGCCACTGCCCGTCCGCACCGCGGCGGCGGTAACGCATGGCGATGACAACCTCCGCGTATTTGAGCCCCATGCCCAGCGCGCTGCTGACCCAAAGCCAGAAGATGGCGCCCGGACCGCCCAGCAGAATGGCGCCTGCCACGCCTGCGATATTGCCCGTCCCGATCGTCGCGGCCAGCGAGGTCGCGGCGGCCTCAAAGGGCGAAACCGCGCCTCCTGCGCCGCGCGTTGGCCGGAGCGGCTGACGGAGCGCCGCGCCAAAACGCCGGAACTGGACAAAGCGGGTGCGGAAGGAGAACACCACCGCAGCAAGCAGCAGTATGATAGCGCAAAGAGTACCCATGTGCTATACTACGGACATGAAACATGGAGCATGCAAGAATTTTTATCATCGTCTGGCCCTCTATGCCTGTATCGCGCTGTGGGTGTCGATGATCTGGCGCCTCAGCGCGCAGCCTGCGATGCAGTCGGAACAGACCAGCGGCGGTATTTCCATGCGCCTGGCCGCGCTGATCTTCGGCACGCCCACGGAGGCGCAGTATGACCTCATGGAGCGTCTGGTTCGCAAGGGCGCGCATATGGCGGAGTTTGCCCTGCTTGCGATGCTGTGCTGCTCCGCGCTGGAGGCGGAGGCCAGCCGCCGGCCGGTTCCATTGGCGCTGGGGCTGACTGCGCTCGCCGCCGCCGCGGACGAGCTGCACCAGCTGTTTGTGCCGGGGCGCGCCGGGCTTATGGGAGATGTGTGCATTGACGTCAGCGGCGGGATCCTCGGCCTGTTGCTGCTCCTCCTGCTGCGGCGCGGGGAACGGGGAACGCTTTTGCCGTAGCGGGCCGGGGCGGCCCCGCGTTCCGTAGACGGAACGTGCGCGGCGGGCCGCGCCATGCTTTGTGCCGCCGCCAGTCTGCGCCCGCCGCGCCCTGCGCGCCGCGCAGCGGCGCGCGCGGGGCCGCCCGCAGAGCGGGAGCGCATCTTGCAAAAACAGCGGACAAGGGCCGGGCTTTTGCTGGTTCTTCCTTCGTTTTCCACCGTTCCGGGCGGAAGCTCCGGGCGCGAAAGCCGCAGCCCTTGCCGTTCAGCCCCGCTCTGACAGCATGTAGGTCAGAATGGATGAAACCCCTCAGGGTTTCGCGCTTTTCTGATTTTGCCGCCATAAAACGCGCATGCGTTTCAGGGAAAATCTGTTGTTACAAAAAAATCATCTGGGCTCTTTTGAAATCGGAACGCCCCGCGGCTCCGGCCGCGGGGCGTTTTGCATCAGGGCATGTCTTCGGTGCCCGCAATGGGCGTTTCCACAGGCGGCGCCGTGGGCGTGGAGGGGACGCTTGTGGGCTTTGGCGTTTCAACGGTGGGCTGAAGCGTGCCCACGGTGATCTTGGCGGTGATGGCTTCGTAGCGGTCCTCGTAAAGCTTTTCGGAGGATACCCGCTCGCCGTTGAGGAACTGATCCCGATACACGTCCACAACATAGCCTGTGCGCGCCGATACGGTGGTCGCATTGTAGTCCGTGGTTTGCGTGTTGTCATAGGTGATGATGGGATCCCCCGGCTGAAGCTCCTCGATTGTAACCGAGCGCAGGTCGTAGGTGACGCCCTCGGGGAGAGCCTGCCCGTAGATGACAACGGTCAGATCGCTGTAGCGGGTACGGCTTTTCTGCACCGTGCTGTACGCAAAGATGTAGAGCGGATACTCCGTGGTGTTTTTGAATTTAAAGTCGATATGGCCGGTATCCACGGTGGCGTCAAAGCCAAGCGGCACATAGGTTGAGGGAATGGAGTGCTCCCGCCGGGAGACCTCCGCAAAGGGAATGCCTGCGCGCATCAGGGCCACATAGAGCGTCGTGCTGACCTGACAGACGCCGCCGCCATACTGCATGGTATAGGCTTCGCCGCCGTAGATGCCCTTGGCCTGCTTCCAGCCGTTCTTCTCGTTGCGGTCGCCAACGGTTTTGTTAAAGCTCCAGCTCTGGCCCGGGCGGACGACCTGGCCGTTGATGAGGGCCGCGCACTTTTCCACGTTGAAGGCGCGGTTCTCAATCACCATGCGCTCCTCCTCGGGATAATTGCTGGGCAGGCGGTTGCCATATTCCGTTGTGAAGCGGCCGATCTCCGTTACCTGCGCCTTCAGGTCTGCAACGGTAATCGAGGGCTGCACGGTGGTCAGCGCGGGCGTAATCGTGGCGTTGTAGTTGCCCGCGTCCAGCGCCTCGCGCACCAGCCGCTCCGTGGCCTCCACATCGAGTCCCATGCCGGCCTTGCCCTCCACATAGTTGAGCTGCGGCTTACCGCTTTCGCTGGCCTCCAGCGTGAAGGTCGCGTCCGTGGCGCCGAAGGAGAGCGCGGCGTTGATGTCGGTAATGCGCGCGTCAAGCGCGGCGTAGTCGAGGCTGAGCGTCGTTGTATAGCTTTCGTTTGCGCCGCCGGCCAGCGCTGTGGAGAGCACCTGCTCGAGGTCGGAGGAGGCGTTCATCTGTTCGCCCGTGATGCGCTCGGAAAAGCCCTCGCCCGCCAGTGTGATGGCGATCTGCGCGATGTTCTGCTCAATGGCCGGACTGACCACGGACCGGGCCTGATCGATGGTCATGCCGGAAACGTCAAAGCCGTTGATCGTTACATTGTTGCGGATGGTATCCGTAGCCGGATCCAGCACCAGAGGCTCGCTGGGGCGGCAGCTGCGGACGACCACAAAGATGGTTGTGCCAAGAAGCGCCGCCAGGAACAGCATACCCAGCGCAACCGCCCGCTCCTGCTTTTTGCGCCTGCGCCGCGCAGCCGCAGAGGAGCCGCCCTGCCGCGGAGCGGGGGAGGCGCGGAAAGCGGAGCCGCCGCGCGCATGGGTGCCTGCGCCGCCGGAGCGGGATGGCGGGGGCGTAAACGAAAGATCCAGATCGCCGCCGCGTCGGGGAGCGCTGCCGCTCCGCCTACCGGAGGAATTGCGGTCCGAACCGCCGCGCTGGGCCGTCCGGCTGCCGGAAGAACGGCTGCCGCCCGCAACGGGAATATCGTAATCGAAAGAACTGCCGCGCGCCGGCGTCCCCGCGTCCTTTGCTTTGGGGATGCGCTGGGTCTGCGAATAGTCCCGGAAGGTATCGCTCATGCAAAGACCTCTGTCAAACACGCTGATATTCTGCAAAATGCCACGAAAATCGTGTCACCTGCGTCACTCCAGTATACACAAAAAAACGGCTCCTTTCAACCGAAGAAAGGAATTTTACGAATGGGACATAAGTGTGGTACAATACGGCTATGTTTCATATTGTACTGGTGGAGCCGGAGATCCCGCAAAATACCGGCAATATCTCCCGCACCTGCGCGGTAACTGGCGCGGCGCTGCACCTTGTCCATCCGCTGGGCTTCTCGCTGGATGAAAAGCATTTAAGGCGCGCGGGCCTCGACTATTGGAAGGATCTGACGCTCTATGAGCATGAGAGCTTCGCGGCGGTGGAGGCGGCGTACCCCCAGGCGCGGTTCTTTCTCGCCACCACCCATGCGGCGCGCAGCTATGCACAGGTTTCCTACCGGGACGGGGATTTCCTCGTATTCGGCAAGGAAACGGCGGGACTGGGGCAGGCGATCCTTTCGCGCCGGGCGGACGACGGCATTCGCATTCCCATGGGCAGGGACCAGCGCTCGCTGAACCTTTCCAACGCCGTGGCGGTGGTGCTGTACGAGGCGCTGCGCCAAAATGGCTTTCCCGGCCTGCAATAATGCGGAAATCTCCCGGATTTTCCTGAAAATAATCCTTGCATTGCGCTGCGCTGCGTGGTAGAATACTGCTGTTCGAGTTTTCACAAGGAGGTGGACTTTTTTGGGTAAGTATTGTGAAGTCTGCAAGAAGGGTGTCATGTCGGGTAACCTCGTGAGCCACTCCAACCGCAAGACCAAGCGTGGCTGGGCGCCCAACATTCAGAGCGTTCGCGTCGTGATTGACGGCAGACCGCAGAAGATGAACGTTTGCACCCGTTGCCTCCGTTCCGGCAAGGTCGTCCGCAGCGTCTGAGCAGCGTTTGCCAAAAGAATCAGAGGCCGCCTGTATGGTTTTTACGGCGGTCTTTTCTTTTTTTGTCGTTTGCTGTTGACATGGCGCGGGATTTTTGATATAAAATATACAAATCATAGGATAGAGGCGCGGAGCGTATCAGTACCGGCAATGCGAGAACAGGCAAGGCGGCCGGGAAAGGACAATCCGCCGAAACGTACGGATTCGGGGGCCTGCCCGGTCGTATGTTGGGTCGTTGCAGAATATGCAGCGGACTGTCACGGATGTGGAGCGCTATCATAATACCCGCCGGTTCCGGAAGGTTCCGTTCTGGCGCGTTATAAGGTCATGGGCGTTTCATATTGCCCCGGGCCTTTTTTCTTTGAGGAAAAACTGTTGGAGGATGGAATATGGAAGGGGTAGAACTGATCAATGCGGGCTGGCTGTCAATCCTGCCGCCGCTGCTGGCGATCGTCCTTGCGCTTTTGACCAAGGAGGTCATTCTGTCGCTGACCGCGGGCGTGCTTTCCGGCATGCTGATCTATGCGGGCTGCGCGGGCGGAGACTTTATCGAGGCGCTGATCAACGTGCCGCGCATGATGGCGGAGCAGATCGGCGGCAACGGCATGATGCTGCTGTTCCTGTCGCTGCTGGGTGCGCTGGTCATCGTGGTGACGATGGCGGGCGGCTCACGGGCCTACGGCAACTGGGCGCATAAAAAGATCCGCTCGCGCACGGCGGGCAAGTTTTTGACCTGGCTGCTGGGCGTTGTTATCTTCATTGACGACTATTTCAACTGCCTGACGGTGGGCACGGTCATGCGGCCCGTGACGGACAAGCTGGGCATCTCGCGGGAAAAGCTGGCGTATATCATCGATGCGACGGCCGCGCCCATCTGCATCATCGCGCCCATTTCAAGCTGGGCTGTGGCGGTGGCGAGCCAGGTGGGCGAGGGCGGCTTTGAAACCTTCCTTCAGGCGATTCCCTATAATCTTTATGCACTGATGACCTTTGTCATGGTGGGCATTATCTGCTTTACAAGGTTTGACTTTGGCCCAATGCGCAAAGCGGAGCTGCGCAGGCAGGCCGAAGGGGCGGAGCAGAAGGAGGAGGCGATGGATACGGATGCCGACGGCATTCACGCCTCCGACAGGGGGACCATCTGGGACCTTATCGTGCCGGTGCTGGTTCTCATTGCCGCCTCCATCGTGTGTATGGCCTATGTGGGCGGCTGGGCCCAGGGGGTTCCCTTTGTGGAGGCGATCGGAGAGAACCCGACGCTGGGCCTGACGCTGGGCGCGCTCATTGCGCTCATCGTCGCCTTTGCCATGTACATTCCGCGCAGGCTGGTAAAGTTCCGCGATTTTATGGGCGGCATCACGCAGGGCGTCAAGTCCATGGTGCCGGCGATGGTCATTCTGGTGCTGGCCTGGTCGCTGTCGAGCACCTGCCGCTATATGCTGGGCACGGGTGATTTTGTGAGCGACATGGTAGCAAAGAGCGGCATCTCGCTCTCCTTCCTGCCGGCGGTGATCTTTGCGGTTGCGGCGTTCATTTCCTTCTCGACGGGTACGGCCTGGGGCACCTTCGGTATTCTGCTGCCCATTGCGGCGGCGGCCTGTCAGGCGGAGCCCTCGGTGCTGATCGTGACCATCGGCGCGGTGCTGGCGGGTTCGGTGTTCGGCGACCACTGCTCGCCCATCTCCGATACGACGATCCTGTCGTCCGCGGGCGCAAAGTGCGATCATATCGCCCACGTTTCCACGCAGATTCCCTATGCGATTCTGGTAGCGGCGGTGAGCTTTGTCGGGTATCTCATTGCGGGCTTTGTACGCAGCCCGTGGCTGCCGCTGCTGATCAGCGCGGCGCTGCTGCTGCTGGCGGCCTTTGTCATTTCCAGGCGCGAGGCACGCAGGGATCGGGCCTCCTGAACGGCGGACCGCAAAGCAGAGCAGCCGGTTAGCAGACAGGCTCACAGAAAACGGGAACGGAGCCATCCCGGGCGCAAGGCGTCCGGGGTGGCTTTTGCTTGAATTGCGGCAGCTTTTGCGATATGCTTTGCTGGAGCAGGGGGAGACGCCCCCCTTGGAATTCAAACCCGGAGGGAAGCATGCATACAAATTTTATCAATCTGACGGCGGAAAACCTTGCAACCGAGCATTTGTGCTGTATCATACGCAGCAGGAAACCCCATCCGGGCGTTGAAGAAAAGCGGCGGTGGCTTGCCGGCCGGCTGGAGGAAGGACACGTCTTTAGAAAATTAAACGACAGGGCTGCGGTTTTTATCGAGTATGCCCCCTGTGAAACCGCCTGGGTCCCCATTCTGGGCGACAACTATTACTATATCTATTGTCTGTGGGTTGCCGGCAGTCACAAGGGGAAGGGATACGGAACGTCGTTGATGGAGTATTGTCTGGCCGACGCCAGGCAAAGGGGAAAATCCGGCGTTTGCATGCTTGGCGCAAAAAAGCAGAAGGCCTGGCTTTCGGACCAGTCGTTTGCCCGGCGATTTGGCTTTGAAGCGGTGGATGCGACCGATAACGGATATGAACTGCTTGCGCTTTCCTTTGACGGGACAAGGCCGAGCTTTACTCAACAGGCGAAACAACAGGAGATTGCTGCCAGGGAGCTGACGGTATACTATGATATGCAATGCCCCTATGTCCATGAAAGCCTTGCAATGCTGGAAACCTATTGTAAGGCCAATGGTGTTCCCGTATCGCTGATCCGGGTGGACACGCTGAAAAAAGCGAAAGAACTGCCCTGCGTTTTCAATAACTTTGCCGTGTTCTACCGGGGGAAATTTGAGACGGTCAATTTGCTGGACAGCGGCAGTTTAAAGCGGTTGCTCAAAAAATGAGCCGTGGCTGCGGCGCTCCCTGGCCGCCTGGCACGGCCTGGTCCTGTCAATATTTTTGCGCAACTTATTGTACCTTATCAAAAAACGAGCCTGCGTCTCTTTACCGAGAAGCAGGCTCTGCTCTTATAGTGTCCGGCTCGATAAGGTACAATAAGTTGCGCAAATTGAAAAAGGCATAAGAAGAGACACGGTTTGCAGAATTCTGGTAGAATGAAGTTAGCACACACCATTCTGAAAG
>SFNQ01000044.1 GCA_004554165.1 Clostridiales bacterium | reverse complement strand
CCGCTGCGGGGGCTGGCCCCCGCAGCGCACCCAAACCGCTTTCCCAGGCCTTCGTGCAAGCATCCAAAAGTGTAACCTATGTTTGACGCTCGTACAACTCGTACACCGTTTTTAAATTGAGGGCGGTTGACAGAGGCGAAGGACTCTGCTATACTTTACAAGGTGCTTTTATGGAGAGATGTCCGAGTGGTTTATGGAGCCGGTCTTGAAAACCGGTGATGCTGAGAGGCACCGGGGGTTCGAATCCCTCTCTCTCCGCCAGCATGTTTTTCCCATTGGAGAAGTACCCAAGTGGCTATAAGGGGCTCCCCTGCTAAGGGAGTAGACTGGGGTAACCGGTGCGTGGGTTCAAATCCCACCTTCTCCGCCAGTGTAGAAGCCTGTCGAAAAAGCAGAAGTTGCTCTTTTGGCAGGTTTTTCTTATTACGGTGACATAATAAATAATAAAAAGAGGTGCTTCTGGATAATGAAATTTGAAATCAGTAAAAAAGAAATATTAAATTATTATTCAATATATAGTTTAGATGACAGCATCTCGATAGACGATGTTGTCATTCCAGAGGCACGTGAAAATTATGAAGATATGGTTAAATGCAGTGGTGAGTATTATGAATATCATATCGCCTTGCCTGTACTTCATGTTTTGTGTTACAGTTGCCACGAGGGATTTGCACTTCCTTTCAGTCTTTGTTTTCTGATAAACCTGCCATAACCGATCTGTGCAAATCCTTCTCCCTTTTTCTTCCCCCTCTGTCCAGGATGTGTAATCCTACACAGAACCGTAAAACCAATTTGCGCATTAACTGTTGACAGTACCGATCGTTATGTTATAATTAAATTGAGAAGAGAAATTGCGGCATCGTGCCGTAGCAACCATGAGTAACTCGCGGAAACACCAAATTAACTGTACACCCATCATTACATGAAATTTCGTTTCGATTAACAGTATTAAGGCTCGGAAATTCTTTAGGCAGTAAAACAGTAGGTTGCCAAAGGAAGTCTATCGCACAGTTCCATACGATTCAGGAGTTCTTTCATGAAATAAAAAGAGGTATTCCTCTAAGCCGCAAAGCCATTGGACCAATTTGTTGAAAATTAAGATAACGTGTTGATTAGACTGCATGCCAAGCCAGAGACCAGGCGGCTTGCTCTCAGCAGGACTGCGAATTGACAGCTTGCAAATGTTTTGCAGATAAGAGCGAGTATGAACATGCAGGCGGAAGCATCAGGCATTCAAAGGATGATCCATTGTTTGGTTTCCAAAAACCTTTAAACGAGGGATCAAGTATGAAGCAATCTTTCAGAATTATCAGCATTGTGTTAACCGGAGTCTTTGAGCTTGCAACTCTGCCGCTGCCGGGGCTGGCGGAGGGAACGCGGAGCTACACGCACAC
The DNA here is from genome assembly GCA_004554165.1 of Clostridiales bacterium. Taxonomy (GTDB): domain Bacteria; phylum Bacillota; class Clostridia; order Christensenellales; family CAG-138; genus CAG-1024. Next base: position 7,841 of record SFNQ01000044.1, on the reverse strand, counting down.
GGAGCAGCCGGAGACAGGCGTCACAATCTATTACAACAAAGACGGCAGCCAGACGATGGTCGTAGAGCCATATGCCGAAACAGAGGTGGTGCTGGAAGAGCCGGGACGGTTGTTGGACGCAGGGGCGCGGCTGGTCGGCGAGGAGACGGCCGCAAGGGTAGAAATCAAGAAGTGCTTTGAAGAAAATGAAACGCTTGTTACCGTGGGTATGGACGGAGCAAGCGTTTCGTTTTATCCGGTAGTGGCGGAAGCGGAAGCAGCACAGGAAAGGGAGAATCCGGCGCCGAAGGGTGACGTTATGGCGGCAGAGACGGTGGGGGAAATCACGAGCGGAACGATTGAGGCGTTTGTGGGATATGAAGCTCCGCAGCCGCTGGAGCTGCGGCAGGTGCCGGCGGGAACGCCACTGGAAGCGCTGGATTTGCCCAAGCGGCTGGCGGTGTGCCTGGAAGGGGAAGCGGAGCAGTACTTTCTGCGCGTGGACGGCTGGAAGGAAAGGGAGGGAAGCTACGGCGACGAGCACGGGACATGGCAGATGCAGCCGGAGTGGGACACAAGCGCCTTTGTTCTCAGCACGGCGATGCAGGAGGCGCTGACCGGGGACCCGGACGATCCGGAGGACGACAATCCCTATGTGATCCCCTATATTCTGATCGAGTGGGAGCAGCCTGAGCCGACGGCAACACCGGAAGCAACAGTCACCCCGGAAGCAACAGTCACCCCCGAAGCAACGGTCGCCCAGGAACCAACAGTCTCCCCGAAAGCGAGAACGGAGCCTGAGCCGGAAACCGCGCAGGAAGCGGAGGAGCAGGAAGAAATACAGGCGGAAGAGACGCCGGCAGCAGAGGCAACGCCGGCGGAGCAGGGGGCGGAAGAAGCAGGAGGCGACCCCGTTGGAGATGCGGAAACAGAGCCTGTGGGACTGGCAGGAGGAAAGGACCCGGAAATTTCCCGCCTGCGCCTTGCCGGCGGCGGTCGATCCGTTTGGAAACAGACGGGGGACAAGGGAACGGCGGCGGAAGGAGAAGCAGCGATTGCGGACAGCCCGCCTCCGACAGCAGCGGCAGAGGCGGACCCAACGCCGGAGGCCACGTTTTTTTCCGGAGCAAATCTTAGCGCCACGCCATCCCTGACCCTCACCGCGCTTCCGGACAGTACGCCGGAAGCCGCTCCTGGTCCAGCGCCCGGCACAACGCCGCCTCCCGCAGAGGCCGACCCGAAACAGCAGGAGCAGGAAAACCGGGCGCCAGTATCCATAGATGGCAGGCCTTCGGGCTATGCTGACGGGACATATGCCGGCGTGGTCTATCGGGGGCTGTTTGACGAGACGACGGACCTGAAGCTGGAGGCACTGGATGGCGGCGTCAAGGAGGATGTCGTCATTCGGGAATATACGGGCAACCATGCGTACTCCTACCGCATGCAATTTCGCGGTCTTACGCCGGTACAGGATGGCGGCGGGATACTTCTTTACTCCATGAATACCATTGTCGGGCAAGTGTCGGCGCCCTATATGGTGGATGCGCGTGGCGCACGTTCGACGCAGATCGAGGTAATGCTGACCCCGCTTGGCGGCGGGGAATATGAGCTGACGTATACGCCGGACGATGACTGGATGGGCTCCCGTCACAGGTCGTATCCGGTGACGCTGGACCCGACGGTGACCTTTACCAGCAGCGTATCGAAACATATGGAGGACAATTATGTTTCATCCGTCGAACAGGACAGAAACTTTACATATAACAGCGCGGAACTGCGCGCCAGCTCTGTCTACACGATGTACATCCGTCCAGTGATCGTGGAGGAGCTTTTGAGCAAAGGAGACCGGGTGCTGGTGCAGGATTTTTATCTGCACATGTACGGAAAGAGCGGCAGTGGCGCTAACTCGATTTACCTTGTGACCGGGGACTGGAACTCGCGCACGATCACAAAGAGTACAGCGCCCGGGAATTCGCCCAAAATCTTGAAGCCGGCATGCGGCACGGGGTGGAACGACATCGAGGTATCGAGGTATGCATCCGCCTGGTTTGACGTACTGAACCAGAAGGCGAACCATGGCTTCTGCATGAGCAGCGATGGAGATATGGTTTATGCATCAGCAGATTCGGTGAACAATCGCATGCATTATTCCGTAACTTACTATGTGATTGACGAGGCCAGCGGACTGACGGCGACACCGCAGGCAAACGGGGACGGCACGGGATATGTGGATCTGACATGGAACGCGGTAGGCGGGGCGACGGGGTACTATGTTGGCGTTTTCAACGGCAGGGAATATGAGTACATCTATGTTGGGAACGTAACGAGCTGGAGCACGAACAATCAGGGAATCTGGCCGACAGCAGAAGAGATTGCGGCGGGACGGTATCAGCTGCATCTGGACGGCGCGGGCGCCGAGCTGGCGGCAACGCCGACGGGGGTGTATCGGAACGCGGGCGGGGCATATGGAGATTCGCTGCGCTACTATTTTTCCGTGCTGCCTGCGAACCGGTTCGGGCATGCGGCAAACCCATGGGATGATGTGTCCGCCGTAATGCCGCACGCGCTCAGGCCGGCGCAGGCATCGAGCGTGCAGGCGTCGCCGAGCGCATGGACGGCGGCCGATCGTTTGACGGTAAGCTGGTCTGGGATTGTTGATTATCTGGCGGACGGGACGGAGCTGACGACGCTTGAGTCGGGGGGCCGGATCGAGTACAGCATCGACGGCGTGGACAATTGGACTTCAACCGGCAAAGCGACGGCATCGGGCAGCTTTACGCTTGACATCTCCTCCTTCAGCGATGGTGAACATGGTATTTATCTCCGCGGCAGGGACAAGGACGGCAACGAAGGGGCGCCGCTTGGCACAACGTTCAAAATCGACAGAACAACGCCAACAAAACCGACGGTCAGCATCGATCCTGCCGGCTGGACCAATGCAGAGAATGCCTTGCTGACATGGGACGGAATATTCGAAGCCCATTCGGGGCTTGCGCGGGTTGAATATGCGGTCGACGACGGGTCTTGGAGGGATACAGCGAGCGTACTTGCGGGCGACAGCATCACCTTGCCGCTTAGTTCCTATGCGGATGGAACACATACGGTTAAACTCCGGGCTGCCGATGTAACTGGCAATGTGGGCGCAACGGGCAGCGCAATATTTCAAAAGGATACAACTGCGCCAACGGTGGATGGCTTCAGCGCATCCCCTGCTGCCTGGACTGCCGATGATACCGTTCGGATTGCATGGTCGAATCTGCAAGATGCGCAATCAGGCCTTGCAGCGCTTTCATATAGCGTGGACAACGGTCCGCCGCAGCCGCTCGATCACACACAGACTGCGGGCAGCGTCTCGATTGATGCATCCGCCATGGTGGATGGAACACACGCGGTAACGTTCCATTATGAGGACGCGGCGGGCAATACGGGAACAGAGACCGTGCAGATATTCAGGGATACAACCCCGCCAGAGGTTGTGATGTCTCAGCCTGCATCCGGCGACATCGTAAACGGCGTTGTGATGGTGACAGGCACTGTGCGGGACCTGCAGGCGCTGGACCAATGGAGCCTTACCGCAACAGGGGCGCAGTCGGGGACAAAGACGGTGGCGAAGGGCACAGGCAATATTGTGGACGGACTGCTTGGCGTACTGAACACGGGCGCGTTCGCGGATGGGGAAGAGATTGCCATTGTGTTGCATGCCGCGGATGCTGCGGGGCATACCGCGTCTACGCAGGGCGTCGTTGTCAAGGTAGATAAAAGCGTAGCAAATGTTGTGGCGGACATCACAATCACCGCACCTGCCAACGGGGCGGTCGTCAATACGCCTGTCATAGACGCTGCTTACACCGGCGGAGCAGAAAATGGCCATGTGTATATTGATGGAGTTGAAAGGCAGACGGCGAACGGCAGGAGTTTCGCCGTGCCGGTCATCGAATCCATTGACGGCACGGGCCATACGATTACCGTAATCTCCGAGACGGCCGACGGTACGCTTTGTTACAGTGATGGCTTGGGCGCGCTTGTCATCGGCTCGGACGCAACGCAGCACACCAGCGGAACGATGAATAGCGGCGTGCTGAATTCTCCGAAGAATATTCTGGCGCTTCAGCTGAATACAACGCAAAGTGCCGACACAGGGATCGACTTCAGCTACTCCATCGATGGCGGAAGCGATTGGGTTCCGATTATACCCGGCAAAGATGTCCGATTGACGGAGCAGGCCAAGTCGGTCCAGCTTCGTGCGGAACTCGACGGGACAAGCATACTGTATGGCTGGGAACTCTCCGCGATCATCGAGAAAAGTCCGGTTACTGCAACGGTTCGGCTATCCAAAGCGGTTGAAAAATTTACGATCACCCACGGCGGTACGCTGACACAGGGGCCAAGAGAGACAATTTCAACCGATCTTACAGAAACGGGGGCGCAGACCCGCTTTCTGTATGCAAACGACACGCTGGTCAACAGCAGGGGCTTCGACTACGAGACCCTGCTGACGCCGGAGAACGGCAGCGCGACCCTCACTGCGCTGGCGCTGGATGATACCGGGACGGTATATGGGAGCGGGAACGCATCGGTGGTACCGCTTGTGCGGGCTGCGGTGGACAGCGCTGAACTTGTTGTAGAGACTGGCGCACTGACTGCTGCTCAGCCGATATACGCCGTTCGCATTTTACCGTATGCTACAGGAAGCGGCTGCCGCTATTATATTTCCACAGACAACATAACGTGGACAGAAGCAAAAGCGGACGAATACAGCTTCCTCAATGCGGCGGCCTCCACAATCTATCTGAAAGCGGAACAGCGCTCGGCAAACCAGCTCCAATCATGGCTCATCGAAGGCATAGCAGCCACTGGCACGGGCTTTAACGTGCAGCTTGTTGAGCCGCCGACGGGCATTGTGGCCCGGGACTACGGCGCATACAGCGACAAGAGATATGAACTCTCCTGGACGGGATCAACGACTGCGGGCGTGGAATATGTTGTGTACAAAAACGGAACGCAGCTCACAACAACGACCGGAACCACCTTTACGGACAACGCCTACACTTCTGGCGCCACCTATACTGTTAGTGCCAGAAAGAGCTACACTGCGCCGGACAACGACGCGACGCATACGCATTATCCTGTACGGGAGAGCGAAGCAGTCGCTGCAAGCATAAGAAGAGTTGCGGCGCCCGCAAGCGGCACTTTGTCTGGGCATAGTCTGATCGATTTTTCAGACAAAAAGGTCCTGCGGGAGCAATATGGGGACACTTATCTGTTCACGCTCGATATGGTCACGCCGCCGGAAAGCGTAAAACTCGATCAGAAGTTGCTTGGTAGAAGCGGTTACTGCGCATTGGGTTTTGAACCGGTGAATTTCAACACGGGAAACTTCCTGCTTGAGACGCGCGACTATTGGCAGGCAGGAATCGGGCTTCCGCTGGAACTGCTGCGCACCTATAACTCTGACTCGACCCTGGAGGATGGACCGTTCGGTGCAAAATGGGCGTTTCCATACGCGCAGCACCTTGAGCTATATAGAGACGGGAACATCGGATACCGGGCGGCGGATGGCGCGCTGACGGTATTCGAGCCCACGGGCTACGGCACATACCGCGGGAATGACGATGATTACCTGACACTCACGGCAGATCGCGGGCAACAGGAGTACTTTGTAGAAGAAAAGAGCGGTCAAAGATATGTGTTCAGCATGAACCTGGGCTGGCTGCTGCGGATGGAGGACCGCAATGGCAACGCCGTCCGCATGGAGCGGGGCGAGGACGGCTTTCTTTCGGCCATTGTGGCGCCAGGCGGCGCAAGGCTCACCCTGACTGTGGACAGGGCGGGACACATCACGGAGATCAGGCTGCCGGACGGGGAACGGCTCGGGTATGCCTACCGGGGTAACAACCTTGTCGCCTTTGCCGACCCGCTTGGCGGCGTGACAAAATACGTGTACGACGGTCAGGGCCGCATGACGGAATGGTATGACGCGGCGGGGACCTGTCAGGTGCAGAACACCTACGATAAGGACGGCCGCGTGATCCGCCAGATCGACGGGCAGAAGGGCGAATACGCCCTGCGGTACGACGGCGACCGCACCGTGGTCACCGACGCTTTGGGCCAGAGCAGCGAAATCCACTTCGATTCCCTGCGCCGCACCATCGCCGAGGTGGACCCGCTGGGACGTACGACGGAATACTTCTACGACGGGCAGGGGAACCTTGCCGGCACCACCGACGCCTACGGAAAGCTCACCAGCTCGGAATATGATGAGCGGGGGAATCAGGTGAAGAACATCCTGCCGGACGGCACGACGAGCACAAAGCGCTACGACGGGCAGGACAACCTGCTCTCCTACACCGACGGGAACGGGAGCACGACGACGTATACCTACGACGGGCGGGGGAACCTGCTGCGGGAGACGGACGCGCTGGGCAATGCCGTGCAGTACGCCTACAACGAGCGAGGCCAGCTTGTTTCCGTTACCGATCCCACCGGCAGCGTTACGGCTTATACCTACGAAGGGGCAAACCTCGACACGGTGATGGATGGCAGGGGAAACGAGACCCGCTATGAATACGACGCTGCCGGACGGGTGCTGCTGTCCACGGACGCGCTGGGGAATACGACCCGGTACGAATACGACGGGGCGGGCAATCTGCTGAGGCTGACCTTTGCGGACGGGACGGCAGTTACCTATACCTACGATGCGCTCGGCAACGTATTGAGCATGACCGATCCCATGGGCAACACGACCACGTATACCTACGACGCGCTCTCGCGGCAGACCGGCGTGACCTACGCCAACGGAGCCACGGAAACCGTGGAATATGACATGAACAGCAACCCGGTGAAGGCGACGGACGCGCTGGGGAACGTGACCACCGCCGCATATGACCGGGCGGGCAACCGGATTTCCGTCACCGATGGGCTGGGGAACACCACAAAATATGAATATGACCGGATGAACCGGCTGGTGGGGGAAACGCTGCCCACGGGCGCAAGGCGCAGCTATTCCTACGACAGGGACACGGGGCTGCTGACGGGGAGCGTGGACGAGACCGGGCTTGCAAGGGAATTCCGCTACGACAAGGCGGGGAACCTGCTCAGCGAAAGCCTGCCAAACGGCGCCACATGGCGCAGCGAGTATGACGCGCTGAACCGGGTAACGCGGCAGACGGACCCGATGGGCAACAGCGTGTCGTTCCGGTATAACGCAGCGGGGCAGCGCAGCGAGGTTACAAACGCGCTGGGCGGCGTCACAAGGTATGAATACGACGGGGCGGGGAACCTGATTGCGGAAACGGACGCGCTGGGAAGCCGCGTGCTTTGGGAATACGACGCGCTGAACCGGCCGGTGCGGCAGACGGACGGGCTGGGGAACGCGACGGCCTACGAATACGACAGCGTGGGGAACCTTTCTTCCGTAACGGACGCGGAGGGGAATACGGAGCGCTACGCCTACGACGGCAACGGCAATCTGGAGACCGTAACGGACGCGCTGGGCTACAGCATGCGCTTTTGCTACGACGCGCAGGGGCGGGTGACGAAGGCCACCGGGAAGACCGGGGCGGTGACATCCACGGTCTACGACGCGCTGGGCCGGGTGACGCGGGAGACGGACGGACTGGGCAATACGACCTGCTACGAATACAACGCGCAGGGCCTTGTTACCAGGCTGACGGACGCGCTGGGGCAGACCGCGGCGATGGAATACGACGCAGGAGGGAACCTGACGCGGCTGACGGCGGCGGACGGGAGCGAAAGGCACTACGGCTACGCGCGCTCCGGGCAGCTGCTCTGGGAAAGGGACGCGGCGGGGACGAAAACGGCCTACGAGTACGACGGGGCGGGGAACCTGGTGTCGGTGACCG
>SFNQ01000023.1 GCA_004554165.1 Clostridiales bacterium | reverse complement strand
CTTGCAACGATAAACGAAGGTTGCCTTCCCTCCGGCGTTCCCCGCTTGCCGCCATTGGAAGTTTCTCTGGTTCTTCTTTTAAAAAAGGAGCAGAAAAAACAAATCGTTCAAGCGTTCGTTGAAAGGTCCTTTTGCTCCTCAAGAGAGCGGGGAAGAGCCGCCTTGCAACGATAAACGAAGGTTGTCTTCCTTCCGGCGTTCCCCGCTTGCCGCCATTGGAAGTTCCTTTGGTTCTTTCTTTTCAAAGAAAGAACAGAAAAAAATCACACGATGGAAAGATTCGGCACCGCGTTGAGCGAAAGCCCGTCCGGCGGCGCGGCAAGCAGGCGGTAAAAGCCCGCGCTGCCCACCATGGCCGCATTGTCGGTGCAGTAGCGAAGCTCCGGGCAGCAGAAGCGCAGGCCACGTCCCTCGCATTTGCGTCCCAGCGTTTCCCGCAGGCAGGTGTTGGCGGAGACGCCGCCCGCCAGCGCCAGCGTCCGGTCCCCGTACTGCAATGCCGCGCGCACAGCCTTTTCGGAGAGCGCCTCCACGAGCGCATACTGGAAGGATGCGGCAAGGTCCTCGGCTTTAACCGTCTCGCCCCGCTGCTTTCTGGTGTGCAGCTCGTTGACGGCAGCGGTCTTGAGCCCGGAAAAGCTGAAATCAAAGCCCGCGCCCTGGTTGAACGCGGAGTGAAAGCGGATGGCCTGCGGGTCGCCTGTCCGGGCCAGCGCTTCCAGTGCGGGGCCGCCGGGATAGGGGAGGCCCAGCACACGGGCGATTTTATCAAAGGCCTCGCCCGCCGCGTCGTCGCGGGTGCGGCCGATGAGCGCAAAACGGTGATACGACTCGACGCGCACAATATGGCTGTGCCCGCCGGAGGCGATCAGGCAGGTAAAGGGCGGCGCCAGATCCGGAAAGGTCAGATAGTTGGCCGCGATATGCGAGGCAATATGATTTACGCCGGCAAAGGGCAGCCCCGCGGCGAAGGCCAGCGCCTTGCCATAGTTCAGGCCCACGAGCAGCGCGCCCACAAGCCCCGGCCCGTGCGTAACCGCCACGCCGTCCAGCTCGGACAGCGCAAGGCCCGCATCCGCCAGCGCGCGATCCACGACGGGGCCAATCATCTCCACATGATTGCGGGACGCGATCTCCGGCACCACGCCGCCGTAGACCCTGTGCAGCGGAATCTGCGTATGTACCACGTTGGAGCGCACCCTGCGGCCGTCCTCGACCACCGCTGCAGCCGTTTCGTCACAACTGGTCTCGATGGCCAGCAGCACGCCGCGCCCGCGGCGCCTGAATTGTTCGTAGCGCGTCTTTGCGTCCATAGCGTCTCTCCCTTGCACCGCAGCGCCGCCAGCGGGCGGCATTATCACGTCTCCGTCGGGTCCTCCGCAGGAGCGGCCAGTTCCGGAATGCGCGCCTCATTCTCCGCGAAAAGATCGATCTCCGTTTCCCCGGACGGCTGCGGCCGTTTGCGCCGGGGCGGGGGATTGCCTGCGCTCGGGCGCTTCTTTCTTTTTGCCGCTGCGCCCGCGCTCTTTCGCGGCTTCCCGGCTTCGCTCTGCTGCGGCCGTTTCCGCTTCTCTCCGCTCTTTTTCGGCCGCTGCTTCTCCTTTTCCGAAGCGCCATCCGCCTGCTGTTTCCTTTTTTGCTGACCCGCCGCCTGCGATTGACGCCGCCGCTCTGCCCGGGCGCGGCGCTCCTCCTCCGTCAGCGGCTGTCGTTCCGTCCTGCCGTTCTCCTGCGGCGGCTTCCTGCGCTGGCCATTCGCCGCAGCCGCCCGCTTCTGCTGCGCGGCCTGACGGGCTTTCGCCTCGCGCTTTTTCAGCGTAACCAGCGCAAAAATCGCCGCGCCGATCAGCAGGACCACCGCCGCGCCGCCCATCATCACGATACGCGACACAAGGCCCTGAAAAAATGTCTCCGGCAGCATGTTGATCATGCGGCTCGTTGTCGGATCAAACAGCCACAGGTCGTTCCAGAACAGCGATTGGTGGAAGGCCGTCCAAAAGCTCGAAAAGTCCAGCGCTGCCCAGGTGCCGATGAAGCCGATAAAAAGAAACATCACAAATGCGCCCCAGAGATAGCCCTTGGCAATCGTATGCAGCGCACTGCGAAAGGACAGCACGGCCGCCAGAAGATACAGCACCAGCATTGCGAACAGGCCCATATCCCGGTATTGCTTGCAGGTCTCAAAGAGCTGGCGCACATCTTTCATGTGCTGGATCTCCTGCGGCTGATCGAACATGAGCGTCTTTTCGCCGTTGACGGTTACCTCGATGTCAATGCTCTCCGCCTTGCCCTGCATGTAATCGATCAGGCGGATGCAGGAATTGACCAGGTCTGCATTGCTCATGCCCATCCGCCGGGCCAGGCCGAGCTCACTGTACTTATTATTGATAAAGGTATGGTCATTGATGCCGATCTGCACTGCGGTGAACAGCAGCGTGAGGATGAGGATCATCGACGCGATGGCCGCGAGCAGGACGGAAAGGCGTTTGCGCATGCCGGAACCGAACTCCTTCTATATTGTTTCTCTGCTGCCCGCGCTGCGGGCGGAGCCAGCAATGGTGTTTACCAGTATACCACAGCTGAAAAAAAGCGCAAGGCGCAGGGGCGCGGCGCGCGGCTGCCGCCGCTGCCGTGGGCGCGCGGAGCCGCCTGCCCGGAAGAAGGACTATCCCCTCTCCGCGCGCCCACGGCGGGCCGGGCAGAGCCCGGCCCGCGCCGCGCCCCCACCTGCGACAGTTTCCGCCCTTGTTTTTCCTGCCGCAATGCATTACAATAGGAAAATACCTTCCGCATACCCTATCGACGATCAAAGGAGTCCCCATGGGAGAACCGATTTATATCACAGGCCACAAGAATCCGGATACCGATTCCATCGTCGCGGCCATCGCCTATGCGTCGCTGCGCAACGCTCTGGGCGAGCGGGATTACCGCGCCGCCCGCATTGGCCTTGTTTCCGACCAGACGCAGCTCGTGCTGGACAAATTCGGCTTTGAAGCGCCGGCCTATCTGCACAACGTCCGCACGCAGGTGCGCGATCTGGCCTTTGACCGGCCGCCGATCCTCTCCAGCGCCGTCACCATCCACCATGCCTGGGACCTGCTGCGAAAAAACGACGCCCATATCGAGTCCATGCCCGTTACGGACGAGGAGGGCAGACTCTTCGGCATGCTGACCTCGGGCGATATCGCGGCGTATGAAATGGGCTTTGTGGAGGATGCGCGGGTTACGGGTATTCCGCTGTTCAACCTGCTGTCGAATCTCGACGGACAGATTTTCGGGGATTCCGGCGCAGTGTCGGAGATTTCCGGCGAGCTGACCGTGGCGCTGCCCGGTGTGGAGACGGAGCTGCAAAAGGGTGCGATCGTGCTGCTGGGCAATCAGCCGGAGGTGTTCCGCGCGGCGGTACGGGCGGGCTCCTCCTGCGTGATCGTCTGTCAGGCGGACGTGGACCGCAAGCTGCTGGCGGAGGCGGAAAAAACCCTCGTCATCTCCACGCCCTATGACGCCTACCGGGCCGCCCGCCTGATTATCCAGGCGCTGCCGGTGTCCCGCATCTGCCATACGGAGAACCTGGTCCACTTCCATCTGAACGACTATGTGGACGATGTGCGGGAGGCCACTCTGAAAACCCGCTTTCGCAGCTACCCCATTCTCGATGAAAACGACAAGGTGGTTGGCGCGCTGTCCCGTTACCATCTGCTCCGGCCAAACCGCAAGCGCGTGGTGCTGGTCGATCACAACGAAATTTCCCAGTCCGTACCGGGGCTTGAGCAGGCGGAGATCGTGGAGATCATCGATCATCACCGCCTTGCGGACGTGCAGACCGCGGCGCCGGTCTATATGCGCAACGAGCCTGTGGGCAGTACCTGCACGATCGTGACCTCCATGTTTCAGGAGAACGGCATCATGCCCAGTCCGAAGCTGGCCGGCCTGCTGGCGGCAGGCATTGTTTCAGATACGATCCTGTTCAAATCGCCCACCTGCACCGAGCGCGACCGGATTCTGGCAGAGCGCATGGCGCGGCACGCGGGCGTGTCGCTGGAGCAGCTGGGCAAGGAAATCTTCGCGGTTTCTCTCTCCACGCACGATCCGAAGGAGCTGCTGTTCTCGGATTTCAAGCGCTTTCAGATCGCCGGGCATTCGCTGGGCATCGGCCAGGTGACCTGCCTCGACTCGCTGACGGTCAACGACTGCCGCGACAAGTTTGTTTCCATCATGGAAAAGGAGCGCAGTGAGAAGGGCTACGACCTGCTGCTGCTCATGCTGACGGACGTGCTGCGGGAGGGCACGGAGCTGCTGGTCGTCGGCGAGGAAGAGACGGTGGAGCAGGCCTTCAATGTGGCCGTTGTGGATCACTCTGCCTTTCTGCCAGGCGTAATCTCGCGCAAAAAGCAGGTGGTTCCCGCGCTGTCTGTGCTTTGGGGCTGAGATTCCAACGCCCTGTTGACAGGGCTGCGGGCCATAGCGCAGCCGTCGTACTTTCTTTCGGTGGGGGAGGCAGCGCTTCGGTTGCGCGTTCCCCGATTTTTCAGGCCGAAAGCACCCGCGGGTTAAGTACAACTGCCCCTGATTTCTGCTTTTCTCCCTTTTTCGGCGGCGACTGTGCGGGGAACGAGCGCGGGCAACGCCCCGGTACGCCCAACGGTACAGCAAGCCCTGCGCTGCGGGAACGCTGTCTGCCGGGAGGAACATCGACAGAGCAGCGAACGTCGCAAATCCCATCGCGCAGCGCGATAAATGTGCGCCGCAGGCAGCGCTGTGCTCCGGAAAGAAGCTCACTGCACAGCCTGGCGCCTTGAAAACCTGCGCTGGCCTTTTCAAACCACCCCGTGTTTTATCGTCCACGAAAGGAGATTTCACTATGCAGCTTTACATCGATAACATCCCCGTGGAAGCGCAGGCGGGCGAAAGCCTGCTGTCCATGGTACGGCGGCTGGGTCTCGATACGGATTCGCTGGCAACGCGGCCGCTGGCCGCGCGCATGGCGGGCGACACCTTCACGCTTTCCTACGTTCCCCTGCGCGCCGGTTACGGCGAGGGACTGTCCCGCGCGGGTCGCCGGGCGGTGCGCGCGGCAAAGGGACAGATTGCGCTTGTGCGCTATGACGACGAGCGCGGCCAGCGCGTGTATGAGCGCACGCTGCAATTCGTGTTCCTGCTGGCGGTGCGCAATCTTTTCCCGGACGCGCGCGTACACATCGATTACGCCGTTGGCCCTGGCGTCTATGCCACCGTGTCCAAAACCCCTGCCCTGACCAGTGCCGATACCGAGGCGCTTTTTGCGGAGTGCCGCCGCATCGTGGCCGCGGATTATCCGCTGGAGCGCCAGCGGCTCGATATCGACGAGGCCATCGAGCATTTTGCGCACGACGGCCAGACCGACAAGGTTCGCATGCTGGAGTGGCGCACCTTCCCCTATTTTGACGTCTATGGCTATGGCGATTATCTCGATTATTTCTATGGCGAAATGGCGCCGTCCACCGGCTATGTTTCCGTTTTTGACCTGCGCCATACCGAAAACGGCGTTGTGCTCCTGCGGCCCGATCCGGCAAATCCGGACCGCGCGGCCGCGTTCAGGCCCATGCCCCTGCTGTCGGCGGCCTTCCGCAAGGGCGCGGACTGGGGGAATCTCATGCACTGCTCCGTGGTAGCGGATCTCAACGATCTGGTGCGCGAGCGAAAGCTGCGGGAGCTTGTGCGCATCAACGAGGCGCTGCATGAGAAGGAATATGCCCGCATTGCAGACGAGATTGTGTCCCGGGACGCCCGCGCAATCCTGATTGCCGGCCCGTCCAGCTCCGGTAAGACCACCTCTGCCAACCGCCTGGCCATACAGCTCCGCGTCCATGGCAAATCGCCCGTTCTGCTCTCGCTGGACGACTATTATATCGACCGCGACAAGATTTCACCCGGCCCGGACGGTGAAATCGACCTTGAGCATATCAACACGATCGATGTTCCTCTGTTTGGCGAGCACCTGACGCGGCTTCTGAACGGAGAGACCGTCGAAATCCCCCGCTTTGATTTTCTGACCGGCCGCCGGGTTATGGACGGCAGCCACATGCTGCGCGTGGATGAAAACACGCCGCTCATCATCGAGGGCCTGCACGGGCTGAACCCCGCGCTGCTGCCGGATACCGTGGACAGGAGCAAGGTGTTCCGCCTGTACGTTTCCGCGCTTACGACGCTGAATCTTGACGACCACAACCGCATCAAGACTACGGAAATCCGGCTGCTGCGGCGGCTTGTCCGTGATTTTGAGACACGCGGCGCCTCCGTGGAGCGCACGCTTTCCATGTGGGCCAGCGTCCGGCGCGGCGAGGAGCGCTGGATCTTCCCCTTCCAGGAGCAGGCGGACGCAATCTTCAATTCCGCGCTGGTATACGAACCGGCCGTACTGAAAAAGCATATCTTCCCGCTGCTTATGAACGTGCGGCCCGACAGCCCCTGCTACGAGGAGGTGCGCAGCATCGTCAAATTCCTGAACTATTTCCTTGAAGCGAACGTTGAGGACGAGATTCCCCCCACCTCTATCCTGCGGGAATTCATCGGCGGCAATACCTTCTACAGGAAATAGCCCTGCGGGGCAGGCCATTGGGGTACGCCCCGCTCCGGCCGAAAAAAGATTGGCGCGCAGAACAGACATCGAAGCGGCAGGAAGACTTTCCCGCCGCTTCGATTTTTACCCCTTTGTTTTGCAATCCGTTGGGACAATGCGCCCGGCCCGGTAGACCGGCCGCCGGCACCTCGCCGGCGCGCAAAAGAAGCCCTTGCGCAGACCAGTTCTGGCGGGACCGGGCAAAGCCGGTCAGCTCCCGGTGTGCAGCCCCTTTCGCCGTCCACCGCTCCCCTTGAAGGCGAATCTTCGGCCCGTACTATGGGGCCTCGTCTGCCGTGCCGCAGGGGATTTCAGCGGATGCGCTCCATGAGCTCGCGCATCACTTCCCCGATGGGGCGGCGGATGGTCAGGCTCGCGCCCGTCTCGCGCGCGGTCTCTGAGAGGTTGATCACCACGATGTCCCTGCCTCCAAAGTAATCACACAGTCCCGCCGCAGGATAGACCATGAGGGAGGTGCCGCCAATGATGAGCAGGTCGGCGCGCCGGATATGCTGGATGGCCTCTCCGAGTACGTCGGGATCCAGCCCCTCGCCATAGAGAACCACCTCAGGCTTGATAATTCCGCCGCAGCCGCAGCGTGGTATGCCGTCCGCCGCGGTATCCAGCTTTTTCAGCAGCGCTTCCAGGGAGTAGAAGGCCCTGCACTTCATGCAGTGGTTGCGGTATACGCTGCCGTGGAGCTCCAGCACCTTCCTGCTGCCGGCCTGCTGGTGCAGCTCGTCGATGTTCTGCGTGATCACCGCAGTCAGCTTTCCGCGGGGCAGGGCGCCGCGCGCGGCTTCGCCGCCGCCGGCTCCGCCCGTGGCCCCCGCGCCTGCGCCGGCTGCGCGGGCGGCCGGCAGGACGGGCCCGTCCTGCGCGGCGCCCTGCCCCGCGGAAAGCGAGGACTCCAACCTGTCCCATGCCCCGCCCCATTCCAGCCGGGCCAGCGCCAGATGGGCAGCGTTGGGCCTTGCGTCCGGATAGAGAAGATATTTGCGATAGTAGCGGTAAAAGGTGGCGGTTTCCTTTAAAAAGAACGTATGTGAAAGCAGCGTCTCCGGCGGATATCCAAATTCCCGCACCGCCTGGAAGATGCCGTCCTCCGAGCGGAAATCCGGAATGCCGCTCTCCGTCGACAAGCCTGCGCCCCCGAGAAAGGCGATGCGCTCCGCCTCCTTCACAAGCGCCGCAAAGCGTTCCATCTGCTCCGACACAGCCCGTTCCTCCTTGCTTTCTTCCGTTTTTTTCATTATACTATGCCTATGAGTAAGATTCGATTGTTCCATGCAAAAATTGCGGATTTTTCCGGCGTCCCGTCCGTTTTGACCGGAGAGCTCTGGACAGAGGACGACAGAATTTCCTATGTGGGCCCCCCGCGGCAGGATGCCGGGGCGCAGGGCTTTGACCGCGAAATCGACTGCCGCGGCAATCTGCTGCTGCCCGGCTTCAAAAACGCGCACACCCACGCGGCCATGGGCTTCCTCCGCTCGCATGCGGACGATATGCCGCTCCAGCAGTGGCTCTTCGAGCAGGTGTTCCCCTATGAAGACCTGCTCACCCCGGAGGATATCTACACCCTGGTTCAGCTGGGCATTATGGAGCTTTTGACCACGGGCGTGACCTCCATGTTCGACATGTATTTTCACCGCAGCGCTGCGGCCCAGTCTGCCATCGACGCCGGCTTTCGTCTTGTATTCTGCAATGTGGGCGGCCCGCTCAAAAAGGCGCAGGAGGAATACCGGCAGTTCAGCGCACTGCATCCGCTGATCTCCTTCCGCATGGGAACCCATGCGGAGTATACCGCCTCGCGCCAGCAGCTGGAGGAGCTTGTGGGCTTTACGCGGGAGGTCAAAGAGCCCTTTTGCACCCATCTGCACGAAACGGCCTCCGAAGTGCAGGGCTGTATCGAGCGCTACGGCATGCGGCCGCTGGCCCTGCTTGAAAAGATGGGTGCGTTCGAGTACGGCGGCACGGGCTACCATCTGGTACATCTGGACGAACGGGATATGGAAATCCTGAAGGATCACGGAATGTACGCCGTCACCTGCCCCGCCAGCAACGCGAAGCTGGCCAGCGGCGTCGCGCCGATTGTGGAGCTGATGGAGCGCGGCATCCCCGTGGCCATCGGTACGGACGGCGCGGCCAGCAACAACTGCCTCGATATGTTCCGGGAGATGTTCCTTGTAACGGGGCTGCAGAAGCTCCGCCACGGCGCGGACGCCTGCGATGCGCTGGCGGTGCTGAAGATGGCCTGCGTGACCGGCGCGCACGCCATGTACCTGCCCGACTGCGATGCGCTGCTGCCCGGCAAGCAGGCGGACGTCGTCATGCTGGATCTGCACAGGCCCAACATGCAGCCGGAGAACAATATCCTGAAGAATGTTGTCTACAGCGGAAGCAAGGAAAACGTGGCTCTGACCATGGTTGCGGGCCGCATACTGTATGAAAAGGGCGCGTTTCTCACCATTCCGGATCCGGAAAAGGTTTACGCCGACTCCGCAGCGGTCATTGCGCGCATGCGCAAAAGCCTTGGCCGCTGACCCTCTCCTCGGTTTTGGCCCTTCCAGAATCAGGCCATGGGCTGGCGCTTTGCTGCGCTTCCGAAATGCTTTATAAGAAGGGACAAGGACGCGTCCCCGGGCGCGTCGCTCTCTTTCTTCGGCGAAGCTTCTGAAAGCATGGATTCTGGCGTACCCTGCTGCGCGGCCCTGCTGTCTGTACAGGGTCGACGATAAAAACAGCGGCGCCGTTTATTCTTCAGCAGGCCTTCCTCTCCTTCGTCTGCGGCCCTGCAAGGTCCTTCCCTCGCCGGAAGCAGGCCCGTCCTGATTCACAGAAAAAAGAAAACCCCTGACGGGGCGGGAAGCCAACGGGGCCGATACCCGGTATCCGGAACTGCACGCTCAGGAACCGTTCCATCTGTCCTTCTTTTAAAGAAAGGCGCAGGTTTTACTCTCTTTTTCTCTGCCTTACTCAATGGCCGATCTCAATACTACATGACGGATGACATCCTCCACGCTGGCCTTTACGCCGCCGGGAATTTCAGCCCACGCGGAAAGAACCTCGGGATCACCGCTGTTACGGCCCTCCTCAAGCATCTGCTCAATGCTGTGGCGCAGTTCCTTGACGGTAATCCCCTCGCGCCTTGCAATCTCCTTGAGCGCTTTTCGGATGACCAGATCGTCCGGCGTATTCATGGGGCCCCTTTCTCCTTTTCCCTGCACCTGGAAAACTTCCCACCTGCAAGAATATAATATGTATATATTTTTTATTTATTTTACTCCCACCCAGCCGGTTCCGTCAATAAAAGATGAAAATAATCTTTGGATATGCTTCCTCGCTCAATAGTAAAACGCGATCCGGCTTGTGGGCAGAATACGGAACCGCAGCACACCCTCGATTTTTTCATAGGTCACGCAGCCGATTTGCGGGCTGCGACTGTCATAGCTCTCGGCACGGTTGTCCGAAAGAACAAAGACCTTGCCCTCCGGCACGACTGTTGCCGCCATGTCGCCGCCCTGCTCAAAGTTTACCGCATAAGCGCTTTCCTCCAGCGGCCGGCCGTCGATGTAGACCCTTCCCTGCGCAATGTCCACCGTTTCGCCTGGCAGCGCGACGATGCGCTTGAGCAGCATGCTGCCGGTGGAGGGGTCCTGAAAGTAGACAACATCGCCGCGGCCCGGCGTTTTCCAGTACTTGGCCGCGTGGTCAATCAACACAACCTCCCGATCCGAAAGGGAGGGCTCCATGCTCTGCCCGGTCACGCGCACCGGCACAAGCCACAGCTCAAAAATCAAAAACAGCAGTGCAAAAACAATGATCAACGAGACGATCCAGCCCATCAGCCCCTGCGCCCGGTGCGCAGCGCGGTGCCGCTCCGTGCGGCGTTCGGTTCTGCTCATTCGTAGTTCACCTCGGAAAAGGTTCTGATCTCCGAAAGCGGCCAGATTACCGCGCGGGCTTTGCCTACAATCTTGTTGTAGGGAATGCAGCCGACGGAGACATTGCGGCTGTCCTTGCTGCCGTTTCGGTTGTCGCCTACGACAAAGACCTCCTTTTCTCCCACAATGACGCTCTCCATATCGCCGTAGATCGTGCCGCTCCAGTATGCGCTCTCGTTCAGAGGCCGGCCGTTGATGAGGATTACGCCGTCCGCTACGCGTACCTCCTCGCCGGGCAGACCGATTACCCGCTTGACACAGCACGCCGTATAGCCGGGATAGTAGCAGATGATGATCTCACCGCGGGCAGGCTCATTGTACCAATAGCTCATCTTTTCCACGAACATGTGCTCGCCGTCAAAAAGCGTGGGTATCATGGAATCGCCCTCAACGCGGATGGGCTCAAAAAAGAAATTCCTTACCGCAAGTGCGATCAAAACCACCAACGCCAGATACAGGAAAAAATCCAGGTTGCGCCAGAAGCGCACGCCTCTCATCTTTTCGATCTGCTCTTCGGACAGGTTGCGTAAAATGCGCAGCTCCCGCTGGGTAAACCCCCGTTTTCTTCCGTTCAATCCGCTTTCTTCTCCGCTGTTTCCAGCACGCGCTTGCCCATCCGGACAAAGTCCGCGCGATCCATCATCACAATACGTCCGCACTGTCTGCACCGTATCTTTACATCCGCGCCGACGCGAATGACGCTCCACTCGTTTGCGCCGCAGGCATGAGGCTTTTTCATCATCACCACATCGCCCAGCGCAAATTCACCGATCATTGCTGCTGTTCCTCCTCCTGGCTGCGGGGCGGATTCTTGCGGCGCTTGCTGCGGCGGCGGTAAACCGGCGCGGCCGGCGGGATATAGCTCAGGATTACCTCGAGAAGCTTGCCCGGCGCATCCTCCTGTACGATATGCCCGGCATTGCGGATTAAGAAGTACCTTCCGTTTTGCAGAATTCCCTGAAAGAACACGCTGTTGTTCGCCGTGTGCCAGCGGTCCTCCCTGCCCCAGAGAAGGAGCACCTCATGGTCGATCTCCCGCAGACCGTCGGTTACATGCTTCATATCAAAGTTCTGCACCGCATACATGAGCGCCTCCCGCGACAGACCGTCCGAAATGGGCTGGTAATACTGGCGTACCGCCCGCTCGTCCATGGCCGTCTGATCATACACGCACTCCCGGAGCATCTTTCTCACATCGCCTGCGGAGAAAAGGTTTCGGGTGAAAACGGCCTTGACCGGGCTTTGCAGGCTGCGAATCAGGCCCGGCATCTGCTTGGTGACGCCGCCCGGCGCAATGGCGATACAGTTGGCCACGCACTCGGGATAGAGCGTCAAAAACCGAAGCATGTACATCGAACCCGTGGAAAAGCCGACCATGTGCGCAGAGCGGATGTCCTTTTCCACAAGAAAGCCATGGAGAAGGTCTGCCATTTCGTCCATGGAATAGCAGAAGTTTTCCGGCCTTCCGGAATAGCCGTGGCCGGGCAGGTCGATGGCGATAACCCGGTAGTTCTCCGACAGCTCGGAGAACACGCGCCGCCAGGTGTACAGGGACTGGCCGATGCCATGGATCAGCAGCAATGGCTCACCCACGCCGGATTCCAGATAGTGGATGCGAATTTCCTCGCCCGCCCCATCGTCTTTCCCCGGCATGGTCACGGTGATATAGTCCCCGACCTGTTCCGAGTTCACAAACAGCTTTCCCGCCATTGCATCTTCCATGCGCTCTGCCCCCGATCATAAACTTACAATTTATATTTTACAACGGGTCAATTTCTTTTGCAATTGGAACACACCATTGTAACAGAATGTTTACGGCGTTTTGCGACATTCTGTTGTAAAATAGGAACGGGCTGTTTCTCTTTCCGGCCAGCAATCAGCCGGTAAACGATTGTGACGGAATGTGCGGCGCCGTTTTTGCGGAAAAGTCCGTTTTTTGCGCCATCCTCCGGTGTGCCTTTGCTTCTTCTTTCTGGAGTGAAAGCAAGCGGAGAAGGGGCATGTGTGACGGTCTTTTCCGGAACATGGGTTTTACCGCTTTCATGCCCGCTTTTTCTGCTTCTTTTCCTTATGGGAAAAGGAGTTATCTCTGCACCTTTCAAATGATTTCCATATTTTTCCTGTCCCGAGCGATTGCTTGCGAAAAATATCCGGATTTGTTATGATAGATAGATGTAATGGGGAGGTAGACGCACATGGATCATTTGACAGAGGTGTGGACCAAAACGCGGGAAAACATCCGTCCACAGATGACCGGCCTGAGTTTCCATGCCTGGATCGATGTGATCGAGCCGCTTGTGATCAAAAACGGCATTTTCGTCCTGGAGATACCGAGCCGCGATATTCTCAAAACCCTGAGCGATTTCTATTTTGACTATCTGGTGGATTCTGCGCGAAAGGCTGATCCCGGCGTGGAAAACGTGCTGCTGGTACTTCCGGAGGACAGGGATAAATACATCAGTCCCGAGGACAGCGAGCCCATCGACGTCTATGCGCTGAATCCGAAATATACCTTTGACAGCTTTGTGGTCGGTTCCTCGAACCACTTTCCGCATGCTGCCGCTCAAGCCGTGGCGCAGAACCCCGGCACAGCCTATAACCCGCTGTTTATCTACGGCGGCGTGGGCCTTGGCAAAACCCATTTGATGCATGCCATCGGCCACTATGTGAAGGAGAACAATAAAAACGCCTCCGTCATGTACGTTACCAGCGAAACCTTCACCAACGAGCTTATCAACGCCATTCAGCAGGACAAGCGCCTGGAGTTTCGCAGACGATTCCGCAACGTGGACATTCTGATGATCGACGACGTGCAGTTTATCAGCAAGAGTCAGGCCACCCAGGAGGAGTTTTTCAATACCTTTAACACGCTGCACAATGCCAACAAGCAGATCGTCATCAGTTCGGACCGGCCGCCCAAGGAGATCGCCAAGCTGGAGGAACGACTCTGCTCCCGCTTTGAGTGGGGCCTGATTGCGGATATACAGCCGCCGGATGTGGAGACGAGGATTGCGATTCTTCGCAACCGCGCGCGCATTGACAATATCGATGTGGGCGACGACATTATCCAGTTCATTGCAGACCATGTGCATTCCAACATCCGTGAGCTGGAAGGCTGCTTGACCCGCGTGGTTGCTTTCTCCCGCCTGCGCCGCCAGCCGCTGACTCTGGCGATTACGGCGGAAGCGCTGAAGGACCTTTTGCCCGAGGTGCGCCAGAGGGACATTACGCCGCAGGTGATCCGCGAGACGGTTGCAGAGTTCTATTCCATCTCTGCGGACAGCCTGAACTCCCAGCGCCGGGACCGGCAGATCGTCATGCCACGGCAGATTGCCATGTATCTCTGCCACAGCATGCTGGGCCTCCCCTACAAGCGCATCAGCGTGCTCTTTGATCGCAACGATCACACCACGGCAATCAACGCCTGTAAGAAGATCGGCGACATGATTTCCGACGACCCGACCTTCGCCTCCGTGATCGAGGATATCAAAAAGCGCATGAAATGACCTGCTTTTCTTTACCGGAAAGAGGATCGGGCATAAAGAAACAAGGCCGGCAAAGCACAGTCCGCTGGAAAAAGAGCAGACTTAGCCCGCCGCCATGCAAAGTTCCTCTGGTTCTTTTCTTTCCGAAAAAGAACAGGGAAGCAATTTTATCCACCGTTTCTGTGGACAGCCACTGTGGATGATTTGTGGAAAGCGTGTACACTTGTGACAGCGTGGAAAAACAGCCGGCCTGTCCACAGCCGTCCCACAGCGTTTCCCACAGTATTTTTTGCAGGACTTTGGGCAAAACCGGGCTTTTCCACACAGCCCACTTTACTACGACTGCTACCCCTTTTTCCATTAAGGGACAATACACGCTCTTACAGGGCGCGCGTGTGGAAAGAATGACGCAAGGAAAGGGTGACGTGAATGCGATTTCTGATGGATTCCAAGGAAATGACGGCAGGTGTTCTGTCGGTCATCAAGGCGCTGCCCGTGCGCACAACCATGCCAAGCCTGGAAGGCATCTTCATCGATGCAAGGAAGGACGGACTGCATCTCAAGTGCTCCGACCTGATGCTGCAAAAGGAATGTATCCTTCCGGCGACGGTGGAGGAGGAGGGGCAGGCGATTGTGCCGGGCAAGCTGTTCTGCGAAATTGTGCGCAAGCTGCCGGACGCGCCTGCTGAATTCCGGGTTTCCGGAAAACAGGTGGACATTTCCTGCGGAAGGGTCAATACGAGTATTCAGGGCCTTGATTTTGAGGAGTTTCCCGAGATGCGTTTCGAGGGAGAGGTTTTTACGGTCAGCCTTTCCCGCGAGGCCTGCCGCGACATGATTTTGCAAACCGTGTTCGCCACTGCCCAGGATGACAGCAAACCCATTCTCACGGGCGTGCTGCTGGAGCTGGGCCAGTGCATTACCGCGGTGGCAACGGATGCATATCAGTTTGCCATGCGCAGGGTTCCTTTGTCCGAGCCGGTGAAGGAGCGTTCCATGGTCGTGCCGGGCAAATCCCTGCTGGAGATTGCGCGCATGATGGACGAAACGGATCAGGAAGTCCAGCTTACCTTTACCAGAACGCATGTTAAGGTGGATCTCGGGCATACCTGCCTGACAGCGCGGCTGCTTGACGGCGATTATATCAAGTATCAGCAGATTTTGCCGAAGGAGTATGTGTCGCGTGTGCTTGTCAACCGCGACGAGCTGATTTGCAGCATTGACCGGGCGCAGCTCATGGCGCGCGAGGGCAACAATAATATCGTCATGCAGTTTCATGACGGAAAGCTGACCATCACCGCCAACAGCTTTGTTGGAAAAATCGATGAGGAGATGGACGTTCAGATCATCGGAGAGGATATGGAGATTGCTTTCAACCCGAAATACTGCCTGAACGTGCTGAAGAATATTCCGGATGAAACGGTTTATCTTGACCTGCTTACGAGCATCAGTCCCTGCGTTGTGCGGCCGGTACAGGGTGATTCGTATTATTATCTGATCGTCCCGGTGCGCATTTATTCTCAGTTTTGATGAAAAAGGAGTGAAATATCCATGAAAAAACGCCTGTTTATTCTGTTGATTTCGACGCTGCTGATCCTGTCACTTGCCGCCTGCCAGAACGAAGCGACGGTTGAAGGTGCAGAAGTTGCTGCTGTAAGTCCCACCGCTGCGCCCAGTGTAACGCCCGAGCCTGTCGTGATGATCGAGACCACCGATGCGACGCCGGCGCCGGAAAAGGATTTCCAGGTTCTGGAGGGTTTGATTATCAGCGATGCGGACGTTGACGCCGTTCTCATGGAGGATGTGGACGGATGGGAAGGGTTTTCCGTGCTGAATGTGGAATATAACGGGCAGACCGTGTTTTACATTATACCGGAGGAAGATTCCTTGGATGAAACAAAGGCGATCGGCTCCGTTTTGATGAATTATGATACGAACAGGGTCAACTCCGTCAGCTGTAAGGTGGATCTTTCCAAGAAGGATAGTAACGGGGCGGAGCTTGAAAAACTGTATGATTATTTTCGGGATGAATTCTGCTTTGCGGCCATCGGTGGGGTGACGGAAGGCGCTTGGCAGAGTCTGCTTTCTCAGCTTGATATGACTTATGCCTCCGCTGTTGCTTCCTCCCAGTCCGGCGCGGAGAGCCGCGAGCTTTGCGGGCAGTTTGTGTACCACATTGCACCGAATGAGGTCAGCTTTGATTATTATGTGAATTAGTTTTATGTGCCGGACGATGCGGCGCCGGTTCCGTTCTGAGACGCTGCGGACGCGCATTGTTGCGATGGATTTTAGAAGGCAGCGATTTCTTTTTAAAAGCGCTTTACTTCCATTGCCTTGTTTTGTAGCGTCTGTCGTAAACGGCAATGTATCCAAGGCATCTTTTTGAACCGTTTCGTAAATGATGCGGGAGTTTTCTCTGCTCCCGCATTGTTGTTTTCCGTTTTAACTGTCGTTATCCGTTTTTTCATCGGGAGTATGACAGAGAAGAAAGTTGACAGTGTTTCACGTGAAACACTATAATACTCCTGACAACAGCATGGAGGAAATTATGGCAAAGATTATTGCTATCGCAAACCAGAAAGGCGGCGTGGGGAAGACCACCACAGCCGTGAACCTGTCCGCCTGCGTTGCGGAAACGGGCAAGCGCGTACTTCTCATTGATGCCGATCCGCAGGGAAATTCCACCAGCGGGCTGGGTGTGGATAAAAATGCTGCGATGCATTCCACCTATGATATTATGATCAATGAGGTGCCGGTGTCGGAGGCTGCGCTGCCGACGATGATCGATACGCTGCGCATCCTGCCTTCGCACATCGGGCTCGCGGGCGCTGAGATCGAGCTGGTGGGTATGATGGCGCGGGAACAGGTTTTAAAGAGAGCATTGGATACCGTGCGCGGCGATTACGATTATATCTTTATCGACTGTCCTCCTTCTCTCGGGCTTTTGACGCTCAATGCTTTGAACGCTGCGGATACGCTGCTTGTGCCGATTCAGTGCGAATTTTTTGCGCTGGAAGGCTTGTCACAGTTGATGAACACCGTCAAGCTGGTGCGCAAAAACCTGAATCCGCAGCTGGATGTGGAGGGAGTCGTTCTGACAATGTATGATTCACGGACAAATCTTTCCGTGCAGGTGGTGGAGGAGGTGAAAAAGTTTTTCCGGAACAAGGTGTATGAGACGATCATACCCCGCAGTGTACGCCTTGGAGAAGCGCCTTCCTTCGGTTTGCCGATTACGCAGTATGCGGGCAACAGCACGGGCGCGGTGGCGTACCGGGCGCTTGCAAACGAACTGATGGATAAGGAGGGCAAGTGATATGGCTGGCAAAAAACGCGGACTTGGAAGGGGTTTGGACGCGCTTTTGGATCCCTATGTGGAGACAGCGTCGGAGCAGCGGTCCTCTGTGCTTGAAGTGGATGTTCGCAGCATTGACACAAACGCTCAGCAGCCGCGCAAGCAGTTTGAGGAGGAGGCGCTCAAGGAGCTGGCCGCCTCGATTGCGACCCATGGCATTGTGCAGCCGCTGATCGTCAAGGAACAGAACGGACGCTATTTGATCGTTGCGGGTGAGCGGCGTTTTCGCGCGGCGCGAATGGCGAAGCTGTCCACTGTGCCGGTGCTGGTTGTGGATTATGACGATGCGAAGATGCATGAGGTTTCGCTCATTGAAAACATTCAGCGCGAGGACTTGAACCCGATTGAAGAAGCGGCGGCCATTCGTTTTTTGATGCAGCAGCATGACATGACGCAGGAAGAGGTTTCCGAGCGAATTGGCAAGAGCAGACCCGCGGTTGCAAACGCGCTGCGGCTTTTACAGCTGCCTGAGCCGGTGCTCTCGCTGGTGCGCGACGGTACGCTTTCTGCGGGACACGGCCGCGCGCTGGCAGGCGTACAGGACAGGAAAATGCAGGAAAAACTGGCCGAGGAATGTGTACGGCTTGGGTATTCCGTGCGCGCGCTGGAGAGTCGGGTCAAAAACCTTATGGCAGACAGGCCGAAACAGAGGAAAGAGGCCATCGCTTTATCCTCAGAGCTTAGCAACATTGAGGATTGTTTCCGCCAGCGCCTCGGAACAAAGGTAAAGATTTCCGGCACCGAGGGAAAGGGGAAAATTACTATTGAGTATTACTCCGCTTCGGATTTGCAGCACATTTACGAGAGTATTGTGAAGGATAGATAATTGCGAACATTCTTTTCTTTCAGAAGATAGAGATCAGGCAAGGATTTCTTTAACATACAGCGTAAAAAAATGAAGAGTTTTAAACCATGAGGAAATTTTTTAACAGAGGAAGGGTGATGTTTCACGTGAAACATCACCCTTCCGCTACTACAGAAAAACCTATTTTTTCTCCGGTTCGGATGGTTCCGTTTCTTCAGAAGAGTCCTTCTGCGAAGCTGCTTCTTCCGTTATCCCGGTTGTTTTCAGAGGCTTTGCAGCCTCATCCGAATGAGTCGATTCTTCGGCTTTCGTCAGCTGGCATGGGTGCAGGGGTGTTTTCTCTTTCTTTATGAGCCACAGGAGGACGAGACCTGCCAGCACGATAAAAATGCCGATAAACTGCGAGGTGGAAAGGCCGCCGACTGCGCCGCGGTCGTCGCTGCGGAAAAACTCAATAATAAAGCGCCAGATTCCATAAAGAATGAAATAACAGCCCGTGGTGGTACCAAGCCGCTTTTGCCTGCGGAAGATTGCGCAAAGAGCGAATGCGAGAACAAAGCAGAACGCGCTTTCAAACAATTGCGTCGGCAGCAGGGGAACACCTGCGGGCGCGGCAGAGCCGACGCCTGCCGGGTAGCAAACAGCAAGCGAACTGTCGCTCGGCGCGCCATAGCAACAGCCGGCAAGAAAACAGCCGATCCGGCCAAAGGCCTGACCGATAACGATGGCCGGAGCAAACAGATCCACATATTGGAGAATGGGCTGCTTTTTGCGCAGGCAGAAAATCGAAATTCCGAGGATACCGCCGAATACCGCTCCGTAGAACACAAAGCCAGCAGTCAGCGTTCTGATCAGAAAGGAGGGGTCCGCGATTACCTGATCCAGTTCGACGATCCAGTACAGGAGCTTGCTGCCGAGCATGCCGCAAAGGATGGCCCAGATGGCGGCGGAGAGAAAATCGTCTTCGGTGATGGCAATGTGGCGGCGCAAAAAGTACATAAGAACAAAAGCTGAAACAAGGCCAAGCATCATCATGATGCCGAAGGCCGGCAGCGTCAGACCGAAAATTTCAAACGTAGGATGCATAATGAAACCTCAATGAAGGACCGAGGTGGAAAACACATCAAAAAATCCGGTATTCCGGGCAAAACCCACATAGGCAAGGACCATGAGCGCAATGGCTGCAAGGTAGAGCAGCAGCATGATTGCCCCGGCAATGATGCCGCCAATACCACACCACCTGCCGGCCACATTCATGCCATGCTCACGCACACCATGGGAAAAGGCATACTGGCGGTTGCGGTTGGACTTAACGAGGGCTATGATGGAGAGCACCAATCCCGCAATGCCAAGCACGGGATACCAAATGAGTACATCGCCAATGATGCCGAGCACCATGGAGGAAGAGGCTTCTTTTCTATGAAACTCCTCCTCAGGCGAGAGAACGGGGCGGTTTACCGCGGAATTCTGATTCGATTCCATGAACGCAGATACCTCCTGAAAATCATGGTCACTGGCCGCCGGGCGGAAAAATCTTCTTATCCGCTTTGCCTTGGGCTGAAAAAGCCAGGGATGCCGCGGCGCCAAGAGCATTGTACCACGCAACTGGGGGAAAGTAAAGAAAGCAGGGGAGCCGCTTTCTTTTGAAGGCTTTACCGTCCGCGCTCCCATGCAGGGCGGAGAGGGAGCGCTTTATTTTGCCCCGTGGCGCTCTGTTTTTTACAGAGGGCGGGGCGGCCCCGGCGCGGCCACATGGCCGCGCTGGCGCAGCGGGCCGCGGGGAGGGGCGCCCGGCCGCCGCGGGAAAAGGGGGGCAAACCCGGCGCAGGCCCGCCGCGCCCGGTTCCGGCACGGAACCCGGGGCCGCCCATTGACAAAACCCGCGCTGCGTAATAGATTATAAGGTACGAGTATCATTGCCGCCCTGCTGTGAAAGGGGACGGCGCATGGGAGGATAACACAGCTATGCCGGAACGCTATGAGGCGGAAAAAATTGAGAAAAAATGGCAGCAGAAGTGGGCGGAAAGCCATTGCTTTGAAGCAGAGGAGTCACACGAAAAGAAAAAGTTTTTCGGCCTGATTGAGTTTCCCTATCCTTCGGGCCAGGGTCTGCACGTCGGCCACCCGCGGCCCTTTACCGCCATGGACGTGATCGCGAGAAAGCGCCGCATGGAGGGCTATAATGTTCTGTTTCCGATCGGCTATGACGCCTTTGGCCTGCCGACGGAGAACTATGCCATCAAAACCGGCATCCATCCGTCCCTTGTGACGCAGGAAAACGTGGCGCGCTTTCGCAGCCAGCTCCAGCGGTTGGGCTATTCCTTCGACTATTCCCGCGAGGTGAACACCACAGATCCGGAGTACTACAAGTGGACGCAATGGATCTTTTTAAAGTTCTACGAGAAGGGGCTCGCCTACAAGGCGGAGATTCCCATCAATTTCTGTACGAGCTGCAAGGTGGGCCTTGCCAATGAGGAAGTGGTGGACGGCGTATGCGAGCGCTGCGGCGGCGAGGTCGTGCGCATGGTGCGCTCCCAGTGGATGCTGAAGATTACCGAGTACGCCCAGCGCCTCATTGACGATCTGGACAAGGTGGATTATCTGGACAAGATCAAGGCCCAGCAGGTCAACTGGATTGGCCGCAGCGAGGGCGCGGAGGTCTGGTTCCGGCTCAAAAACAGCGAGGAGCGTCTGCTCGTTTATACCACGCGCTGCGATACGCTGTTCGGCGCCACCTATATGGTTGTATCTCCCGAGCATCCCATCATCGAAAAACTCTCGGATCGCATCGAAAACCTCGATGCGGTGCGCGCCTACCAGAAGCAGGCCTCCTTGAAGAGCGACTTTGAGCGGGGCGAACTTGCAAAGGAAAAGACCGGCGTTCCGCTGCAGGGCGTAATGGCGATCAACCCGGTGACGGGCGGGGAAATACCGGTCTGGATTTCAGACTATGTGCTCATGGGCTACGGAACGGGCGCGATCATGGCCGTGCCTGCTCACGATGAGCGTGACTATGCCTTTGCAAAGAAGTTTGGCCTGCCGATTGTGGAGGTGGTAGCGGGCGGCGACGTTGAAAAGGAAGCCTATACCGAGTGCAGCCACGGCAGAATGGTGAACTCGGGCTTTCTCAACGGCATGGAGGTCAGCGAGGCCATTCCGGCGATGATCGCCCATCTGGAAAAGGAGGGCATCGGCCAGAGGAAGGTCAACTATAAGCTCCGCGACTGGGTGTTTTCCCGCCAGCGCTATTGGGGGGAGCCGATCCCGCTGGTACACTGCGACAAGTGCGGCTGGGTGCCGCTGCCGGAGGATCAGCTTCCGCTGACGCTGCCCATGCTGGACGATTTTTCGCCCACGGACGACGGTTCCAGCTGTCTGGCCCGGGCGAAGGACTGGCTGCATACCACCTGCCCAAAGTGCGGCGGAGAGGCCATTCGGGAAGCGGATACCATGCCCAACTGGGCCGGCTCCAGCTGGTACTTCCTGCGCTACTGCGACGCCCACAACAAGGGGGCCTTTGCGGGGAAGGAGGCGCTGGACTACTGGATGCCCGTGGACTGGTACAACGGCGGCATGGAGCATACGACGCTGCATCTGCTGTACTCGCGCTTCTGGTACAAATTCCTCTACGATTGCGGACTCGTACCCACGGAGGAACCCTATCAGAAGCGAACGAGCCATGGCATGGTGCTGGGGGCCAATGGCGAGAAGATGTCCAAGTCCCGCGGCAACGTCGTAAACCCCGACGATTATATCAATGAGTTCGGCGCGGATTCCTTCCGCATGTACATCATGTTCATGGGCGCGTTCGACCAGCCCATTCCCTGGAACGAGCAGGGCACCAAGGGCTGCCGCCGCTTCCTCGACCGCGTATGGCGCATGGCCGAGCTGGTGAAGGGGGAGGGGGTTACGAGCGCGAAGCTGCACGCGAGCCTGCATGCCTGCATCAGGAAGGTCTCGGAGGATATCGAGCGCATGAAGTTCAACACGGCCATCGCGGCCATGATGAGCTTTGTCAACGACGTGTACGCCGAGGGCCGTCTCACAAGGGATGAGCTGCATACGCTGTTGCAGCTTTTGAACCCCTTTGCGCCGCACATCACCGAGGAGATGAACGAGCAGCTTGGCTACGAACCTCTGCACCACAGCGCCTGGCCGCAGTACGATGAGGGCGCGCTTATCGCGGAGGCCGTGGAATACGGCGTGCAGGTCAATGGAAAGGTGCGCGCGCGCATCAGCCTGCCCGCGGACATGGAGAAGGCGGCAGTGGAACAGGCCGCGCTCGCCGCGGAGGAGATCGCGCCCTTCCTTGAGGGGAAAACGGTGAAAAAGGTCATCGTGGTGAAGAATATCGTCAATATCGTGGTGGGCTGAAAAACGGATGCATGCGCGGCATATCGAAGTAAAGCGGTACGCCGCCGCTTTTATCAGGAGGAGCTTTCGGGGAGGGAAGGGATGAAGAGCCTTTCGGGTACGTTACGGCGCTGCTTGACAAAGCGCGGCCTTTGCCTGTTTCTTGCAGGGCTGCTGCTTTTGAGCCTCGTGCCGCTGCTTGCGCTGTCGTTTTATGCCTTTCCTCAAATCGATGATTTTTTCTTTGGCCTGTATCCCAGACATCAATTCCTAGAAACGGGCTCTTTGATCTCCGTTTTGAAGGAAGCATGGTCTGCGGTAAAGGAGAATTATATGAATTGGCAGGGAACCTATACGGCAATCGCTTTGTTTTCCCTGCAACCCGGCATTTTCGGAGAACAGTATTACTGTCTGACGACCTGGATTCTGCTTGGCATGATAATCCTTTCAAATGCGGTTCTCCTGTGGGTATTGATCCGGGACTATCTTCAGGGGGATGTATGGAACTGGGGCATCCTGTCCTGCATTGTAATTTTTCTCGGCGTTCAGCAGCAGCCGAGCCTTTCGCAGGGCCTTTACTTTTTTAACGGCGGCATATACTATATCTTTTTTCATGCGCTGATGCTGCTTTACCTTGCTTCCCTGCTTCGGCTTGCGATCAGACCAAAGCCTGCTCGAATCGTCTGGTGCTCGGTTCTGGCGATTGCGCTGGGCGGTGCAAACTATCTAACTTCGTTGCTCTCCATCGAGCTGACGGCGCTGCTTCTCTTTCTTTTCTTTTTGAAAAGCAGAAAAAGTGGAATTTCTCTGCTGCTGCCCGCGTTGCTGCTGGCCGCGGGTTTTGCCCTGAGCCTAGCCGCGCCGGGCAACGCTGTGCGCGCAGCGACCAGTGAAGCCGCCGGAGCAATGAGCGCGGCACAGAGCATTGCCAGCTCCTTACGGGCTGCGCTTGCCGCTGTAGCGGACTACGGCAGCGGCTATCTGCTTGCAGCAATGCTTCTGCTGCTACCGGTATTCCTTCGACTTGCAGAAAGCGCGCCGTTTCGGTTTTCATTTCCGTTGCTGGTGGTGTTTGCGAGTTTTCTCCTGTTTGCGTCATCGTTCACGCCCACATTTTACGCAATGGGAAGCGTTGGGCCGCCGCGTGCGCAAAACCTGCGCATGCTGTTATTTGTTCAGCTGGCGATACTGGACGAGGGATATCTCATAGGCTGGGCCGTAAAACGCAGAGAGCAATCCGGCTGCACCATCCAGCAGCGAAATCGGACAGGGGAGAATTGCCGGCGCAGGTTCGGTTATCGTGTGGCGCTCTGCGCAGTTACTGCCGCTCTGTTTCTGGGGATGCTTGTTCTGGACAGGGAGACGCCAATCGCCGCAGTGCAGGCATGGCAAACCATAAAAAGCGGCGAAGCGGCCGTTTACCGACAGGAGCAGGAAGAACGAATTGCCATTTTGAACGGGCCGGGCAGCGATGTGGTCATTCCCAGACTGACGGTTCGCCCGAGCACCCTTTTCATTCTGGACATTAAGGATCACACCGGATTTGTCTGGAACTATCAGCTTGCCAGATATTATTACAAGAACAGCGTTGTGACTGAGTCAGCACCATAGAAGAAAGGAAGGAAGCGTTCAGGGAGAAATGAAGTATCCATTATATACCAGCAAAAAAATTCTCTGCACTGTTCTGCTGGCGGTACTGCTTTTGAGCCTTGTGCCGCTGCTTGCGCTGTCGTTTTACAGCTATCCGGCGGTGGACGATTTTTCCTATGGCCTGTACACGCACCACGCTTGGGTCGAGACCGGCTCGCTGATCAGGGTGCTCAAATACGCTGTGGGCGAGGTCAAGGACACCTACCAGAACTGGCAGGGGACCTATGCGGCGGTGGGGCTCTTTTCGCTGCACCCGGGGATCTTCGGCGAGCAGTGGTATTTTCTCACGGCCTTTTTCATCCTCGGCGCGCTGATTGCCGGGAGCGCGGCGCTCTGCCGTGTGCTGGTGTACGATCTGCTGGGAGGCGACCGCTACGACTGGGGAATCGTGACCTCCATGCTCCTGCTGCTTTCCATCCAGTGCATGCCAAGCCTCTCGCAGGGGATCTACTGGTTCAACGGCGGCAGCTTCTATCTGTTTTTCCACGCGGCAATGATCCTCTACCTTGCCTCCATGCTGCGGCTGTGCCTTGGAAGGGTGCATCCGCTCAGGATCGGCTGGTGTGCGCTGCTGGGCGTCGCGCTTGGCG
Source organism: Clostridiales bacterium (assembly GCA_004554165.1). GTDB lineage: Bacteria > Bacillota > Clostridia > Christensenellales > CAG-138 > CAG-1024. The sequence goes on along the minus strand of SFNQ01000023.1, from coordinate 10,582 downwards.
GCGGAAACTACGCCAGCGCGCTTTTGAGTCTGGAGCTCTCCGCGCTGCTGCTGTGTTTTGCGCTCCTGCGCCGTCGCCGCTCCGCTTTGGGGCAGGGGGAGGCCGTACAGGCAGAAGCGGGGCGCAGGGGCAGGGGATGGGCCGGGGCGCTTTCCCTGCTGCTGCCCGTGCTGCTGCTGGCCGCGGGCTTTGCGTTCAGCGCGCTTGCGCCGGGCAACGCTGTGCGCGCAGCGGTCAATCAGGGGCTTGCACCGGTGGAGAGCGTTCTCCGCTCTATTGTGGCGGCGGCGGGCGGACTGCTTTCCTATCTCAGGCCGCTGGTCCTTGTGGGACTGCTGCTGGTTGCGCCGGTGCTGTTCCGGCTGGCGAAACGGAGCGGCTTTGCCTTCCGCTGGCCCGGAGTCGTGGCCGTGCTGAGCTTTCTTCTTTTTGCCTCTGCGTATACGCCGACCATGTACGCGCTGGGTTCCAGCGGCCCGCCGAGGCTGCATAACCTGCACCTTGCGCTGCTCCTGCTGCTGCTGATGGGGAACGAGGCCTATCTGCTGGGCTGGCTTGCGCGGCGCGCGGATCGAACAGGGCGCGTAAAGGCGCTGGCGGAGAGGGCGTCCCGGCTCTGCCGGCGCGGAGGAATGCTCTTTTACGGGCTGCTCATGGCGGGGATGCTGGCGCTGCTGCTTGCGGGCGGTGAGCGGCCGCTTGCCTCCGCCGCCGCGGTGCGAACCTTTACCAGCGGCGAGGCCGCGGCCTTTCGCGCCGAGAACGAGGCGCGTTTTGCCATTCTGAACGGCCCGGGGGATGAGGTTGCCATCAAGCCTCTGGCCGTGCGGCCCGCGCTGCTGTACCTTTACGATATCGACGAGAACGCTAACGGCTGGAGCAATCATATCATCGCCGTTTACTACTACAAAACCAAAGTTCACGCTGATCTGGGCTGAGGCAGACCGGGAAGGGTAGAACGACCCGGAAAAGCGGAATCTTTCGCAGGGGGGAAGACCCTTCGGGCTTTTGAACATACGGCTGGGGGCAGGACCGAAACGTGCCGGGCGTTTTAGGGAAGAAAGGCTCGCAGGGGGGAGATATCCCCGGTCTTTCCTCCGGCGGGGCGCGCAGGCCGCAGAAACCGGCTGTTCAGGGACTGCGGCCCTTGGCCCAAGGGCTTCCAACAGAACAGGCCCCGTTTTTGCGGGAGCGAAGCCTGCCCAATTGCCTTCCGTTGGGGCCTCCGGAGAAAAGCGGTTATCCTGTCAATCAACAAATCAACAGCGTAATTGGCAGCCAGTGAGGGCGCCCCTTTCGGGGCGCCCTCATAGAAAAGAAAGGAAGTCGTTTTAAACAGAAAAGTACCCCTCCGGGTACTTTTCTGAAATACCGGTCAATAGTTGACCTTCCACATCTCGAAGAAGGACTGAGGATGTGCGCAGACGGGGCACACGCCGGGGGCTTTCTCGCCCTCATAGATGTAACCGCAGTTACGGCACTGCCAATAAACCTTGCCGTCGCGCTCGAAGACGATGTGGTCCTCAATATTCTTGCTCAGCTTGTTGTAGCGCTCCTCATGATGCTTCTCAATCTCGCCCACCGCGCGGAACTGGTAAGCCAGCTTTGTGAAGCCTTCCTCCTCGGCGGTCTTTGCAAACTCGGCGTACATGTCGGTCCACTCGTAGTGCTCACCGGCAGCAGCGTCCGCCAGGTTTTCCAGCGTGCCGGGCATCTTGTCGCCATGGAGCGCCTTGAACCACATCTTGGCATGCTCCTTCTCATTGTTGGCGGTTTCTTCAAAAATCGCCGCGATCTGCTCATAGCCGTCCTTGCGGGCCTGAGAAGCATAGTAGGTGTACTTGTTGCGCGCCTGGGATTCGCCCGCGAACGCTGCGAGAAGATTTTTTTCGGTTTTGCTGCCCTTGAGTTCCATGAATACGTCCTCCTGTTGATTATTTTTTGTTTCAGATTATTATGAACAGGCCTGGCATAGCCCATGCATAATGACTTGGTAGGAATCCAGGCGATAGCCTGTCTGCGCAGCGACGGAGTCCGCCAGCTCCGGCAGATTCGGAAGCACAACATCCGCCACAGCGCCGCAGGTATCACAAACAATGTGCGAATGGGGATGGAGTGTGCCGTCGAAGCGGCAGCTCCCGTCCGGCAGGGGGATTTTCCGAATACGGCCCAGATCGGCAAGCTGGTTCAGGTTGCGATAAACCGTGCCGAGAGAGAGCTTCGGGAGCGATGCCTTGAGCGCGTCATAGACCATAACCGCCGTGGGATGATCCGTACTGGACTGAACCGCTTCCAGAATCCGCTGGCGCTGATAGGAATAGCGCATAAGAGCTTGCTCCTTTCCCTTGTTTAATAACAAGAATCATTACTGATAGTATAGCAGAAAAAAATGACTTGTCAAGAGGATATTGCATGATATATGATAAAACTGCTTCAGGGCGGGGTGCAATTCCCCACCGGCGGTGAAAGTCCGCGAACCGCGCAGCCACCTCAGAGGATGGCGCGCGGCCGAACCGGTGCAATTCCGGTACCGACGGTGAGGCGCGTGTGCTGCGGGAACAGGCGGCGCGCGGGCCGGAGTCCGGATGAGAGAAGCGGAGGCACTGCATGCTTTTGCGGCCCGTCCCGGAGCGAGAACTTTTCCGGCGCGGGCCGCTTTCCCTCTCCGCAGCGCTGCGCCGGGTCTGGAGGAAAACAAATGAGGAACAAGAACGCGATCGACCGCATGGTTAAGCTGGGACTGCTGACGGCGCTGTCCGTCCTGCTGGTATACCTGATTCACTTTCCGATTTTTCCATCGGCAAGCTATCTCGAATACGATATGGCGGATGTGCCGATCCTGATCGGGACCTTCCTGTTCGGCCCGCTGTGGGGCCTGCTGCTGACCTTCGCCGTGAGCCTGCTGCAATGGGTGCTGGTTTCGCCTGCCGGCGGCTGGGTGGGCGCGCTGATGCATTTTTGCGCAACGGGAACCTGCGTCCTCATCGCGGGCGCAATCTATCGCCGCCTTCACACGCTGCGCGGCGCGCTCATCGGCATGGTTGCAGGCGGCGTAGCGCAGATTCTCATGATGATCCCGCTGAACCTCATTTTTACCGTGCACTTTAACGGCGCGCCGCAGCAGGTCGTGCTTGCGATGCTGCCCACGGTAATCATTCCCTTCAACGCCATCAAGGTCGCTGTGAACGGGCTACTCACCTTTTTGCTCTATAAGCAGGCGGGTCGCGCGCTGCGGCTGCCCATCGTCAGGGACGGGGCGCGGAGTGAAGAAAAGGAGGGCGGCGGTTGAGGACCGCGCCCGGAAAAACACCATGGGGGTTTTGGCTGGGTTCGCTTTGGCTGCGGCCCCGCCATTTTCATGCAGTCACGCGAAAGCCGGCGCAGCAAATCCTGCAGAAAGGAAAGGGAAAATCTTCGGCGAATCCGCAGGACGGGGCAAATGCTTTTTTGCACGGGCACAGGTTTTGCAGCCGGAAAATCCGGGAATTTCATTGCGAGCAATGTGGATAACATTCCTGATTTCAGTGGATAAGAGTGGAAAACTTCCCAAAATCCGCGGAATATGGGGCACAAAACGGTGGATAAGTATGTGGATGATGTGGACAGTCACAGATTGTACACATTTTTCGACAGAATAATCCCGCCGCGCGGCGCATACGCTGCCCTTGAGGTGATGGTATGCAGGGGGCGCTTGCACGCTGGCTCGGTTCGCTGCTGGTAACGGCATGCATTGCCGTAGTGCTGCTGGGCGTGGTGGAGCATTTTCGCGGAAGAGCAGACGGAACGGTCAGCACCACCGGGGAAGGGCTGACCGTGGTGGTGGACGCGGGGCACGGCGGCGCGGACGGCGGCGCGGTCGGCAACTCCGGTGTACCGGAGGCCGGGCTGAATCTTGCCGTGGCACAGGAGGTGGAGCGTCTGTTTACGGCCCGCGGCGTGAACGTGCTCATGACGCGCAGGGACGAAAACGCGCTGGGCGAGACCAAGCAGCAGGATATGGCCAACCGCAAGGTACTGCTTGCGGATGAGCGGGCGGACATCGTGGTGTCCATTCACATGAACAAGTTTGGGGACAGCGCCGTGCGGGGCGCAATGGCGTATTATATGAAGGGCTCCGTCGAGGGCGAGGCGCTGGCCCAGTGCGTCATCGACGCGGTGACCGCCGCAGTCGGGCAGAAGCAGCGCCTGGCCAACCCCGGCGACTACTTCGTCGTCCGCGAGTGCAAGGCGCCCGCCGTGCTGGTGGAGTGCGGTTTTCTGAGCAACGCCGAGGAGGAGCAGAAGCTCCTGGACCCGGAGTATCAAAAGCTGCTGGCAGGCGCCATCGTCCAGGGGGTCATGGACTATGTGGTGCAGCACGGAAGCCCGCAGTAGACGGGCGGTTGCCTTTCCATAACAGGACAGGAAGAACAGAAAAGCGCTTTCATCGGCGGCAAAGCGGGGCAAAAGGGGACTCCGGCCGTGGCACGGTTTTTTCTCTTTGCCTGCCCTGCAAGGCGGGCGGGAAGGGGCTGGCCTGACAAAAGCCGCTCTGCCAGCCCCAGGCTGCGTCCCCCTGCCTGCTGACCGGGAGGAAGCAGAGCGTCACTGGTCCCGATCCGCGACCACAGGCGGAAGCAGCAGATCCGCGCGGAACAGATCGCCGTCGATGGAGAGGATCAGGCGACCGCCCTGGAGCTTCATGAGATCGTCCGCGATGGACAGGCCCAGCCCACTGCCCTCCGTGGCCCGGGAGGCGTCGCCGCGGACAAAGCGCGCGGTCAGCTCGGCGGGGTCCATGTTCAGCGCATCCCGGGAGACGTTGCGCAGAGCGATGCGCGCCTGCCCGTCCAACGCTGCAACGTCAATGTAGACGCGGGTGCCGGGCAGGGCGTACTTGACGGCGTTGTTCAACAGGTTATCCAGCACGCGGAACAGCAGCCGCCCATCCGCCAGGGCGGAAAGCCCGGCCTCTGGCAGGGTCAGGATGGGCGTCAGCTCCGCGGCGGCAAAGCGCTCCTCGTACTCTGCGGCGCACTGGCGGAGCAGCTCCGCAAGATCTGTGGGCGCCAGGACCACGTTGAGCGCGCCGCTCTGGGCCTTGGAGGCTTCGACCAGGTCCTCGGTGAGCTTTTTCAGCCGCTGCGCCTGCCGGTCCAGCACCTGAACATAGCCTGCGGCGGTTTCGTTGTCCAGCGCCTCCTTCTTGAGCAGATCCACATAGTTGACGATGCTCGTCAGCGGGGTCTTGATGTCATGGGACACGTTTGTGATGAGGTCGGTCTTCATGCGCTCGCTCTTCATGCGGGCCTCCACGGCCCGGCCCATGCCCTCGGCAAGATCGTTCAGGCACTGGGCATGCGCCCGGCAGGCACCATAGAGCCCCGAAAGAGGGATCTTGACGGACAGGTCGCCGTCCCGCATACGCTTTGCGCCCGCATACAGGCGCTGAAGCGCGAGCACGAACTTTGAGAGGAACACAAGGCCCGTCAGCGTCAGGCCGCACCAGAGGAGGAGGCCAAAGCCGCTGCGGGAGAGAAGGAACACAAGGGAGAAGCCTGCATAACCGAGGAGCAGCAGGTACAGCTTCCAGAGGGCGGGCAGGTTTTGAAAAAGCTCTGCCAGCGCCCGGCAGACGCGGCGCAGAATGCGGTAGAAAAAGCGCAGCACATGGAACACGACGCTATTGCGGAAGAAGGTACGGGTCTTGACGCGCGTGGCCGTGCTCATCAAAAGCAGCAGCGCGAGCAGGGCCAGCGCCGTGCCGCCCAGCGCGGCCAGGGCGAGGAGGGGCGCGACCTGCCAGCTGCCGGACAGAAGCTCCGCTCCACGAAGAATCAGACAAACGAGGGAGAACGCAAGCAGGAGCACTGCCGCATAGAACAGGTCAGTGGGAATCCTGTCGATCCAGGCGCACCGGGGCGAGGGTTCGTCTTTGCGGCGGCCCGCAGCGCAAAACAGGAACACGAGCAGGCCGAGGCAAAGGAGCAGCAGCGCCCCCACGACGGGGAAGAGCCAGTTGCGCGCGGCAAGGAGGCGGTAGTGCCAGACGGCGGCAGCGAAGAACGCATCGCCCTCGACGCAGGCCTGCCGAAGGGATATGCGGAGGAGGAAGCCCCAGCCGGCCTCAGAAAAGCCCGGTCCGGGCAGACCGTTCAAAAAGGTAGTGATCTCGCCGTTGCTGCCATAGCAGCGGTACATCACCCACGAATCGCGGGTCGTATAGCCCGAAAGGCTCTCCGCGCTGTCATAGAGCAGCGTTCCGTCGAGATCGCTTACCCGCAGGGCCAGGTTTTGCGGCAGTTCCAGCGAGGAAAGCTGATCCAGCAGCGCCGAAGCAAGGGCTGCGGCAATGTCCTCCGAAATGGCGTCGCCGTCCGCAGCTTCCGTGGCAGGCGCTGCGGAGATGCCGGCGCCTGCGGGCGCGGCCGTGCTCGCAGGCATGGGCGTGGGATCGGATGCTTCGCCTGCGACGGCCCCTTCGCCGCCCGTGCCCGCCGCTTCCGCCGTGGGCATGGGCGAGGGGATCGCGTCGGTCCAGGCGCGCGACAGGGAAAGAACATCCGGCTGGAGCGCAGAGGAGAGGCGCTGAAGCTGCCGGGATATGAGCGCGCTGCACCAGAAAGAATCCTCAAAAGCGGGCGCGGCGCCGTCATAGCTGCCCTGGGCAAAGTTATAGGCAAGGCCGAAGCAGCCCGCAGCAAAGCCCAGAGAAAAAAGCACAAAGAGTGCGATGGCGACGGTTTTTGCAAGGCAGGAAGAGAGCAGTCGTTTCATAACAAATCAAACCTCCGGAATGTCTTGGAGCTTGTAGCCCTGCCCCCAGACGACCTTCAAAAAGCGGGGATTGGCCGGATCGATCTCCAGCTTTTCGCGCAGGTGACGGATATGCACGGCCACGGTGTTCTCCGCGCCGTAGGCGGCATCGTTCCACACGCGCTCATAGATCTGGCGGCTCGAAAAGACGCGGTTTTTGTTCTCCATCAGGAGCTTCAGGATGCTGTACTCGATGGGCGTGAGGGGGACCGCCTCGCCGCCCTGGGTAACGCGCTTTTCCACGTCGTCCAGCACGATGTCGCGGAACACGAGAAGCTGCTTCCGCTCCTCGAGGCCGCCAAGGCGGGTGTAACGCCTGAGCTGGGATTTCACCCGGGCCAGAACCTCCACGGGGTTGAAGGGCTTTGTCACATAATCATCCGCGCCAAGGGTCAGGCCCAGCACTTTGTCGCTGTCCTCGCTTTTGGCCGTGAGCAGGATGATGGGGAAGTTGTACGTTTCCCGAAGCTGTACGGTGGCGGAAATTCCGTCCAGGCCCGGCATCATCACGTCCATCAGCGCCAAATGGACGTCCTGCGCAGCCGCGATCTCCAGCGCCTCCCTGCCGTTGTACGCGGCGACGGTTGCATAGCCCTCGGCGCGCAGATAGATTTCCAGCGCGGAGACGATATCGCGCTCATCGTCGCAGATCAGGATCGTGTACATGGTTCTTCACCTCACATGCCCTTATTGTACGAAGAAGTTTTTAAAAAACACAGGGGGAAATGCTTAAGGTTTTCTTAAGTCGCGCTGCCGATATCTTCGCGGAGGGCTTTGGGAAGCGCAGCCACCGGAGTCGGAAAGCGTACGCAAAGAAAGGGCGGCCCGCCGCGCCGCAGGACAGGCGGTCCCTGCGCAATGCCGGAAAAACTGGAAGCATGCAGTCCTTCGGCAATCGGCACAGGGCTTTTTCAAGCGCCTTTGGCGGCATGGCCGGCGGAAAGAAAATATGGGCAGGGACGACATGCGCGTCCGCAGCCCATACGCCGCCGTGATTTGCCGCCCGCAAGACCTCGGGCCGGGTGAAAACGGGGAAAAACCCGGCGAGAGCCGGAGATTTCTGCCGGTCAGATGCTTTCCGCGGCGCAGACAAAGTGCAGATCCGCCATGCGGCTGGCCGCTGCTTCCGCATCCGCCCTGGTTTCAAACAGGCCGAACACCGCGCTGCCGCTGCCGGTCATGCAGGCGGAAAGCGCTCCCTCGGCCAGCAGACGCGCCTTCAGCGCGCCGATCTCCGGCACAAGCGCGATTGCCGGCTCCTCAAGCGCATTGAACAGGCAGCCCGCCAGCGCAGGGAGGTCGCCTGCGGCGATGGCGCGCATTGCGCCTGCGGTATCCGGCATCTGCCGGGGCAGTTTCAGGGCGCGGAAGAGGGCGCCCGTAGACACGCCCTGCACAGGTTTTGCCACCACCACATGCAGCGGCATGCCCCGCAGCGGCGTGAGCCGTTCGCCCACGCCCTCCGCGCGGCACAGGCCGCCCTGCAGGCAGAAGGGAACGTCCGCGCCGATTTTCAGCGCGATATCGAACAGGGAAGCGCGCCCCACCTCGCCATAGAGCCGGTCCAGCGCCAGAAGCGTCGCCGCAGCGTCCGCGCTGCCGCCGGCAAGCCCGGCCTCCGCCGGAATGCGCTTTGCCACATGGATGTGCGCACCGCGGCCCGTCAGCGCGCGGTAATAGTTGGCCGCGGCCCGGATGCTGTTGTCAAAGGGCAGCAGCATGCCGCTGCCGGTGACAGCCACATCTGTGGCGCGGGAGACGGTCAGGGTGTCGCAAAGGTCGATCTGCTGCATGAGCATGTCGAGCTCGTGATAGCCGTCGGCGCGCTTACAGCGCACGCCCAGCGTCAGATTCAGTTTGGCATAGGCCCGTTGCTGGATGCTGTTCATGAGAGCAGTATAGCAGAAACGGGGGAAAGATGGTAGAGGCGCGCAGAAGCGGGGCGGGGGCGGCGCGCGGCGCGCATGCGCCGCGCGCCGCCCCCGCCCTGCGGACACGTTGTTTCCTGGGGCGGATTTGTGCTATACTGACAGTGCTTTGCGGCGGATTTCCCGGCCTGGAAAAACCGCCGCCGAATGTCTGAAAAAGGGAGATTCTTCCATGCTGTTTTGTCCGCTGTGCAGCGGCTCCTCGGGCAACGCCTCCTTCCTCGAGGCCGAAGGCCGCCGTTTTCTTATCGATGCCGGACTGACGCGCAAGCGCATCGCCGCGCTGCTGGAGAGTATCGGCGTGCCGCTGCATACCATCGACGCGGTGTTTCTGACGCACGAGCATGTGGACCATGTGGCAGGTGCGGGTGTGCTTGCGCGCGCGCACCACATCCCGGTATACGCGGCGGCGGACTGCTTTTCCGCGCTCCCGCCGTCGGTGGGCGAGATTCCGGCAGCCTGCATGCGCGTGTTTGAGCCGGACCGGGAATTCTTCTGCGGGAAGGTGCGCGTGCTTCCCTTTTCGACGCCGCATGACGCAGCGCATGCGGTGGGCTACAGCTTTATGGCGGAGGGCAGGAAGGTGACGGTCATGACGGACGTGGGCCATGTGGATGATCGGCTTTTGACGCAGCTTTCCGGCAGCGATCTGGTGTTGCTCGAGGCGAACCACGATGTGGACATGCTGCTGGCGGGACCCTATCCGTATCCGCTCAAGCAGCGCATCCTGTCGCGGCGGGGGCATCTGTGCAACGAGGATTGCGGCAGGGCGCTGATCGCGCTGCACGAGCGGGGCGTCAGAAACGTGATCCTCGGACACCTGTCGCGGGAAAACAATACGCCGGAGCTTGCGCGCGTGACCATCGAAGCCATGCTGGAAAGCGCCGGCATTCTTTCCGACATGCGGGTGAGCGTGGCTCTGCGCGACCGGCCGCTGGGCATGTTCGAGATCGCCTGAGCCGTCCCGGGGAGGATTGCAAATGACCATACGCATCGTATGCGCGGGGAAGCTCAAGGAGCGATACTGGATCGAAGCGGCCGCGGAGTTTCAAAAACGGCTGTCCCGCTTTGCGCAGGTGGAGATTGCAGAGGTGGCGGACGAGAAAACGCCGGATACCCTCTCGCCCGCGGAGGAAGCGCAGGCCATGGCGAAGGAGGGGGAGCGGATGCTTGCCCGCATCGCGCCGCAGGAGCATGTGATCGCGCTGACCATCGACGGAAAGCGCTATGATTCGCCGGGCTTTGCCGCGCGCCTTCAGTCGTTGCAGCGCATGGGCAAAAGCCGCCTGACCTTTGTGATCGGCGGTTCGCTGGGGCTTTCCGGCGCGGTGCTCACCCGCGCGGACGAGACGCTCTCGCTGTCGGACATGACCTTTCCGCACCGCATTGCGCGCATCCTGCTGCTGGAGCAGGTGTACCGGGCGTTTAAGATTCTCGGGAACGAGACCTATCATAAATGACAAGAAAAAGCGGCTGAAAACTTTGGCGGAACGTGGCCCGGCGAAGGGGGGGCGCGGGGGTCCCACGTTCCTTTTGCATCGGCAGGCGGGGACTGCGCGGCGGGACGATGGTTTGGCGGCATGCAGACCGGGAGGGCGTTTTCAGCGCTTTACGCCGCGACGAGTATCTTCTGCTGCGCGGCGGGACGATGGTTTGGTGGCATGCAGACCGGGAGGCAGCTTCCTCTGCTTTACGCCGCGCGGAGTATCGTTTCCTGCGCGGCGGGGCAATGGCCGCCGGTGTGTTGCTACAGAAGGCGAAGGCTGTGCGCTGCGCCGCGCGGTTTGCTGCGTTGTCACGGGACCCGCGGGGCGCTGCGGGTACTTTTCTTTCTCGGCGTATCGCCGCCGGCAAAGAAA
>SFNQ01000022.1 GCA_004554165.1 Clostridiales bacterium | reverse complement strand
TCATCATGCCTCTCGCCCCCCTCATCTTTATTTTACCATAAATTCATCCCCATAGAAAGTGCTTTCGCGCTTCCTATGGGGACTTTGTCTACAGCCTGCCGGGCGCCATCCCTACGGGATGGCGCCCGTCTGTCGCAAGAACCCGGAATTCAAGTTTTTGAGAAGCCCGCAGGATCAGCCTGCGCCTGCGGCGCGGCCGGCGCAACTGCCGCCGGAGCCGAAGCAAGCCGCCGGGGACGGCGGCCCCGCTCCGTAAGCAGGCGCCCTTTTTCCGGGGGGCGCTTTGCGGGAGCCGGTGGCCTGCAGCGCTCTCCTGCACCGGAGCCGGCAACAGAGCCGGGAGCCGGCCAACGCGGCGGTGGGGGATTCCCATATGCGGCATGGCGGACGAAAAACGGCCGCAGGGCGCATGACGCTCCGGCATGGCGCATATAACTCTCTATAGCTATGAGGAAAGCGCGTTTGTTGCCAAGGGTTCTTCTGGAACTGGTCATACTGTGCGTTGCGGTGGGAGCGCTGGTTCACGCGGCTGCAGCGCAGCCGGCGGCGGAGGCGGCCGCTCTGCGGGAGCAGCAGCGCCTGCCCATTCTGATGTATCACAGCGTACTGAAAGACCCGTCCCGCGCAGGCGATTATGTGGTCTCTCCGGATACGCTGGAAGCGGATCTGGCCTATTTGAAATCCAACGGCTATGAAAGCGTTGTCATGGCGGATGTGATTGCCTATGTGGAGGGGAAGGCGGCGCTCCCGAGAAAGCCCGTAATGATTACCTTTGACGACGGCTATTACAACAATCTTGTTTACGTCCTGCCGCTGCTCACGCAATATGACATGCGGGCGGTGCTGTCCGTGGTCGGCTGCTATACGGAGCGTTTTACACAGACGCCGGATCCCAACCCGAACTATGGCCACCTGTCCTGGACGGAGCTGCGGGAGCTCCAGGACACCGGCCGTTTTGAGATTCAGAACCATAGCTACGATATGCACGGCCTGGAGGAACGGCAGGGCAGCAGCAAGCGCCGCGGCGAGAGCGAGAGCGCCTATCGCCGGGCCTTTTTTGAGGATACGGAGCGCATGCGGGACGCGCTGCAGGAGCACGGCCTTGCGGCCAGCACCTACACCTATCCCTACGGCGCCATTGGCCCGAACACCACGGAATATCTCAGGGAGATGGGCTTTTCCGCCTCGCTCTCCTGCTTTGAACGGATCAATGTGCTGAGCGTGGGCGATGCGGACTGCCTGTTCTGCCTCGGAAGATATAATCGCCCCTCCGGCCTGTCCACGCTGGACTTCATGGCGCGGGTGTTCAAAGAGGAGCGGTAAGCGGGCCGCCGCGGGACCGGCGGCGGATTCGGCATGGCGGGCGCTTCGCTGCCGCGCGCGCCGCGGGGGGGGCTTGCATCCTGCGTACAAAGCCCTTACAATAGAGAAAAACGTGTTCTCCTGCTCAGAGACAGCCGGCGGGACGGTATCACGAAAGGAGGGCGAACCCATGCGGATTCACGAAAGCGCGGAAAACTACCTGGAAGCGATTCTGATGCTGACGCTGCGGCATGGACAGGCCCGTTCCATTGACGTGGCGGGGCTGCTGGGCTTTTCCAAGCCCAGCGTCAGCGTGGCCATGAAACAGCTCCGCGAGAACGGTTATGTGCGCATGGAGCAGGACGGCAGCATTGTGCTGCTTGACAAGGGCCGACAGATCGCGGAAAAGATTTATGAGCGGCACTGCCTGATCGCCAAAATGCTGATGGCCATCGGTGTGGATGAGGAGACGGCCTTTGCCGATGCCTGCAAGATCGAGCACGACGTCAGCGAGACCACCTTCCTCTGCATGAAGCGGCATCTCGAAGCCTGCGACAGGCGGGGAACCGGCGGGGAACAGCGGGGTTGAGCCGCAGCGCCGGGGGAAGAGCGCCTGCGCTTGCCGGCACGGCGTTCGGTTCGCAACCGTTCCGGAAGCCGGCCGCAGGCGGGGATGCATCCGCTGCGGAGCAGAGCCGGAACCGGAGGATCACGAAGCGCTACAGATAGACAGACCATGAGGGATTCCAAAACACTGTTTGCAAAAACGCCGCCTGTGCGGCTTTTCTTGACGGCGGCCATACCGGGCGTCATCAGCATGCTGACCGGCTCCCTGTACGCGCTGATTGACGGCGTCTTCGTCGGCCAGATTCTGGGGGAAACGGCCTTTGCCGCGCTGAACCTGGCCTTCCCCTTTGTGCTCATCAATTTTTCTCTCGCCGACCTCATCGGCGTGGGCTCGGCTGTGCTGATCGCTACCCACCTCGGCAGGAAGCAGGAGGCGGAGGCCAACAATTATTTTACCTGCGCCTGCCTGATGATCGTCGCCACCGGTGTTCTCATGGGCGCCGTCCTGTTTGCCGCCGCCCCGGCGATGATTGGCGCATTCGGCGCGGAGGGCGATCTTGCGGCCTTTGCCGTGCTGTATCTGAGAACCTACGCCCTGTTTTCCCCGGCCACGACCATTCTGTTCGCCATGGACAACTTTCTGCGCATTTGCGGCAGAATCCGGGGCAGCATGCTGCTGAACATTCTGCTGTCGGCGGCCGCGATTGTGCTGGAGTTCCTGTTTCTGTATGTGTTCCGCTGGAACGTGGCCGCAGCGGCGCTGGCAAATTGCCTTGCCATGCTGCTCTGTACGGGGATTGCGGTCTTCCCCTTTTTGCGCGGGCAGATGTTGCTGCGGTTTTGCAGGCCCCGCTTCAGCTTCCGCATGGTGCGGCAGATTCTGTTCAGCGGCAGCCCCACGTTTCTCAGCAATGTGGCGGGGCGTCTGACCTCGATCATCATGAACGCCCTGCTTTTGCGCTGGGGCGGGCAGAGCGCCGTATCGGTCTATGGCGTGCTGATGTATTCGGGCGATCTGGTGCAGCCGGTGCTGTACGGACTGTGCGATTCGCTCCAGCCTGCGGTGAGCTACAACTGGGGCGCAAAAAATATTGCCCGGGTCAGGGCGCTGGAGGTCTGCTGCTTTACTGCAAGCGCGGCCGTATCGTTTGCCGCCGCCGCGGGGCTCTTTTTCTTCCCGGGGCAGATTGCCTCCCTGTTCGTGCAGCCGGGAGATACGGCGCTGCTGGCGGCGTCCACCGCCGCGCTGCGCCTGTTCAGCCTGACCTATCTGACGCGATGGTTTGGCTTTGCCGCGCAGAGCTGCCTGACCGCCCTCGACAAGCCCCTGCCGGCTTCGCTGCTGTCGGTCGCCAACGCCTTCCTCTTCCCGGTGCTGCTGATGGCCGCGCTGCGGCCGCTGAAGCTCACGGGCATCTGGCTGAATTTTCCGCTGACCTCCGCGCTGGTGGCCGCGCTTGCGGCAGTCCTGCTGATCCGCGCGAAACGATGGGCGCCTGTGCATGCGGGGGAAGAACGGCAGGGGACCGCCGGCAGAGCGGAGACGGAGGAAGCCGGCTGTCGCCGGCCTGGCGGGACGGACTGAAGGGCGGCGAGGCAGCCGCAGCGCGGTTGCGCCAGGAACACAAAAAAAGGCCGCAGGGACTTCGGGGAACAACTGTTCCGAAGTTCGCGCGGTTTTTCTTTTTCCGCAAGGGCGCTGTTCCGCTGCGGTGCGCCGGAGCGCGGACGTCCGTTTAACAGTGAAACGGCGGGGACGCGGCCAAGGAGACCGACTTACCTGCCTTTCTTTTTTCTTCTGCATGCGGTACAGTCGCCCGTGCAGCCGCAGCAGCCCCCGCCGCGGCTGCGCAGCAGCGCCCGAAGGGCGAGAAAGGCCAGCGCAGCCAGAAGAAGGAGCAGCAGGATATCCAGCCCTGTCACAGCAGCAGGCCTCCGATCTGATAGACGAGAAAGGCGACCAGCCAGGCGATGAGGCACTGCAGAAACACCACGCCCACGGTTGCGGGCGTGGAACGCAGCTCCCGCCGGATGGTGGCGACCGCCGCCACGCAGGGCGTATACAGCAGCGTAAAGAGCAGGAAGCTCACCGCGGCAAGCGGAGCAAACATCTGCGGGAGTACCGTGCCCAGCTCCGCCGCGCGGGTACCCAGCAGCACCGAAAGCGTGCTGACCACCGCCTCCTTTGCCGTAAAGCCGGAGATCAGCGAGGTGGCCACGCGCCAGTCGGCAAAGCCCAGCGGCTGGAAGACGGGCGCGATGCAGCGGCCGATGAGGGCCAGCAGGCTGTCCGCACTGTCGGAAACCACGTTGAGACGTGTATCAAAGGTCTGCAAAAACCAGATGATGATCGTTGCAAGAAAGATTACCGTAAAGGCACGCTGCAAAAAGTCGCGGGCCTTTTCCCAGAGCAGCAGGCACACGCTTTTGGGGGAGGGCAGGCGGTAATTGGGCAGCTCCATGACAAAGGGCACCGGCTGGCCGCGGAAGCGCGTCCTCTTCAGCACCAGCGCAACGAGCACCGACAGCACAATTCCGGATACATACAGGCCGATCATGACCAACGCGGCGTGGGTTGGGAAAAAGGCCGCGCAGAACACCGCGTAGATGGGAATCTTTGCCGGGCAGCTCATATAGGGCGTCAAGAGAATGGTCATCTTGCGATCCCGGTCGGAGGCGAGGGTGCGGGTCGCCATGATGGCCGGAACGGTGCAGCCAAAGCCGATCAGCAGAGGCACAAAGCTGCGCCCGGACAGGCCGATTTTGCGCAGGGGCTTGTCCATCACGAAGGCAACCCGCGCCATATAGCCGGTATCCTCCAGAATGGAGAGGAAGAAGAACAGCGTGACGATGATCGGCAGAAAGCTCAGCACGCTGCCCACGCCCGCGAACACGCCGTCGATGATGAGGCTGTGCACCACGGGATTGATGGCATAGGCGGTCAGCCCACGGTCGACCAGGGCCGCCAGCGCGTCGATGCCCATGGAGAGCCAGTTGGACAGGGTGCTGCCGATGACGTTAAAGGTGAGGTAAAAGATGAGGAGCATCACGAGAAGGAACACGGGCAGCGCCGTATACCTGCCTGTGAGCACGGCATCCATCCGGAGGCTTCGCGCGTGTTCACGGCTCTCGTGGCACTTGACCACGGCCCGCGCCACAACGCTTTCGATGAAGGCATAGCGCATGTCGGCCAGGGCCTCGTTGCGGTCAAAGCCCGTTTCGGTTTCCATCTCAACAATGCTGTGCTCCAGCAGCTCCCGCTCGTTCTGCCCAAGCTCCAGACGCTGGGCCAGCGTCTCGTCCCCCTCGATGAGCTTAGTGGCGCAAAAGCGCGCGGAAATGCCCACCCGCCGCGCGTGATCCTCGATCATGTGCGTGGTGGAATGGATGCAGCGGTGGACGGGGCCGTCCGGACAGAAATCCAGCACGCTGGGGCGAAGCTGGCGCTTTGCCGCAGTCACCATCTGGTTGACAAGCTCGGAAACGCCCTCGCCCTTGGCCGCGCTGATGGGAACGACGGGGATGCCCAGCGCCTCGCTCATGAGCCGCACATCGATGGTGCCGCCGTTTGCGCGCACCTCGTCCATCATGTTCAGCGCCAGCACCATGGGGATGCGCAGCTCCAGAAGCTGAAGGGTCAGGTAGAGGTTGCGCTCAATGTTGGTGGCGTCCACAATGTTGATGATGCCATCCGGCTTGTTCTGGAGAATAAAGTCACGGGTGACGATCTCCTCCTGCGTATAGGGGCGGATGGAATAGATGCCCGGCAGATCCACCACAGTGCAGTTCTTCACGCCCCGGATTTCGCCCATCTTCTGATCGACGGTGACGCCGGGGAAATTCCCCACATGCTGGTTGGACCCGGTCAGGGCGTTGAAAAGCGTGGTTTTTCCCGAGTTCTGGTTGCCTGCAAGCGCAAAGATCATGCCGGGTCTCCCCCGTTTCCGCCAGAAAGGGATTCCACAACGATGTTGCGGGCATCCTCCTTGCGCAGGGTCAGCTCGTAGCCGCGGATATGGATTTCGATGGGATCGCCCATGGGCGCCACCTTTCGCATGGTGACCCTTGTGCGCGGAATCAGGCCCATGTCCAGCAGGCGGAGGCGCAGGGGCCCCTCTCCGCCGACGGAGCGGATGACAGCAGTTTCTCCAATGGCAAGCGCGTCCAGCGTCATGTTGCAAACCTCCCGGGTTTGGTATTCATACCTTGATTATGCTAACGCAATCGCCAGGATTCGTCAATAGCCGGCGGGGCGATTTGGGAGGCTTTCGGAGGGCGCCGCGCGGCCTGCGCCGCATACGAAAAAAGCCCTGCCGGGCAGGGGGGCTTTGGCAGAAGTGTTGCCGTGTCCGGGCCTCAGTCATCGGGAGGCTTTCCGGTCGCGGCGGCGCTTTTTGAGAAAGCTCGGGGCGCGGCCCCGCGTTCCGTGGCCGGAACGGCCCGGCGCGCCCGCTTCCCGCTGCTTTTCGCTCCGCCGCCCGCAGCGCGCCGGGCAGCGCGGCCTGCGGCCGCGCGCGGGGCCGCCCTCCGGGGAGCGGGCTATGCGCTCTTCTCCCTGGCCTGCGCTTCCTCCTCCTGCGCAGCCTTCGCAGGCCGGCGCGCTTCGATTCTGCGGTAGACCAGCAGACCGATCAGGCTGATCCCGATGGTCACGGCAAAGACAATCGCCGCGAACGTATAGTTCTGCATGCCCAGCGCGCTGCCGCCAAGCGTCGAGGTGATGATGGAGGGCAGGCGGGCAAGCGAGGTGATGACGAGCCAGAGGGAGAGGGGCAGTTTTGTCAGGCCCGCGCAGTAGGTCAGCAGGTCTTTCGGCGTGCCGGGAATCAGAAACAGCAGGAATATGGTAAAATTCAGCTGCCGCCTGTCCCGGAGGAAACGCATGCGTTCAATCCGCTCCATGGGGAAGAAGGCGTTCACCAGCGGTGCGCCGAAGCGCCGCACAAAGAGGAACACCGCCGTGCCGCCAATGAGCGTGCCCAGCATGCACAGCAGGGTCCCCTCCACCGCGCCGAAAGCATAGCCCGCCGCGATCTCCAGCGGTTCGCCCGGAATGAACGCAACGATGATTTGCAGGCACATCATGCCAAGGAAAGCCAGCCTGCCGTAAATGCCGTGGCTGTCGATCCAGGCGCGGAAACGTCCGGTGTCGCCTACAAAGCGGATCATGGGCCTGCCGATGAAAAAGTACAGCGCCAGAGCCACCAGCAGAAAGCCCGCCGCGGCAAGGCAGAGCCGCAGCAGGGCATGCCTGCGATCCGCCGGCTGTGGCGCCTGTTGTTCTGGAGAGGGAGTCACGTTTCGCTTCATAAAAAACAGCTTACCATAAAAAATGGGAATTTTCTTGTCCCATTGCTTAAAAACTTTTAAAGATTGCAGCGGCAAACAGGATGGAGGCGGAAAACGCAAAAGCGCCTGGGGCGGCAGGGGACGCCCCAGGCGCTTCCGGCATGCGGAAAGGCCGGAGTGCCTGTACGGGCAGACCGGCGGGCCGGAGCACCTGCCGCCGGCAAAGCCCTTCCAGCGCGCTCAGGCTCAGCCCATCTTCTTTTTGATGTCGGAAAGCCGGTTCAGCGCCTCGAGCAGCGTTTCGTCCTTCTTTGCGAAGTGGACGCGCACGATGTCGTTCACGTCCTCCATGAAGAACGAGGTGCCGGGCACGCAGGCTACGCCCACCTTCTCCGCCATTTCCTCGCAGAAGGCCACGTCCGTCTGGCCGGGCTTCAGGTACTGGCCGATGTTGGCCAGCACGAAGTATGCGCCCTGGGGGTCGGTGTATTCGATGCCGATGCGGGTGAGACCCGAGGTGAAGAGCTGCTTCATGTGCGCATAGTGCGCGCCGAACTCCTCATAGTAGCTGTCGGGCATCTCAAGGCCCGCAATGGCGGCCTCCATCAGCACCGAGGGCGCGCCCACGGTGTTGAAGTCGTGGAACTGCTTGATGCGGTCCATGATCCGCTTCGGCGCGATGGCGTAGCCCAGCCGCCAGCCGGTGATGGAATAGGTCTTGGACAGGGAACTGCACGAGACCGTGCGCTCCCACATGCCGGGCAGGCTGTTCATATATACATGCCTGTGGGGCGCGTAGACGATGTGCTCATACACCTCGTCCGTAATGACATAGGCGTCATAGCGGATGGCAAGGTCCGCGATGAGGCGCAACTCCGCCTCGGTGAACACCTTGCCGCTGGGGTTGGAGGGGTTGCAGATCAGGATGGCCTTGGCGCCCTGCCGGAAGGCGTCCTCCAGCACGTTGGCGTCGAAGTGGAAGGTGGGCGGCACCAGCGGCACGAAGATGGGCTGGCAGTCCGCCATGATCGCCTGCGCGCGGTAGTTCTCAAAGTAGGGCGAGAACATGATAATCCTGTCGCCGGGGTTGGTCAGGGCGAAGATGGTATCCGCCATGGCCTCGGTGGAGCCGATGGTCACCACCACCTCCGTATTGGGATCGATCTGCCGGCCCATGAAGCGGCCGCATTTTTTTGCCAGCGCCTCGCGGAAGTTTTGCGCGCCCATGGTGATGGGGTACTGGTGAGGCCCGCGCCGGCTGATTTCGGCAAGTCGGTCCGTCAGGGCCTGCGGCGGGTCAAAGTCCGGGAAGCCCTGCGCCAGATTGATCGCGCCGCAGCCGATGGCAATGCGGGTCATGCGGCGGATTACAGAGTCGGTAAATTGTTCGCATTTGCGGCTGAATTCTTGCATGATATCCTCCTGATCAGGGCTCTAGCGGAGCCCGAGTTCTTCGCCGGAAACGACGGAAAGTCCGTTCTCCCTCAGCAGCGCCAGCAGCTTTGTTTCCTCCGACACGCGGAAGACCATGTAGGCCCTGCCCGCCGCGTGGCCGATGAGCGAGTACATGTATTCGATATTGACCTGTGCCTCCGAGAGCAGCGTGAGCAGGCGGGCAAGCCCGCCCGGCGCATCCGGCACGGCGACCACCGTAACCTCCGTTACGCTGACGATGCAGTGCGCCTCCCTGAGCAGCGTCTGGGCCCTGCGGGCGTCGCTGACCAGCATGCGCAGCACGCCGAAATCCTTCGTGTCCGCAATGGACAGCGCGCGGATGTCGATGCCGCCCGCCGCAAGCAGCGAGGCGACGGAGGCAATCTTGCCGGATTCGTTCTGCAAAAAGACGGAAAGCTGTTCGGCCATAAAGGTTCCCTCCCTGAAAGAATTCTAATCCAGCAGCCTGCGCCTGTCCACCACGCGCACCGCCTTGCCCGTGGAGCAGGCGATGGTGTTGGGCTCCAGCAGCCTTACCCTGGCCGCAACGCCGAGGAGCGACTTGAGCGCCTCTTCCAGCGCCTTTTCCTTCTCGGTCAGGCCGCGAACGGTGTCGGAAAAGATCTCGTTGCTGATCTCCACCTGCACCTCGATGCTGTCGAAGTTGTTTTCCCGGTCCACCACGATGCGGTAGTTGGCGGTGTAGCCCTGTTCGAGCAGCACCGTCTCGATCTGCGAGGGGAAGACGTTGACGCCCCGGATGATGAGCATGTCGTCCGTGCGGCCGCGGGGCTTGGACATTCTCGTCAGCGTGCGTCCGCAGGCGCAGGTCCCGTGGGAGATCGTGCCGATATCCCGGGTGCGGTAGCGGAGAATGGGGAAGGCTTCCTTTGTAATGCAGCTGAACACCAGCTCGCCCTGCTGGCCCTCGGGCAGCACTTCGCCGGTATCCGGATCGATGACCTCCACGATGAAGTGGTCCTCGTTGACGTGCATGCCGGCCTGCTCGCTGCACTCAAAGGCAACGCCGGGGCCGATGATCTCCGTCAGGCCGTAGATATCGTAGGCCCTGATGCCAAGCAGCTCCTCCAGCTGGCGGCGCATCTGGTTGGTCCATGGCTCCGCGCCGAACAGGCCGGCTTTGAGAGAGATATCGTCCCTGGTGCAGCCGCTGGCATAGAGCGTCTCCGCCAGGTGCAGCGCGTAGGAGGGCGTGCAGCAGAGGATGGTGGAGCCAAAGTCCCTGAGAATGGTGATCTGCCGCTGCGTATTGCCGCTGGAGACCGGTACGGTGGTGGCGCCCAGCCGGATGGCGCCGGCATCCGCGCCGAGACCGCCCGTGAACAGGCCGTAGCCATAGGAAACGTGGACCACGTCCGTTTCGTCGCAGCCCGCGGCGGTCAGCGCCCGGGCGCAGCAGTCGGCCCAGAGGTCCAGATCCCTTTTCGTATAGCCCGTGACGATCTGCTTGCCGGTGGTGCCGCTGGAGGCGTGCAGGCGTACCACGTCTCTGAGCGGAACGGCAAACAGGCCGTAGGGATAGGTATCCCGCAGGTCCTGCTTGCAGGAGAAAGGCAGCTTGTGCAGATCGTCCACCGTGCGGACGTCCTCCGGCGTCAGGCCCAGCGCCTGCATCCTGTTTCGGTAAAAGGGAACCCTGTCATACACCCGACGCACCGTGGCGGCAAGGCGCTGGCCCTGCAGGGCGCGGATGGCCTCCCGGGGCGCGGTTTCGATTTCCGGCTGATAATATCTTGCCATAGGCACTCCCTGCCTCCGCCCCCTACGCGCCCCTGCCGAGGAGGAACGCCCGTTCGTTCATTGCCCGGTATTTCTCCGGCACGCTTTCGCGGATGGCCGAGAGCCACTCCTCCACCGTAAAATCCAGTGCGCGGGAGAAGCGGCCCAGGAGCACCAGGTTGACCGCCTTTGGGGAGCCCGCCTGCCCGGCCAGGGAGAGGGCGTCGAAGGCATCCATGGCAATGCCCGCCGCCGCCAGCTTTTCCGGGAGCGCCTCCGGATAGGCGGCGGCGCCCGTGATGACGGGCATGGGGCTGATGCGCTGGCTGTTGGCGATGATGGTTCCGCCCTTTCTCAGGAAGGCGGCGTGCCGCGCAGCCTCGAGCAGCTCAAAGGAGAGGATGTAGTCCGCCTCGCCCTGGTCGATAACGGGGGAGTAGACCCGCTGGCCATAGCGCACATAGGTGACCACGGAGCCGCCGCGCTGGCTCATGCCGTGTACCTCGGAAACCTTCACGTCGTAGCCGCGGCTGAGCAGCAGACGGCCCAGAAGCTTGCTGGCCAGCAGCGAGCCCTGCCCGCCGACGCCAACGATCATGATGTTTGTGGTCCTGGTCATGCCCTTTTGGCCTCCTTTCCGCCGTCCAATGCGCCGAAGCTGCAAAGCTGCGCGCAGAGGCCGCAGCCCGTGCAGAGCGTTTCGTCGATTTTTGCCCCGTTCTCCGCCATGCTGATGGCCGGGCAGCCCAGCTGCATGCACCGTTTGCAGCTGCGGCAGCGGTCCTGCGCAACCGAGAGCGGCGGCTGATGCCTGACGTGCTTCAGCAGCGCGCAGGGGCGGCGCGCGATGATGACCGAGGCCTCCTCCGCGGCCAGCTCTTCCTTCACGGCAGCGGCGCAGGCGGCAAGGTCGTAGGGATCCACCACGCGCACGCGGCGGATGCCCACCGCCCGGCACAGCGCCTCAAGGTCCACCCTTGCGGCCGGGTCGCCGCGCAGGTTGAAGCCCGTGGTGGGGTTCTGCTGGTGGCCGGTCATGCCGGTGATGGAGTTATCGAGAATGATGACCGTGCCGCAGGAATCGTTGTAGGCGATGTTGATCAGCCCTGTCACGCCGGAATGGATGAAGGTGGAGTCGCCGATCACGGCCACGGTCTTTTTCGGGTCGCCGCCGGCCTTCAGAAAGCCGTGCAGCCCGGAGACGGACGCGCCCATGCAGACCACCGCGTCGATGGCGCCCAGGGGCGGCATGGCGCCCAGCGTGTAGCAGCCGATGTCGCCGATGACGGTCAGGCCCTGCTGCTTCAGCGTATAGAACAGTCCCCGGTGCGGACAGCCCGCGCACATGACCGGCGGCCGCAGCGGGATGGGCTCTGAAAGCGCGGCGCTCTCCGGCAGGGGCAGGCCCAGCTTTTCTGCGACCATGCGCTGAGACAGCTCGCCCACGGGCGGAAACAGCGACTTGCCCGCGACGGAAAGGCCCAGAGCCTTACAATGCGCCTCGATGAAGCCGTCCAGCTCCTCCACCACGACGAGCCGCTCTACGGAAGCGGCAAAGTCCAGAATACGCTGCCGCGGCATGGGGTAGGCCATGCCCAGCTTCAGCACGGGGAAGCGGTCGCCGCAGGCCTCCTTGACGTACTGGTAGCTGGTGCTGGCGGTGATGATGCCGAGGCTTGTGTCCCGGCCCGGCTCCACGCGGTTGACGCCCGTGGTTTCCGCATAGAGGGAAAGCGCGGCAAGGCGCTCCTCCACCAGCGGATGGCGTTTTTTCGCGTTGCCGGGCATCATGATATACTTGGCCGGATTCTTTTCATAGGGCCGGGGCGCGGGCAGAACCCGCTCGCCGGTTTCCACGATGCTCTGTGCGTGCGAAACCCGCGTACACATCTTCAGCAGCACCGGCGTATCGAAACGCTCGGAAATCTCGTAGGCCAGCTTTGTAAAGGCCAGCGCCTCCGCAGAGTCGGCGGGCTCCAGCATGGGGACCTTGGCGGCCATGGCATAGTGGCGGGAGTCCTGCTCGTTCTGGGAGCTGTGCATGGCGGCGTCGTCCGCAACGCCGATGACAAGCCCTGCGTTGACGCCCGTGTAGGAGAGGGTAAACAGCGGGTCCGCGGCCACGTTCAGGCCCACGTGCTTCATGCCGCAAAAGCTCCGCTGCCCGTGCAGCGCCGCGCCGAACGCGGCCTCCAGCGCCACCTTTTCGTTGGGGGCCCACTCCGCATAGAGCTCCGGAAACCTGGCCGCGCACTCGGTAATCTCCGTGCTCGGTGTGCCCGGATAGCTGGAAACCAGGGCGCAGCCCGCCTCATACAGGCCGCGCGCCACGGCTTCGTTGCCCAGCATCAGTGTTTTCATGGCGGTTCCTCCTTTGGAACAGGCGGCGGGAAAGCGGCCCCGCCGCCGGATTTTTTTCATGGCTGCGCCTGCTCCTTCGGATTGCCGATGGAATCCCGGGCCGTTACGGTCACGGCCCTGTCGTAGCAGGAGAACACGGAATCGAGATGTGCCCTGTCGGGCGCTTTGGTAAAGAGGCTGACCAGCGGGACGATGACCAGACTGGCCAGCATCACAAACGCGCCGCAGTTGATGGGCGACTGCAAAAGGGCCGGAAACAGCGGCTTTGCCAGCATGTTCAGAAGCATGGTACCCGTGCCGAAAAGGAAGCTGATCCACACGGCGGCCACGGTAACACGGCGGCTGTAGAGACCGTAGAGGTACGGTCCCAGGAAGGCGCCCGCCATCGCGCCCCAGGACAGGCCCATGAGCTGCGCGATGAAGGCAATGTTGTACCTGTACTGCACAATGGCGATCACGGCGGAAAGCGCGATGAAGACCAGAATCAGGCCGCGAATCGTGCCGAGCCGCTGTTTTTCTCCCATTTTAACACCTTTTCGCAGCGCAATCAAATCCAGAGTGAGCGTCGAGCTTGCAGTAAGCACCAGGGACGACAGGGTGGACATGGAGGCCGCAAGCACCAGCACCACCACAAGGCCCAGCAGCAGCGGCGAGAAGTGCTGGAACATCGTGGGGATGATGGCGTCGTAGCCCTGGGCGGCAACGTCCACCCGGTCCGACAGGAGCCGCCCGAAGCCGCCGAGGAAGTAGCAGCCGCCCGCGACCACCAGCGCAAAGAGCGTGGAGATGACCGTGCCGCGCAGGATGGCGGACTCGTTTTTGATGGCGTAAAACTTCTGCGTCATCTGCGGCAGGCTCCAGGTGCCCAGCGAGGTCAGGATGACCACGCCGAGCAGGTTCAGCGGGTCCGGCCCCAGGAAGGAGGTGAACGCGCCGGGCGCGGTGGATACCGTGGGGTCGGACACCGCCGCCAGCTTTTGCAGCGCCTCGGACAGGCCGCCGAACTGGGACAGGGCGGCCGCGATGATGGCCACGATGCCGGCGAGCATGATGACGCCCTGGATAAAGTCGTTCACCACGGTGGCCATGTAGCCGCCCGCAATGACGTAGATGGCCGTGAGCACAGTCATGAGGAGAATGCAGACCGTGTAGTCAATGTCAAAGGCCATGGCAAACAGGCGCGACAGGCCGTTGTACAGCGAGGCGGCATAGGGGATCAGAAACAGGAAGATGATGAGCGCCGCGCCGGTGCGGAGGGACGCGCTGCCATACCGCTTGTGGAAAAAATCCGGCATGGTTTTGCTCTCAAGGTGCTGCGTCATCACGCGGGTGCGCCTGCCAAGGATGGCCCAGGCCATGTAGGAGCCGATGAGCGCGTTTCCGAGGCCGATCCAGGTGGAGGCGATGCCGTACTTCCAGCCGAACTGCCCGGAATAGCCCACGAGAATAACTGCGGAAAAGTAGGAGGTGCCGTAGGCAAAGGCCGTAAGCCACGGCCCCACCGCCCGCGAGCCCAGCACAAAGCCGTTCACGTCGCCGGAGTGCCTGCGGCAGTAGAAGCCGACGGCGATCATCAGCGCGAAGAATACCAGAAGCATCAGCAGTTTTAATACCATATCCGTCATGGGGTCATACCCTCCGTTTCAAAAATTCTGTGCCGGCCATCGTCAAGCGGTGGTCTGCGCTTCCACCAGGCGGCCTGTGCCGTAGCGCTGGCGCAGCAGCGGCTTTTCGATCTTGCCGGTGGGGTTGCGCGGGACTTTAGCAAAGATGATCCGCTTCGGCCGCTTATAGCGCGGCAGCTCCTCGCAGAAGCGGAGGATCTCCTCCCCGGTGCAGGCGCTTCCCTCCCTGCGCTCGATGATGGCTGCGGCGATTTCGCCCAGGCGCGGGTCCGGCAGGCCGATGACGGCCACGTCCTTGACGCCGTCATGCCGGCGGAGAAAGTCCTCAATCTGTACGGGATACAGGTTTTCGCCGCCGGAAATGATTACGTCCTTTTTGCGGTCCACGAGGTAGATGAAGCCATCCCCGTCCCGCTTTGCCATGTCGCCGGTATAGAGCCAGCCGTCCCGGAGCACCTCTGCGGTGGCCTCGGGGTTCTTGTAGTAGCAGAGCATCACGCCGGGGCCCTGCACGATAAGCTCGCCCACCTCGCCGGTTTCCACGTCCTCGCCGCGCTCGTTCACAATGCGCGCCTTCCAGCCGAAGCCGGGGACGCCGATGGCGCCGACCTTTGCAATGTTCTCCACGCCCAGATGCACACAGCCGGGGCCGGTGGACTCGCTGAGCCCGTAATTGGTGTCGTAGGCGTGATGGGGGAAGACCTTCTTCCAGCGGTGGATGAGGCTGGGCGGCACGGGCTGCGCGCCGATGTGCATGAGCCGCCACTGATCCAGCAGGTAGTGGGAAAGATCCAGCCTGCCGGACTCCACGGCGTCCAGCAGATCCTGCGCCCAGGGCACCAGCAGCCACACGATGGTGCAGCGCTCCTCGGTGACGGCCCGGCAAATCCACTCGGGCTTGACGCCCCGGAGCAGCACCGCGCGGCTGCCCGAGAGCAGGCTTCCGAACCAGTGCATCTTTGCGCCCGTGTGATACAGCGGCGGGATGCAGAGGAATACGTCCTCCCGCGTCTGGCCGTGGTGGGCCTGTTCCGCCTCGCAGGCGCTCATGAGCGCCCGGTGGTTGTGAAGGATCGCCTTGGGAAAGCCCGTCGTGCCGGAGGAGAAATAGATGGCCGCGTGATCCTCCGGCGTGAGGCAAACGGGCGGGGGCGTGGAGGCGCAGTAGCTGCATAGCGTGCCGCAGGGCTCGGAAAAGTCCGGCGCCTCCCTGCCCACATAGAAGAAGGCGCGGACGCCGCTGAGTCCGGAGACGATGGGTGCAAGACGGCTGATGAAGTCCTGACCGAACACCAGCACCTCCACGTCCGCAAGGTCCAGACAGTAGGCGATCTCCTCGCCGGAGTAGCGGAAGTTCAGCGGCACGGCGATGCAGCCGGCCTTCAGAATCCCGAAATACAGCGGCAGCCACTCAAGGCAGTTCATCAGCAGAATGGCCACCTTGGTGCCGCGGGGAAAGCCCCGGCTCAAAAGCAGGTTTGCAAAGCGGTTGGCCCGCTGCTCAAATTCCGTCCAGGTCAGCTCCCTGCGGTAGGGCGCATCGGGACTGGCGCTTTCGATCAGGCTGAATTCGCGCCAGGTAACCGCCCTGTCCCGCTCCTCGGACGGGTTGATCTCCACAAGGCTGACCTCGCCGCCGTAAAGCCGCGCGTTCCGCTCCAAAAGCTCCGTAATGACCATGGATTCCTCTCCTCCTTCGTGTTATGATCGCTGGAAAACAAAAAAACGTCCTCTGCAAATTCGCTTGCAGAGGACGAGCATGCACCCGTGGTACCACCTCAATTTACCGTAACAGCATACGGCCTCAAAGGATACTGACATATCCCGGCGCTGTAACGGGCGCTCCCGTCGTTGCCTACTTCAAAGTTCAGCAAGCCGCTCGGAAAGGTATTCGGCGTTCGGCTTCCCGCTGCCTTGCACCAACCGGCAGCTCTCTCTCGGTCGCTTGGAACGCGTACTTGGTTTCGTCGCCGCATTTTCCCGATGGAGTTGTTTGACACTTTATCAGGCTTTCGGCATTTTGTCAAGAAAAATTATATATTTTTTATCTGCGGCGGACATTTTGTTTCGGGAAACGAAAAAAAGCGCAGAAAGCCTGCGTGCTTGCAGGGATTCCGCGCCTTGCTTGGCTTTGCCGTCCGCCGGACCGTCCGGCGGGAGTCTGTCAGTCGGCGACGGGGGCGCCTACGGGGCAGACGTTTGCGCAGTTGCCGCAGTCGATGCAGGTATCCGGATCGATGACGTAGTGGGGATCGCCCTCGGAGATGGCCTCAACGGGGCACTCGGCAGCGCATGCGCCACAGGCAATGCATTCATCGGTAATCTTGTAAGCCATGGGAAAACCTCCAGATGAAGAATATTTTTTCTACATTATATCACAGCCGCCCGAAAAAGCAAGCTGCACCGGCTCGAATTCCCCGTAAAGCCGGGGACAGAACCCACGTCCCGCGGCTCAGCCGTCGGAGGGGGCGCCCTGCGTTCCGGGCTGCGCGCCCGCCTGCCTGTTGCGGCCTGCGCCGCTGCGCCGCCTGCGGTGCTGCACGGGCTTATCCGCGCCCCCCGCAGGGGAGGACCCGGCTGCGGCGGCTTGCTGCGCGCTGCCCGCGCCGCTGCCGCGCCTGCGCGGCGGGCGGCTCTTCCGCTCGCTGCCTTCGCCTGCCGTAGCCGGCTGCTGCTGCGGGGAACCCTCCTGCTGCGGCTTTGCGCTGTGGCGCCGGCCGCCGCGCCTTCTGCGGCGGGGCTTATCCTCCGGGGCCTCGTCCTTTGCGGCTCCATCGGGCAGCTCGGGCGGAATATACTGGCCGAACGATGCGGTCTGGCTTTCCGCGCTGCGCTCGCGGCGCGGGGGTATGGCCACGTTCTCCGGCAGCGGCTCGCCGGGCTTTGCCAGCTGGGTGTAGTGATACTCGCGCAGCTCCACCGTGCCGTCCGGCATGGTCAGGCGCACGCGGGTGCGCTCGGTGATCGCGTTGTTTTCCACCGCAATGCCAACGCCGTCCGGCGTTTGAATCTCCTTGCCGGTGCGGGGCATTTTCTTTTTCATTTCCTCATAGGCGGCCTGTTCGTATTGCAGACAGCACATGAGCCTGCCGCAGAGCCCGGAGATCTTCGTGGGGCTCAGGGACAGGTTCTGCTCCTTGGCCATTTTGATGGAGACGGGATGGAAATCCTCAAGGAAGGTCTTGCAGCACACGGGGCGGCCGCAGGAGCCCAGGCCGCCGAGCATTTTCGCCTCGTCGCGCACGCCGATCTGCCGCAGCTCAATGCGCGTGCGGAACTGCGCCGCCAGATCCTTGACAAGCTCGCGGAAGTCCACGCGCTCGTCCGCAGTAAAGTAAAAGATGATCTTGCTGCCGTTGAAGGCGTATTCCACGTCCACCAGCTTCATGTCCAGCTTGTGATGCCGTATCTTGTTCTCGCAGATGGCGAAGGCGTCGGCTTCCTTCGCGGCGTTCTGCTCGCGCATGCGCCGGTCCTCCGCCGTGGCCACGCGCAGGATGGGCTTGAGTGGCTGCACCACCTGCTCGTCCTCCACCTCGTGCGGCAGCTGCGCAACCTCGCCAAACTCCGTGCCGCGCGCGGTCTCGACGATCACGCCGTCGTTCTCCGCGATGGCAAAGCCCGCGGGGTCAAAATAGTAGATGCGTCCGCTGGTTTTGAACCGGACGCCCACAACCGTTGTCATGAATTCCGTTTCTCCTTATCGATCAGGCGTACCAGCACGGTGTCCAGCGTCATGACGGGACTGGCGCGGTACGTCAGGCTTTTTTGCGCTTGCAGGATGATTTCTATGATACCCAAAATGCGCGCGCTTGTAAAGTTTTCGGCCATGCGGGCGGAAAGATTTTCCGCCTCCGGGCAGCGAAGCTGCGCGCAGCCCTCCCGCCGCAGCAGCGCGTCCCGGCTGACGGAAAGGAATATTTCCAGCAGCAGGCCCGCGTTCTCCGCGTCCGGCCGGTATTTCTTTGCGCCTTCCGGCGGCGGCAGAACGGGGGAGGAGAGCAGCCTGGCCGTATCCAGAAAGGGCGTATCCGAAAACAGGGCGCGCGCAAGGAGGTTTACGCCCTCCGCCCGAAAGCTCCGGTACGCTTCGCCGCTCATAACCCGCGCAAGGCCCGGCACACCGTCGGCCCAGCCTGCGGCAAGCGCCGCGTCCGCTTCGGCAACGCCCTCCGACACAAGCGCGGCCTGCACGGCTTTCAGAGGCTTTGCGCCAAGCCGCCAGACGGCGCAGCGCGAGCGGATGGTAGGCAGAAGCCCCATCTCTGCGCCGGTGAGCAGCAGCAGCGTGTCCGCAGGCGGCTCCTCCAGCGTCTTGAGCAGGGCGTTTTGCGCCTGGGGGGTCATGCGGTGGGCGTTTTTCAGCACACAGGCGCGCCGTCCGTGGGAAAAGGACTGCGCCGCCAGGTTCTCGATCAGCTCGCGCACCTCCGCAACGCCGATGGCCGAATCTCCAAGCTCACGATAATCGGGGCAGTGAAGAAGCCGCGCCGTATCGTCCGGCGAGGAAAAGCAGTAAGCCGCGGCAGCACGGCGCGCCAGCGCGGTTTTCCCGCTGCCCTCCGGCCCCGCGATCAGCAGCGCGTGCATGAGGCGCCCCCCCCGAATTGCGTCGATCAAGGCCTGCTCATTCATGCTTCGGCCCGCTTTCCTTTACGACGCTGACGCAGCCGCCCTGTGCGCCGAACAGGGCGGCGCCGGCGGTTTCGGACGCCAGCAGCGCGTCGATGATTTCCTGTGAAAACCGCTCTCCGGGGGTAACGGCGGCAATGCCCGGCGGATACAGTCCCACCGCGGCGCCCGCGATCCGGCCGCCCGCATCGGCCAGCGGCAGAAGCTCCTGATCGGCAAGCGCGGCCTCGCGCAGCGAAAGACAGCGCTGCGGAGCAAATTGCCGCGGCTCCGGCAGCGTCACCCGCCGGTTTTCATAGGGCAGGCGTTGCAGCGCGTCCAAAAGACGCGGATACCAGGCGGGGTCGTCCTCCGGCGAGGTGATGAGCACAAGACGCCGCGCATCCGCCATCTCGATGAAAACATTCTCCGCTTCCAGCACGGTTCTGGCGCGATAGCCGCTGATTCCCCGCCCGGAAACGTCGATCACCAGGCGCGTGATGTCATGCTCCACCGCCCCGCGCAGCGCGGGCGTATGCAGCACAGAGAGCCCCGCCATGCCGCTGATCACCTCGCTGAGGGCGGCGCAGCGCTTTGCGTGGGCGCTCCAGTCCTGCCGCCGGGCCGTATGCAGCGCCCAGTCCAGCGAGGAGAGCAGCAGGTAGGACGGGCTTGAGGTCTCCAGCAGCGAGAGCTGCCGCTGTACTGTTTCGGGCGCAATGCGGCAGCGGCCCAGATGGAGCGTTGCGGCCTGGGTCAGCGCGTTCATGGTTTTGTGCTGGCTGTGGCTCCAAAGGTCCGCAAAGCCGCCGACCGGCCGGGGCAGCAGGGGAGAAAAGGGGAAATGGGCCCCGTGCGCCGCGTCCACCAGCAGCAGGGCGCCATGCCGGTGCGCGGTTTCCGCAAGCGCGGGAATGTCCGCGCAAAAGCCATAGGCGTTCGGGGAGGTCACAAGCAGCGCGGTGGCGCCGGTCTGCGCCAGCGCGGCGTCCGCCTCCTCCGGAGTGGGCAGGCCCGTCATGCCCAGCGTCCCGTCGTAAACGGGGTCAAAAAAATCCAGGTCTATGCCGGAGAGGATGGCGCCCGCAATGGCGCTTTTGTGACAATCGCGGCCGAGCAGCAGCTTGTCCGTCTGCGACAGCGACAGGATCATGGCCTGCACGGCCAGACTGGAGCCGCCCACGCTCAGGAAGGAGTCCTGCGCGCCATAGGCCCTGCGGTATTGCTCCGCCGTGCGGCGCAGCACCCCCTCGGGCCGGTGCAGGTCGTCCGTTATGGACAGCTCCGTTACGTCCCAGCCAGCAAGGCTTTCCCGAAAAAAGCCGCCCAGTCCCCGTGCCTTGTGTCCGGGCATATGAAACCGCGCGCAGCCGCGCTCCGCATAATCGCCGAGCACGCGGGGAAGCGCGCCTAGGAGCGGCGGACGGTTTTCCATTGTGCGATCAGCCTTTCCTTCATTTCTTCGCTGAGTCCCAGCAGCAGCGTGCGCTCCTCCCCACCGACACGGTAGGTGACGGCCGTGGCGGCCGCCCGGTTCCCGTGGCACAGCTTCAAATGCCTGCCGCCCTCCCCTTCCGAAAGCGCCGCACAGGGGCGGATGCGGCAAATGTCGGAGAGATGCACATGCGCCTCGGCACGTTCCTTTTTGCCGACGATGCGATCCACCGTCAGCATGCGGTCGGTCAGCGAATAGCGGAAGCTCATCAGGCGGACCCGGTAGACGGCAATGCCGATGGCGATGAGGATGGCGTACAGCGCAATCTGCGTATAGGCGCGGGGCCAGCCATACCGCTCGGAAAGCGTCGTACCGAGCACGATAATCGAAACCACGCCCACAAGCAGCAGCACATACAGCAGGCCGTCGCTGCGGATGAAGCTGCGGCGCGGCTCCGATTTTTCCATACAGATATGATGCTCCACTCGATGTTCCATGGTTTTAT
Organism: Clostridiales bacterium; assembly: GCA_004554165.1. Taxonomy (GTDB): domain Bacteria; phylum Bacillota; class Clostridia; order Christensenellales; family CAG-138; genus CAG-1024. The sequence continues at coordinate 47,139 of SFNQ01000022.1, read as the reverse complement.
TATAGTAGTAGCGCATAAAAACGTCAATCAAAGCAAAGCATATTGATAAAACAGAGAGAATTTCAAAGAAAAGCAGGATTATTTTCAAATAATCGATTGAATCGAGGCTTGCAAGCCGCGCAACTATCCTGTAGAATTTTCCTGTTCGATCCTCCTTAGCTCAGTCGGTAGAGCATGCGGCTGTTAACCGCAGTGTCGTTGGTTCGAGTCCAACAGGGGGAGCCAAGGAAAAAGCCCCAGATTTGGGGCTTTTTCCATGTCTTGACAACGAGCGACATTGCAATTACCTTCCGCTTGTGCAACTTTTGTGCAACTTTTTATTTCTCTCTCTCGTCCCAAAAACTCAAAAACGGGGATTTCTCCCCGTTTTTACTTGGCTTGTCAGTGCCTCACAACGCACTCGTAGTACACCGCCGCCTTGTCCTGCACCGCGTCCTCGTCATCGAGCCACGCCTTGGCCAAATGCGCGTAGACTTAATTAATGCGGGACGCCTCCACCGCCATCCCGTCGATGGCGGTGGAGGCAATCACGACATCCTCTGTCACGCGCTACTCCTCCAGCTCCGGCAATCCTGCTAGTTCCTCCTGTTTTTTCGTATAAAAAGAAAACCAAAGCTTGTTTTTGGCTGAAAACATTGTTACTATGAATTTAAATGACGCGAAAAAAAGAAAAGATAAATTTGCATAAAAAATAAACAGGGAGGCCTCATAATGTTTCGGCGTGTTTTTGTGGTTTTGTTAGCGTGTTTCCTTCTTTCAGGCTGTAAAAGTGAAGAAGCAGCGCGAAAACCGGAGTTAACCGAAAAAGAATGGGAGATTGTTTTTAATCTCGTTGAGGCGGAACTGCTAACCATGTCAGATTCTTTCAAAACGGCAGACGTGACTTTTTCCGAAGAAGAAAATGCTATCATGGTTCTTGTCGTAACGGAATATTCTAGAGAAATGCTGTTGAAAATAAAAGAAGGCCAAGAAGGGATCGATGCCTTCCAGAGGTTTGCAGAAGCCATCATGCAGCTAATCAACGCACACGCCGCAGGATTAGACTTGGATATCGTTGTTCCGACGGATGGAAGTGATTCTTACGGTAGTGTTTTTGATTACTACGGAGGTTCCGTTGTGATTGCTGCAGGAGATTTAACCGGAGAAACAATTCATTTTTCGACCTTACCGGGAGAACATTCATTTACATTATTGTCGTATTAAATAATCCGAAAATCTTGAGAGCTACTCTGTTTTTAGGCGGAGCATCTTTTTATCGTGACAGCCCTTGCATCCTCCGCGCGCAGCGTGCTATACTAAGCACAGGAAAAGGCGTTGCCGGTAAACGGTTAGCCCAGTCTTGGTTAAGAAATAACCGCGATCTTGGCAGGAGGGCGGTTATTTCTCTTTATTCTTCAATAAAGATGCTAGTCCGATCATTACCAGACAGAACGACAAGAGTTCCGGCCATGTAATCACGGGCGTCACCTCCCTTCATCGGGGAAGTGCTAACCGCCTACCGTTATGGCAACGCCTGTCCTTATCATAGCAGAACCATAAACCAAGTACTCTCACCTATTATGAATCGCTTTCTAGAGGAATACAGTCGTATTTTAAAGGCTATCTGCTTCAAGGCATCACGCCAATTGATATCCGAAAGTATTTGATTTATTTGCAAACACAACACCGGACACCATTGGGCAGAACTGCATCACCGAAAACCGTGCGTCACATATACTGTCTTCTGGCAATGATCTTCAAGTTTGCAAAAGAGCAAGACTATATTGTAAAGAACCCAATCGACAAGGTGGAATGTCCCAAGTTAACAAAGAAAAAGGTGGATGCGCTCAGCAAAGAAGAAGCAACCGCTTTCTTTGCCGCTGCAGATCAATGCCCGATAGATTTTCGTTGCATGCTTTATCTCATGACAACCGCGGGACTGCGCCGCGGAGAACTTGCAGGATTAAAATGGAAAGACATTGATTTTCAACAGCAGACTTTGAGCGTGGAAAGAAATGTAGTATACACACCAAAAAAGTGGAATCGTTGTCCATAGTCCAAAGACAGAAAGCAGCGTTCGTACCATCCCCTTGCTCCCGAAAGTTATTTCCTTGCTCCAAGAGTATCGGGAGCAATCTTTTCTGCCAGATGATGAAACAAATTTTATCTTTCATGGAAAAGCAGGAAAGAATGTGCCGCGTCTTCCCGATGGGATTACCGAAAGGGTAAAGCACTTTATGAAACGCAACGGTCTGCGCGACCTTTCTCCACACGATTTGCGCCATTCCTGTGGAACTTTGATGATTGCAAGCGGCGCAGATATCAAAAGCGTACAAGAAATCATGGGACATACCGATGCAAGCACAACACTAAACTATTATGTCCGTACCGATTTGGAACAAATGAAAGAAGCGGCCAATAAGATAGCCGAAACATTTAGTTTATAAGAAAAGGAATCGCCTTTCCTGTAACATGGAAGTGCTCAAGCTATTATGAACGCTGACCCGCGGAGCGGGCCGCAAAGACGCAGCCATCGCCGGGGAGTTGCGGTCCCTGTCCCTTCAGAGGGGAGAAATCAAACAGCCGGGGCAAAGGTCCCGGCTGATGCAACCGTCTGGGCAGAGCGCGCCGCCGGCCTGCCGGAGGCAGCGCGGAGCGTCGCTGGTCATACCCGGTTTTTCGTGGAAAGCGAGAAAAACGCCCCGGCCGCGGCATGAAAGGAATCCCCTCCCAACGCCGTCCCCCCGGCCGGGCCTAGGGCTGTTCCGGGGAAAGCAGCACCGAGATCGCATCGGAAATGGTCTTTTCGTAGGCTTCGCGGCCATATTTGTCAACCTCTGCCTTGTTCTTCTCCCCGTGGGTGAGACAGCCCGCGCCGCCGATGCAGCCGCCCACGCAGGCCATGCCCTCGATGAAATTGCCGCCCTGTACGCCCCGGCTGAGCTTCAAAAGCGCCGCGCGGCATTCTTCGATGCCGTCGCAGACCACGGGCTGCACGGAGAAATCGTCCACCCCCTGCTCCCGCAGGGCCTGCGCCGCCGCGTCCGAAAGGCCGCCGCTTCTGGCGAAGATGCGCCCGTAGTAGGATGCGTTGTCCAGCACATCCTCCGGCAGCGCCGCAAGATCGATTTCGCGGCTGTCGAACAGCGCCTGCAGCTCTTCAAAGGTGATGACGCTGTCCACATAGGGCGAAACGCCGCTTTGACGGCACTCGGCCTTTTTCGCCGTGCAGGGGCCGATGAACACCACCTTTGCCTGCGGCTGCGTGCGCTTGATCTGCTTTGCAATCTCCGCCATGGGCGAAAGGTTGTGCGAGATATGCCCCGTCAGCCCGGGGAAGGTGTTTTTGATGTAGCGGACAAAGGCGGGACAGCAGCTGCTGGTGAGCAGCCCCTTTTCGCGCAGCTCCGCAGCCTCCCTGTAGGCCACCATGTCCGCGCCCAGCGCCGCTTCGACCACCGCGAAAAAGCCCAGCGCCTTGATGCCGGAGATGACCTGGCCCAGCTTTGCGTAGGTAAACTGGCTGGAGATCGAGGGCGCCACCACCGCGAAAACCCGGCAGTTCCCGCTTTCTCCGCTCTGGCGGAGCATGCGGATTACCTCCAGAATGTAGGATTTGTCCATGATCGCGCCAAAGGGACACTGGTATACGCAGGCGCCGCAGGCAATGCACTTGCTGTTATCGATCTGCGCGTCCATGTGCTCGTCCATGGAGATGGCGCCGACCTTGCAGGCGTTTTCGCAGGGGCGCTTGTGGTTCTTGATGGCGCTGTAGGGGCAGACCTTCGCGCACTGGCCGCAGTTGACGCACTTCTCCTTATCGATGTGCGCCTTCTGGTGCCTGTCAAATTGAATGGCGTCGCGGCGGCAGACGTCCTCGCAGCGGTGCGCGAGGCAGCCGCGGCAGTCCTCGGACACCGTGTAGCCGCCCACGGGGCATTCGTCGCAGGCGATGTCCACGGTTTCGATCACGTTGGGATTGTCCGGATCGCCGCCCATGGCCAGCTTGACGCGCTCTGCGAGGATGGCGCGCTCCTTGTAGACGCAGCAGCGCATGGTCGGCTCCTTGCCGGGCACGATGGATTTGGGGATATCGAGAATATGCTGCTCCAGCGTATCCTCCCAGGCGTAGCGCGCCACCTCGCGCAGCACCTTGTATTTGAGGTACTGCACCTTGGTATCAAACTTGCGAAGTTTTTGCATGAATCTCTCCTGAGCCCGTCAAAGGGGCGTTTTTTAAAAATAGCTGACCTTGATGCGCTTGCCCATGCGGCGGAGACAGTCGGAAAGCTCCGACACAAGCTGCATCTTGATCGAGAAGTTGATGGGCAGGCTGGGGTTCTGGTGCGCGGGGTTGATGGCGCGGCCCACGTAGAAATTGATGTCCGTGGCCTCCTCAAAGAGCAGCCGGGCGATTTGGGAGGCGCCGTCCTTTTTATAGCTCCACTGGGTATAGCTCTCGTTGTCCTCCAGATAGTCCTTGGCGTAGGAGAGCACCTTGTTGATGGTGATAACGCCCTCGGTCACCAGATCCACGCCCTCGATCTCCGCAATCGGCGGGACCTCGGGGTCCAGATAGTCCAGCTTTGGCACAACCCGCTTGTGCAGGTATTCCGCGGCGATGGAGGAGGTCGTACCGCCGCAGATGATGTGCTTGCCCTCCTTGCTGAAAAAGAGCGAGAGCATCTTGTTGCAGTCGTCCCGGTTGGCCGGCGGGCCGAAGAGAAGGTTCATGGGCTCACGCCTGCGGATGCGGACCACGCAGGCGGTGGTGTCGTCGCCCGGCTGTCCGCCGTAGAGCTTGTAACACTCGTCGAGGAGAATGGTGGTGAGCGTCTTTGCCGTAAAGCCCACGTCGTACAGGGTTTCGAGAAACTCGATGATGTCCCCGCGCTCCCAGCCGAAGTTCAGCTCCATGCCCACGCCCGCGTGAATGCAGCCGTCGCTCATGGCCACGAAGATGTCGTTTTCCCGCAGAGGGATGCGGCTTTTATAGATGGTCTTGCCGCCAATGCTGAGGGCGGTCTTTGGGAACTCGCAGTTCTTCCCGTCGCGCAGGAGGATGACCGCCGGGTTGTCGTACTCGATGATCTCCGCCTCCCGGTTGTCGATCAGGCGGATGATCGTAAAGGTGGAGTAGGCCACCTGACGCTCGGAGCAGACGGGGAGCGTGGCGGCGATGGTTTCCACGCAGTCCTCGATGGGCAGACCCTCCGCAACCATGGTGGAAATGATACGGCTGGTGAGCGTGGAGAGGATGCTGGCCTTGACGCCGCTGCCCAGACCGTCCGCCAGAACGATGGTGGAGGTATCCTCTCCCTGACCGATCACGTCAACGTGGTCGCCGCAGAGCTGCTCGCCATATTTGATGAGGCTGCGGTAGCCGATGTCCGCGCAGAGCTTATTCATTGCTGATCGACTCCTTCAGCTTTGCCAGCGCGATCTTCGTTTCCGCCGCGGTTTCGCCCAGGAGCGAGGCAATCTCCTGTACGATACGCATCTGCTTGTCCACCACCTGATCCGCAGTCTCGATGGTCTTTTGCCGCAGGGCCTCGCGGCGCTCGTGTTCGTTCTCCTGCTCGGTCACATCCCGCAGGATGCAGAGCAGCTGGTGGAACTCCCGGTCATAAACAATGGTTTCGTCCACATAGCGGCCGTACTCCGCCAGATAGGTGCGGCGGTCGCGGATGCCGCGGCCCGTGTCGCGCGCCTGCATGAAGTCTGCGGGCTCCAGAATACGGATGACCTGCTCGCCCAGCACGTCGGCGGCGTCGCGCAGGTTCATCATGCTGAGCGCGGCGCGGTTGATCTGCTGCACCTCAAGCTTTTCGTTCAGCACGATAATGCCGTTTGGCGCGTTGTTCAGGACGTTGTTGGAAAAGCTCTCCGCCCTGTCCTTCAAAAAGGGGAGGCACATGGACAGGTCCGCCTTGCCCTGATAGACCGCGATGGCCTTCTCCCGGCAGGTGTTGTAGCCGCAGGTGCCGCAGTTGAGCTCCTGATCCGGCCGGGTCTTGCCCATCTGGCGGAGGATGTCCGCAATCTCCGCCTCGCCGGGCTCCGGCAGGCGCTTGCCGATGTAGGTCAGGTGCTTTTTCAGCGCGCCGTCCGGCAGCGACTGGATGGGAAAGTCCTTTGCGCCCGCATAGGCCGTCACGGCTGCAAAATCGCGGATGGGCGAGTGGTGGTATTTCTCCATGACCGGGCCGCCCACGCAGCTGCCGATGCAGGCGGACATTTCGATAAAGCAGCGGTGCAGGTTTCCGTTCCGGATGTCCTCCAGCGCGGCCTTGCAGCTCTCCACGCCGTCCAGCGCCAGGTAGGTGTAGCCCGGCTGCGCGCAGGCCATGGTTTTCAGGATGCCGCCGGTGGTGGGGAAGAGCCGCGCGCGGCTTTCGTCGCTTTCGGCGCGCGGGCCGGGCGCAATGGCGATGCCCGCCTCGGTCAGCCAGCCGGACAGCTCCTCAAAGGTCAGCACTGCGTCCACAATGCCCTGATAGTGGTCGGCCTCGTCCTTCTTTGCGACGCAGGGCCCGATGAACACGGTCTTTGCGCCGGGATGGCGGCGCTTGAGGTCGAGACAGTGCGCCTGCATGGGCGAGACCACGTCCGCAAGGCAGGGGAGCAGGTCCGGGTAATACTTCTGGATCAGCAGGTTGATGCTGTGGCAGCAGGAGGAGATCAGGATATCCCGGCCCTCCTCCGCCAGCAGGCGCTCGTATTCGGTTTTAACGTGGGTGGCGCCGATGGCCGTCTCCTCCGCGCCGGCGAAGCCCAGCGCCTGCAGGGCCGTTTGCAGGCTTTCGATGCCCGCGCCGTTGTAGTTGGCGATGAAGGAGGGAGCCACGGAGGCATAGACCGGGGCATCTCCGGAGAGCAGCACCCTTACGGTTTCCACGCCGCTGACGATCTCCTTCGCGTTCTGCGGGCAGACAACAAAGCACTGGCCGCAGAGGATGCATTCATCGCCCACGATATTGGCCTGTCCCGCAGAAAAACGGATGGACTTGACCGGGCAGTTGCGGATGCACTTGTAGCAGTTTTTGCAGTTGGATTTTTTCAGTTTCAGAAATTCCGTCATGGCGTTATCCCGCTTTCCGCGCGCTCCGTAGCGCGCTCCATAAAGGCCTCGGAGAACACGAGACAGCGCTCGTGCTCCCCCTTCCCCACCAGTCCGCTTTCATCGAAGGCCTGAAGCGTAAAGCGCAGGCGCCTGTCCTCCACCTCCGTAAGACACGACTCCACGCGCACCGTCCGCCCAACCAGCGTCGGCGCAAGATGGGATATGCTGATGCGCGTGCCCACCGTCGTAGCGCCGGCGGGCAGGTGGGCCAGCAGGCTGTCCTTTGCCGTGCGCTCCATAAACGCGATCAAAGCCGGCGTTGCGAGCACCGGCAGATCGCCGCTGCCCATGGCTGCGGCCGTATATTCTGGCGTTACGGAGAAGGTGGCCTTCCCCGAAAGGCCGGTTTTCATGGCTTCCGTCATCGTTGCTGCCCCCCTGAACGCAAAGGTTTATTTTCCCAGCGCGGGCAGCACGTTGTTCTCAAAGAACGGGCGCGTGCTCTCCGGCGAGAGCGAGAAGGGCCGGTCGTCCAGAGTGACGCAGACGCCGTTCTGGCAGTTGCCCATGCAGAAGGTGCCGGCCAGCTCAATTTCATTCTTCAGCCCGTGCTCGGCAACCAGGGCCTGCAGCTGCTCGACGACCTGGCGTGAGCCCTTGAGATGGCAGGAGCTGCCGATACAAACCGTGATCTTCATTTGAAAAATCCTCCTTATTCGTAATCCACAACCTGAATCCAGGAAAGCAGGAACTGTCGCTCGTGCGCTTTGCCCTTGACCGACTGCGAGGCCGCGACGATGGGCAGCCACTTCTGCACATACTGCCTTGCGGTATCGCTCTTTTTGCAGAAGAGGGAGAGATACTGCTCGGCGGTCTTGACGTCGCCCGCGAGATGGAAGAGCAGGTAGGTGCGCGCCGCGTCCGCAGAGGCGTTGCCCTGCGTCGCGTGGGACCAGTCGAGGATGTAGGGCGTGCCGTCGTCGGTCAGGATGATGTTCGAGGGGTTGAAGTCGCCGTGGCAGAGCTTCGTGTGCCTGGGCATGGCCTCAAGGCGCGTGTGCAGGTCGTAGCGGGTGGTGGCGTCCAGATCGGAGGCGCTGATCTTGCGGTTCATCTTGTCCTTGAGCTTGTTGAGCAGCGGCACGCTCTGCTGATGCATCTGGAGCTGGACATCCACAAACAGGTTCAGGTATTCGTCCTGCTTCTCCGGCTGCTCCTCCATCAGCCGGGCCAGCGTCTTGCCGGCAATGAATTCGGACACGATGGCCCACTTGCCGTCGATCATGCGGATTTCCAGTATTTTCGGGATGTGAAGGCTGGTTTCCTCCACCCGTGCCTGATTGAGCGCTTCGTTCAGCACGTCGGCCTTGGAATAGTCCTCGTCAAAGACCTTGAGCGCAAGGTTGCCGTCCCGGTAGACGGTCTTGTTGGTTCTGACGGCTATGATTCTGTCTGCTTGCATGGGCCTTTCCTCCTCAGTTTCCGTAGTAGGCGTTCAGGTACATCTGGCGGATCTCCGACATCAGAGGATAGCGCGGGTTCGCGCCGGTGCACTGATCATCGAAGGCCTGTTCGGTCATCTCGTCCAGCCGGTCGAGGAAATCCTTCTCATCGATGCCATAGTCGCGGATGGTCTTTTTGATGCCCACCTGCTCCTTCAGCGCGTCCAGCTTTGCGATGAGGCCCTCGAGCTTCTCCTGGTCGGTCCCGCCCTGCACGCCCAGCGCTTCGGCAATCTCCGCATAGCGCCGGAGCGTGTGCGGGTAGGCGTACTGGGAGAAGGTGCCCATTTTGTTTGGCGCTTCGGCCGCGTTAAAGCGCAGCACCTCGTCGATCATGAGCGCGTTTGCCACGCCGTGCGGCAGGTGGTGGAAGGCGCCGAGCTTGTGCGCCATGCTGTGGCACACGCCCAGGAAGGCGTTGGCAAAGGCCATGCCGGCCATGGTGGCGGCGTTGCCCATCTTTTCCCGCGCCTCGGGATCGTTCGGGCCGTTGTCATAGGCTCTGGGCAGATACTGGAAGATCACCTGCAGCGCGCGGAGGGCCAGGCCGTCGGTATAATCCGTGGCCAGCATGGAGGCATAGGCCTCCAGCGCGTGCGTCACCGCGTCAATGCCGGAGGCGCTGGTCAGGCCCTTGGGCGCGTTCATCATCATGTCCGCGTCCACAATGGCCATATTGGGCATGAGCGCATAGTCCGCAAGCGGATACTTGACGCCCGTGGTCTCGTCGGTGATGACGGCAAAGGGCGTAACCTCGCTGCCCGTGCCCGCAGAGGTGGGGATGGCGATGAAATAGGCCTTTTCGCCCATCTTCGGGAAGGTGTAGACGCGCTTCCTGATATCCACAAAGCGCATGGCCATATCCATAAAATCCGCTTCCGGATGCTCGTACAGCACCCACATGATCTTGGCCGCGTCCATGGCGGAGCCGCCGCCGATGGCGATGATCACGTCCGGCGCAAAGCTGCGCATCTGCGCCGCGCCCTCTCTGGCGCAGGCCAGCGTGGGATCGGGAGCGACGTTGAAGAACACCGCGTGCTGGATGCCCATCTCGTCCAGCTTGTCGCTGATGGGCTTTGTGTACCCGTTCTGGTAGAGGAAGGTGTCGGTAACGAGGAAGGCCCGCTTCTTATGCAGCACGGTTTTGAGCTCGTCGAGGGCCACGGGCAGGCAGCCCTTTTTCTGATAAACCTTTTCGGGCGCGCGGAACCACAGCATGTTCTCTCTCCTTTCGGCGACGGTCTTGATGTTGAGCAGGTGCTTGACGCCCACGTTCTCCGAAACGGAGTTGCCGCCCCAGGAGCCGCAGCCCAGCGTCAGCGAGGGCGGGAGCCTGAAGTTGTACAGGTCGCCGATGCCACCGTGGGAGGAGGGGGTGTTCACAAGAATGCGGCAGGTTTTCATGCGGGCGGCAAAGCGGTCCAGCTTTTCCCGCGCGGTGACGGGATTGAGGTAGACGGAGGAGGTATGGCCGTAGCCGCCGTCCGCGATGAGCTGCTCGGCCTTGGCCAGTGCGTCGTCAAAATCCTTGGCGCGGTACATGGCGAGCACAGGCGAGAGCTTTTCGTGGGCGAACTCCTCGGAAAGTTCGACGCTCTCCACCTCGCCGATGAGAATCTTCGTGCCCTCCGGCACGGAGACGCCGGACAGGGAGGCGATCGTTTCCGCGCTCTGCCCCACGATGGCCGCGTTCAGCGCGCCGTTGATGATGATGGTCCTGCGCACCCGGTCCGTTTCCTCCGGCGAAAGGAAGTAGCAGCCGCGCGCGGCAAATTCGGCCCGGACCGCGTCGTAAACGGGATCCAGCGCGATGACCGACTGCTCGGAGGCGCAGATCATGCCGTTGTCGAAGGTTTTGGAATGAATGATGGAATTGACCGCCAGCAGGAGATCCGCGCTCTCGTCGATGATGGCGGGGGTGTTGCCTGCGCCCACGCCCAGAGCGGGTTTGCCGGAGGAATAGGCCGCCTTTACCATGCCGGGGCCGCCGGTGGCAAGGATCAGGTCCGCTTCCTTCATCACAAGACTGGTCAGCTCCAGCGAGGGCACGTCGATCCAGCCGATGATCTCTTCGGGCGCGCCGGCTGCCACCGCGGCGTCGAGAACCACCTTTGCCGCGGCAATGGTGGCGTTTTTGGCGCGCGGATGCGGGCTGATGATGATGCCGTTGCGGGTCTTGAGCGCAATGAGCGTCTTGAAGATGGCGGTGGAGGTGGGATTCGTCGTTGGGATCACCGCCGCAATCACGCCGATGGGCTCCGCGATCTTCTGAATTCCGTAAGCGGAATCCGATTCGATCACGCCGCAGGTTTTGACATCTTTATAGGCATGATAGATGTATTCTGCGGCGTAATGGTTTTTGATGACCTTGTCCTCCACCACGCCCATGCCGGTCTCCTCCACGGCCAGCTTTGCCAGCGGAATGCGCTGCTTGTTGGCCGCGGTTGCCGCCGCCAGGAAAATCCGGTCCACCTGCTCCTGAGTATACTGCGCAAAGGCGGCCTGGGCGCTGCGGATACGGTTGAGCTTATGTTCGAGGGATGCCACGCTGTCCACGATGGGGGTCTGTTTTTGCTTCATGCGTTCTGTCTCCTTATCTCTGGTCGCTTGCGTCGGGGGTTCTGTGTTCTGTTCTTATCAAACCATACAACGTGCGGAGGGACAAATGCGGAAAATGCATATCGATATATTTATATCGATATGCATTTATCGAAACGGAGTTTTGCGGGTACGGTATGGAATGATGTTCTGTGGCCGGAACCGGCGCACTTCTTCGACAAACCGCCGGTCAAGCTCAGTGAAGCGGTAGCCCCTTTTGTAGACCAGCACGTCCTTATAGCGCCTGGTATTGGCCGAGCACTGCTTCTGCACAAGGCCATACAGCGCCAGCAGACGATCCGGCACCGGTGAGACCCACATGAAGGTGTTCGGCACGTTTGCCAGCAGATCCATCTGCGACCCGCGCTCAAACACGAAGATGCGCTTGTCCACAAACTCGGACAATTCGGCCTTTTTCACGTCGATCAGCGGCAGCGAGGGCACATAGGGGTCGGCATGGGCGATCTCCACATAGTCCCGCAGCTCCTCCAGCTCAAAATCGCCTCGGGAGGCCAGCGGATGGTCCTTGGACATCAGGGCAACATAGGAAAACTCCAGCAGAACCTCGGAGGCAAGCCCCTTCTCCAGCAGCAGCGCCTGAAAATACTGCTCAAAGGTGGTCTGGTAGCGGATGATGCCGAGGCGGTAATCCGCCTGCAAAATATTGTTGATGGCGCGCATGGAGTTGGTCTCTTTGTAAAAAATCTCCGCCTGCTTTTGAGGGTCGATGGTTTTGGCAAACTCCGTAAAAGCGCAGGCGATATAACTTGCGCGGGGTACGGACACGGAGAACACCTGCTTGTCCGTGCGACCGTTTTTGTACATGGCCTCCACAGCGTCGATCTGCGCGATGATCTTTTTGGCGTATTGCAAAAACTCCTCGCCCTGCGGGGTAACGGAGATGCCGCGGCTAGTGCGCTCAAAAATCGTGATGCCCAGGGACTCCTCCAGCTCCCGGATGGCGCGGGACAGGTTCGGCTGGCCCATAAACAGGTTCTCCGCCGCCTTGCTGATGGAGCGTGTTTTTTCAACCTCGACCGCGTATTTGAGATGCACGATGTTCATGGATGCCATATCCTCCGCAACATAAGGCCTGTTTAAAAATAGTATAGCACATTTCCCTTCGCGGGGAAAGGCTGCGTTTGCGGCCGGGGGGGCGGCCCCGTGTTCCGCCGGCGGAACGGCCCGGCGCGCCATGCCTCCGCTGCCGCGCGGGCTGCGTGCGCGCCGGGCATGCGCGGCCCGCAGGGCCGCGCACGGGGCCGCCCCCCGGAATCGTCACCTTCGCCGCAGCACCATGGCGATGAAGTTCAGGTGCCGTCCCGCGCCGGCCGCCATGGAGCGGCGGTCGGACACGGCGTATTCATTGTCGCAGCGCAGCCAGTCGTCCCAGCACTCGGCGTTGCTCTCCATCTCACGGATGGAGACGATCTCCGCCTCCGGCGTCTCCGCGAGGATGGCGCGCCAGTAGGGAATATCGTGCAGGGTGTCCAGATCCTCCGGCGTCCAGGAGAGCAGAAGCTCCGGCGGGAGCGCGTGGTGGCAGTCACGCTTCATGCCGGGGATGGCGATGTAGAGGAGCCCGCCGCGCCGGACGAAGGGCAGCAGGTGCGCGCCCAGATAGGCGGGGTCGCGGCCGAAATAGTGGTAGGAATCCACCGAAACCACCGCGTCAAAGAAGTCCTCCGCAAAGGGCAGCGCCGTGGCTTCCGCGCGCAGCGGAACGATCTGCTCCCGCGCAAGGCCCAGACCTGTAAAATACCGCCAGTTTTCGGTGGGATCGATCCACAGATCCGCCGCGAAGGTGCGGAAGCCGTATTCCCGCGCCAGGAAAACGGAAGTCAGGCCGCGGCCGCAGCCCAGGTCCAGCACCGTGGCGCCCTCCGGGATGGCGTGGTCTGTGAGCAGCTCCTCCAGGAGCTTGATGGGGTTGGGCCCCATAATGCGGTCGCGAATGTGGTCAAAGCTGTATTTTTCTGCTTTTGGATATAACATGGAAATTCCTTTCTGCCAATCTGGCGGTCCGGCGCTTCCGCAGGGACGGTAGCGCCGCCAAAAAGCGGGAGGCCCCGGGTCGTGGGCCGGCGGCGATCCCCGTTTTAAACGGGTTCGGGCGCCGCAAAGCGGCGCCCTCAGAGCTGTCAGCCTGCCCGGAAACGCCCCCTGTCAATAACAACAATACCGCACAGCAAAGCTGAGGGGGCTTTGCCCGCCTCTGCCTGCGCGGTATTTTACAAGCTGTTATCGAACAATCTCCAAACGGCACTTCCTGCTGTTGTTTGTTGCGTTTATCATAGCAGGCCGCCGGCCCGTTGTCAATGCGCGGCGCTCAGCCCGGGATTTCGCCAACGCCGGAGAGCACCAGGCGCGGCCGGTAGGGGAAGCGCTCGATCGTATCGCGGTCGCTGACGCCGGAGAGCACCAGCACCGTATCCAGTCCGCTCTCGATGCCCGCGATTACGTCGGTATCCATGCGGTCGCCGATCATGGCCGCGTCCGCCGCATGCACGCCCAGCAGCTGCAGGCCCGTGCGCATCATGAGCGGGTTGGGCTTGCCGACGAAGTAGGCCTTCTTGCCCGTTGCGGCCTCAATGGGCACCACCAGCGTGCGGCAGGCGGGCTCAAGGCCGTTTTCCGTGGGCCCGGTCAGATCGTAGTTCGTGCCGATGAGCTTTGCGCCGTGCGCGATGTGGTGCATGGCGCGGCAGATGCTGTCGTAATTATAGCCCGTGGTCTCCCCCACGATGACGTATTCCGGATCGACCTCGTTGATGGTGATGCCGCAGTCATAGAGGGCGTTGTACAGGCCCGGATCGCCGATGACATAGGCGCTGCATCCCGGACTCTGGCTGCTGATAAAACGGGCTGTGGCCAGCGCGCTGGTGTAGAAATGACTCTCATCCACCTCAAGGCCCATGCGCGCCAGCTTCTGCTGCAGCTCCTTGGGGGATTTGCGGCTTGAATTGGTGAGGAAGAGAAACTCCTTCCCCTCGCTGTACAGCCAGGCGACGAACTCCCTGACCCCCGGCAAAAGCTGGTTGCCGTGGTAAATCACGCCATCCATGTCGCAGATAAAGCCCTTCCGGTTTCGTAAATCCTTCATAATTCTTTCACTCTCTTTCTCTCTATCCTCCAAACCGCAGCCGCTTCCCATAAGCCGGCCGCGCGGGAAAAAGCATCCATACGCCGCAGCGTTCGGCACAGTATACTGCATTTTCCAATCCCGCGCAAGCCTGAGGATGTAAAATCCGGGGAAACGTTCTGTGACACAAGCAATCCGCCCCACTGTGTGGTATAATAAAAAAAGTGGGCCCGGCGCGCCCCAAAGAACAGGCGGGAGGCGATTATGGAACGGATTCGGACGGAACTGTTCGCCCTGCGGGATATGGCGTACCGTGATTTTCAGGCGGCGCTGATCCCCACCATCGACAGGGAAAGCGTCATCGGCGTGCGGATGCCCGTCCTGCGCCGTTATGCAAAGCAGCTCAGCAAGGAGCCGGAGCGCTGCGCGGCCTTTCTTGCGGCGCTGCCCCATCGCTATTACGACGAGAACATGCTCCACGCGCTGCTGCTGTCGGCTGCGGAAGGGCCCTTTGAGGAGATTCTGCCGCAAATCGAGCGCTTTTTGCCGTATCTTGACAACTGGGCCGTGTGCGACGGGTTTTCACCCGCCGTGTTTTCGCGGGAGCCGGAGCGCGCCTATGCCTGCTGCCTGAAATGGCTTGACAGCGCCGCGCCCTATACGGTCCGGTTTTCCGTGGTCACGCTGCTCAAGTCTTTCGTGAGGGAGCGCTTTGCGCCTGCCGTGCTGGATCGCCTTGCCGCGCTGCGGACGGACGAATACTATATCAATATGGCGGTGGCCTGGTATCTCAGCGAGGCGCTGGTGTATCATTATGAGGCCGTGCTCCCCTGCCTCACGCAGCGCGCCTTCGACCCATGGGTTCACAACAAGGCCATCCAGAAGGCGCGGGAGAGCTTTCGCATCACGCCGGAGCAAAAGGCGTTTCTGCAAACGCTGCGCATCGGCGCAAGGCCCAAACCGGCGCGCGGGCGAAGCGGTAGCCTCCCGGTGGGGCCATCCCGGCCGGGAACGCCGCAGGGGAACCGCACCACCGGGGCGGGCGGCTGCTTCTGAGAGGACGCTTTTTTGACAGCCAGCCCGCTTGCCAATCTGCCGGGGTTCCTATTCTATGAATGTGCAGGGCCTGGCGGGACGCCCGTTTCTGCTGCAGGACAGACGGGGCAATCAAAAAAGCAGCAATCATCACAGCGCATCATGCAATACGAGAGATGAAGCCTATGGAAACCAAAAGAAGAATAACGGCCGCGTGCGCCGGGGAGGAACCGGCATGAGCGCCCCGGAGCAGGGCGGGCCCATGCGCGTGCTGGACCTGGATCTGGATTTCTTTCTGGCGGACTGCTGCCCGCTGGCGGCGCCCGGAGAGCGGCCCGCGCCAGCCGGCTGCGAGCCCTGGCCGGCGGCAGCGGTGGAGGCCTTTCTCACGCGGCAGTGCGGCCTGTCGGCGGCTGCGCCTGTGCCCGGCTGCGTGTTTGAAACCCACGATGGCGCCCTGGCCTTCTGGCGGGCGCGCATGGCGGAGGGGAGGCTCAGGGCGCCCTTTCACGTCACCCATGTGGACGCGCACAGCGATCTGGGCATCGGCTATCCCGGGCCGGGCTATGTGCTGAACGGCGTTTTGCCCCAGCGGCCCGGGGTACGTCCCGCTCTGGAACGCTATTATGAAAACCGCCAGCTCGATGAGGCGAACTACCTGCTTTTTGCCCTCGCCTTCCGCTGGATTGCCTCGCTGGACAACGTGCGAAATCCCCGGTCCCGCCCGGACATGCCGGCGCAGCTATATGAATCGGGCCGCAGGGACCGGTTGCGGCTCAGCTCCTTTGCCGCGGGGCTGATGGAGTCAAAGCACGGGCCGGAGCCCTCGGTTCCCTACCGGGTGTATGAGGATTACCGCGCCTTTTCCGCCGAGGCGCCCTATGATTTTGTGACGCTGGCCATCTCGCCGCGCTACACGCCGGCAGCGGCGGACGCGCTGATCGAACCCATCCGCCGCTTTCTTCGGCCGGTGGAAGGGGCATAATACGGCGGGCGAAACAACAGCAGCCGGAAAACAGAAAACGGTTCCCCCCAACGCCGGATTACAGCAAAGGGGGAACCGTTGTTTTACCTTCTGCGCCTTACAGCGGCCTTATGGCGCGGGCGTCGTCGTTGTCGCGGTTACGCCGGAGGTGCTGCCTGCGGGTGTGCTGCTGCCTGCGGGTGTACTGCTTCCCGCGGGGCTGGAACTGGGCGAACTGGTGGCGGCGTTTGCGGGAAGCGCCGCGTCGCTGTAGACCAGCGCCAGCGTCTGCTGACCGGCCTTGCCGTCCGCATTAAGACCATTGGCCTGCTGGAACTTTTGCACGGCGAGCACCGTTTCCTCGCCATAGTGGCCCGTGGCCGTTGCGGAGAGATATCCCAGCGTGATCAGCCGGGCCTGAAGCTGCGTAACCCTGTCCCCCTCGTCGCCGCGGG
The DNA here is from genome assembly GCA_004554165.1 of Clostridiales bacterium. Classification (GTDB taxonomy): domain Bacteria; phylum Bacillota; class Clostridia; order Christensenellales; family CAG-138; genus CAG-1024. The sequence continues at coordinate 30,461 of SFNQ01000022.1, read as the reverse complement.
AGAGATAGAAGGCTTTGGCATTGTCGGACATGAGCGCATCGTAGGTGATCTCGCCGCAGTTGCCGGTGGAGATGATGTCGTTCTTCGACTGGAAGGTTTTGACCGCCTCCCGCGTTGCGCTGCCGTAAACGGTGGTAACCTGTTCCACGCCGTCAACCACGGGATAGTCCATATAGCCCAGGTCAATGAGCCGCTGCTGAATTTCCGCCACGATGGGAAGGTCCATGCCGCGCTCGATGGGCGTGGCGCAGGGGTGCGGCGTGGGCTCCGGCGTGGGCGTGGGCGCCGGGGTAGGCGTCGGCGTGCTGGAAACGACCGGCGTTTCGGAAGCCATAACCGTTGCGGGCGGCTCGTCGTTCCCCTTGGGAAGGAGCACGACAAGAAGAATCACCATGATGAGTACGAGCGTGATGCCGCCGCCCACGAGCAGGAGCGTTCTGGCGGGGACGTTATTCATCGCGTTGCGGATGGCCAGCAGACGGCGTTGAAATCCGTTTCCGGCTCCGTCGTCCAGACCAGCCTCGTCCTCCTCGCCTGCATAGGCTGCCGCATCTTCATAAGCGCTGTCCTCGCGCCGGGTGCGGACGCGGCCGGTCTGGCCGGGATGGGCGTAGGGCTGCTCCTCCTCTGCGTAGGCCTCGTGACGCGGCCGGTCTGGCCGGGATGGCCGTAGGGCTGCTCCTCCTCTGCGTAGGCCTCCTGCTGGCGCTGGGTGCGGACGCGGCCGGTCTGGCCGGGATGGGCGTAAGCCTGCTCCTCCTCTGCGTAGGCCTCGTGCTGGCGCTGAGTGCGGATGCGGCCGGTCTGGCTGTAGGCGTCCTGCGGCTGCATGGCGGCATAGCCCGCCTGCTGGGCGTAGCGGGGATCAGCCCCGTACTGCTGGGCGTAGCGGGGGTCGGTCTCGTACTGCTGGGCGTAGCGGGGATCGGACCCATACTGCTGGGCGTAGCGGGGGTCGGCCCCGTACTGCTGGGCGTAGCGGGGGTCGGCCCCGTACTGCTGGGCGTAGCGGGGGTCGGCCCCGTACTGCTGGGCGTAGCGGGGGTCAGCCCCGTACTGCTGGGCGTAGCGGGGGTCGGTCCCGTACTGCTGGGCGTAGCGGGGGTCGGTTGCATACTGCTGGGCATGGCGCGGATCGGACGCATACTGCTGGGCATGGCGCGGGTCGGCGGCTGGCTGCTGCGCCGGGTCCTGTGCGCCGTGGCGCGAAGCGCCCGTGCCGGAAACGTTACCGTTGCCGTAGTAGCTGTTCAGATGATCGTCCATGGTGGTCTCTCCTTATCCATTCCCTCTGAAAAGGCACGCGAAGGGGCAATCCGTCGCGTGACATACCTCTGCCTTTTTTACATCTATAGTGTAACATAGGAAGGGGGGCGCAAGTCCTGCAAGATATTGTGAATAAAGTATGGATAATTTGTTAATGTTGTACCAAAATGTAGAAAAAACGGTTCCGCCAATGTCAAAATCCGTTTTTTATGGGATTTTTTCCGGTCCGCTTCCCCACTTTCGTCCTCTGCGTTCCGCGGGAGGGGCCGCCGGGGCGCTGCGGAGAAAGTGCTGCCCGGACTGCGGCTGCAGCGACGCTGCCGCCAGCCCCGTCCCCGGCCTCGAATCCTGTACAGCGGGAAGCGCAGATTACGTAAATGCAGATTGATTTACCGTACCGTTCAGACTATAATAATCACAAAATGCAATCGAGCATTGGAAGGGTAGGGGCTGTACGATTCGTGGTCCGCTTCGGCCACGAACTTTTTCATTTATGGAGGGAAAGACGGATGAAACGAGCGCTTGTATTCCTTCTGGCACTGGGGATGGTGTTTTCCCTCTGCGCCTGCGGTGGAGAAACGGATATGGGGGAAGCCGTTTCTCCCAGTATCGTGAACGGAGAAGAACTCTCTGCAAGGGATTTCCTGATCGACGATCCGGAGCATAGGGAAGCGCCCGTCCAGCCCACGGCGGAACCTGCACAGGAGGATGCCGTTCCTGCCGGTTCCGGGCAATACGTTGTTCTTACCGAGTACCCCGAGCTGTTCACGGAGCGTGTTTTGGATGATGCCGCTGTCGCTGCGCTGAAAGACGCAGACCCGGAGACCCTGCGGGAGGAAATTTCAACGCCCGCTGATTTTGCAGCCTGGCTCGACACCCAGCAGGCAACGTATTATTCCAATGTGGTATGTAACGAAGAAGGGCAGCGCATCTTCGGCGCGGATTATGCCTTTCAATGGTACAAAGAAATGATGGCCACGACCATTGCAGCCTCCCTTGCCGTATACATCCTGGGAGATGATATTCCCGATATCGGAACGGTGGCAGTGAATATGGATTACGATGGCGGGGTAATGCTCTGCGGCAATGTGATCCCTGTGGACGGGGGCTGCTATGTGTTCTCTCTGGATGCCATGTCCCGGCGGTGGCAGCAGACGACGAACATCATGAAAGAGGTATTCCCTCTGCTCCGGATCACGGAACTGACAGACCTGATCGGCTACTGCGGGAGTGAAGACGATATCTCCTGCCCAGGCGGAGCCATGACCCAGGCATTCTATTTCCAAACGGACACGGAGGTGGTACTGGATTGCCACTTCGGCAGCTATGCTCCGCAGAATCCGGAGGATGTCGTGGAGTTTTACCGGGATGAGGAATACCTCGCCGGCGGCGAGGAACGGGAAACGGGGCATATCAAGCCCGAATTCATGGACCGGTATGCCATTTCCCATATGCTGGGCGGGACCACACGCACCGCCGGGGAAGCCTACGCCCTTCTGGATATGGAGCCGGAGGACGTAAAGGAACAGGTCAAAACTGTGGGCGATGTGCTGATGTATCTGCTGGCCGCCAAAGTCGGCGACTGCGGCGGAGACCGCTGCATGACGATTGACGGGGAGCAGTGGCACTACAATCTCAACGCCTTTGAAGTGATGGACCAGCGCCTTGCCAACTGCGGCGCCTCCGCCAATCTGGTAAACTACCTGCTGGAGGGAGACTACGAGGAGATCGGCTTCATCCTCCACGCCTATTATATCGGGAACGGCGGCGGTCATGTTTACAATTACATCCGTTATGAGGGCAAATATTACATCGTGGATCTCAGCTGGTTCATCTTCGGCAACTACCGGCCGGAAAACGACTTCCCGGTCATGGAACTGGATCGGCTGGAGGACTACGGTAAGCGCGTCTCGGAGCTTTACGACGGCGTTTGCATGGTCGTTGCCCACACCTCGCCGGGACAGCATTTCCCCAATGTATTTGACGATGAAAACAACGCATACGCCATCCCTGCTGGAACGGCGTACACAGTCCTGTATCAGGAGAACGGGCCCGGCTGCTATCAGTTGGTCGAGTATCCCTTGGATAAACGCAAGCTGGACTGGACGATATTCGGATGAACAGGAAAAGGAGCGGGGCGCGTGTCCCGCTCCTTTTCCTGTTTTGCTGCGTCCGCCTTGCGGCGAACATCCGCACGCTTCGCTGCGCATTCTCTCCGAATCAAAGCCGCTTACGCTGGGCTTTGATCCGGTTGCGGCTTACTTGAAATACCGCTTCAGCAATCCCTCAAAGCCCCGGCCGTGGCGGGCCTCATCGCGGGCCATTTCATGCACGGTGTCATGGATGGCGTCCAGATTCTGCGCTTTGGCCATCTTGGCAAGCTCGGTCTTGCCGAGGCATGCGCCAAACTCGGCTTCCGCGCGCAGCTCCAGGTTCTTCTTGGTGCAGGGGGTGACAACCTCGCCGAGAAGCTCGGCAAACTTTGCGGCGTGCTCGGCCTCCTCAAAGGCATAGCGCTTGAACGCTTCCGCAACCTCGGGATAGCCCTCACGCTCGGCCACGCGGCTCATGGCAAGATACATGCCCACCTCGGAGCACTCGCCCTCAAAGTTGGCGCGCAGGCCCGAGATGATCTCGGGGTCGCAGCCGGCGGCGATGCCGACCACGTGCTCTGCGGCATAAACCTTTTCCTCGGTCGTTACTTCGACAAACTTCTCGGCTGGCGCTTTGCACTGCGGGCAGGCCGCGGGCGCAGCGTCGCCCTCATGGATATAGCCGCAGACCAGACAGCGGAACTTCTTCATTAGTAAAACACCTCCAAGTCATATTCTGGTAGCAGTATAGCACGAAACAGGGGATTTTTCAACGAAAACTGTACAAACCGCGTTTTCGCTGGTATACTGTAGGCTCGAACAAAACTATGACTGTGGAGTGGAAGCATGAACAAACCTCTGCGCCCTCTGTGCCTGCTGCTTTGCGCTCTGCTGCTGGTCCTTGCGCCATCGGCAGCGCTTGCGGAATACAACTATGAGGGCCTGTTAACCCCGAATATCATCGTGATCGACGCGGGAGATCTCGCCGCCTCGAATCCCATCTATGAGCGTGCGGCGGATACGAAGCTGTACCCCGCCAGCACGACGAAGATTCTCACCTGCATCGTCGCCCTCGAAAACAGCAGTCTGGATACCCAGGTTACCGTTGGCGAGGAGATCAAGGGACTGTACGAGCTCAAGAACGGGTACACCGAGAACAGCTCGCTCATGGGGCTGGTGCAGGGCGAAACGCTCTCGCTGCGCGACCTGCTGTACGGCCTGATGCTGGTTTCCGGCAACGAGGCAGCGGACGCCATTGCGGTGGCCGTGGGCGGAACGATTGAAAACTTCGTCTCCATGATGAACGCGAAGGCCGCCGAGCTGGGTATGAGCAATTCCCATTTTATGAATCCCAACGGCGTACACAGCGACGAGCACTATTCCACGGCCCGGGATATGGCAAAGCTCACCGCCTATGCCCTGAACAACCGGGACTTTGCCGCCATTGTCCGCACAGGGGTGTATACGGTGCCCGCCAACAGCGTCCGGCAGAACGAGCTGAAGCTGGTCAATTCCAACCTGCTGATCACGGCAGAGGATTCGCCGCAGTACGATTCCTATCCCTACGCCCATTGCATCGGCGTCAAAACGGGCCTGACCACAAAGGCGGGCAGCTGTCTCATCGCCGCGGCGGAGAAGGACGGCGCACGCGCTATCGTCTGCCTCTATGGCGACCCCATCGATACCAAGGGCGAGCAGCTGCAGCGCTTTACCAACGCGCGCGGTATTTTTGAGGATCTCTTTGCCAATGTCTACACCACCGTTTCCGGCGAAGCCCTCAACCTGCAAACCACTTTTTCCTGTACGGTCCAGCGGGGACGTCCGGAGGATCTCGACGAGAACGGCCAGCTGACGCTTACGGCGGATATCTCGCAGCTCAGCATCCGCGGCCTGCCCTCCGAGCTGGAGCAGATGCAGGCCAATCCCGCAGCGATTACGACGGAGATCGCCTGGGCGGATTCCCTTGCCGCGCCCATCCGGCAGGGGCAGTGGCTCGGCACGGTGAGCTATCTGTATAACGGACGGGAGATCTTTTCCCTGGAACTGACCGCGCCCAAAGACGTGCTGGAGGTCGCCGTGCTTTCGCCAACCAACGACGCCAGCGCTCCGGGCGACAGCGACGGCCAGACGACCGGCGGCCTGCTCACCGAGCCAACCCAGAGCCAGCCTGTAAAGAAGGGGATGAGCCCGTTTCTCGTGGTGCTTCTCGTGCTGCTGGGGATTCTTGTGGTTGTGGTGATCGTGTCTGCGCTCATCGCGGCGCAAAAGCGCAAACGCCGCCGCCTGCGTCAGCAGCGCAGGATGCAGCAGCAACAGCAGCGCAGGGTGCAGCAGACGCGGCCTTCCGGCAGCGCGTACGGGCAGGCCTATGGCCGCGGAGGAAGCGGCGGGGGAGCCCGGCGCGACGGAACCGCCGCAGCGGAGCGGCGCAGCCCTTCCCGTCAACCCTCCGCAAGAAACGACGGCCAGGCCGGCGCGCGGCCGGCGCAGCGCAGCGGCAGCGGACAGGCCCCGCAGCGGACGCGCAGCGCGCAGGAGCAGCCCCGGCGCAGGCCCTGAAAATGATCGGAAAGCCAATTATCGGAAAAATCCGGAAGGATTCTGACCTACAATGGAACCGGACGCACAGCAGATGGTGCGCCGGTTCCTTTTTTGCTGTACGGCGGCCATATCGCCCGGGCCTGCCGCAGGCGGAACGGAATTTCAAAGAGACATTGGAGGGAAAACAGGATATGAAGGAGTTTTTTTCGGGCCTGATCGCCGCGCTTGGCGGCGTAGCGGCCTTTCTGTTCGGGCCGTGGGACGGACTGCTGACCGCGCTGCTCATCGCCGTCGCCATCGATTACCTGACCGGCTTTGCCGGAGCGGCCGTGCAGGGTGCGCTCTCTTCGGAGGTAGGCTTTCGCGGGCTGCTGCGCAAGGTAACGATTTTTCTGATTATCGGCCTTGCGACGGCGCTGGACCGCCTGGTGCTTTCCACCAACGGGGCGTTGCGCGCGGCGGTCTGCCTGTTCTATATCGTAAACGAAGGGCTGTCCATTCTGGAAAATACGGCAAAAATCGGTCTGCCGCTCCCGGAAGCGCTGAAAAACGCGCTGACACAGCTATCTGAAAAGAAATAACTTGACAGAGCCAACGCACTTTCTTATAATGGGAAAGTGCGAATGCCAATGTAGCTCAGCTGGTAGAGCAGCTGATTCGTAATCAGCAGGTCAGCGGTCCGAGTCCGCTCATTGGCTCCACTTTCGAGGTGTAGCGCAGTTTGGTAGCGCGTTTGGTTCGGGACCAAAAGGCCGCTGGTTCAAATCCAGTCACCTCGACCAGGAAAAGCCCCGGAATCCAGGAGATTCCGGGGCTTTTTGCCTGCCGAAATTATCTCAGATAGTCGTTTTTGGGCTTCTGACAAAGTTATCCTCCTGTTGTGTGCCATTTTAACGATATTGGGCGGCGTATGTTTTCCATGGACAAAACGGTTTCGTGTGTTTCCCTCAAAAAGTCTGTTGAGGACCCAAAGGAACAAGGTCAACATAAAATCCCCAGAGAAGGCGCGACGGTGCGTGTTGAAAACAGGAGTCGAATAAGGAGAAATTGGCCTTGCCGCGTGTCGATAACTGCGGTATACTCATTTTCATGCAAGAAATTATAGCCCGCGCCTGCATGCTGGTCGCCATCATTCTGCTCGGCCATGTTCTCCGCCGGATTCGCTTTTTGCCGGAGGAGGCGTTTGCCGTGGTCTCAAAAACCGTTCTGAACGTAACGCTGCCCTGCGCTGTCATTACGAATTTTGCGCATATCCAGGTCACGCCCGCGCTGCTGTGGATGTTCCCGCTGGGCTTTCTTGTCAACGCCCTGCTGGTCGGAACGGGGTATCTGACCGGGAAGCGCAGGGGCATGGACGAGCAGGTATTCTGCATGCTGAACTTTTCCGGCCACAATATCGGCTGCTTTGCCCTGCCCTATGTGGCCAGCCTGCTGGGACCGACGGCTGTGGTTTCCGTATGCCTGTTCGACGCCGGCAATGCCATCTGGGCAACCGGCGGCACCAACGCGCTCTGCGCTGCCATGCAGGAGGGCGGCCGGATCCGCCTCGGCGCGGTGGCAAAGCGCATTTCGCGCAGCGTCACCACCATCACATATCTGGCGATGCTGCTGCTGGCTACTCTGAACCTCCGACTGCCCGGCCCGGTGCTGGAGTTTGCGGGGCTGGTCGGCTCGGCCAACAGCTTTCTGGCCATGTTCATGCTGGGACTGGGTATGAACCTGAAGATCCGGCGGGCACAGCTTCGCTGGATCGGGAAGGCCTTCGTTCTCCGCTTCGGCATTTCTGCGCTGCTGGCCGCAGCGTTTTACTTCCTGCTGCCCTTTGAGCATGAAATCCGGCTTGGGGCTGCGCTTGCGGTCTTTGCGCCCATCTCCTCCATCAGCGCGGCCTATACGGGCGAGCGCGGCGGCGACGTGGGCCTTGCCAGCAGCTGGAATACGATTACCATTCTGAGCTCGCTGGTCTGTATGACCGTCGTTCTGCTGCTTGCCGCATAGGGGGAGAACATGGCGCTGCTGTCCGGCCATCCACCGCGCCGGTTAACAGAATAACCGCTTTGCACAGGGCGACCGAGGGTCTCAGACCGCGGATACCGCTGGGAAACCGTCCCAAAGCGGGCGCTCCGTTTTGGAAAACATGCCGCAACAGGGGAGAACGCTTCAGGGACAACGTCCCCGGAACAGCCCCGGGGAAGCCCTTTTTCACAGACCAATGCCGGCTTTCGGCCCGGACTTCCCGGGCCAGACGGCGGGAGGCTGCCGGGCGCCGGCAGAGCCTGAGCGCGGGCTGCAGGAACGCCCGCTACATCCGCGCAAGCACCTCCGCCTCGGAGGGAATGCTGGAAATGCCGCCCTGCAGTTCCGTGGAAAGGCTGGCGGCGGTTACGGCAAAGCGGGCAATCTGCATGAGCTGGTCGCCGGTCAGGGCTTCCGGCGCTTTGCCGAGGCGCAGCATGCGACCCATCGCGCTGCCGCCGAAGATATCGCCCGCGCCGGTGGTATCGACGGGCGAGACCTTCGGGCAGGCCGCCCGGGCGGATGCAAGCCGGTTTTGCAGCAGACAGCCCTTGGCGCCCAGCGTCAACAGGACCAGAGACACCTTAAAATCGTCCAGCAGCCGGGCCGCCGCTTCCTCCGGCGCACAGGCGCCAAAGAGGAACGCCGCTTCCTCGTCGCTGATTTTGACCACATCCGCCTGCCCCAATCCCCAGAGGATCTGCTGCCGCGCGGTTTCCGGATCCGGCCACAGCGACAGTCGGAGGTTTGGGTCAAAGGTGACGCGCTTCCCTGCCCGCTTTGCGTGAGTCACTGCAAGCTGCGTCGCTGCGCGCGCAGGCTCGTCCGTCAGGCTGAGCGTACCGAAGTGCAGGATGCGGGCCTGATCGATGCAGGAGAGATCGATCTCTTCGGGGCGCAGCATGGCGTCTGCGCCGGGTTTGCGGGCAAAGCTGAAGGACCGTTCTCCCCGGGCGTCACGGGTGACAAAGGCGAGGGTGGTAAATACCGCGGGGTCCACGCGCACGCCGGCCGCATCGATGCCCGCTGCTTCCAGCGTATGGATCAGCAGCCTGCCGAAGGCGTCGTCTCCGACCTTGCCGAGAAAGGCGGTTTTTGCGCCGTATGCGCTCATTGCGGCGAGAAAATTGCCGGGCGCGCCGCCGGGATGGGCCTGCATGAGCGGGTAGCCTGCCGCGTTGGTTTCCAGCGTTGTAAAATCGATCAGCAGTTCGCCGATGGCGACGACATCGTACATGGTTTGCTCCTCCACGATTGGATTCGGATATGCCATTATACCACAGGAAACGGCGTCTGAGCAGAAGAAGGCCGCCCTGGGGGGCGGTTCGGCGCGCGGCAGCGGCTGCCGCCGGCATTTCTGCAAAGAATTCTGAAATCCTTGGTTGATTGTAACGCCGGTTTCCTGTAAAATATATTTGTGTAAATGTGGGCGGTTCAGTACAGATCGGGCCGCCCCCTGTTTCGGAGCGAACCATTATGAAGAAAAGGACGGCGGAAGAATCCAATACCATTTTGGAGAAGGGCTATATCAACGCTTTGTCGGAAATCGTGACTCTGCAAAACGATCTGCTGGACTATGGCAGAATTCAGAGCATCGAAGAAAAGGCGCTGGTGTTCGGCCCCTCCCGCGAAGGGTTTGACCTGACGGAGCTCTCCTTTGGCACGGCGGTAAAGATCAACATACACCAGGCGCGCCTGGGCTATAAGGTGCTCAGCGGCATGGTCAGCGCCTCCACCAGAGAGCGGCTGCGTGTGACGGGGCTTGAGATTATCACTGCTACGGACAACCGGCAGTTCCTGCGTGTGCGCACCCGCGCCCGGGCGGTTGTTACGTCGCTGGAGGTGGGGCCGGGGCAGGCGGAAAAGTCCGTGACGGTCAGCGTTGAGGATATCAGTTTGGGCGGCATGCTCTTTTCCACGCCCATCGTCTTTGGGGTGGACGAGCTGCTGACGGCCAGACTCTCTTTTTTCGATTTTACCCTGGAACCCCTTTGCCGGATTCGCCGCATCACACAGCGGGACGGCAACAGCCATTACTATGGCTGCCAGTTTGAAGAGCTGACGCCGCAGCAGGAGGATGCGCTCTATCGCATTTTAATGCGCCTCCAGCAGGAGCGCCGCGCGCATTACCGGGGATAGCGGAGGGAGGGTTCCCCGCAGCCCCTTATGTTCCATCCGGCTCTGACGACAAGTGCGTCAGAACGGATGAAAACCCGGAGGGTTTCGTACGTTGCAGGTTTTGCCGCCCGGGAGCGAATGCGAGAGGCAAAACCTGTAAAAGCTCGAAAAAGTGGCGTTCAGCCACTTTTTCGACTCTCTGCGCCCCGCAGCCTTGTGCCGCGGGGCGTTCCTTTTCAGAGGAGACAGCCGGCTGCGCCCCCCGTGCAAAGCGGAGGACGGCGCAGAGACGTGCTGCGGGAACCGGAGTGCATGCCGAAAGACTAAATCAGCACCTTACTCAGGAATTCCTTCGTGCGCGGGTGCTGCGGATGGGATAGCACCTGCTCCGGCGGACCCTGCTCAACGATCAGGCCGCCGTCCATGAACAGGATCCGGTCGGACACCTCGCGGGCAAAGCCCATCTCGTGCGTGACGATCACCGTGGTCATGCCCGCCTGCACCAGCGACTTGATGACCGTGAGCACCTCGCCCACCATCTCCGGGTCCAGGGCGCTGGTGGGCTCGTCAAAGAGCATCACGTCCGGCTCCATGGCCAGCGCGCGCACGATGGCAAGCCGCTGCTTCTGGCCGCCGGAGAGCTTGCGGGGATACTCGTCGATTTTTTCCAGCAGACCAACGCGGGCCAGAAGCTCCTTCGCCCGATCGTCCGCCTCCTGCCGGGTTTTTTTCTTGAGCAGCACGGGGGCCATGGTGATGTTCTCGCGCACGGTCATGTGCGGGAAAACGTTGAAGTGCTGGAATACCATGCCCATCTTCTGCCTGTGCAGGTCGATGTCCACGCCGGGCGCGTTGAGCTGCACGCCCTCAAAGTAGATTTCGCCCGCGTCCGGGGTTTCCAGCAGGTTCAGACAGCGCAGGAAGGTGCTCTTGCCGCCGCCGGAGGGGCCGATGATGCTGACGATTTCGTTCTTGTGGATGGTCTCCGTGATGCCGCGCAGCACGTGCACGTCGCCAAAGCTCTTCTCCAGATTGACCGCTTTAATCACTGGCCTTCAGCCTCCTTTCAAACACGCCCACCACCTTGCTCAGCGAGAAGGTGAGAATAAAATAGATGGCGCCGACGATCATCAGACTTTCAAAGGAGAGATAGGTGGCGCCCTTGACCGTCAGGTAGGAGGTCATGAGATCGCCCACAAAGAAGGTGGATGCCAGCGAGGTCTCCTTGATGACCATGATGAATTCGTTGCCCAGCGCGGGCAGGATGTTTTTCACCGCCTGCGGCAGAACCACCTTCAGCATGGCCTGGGACTTGCTGAGGCCGAGGCTGCGGGCGGCCTCCGTCTGCCCGCCGTCCACGGCCTGAATGCCGGAGCGGATGACCTCGGAAACGTAGGCAGAGCTGTTGATGATGAGGGCCACGGTAATGCTGGCGAAGGTGCTCACGCCGAGGAAGGGCAGCGCCAGCGGCACGATGAAATAGCCGACATAGAGCTGCAAAAGAATCGGCGTGCCGCGAATGATCTCAACATAGGCGGTTACCAGAAAACGCAGGGGCTTGAAGCGCGACATCTTCCCGAGGGCCACCAGCGCCCCCAGAATGGTGCCGAAGAATACGGTCAGGACCGACAGCAGCAGCGTAATGCTCAGGCCCTTGATGAGAAACACATCCCAATACTGGGACAGGATTTTCCAGAGGTTTTGCAGGATCGTTGAAAAACTCAAGTCTTACTCTCCTTTCCGGCCCGGAAGGCGCAGATCCGGCCAGAATGTTATACGCGGAACGCCCGCCGGGGGCATCGCTCCCGGACGGGCGGCATCGGGCGGTTTGGAAGGGAATCAGCCTTCCAGCACGTTCCCCTCGTCATCATAGCTGACGTCGGCTGCGGATGCAATGCCGGCCAGCGCGGTAGCGTCGGCATACCAGCCGGTGTAGAGATCCGCGGCTTTGGCCTTGGCGAGGATTTTATTGACCTCCTCCAGCAGCGCCGTATCCTCTTTGTTGAGCAGGATGACGTTGTTCTGGTACAGCGGGTCCACCTCGAACTGGAAGCCGCTCATGGCGATGTCCGCATTGTTCGCCATAATCGCCTCGCCGTTGCCCTTGGCCACGGCCATGGCGTCGATCTTGCCGGTCTGCAGGGCCAGTACGCCGTCGTTGACGTCCTTGAACTGCACCAGCTCAATGCTCTCCGGCAGCGACTGCTGGCAGAGCATTTCCTGCAGCGAGGCGGCCTGGGCGCCCACCTTGAGCCCGGCAAAATCCTCCGCTGCGGAGAAAGCGCCGGCTTTGTCCGCCGTGGTGATGATCACCTGCTCGGTCTCGTTATCGCCGGCGATATAATAATCGGAAATGGCGAAGTTTTCTGCCCGGTCCGGCGTCCAGGAGAAGCCGGAAATGCCCAGATCCACATTGCCGAGCTGCACCGCGGTCTGGCAGGCGTCAAAGGACATGGGCTTGATCTCCAGCGTCATGCCAAGCTCGTCGGCAATGTAATTGGCCAGCGTGACGTCGAAGCCCACATACTGCTCCTGGCCGGATTTGGACGTGTCCACAAACTCCATGGGCGAATAGTCGGGCGAGAGCGCCACGGTCAGCACCTTTTCGCTCTCCGCGGCGTTGTCCTTTGCGCAGGCTGTCAGCGAGAGTACCGCCAGCAGCGCCATCATTGCTGCAAGAATCTTTTTCATCTGTCGTTTCCTCCGAACACTTTTTTTCTTCTTGCAGAGCATTATAGTAGAATATTTATTCGTTGTCAATGCATTTTTATGTTTTTTTCAAAATTTATTGGAAACGGGCAATTATCCGTGGGATTTCGGACAAAACCGGGGAATGCGGCTCCGGGATGCAGTGTGAAATTATGCAGCAGGAAGCATGACAGGATTGCGGTAGGCTGCGAGTATTTGCCCGGTCCGGCTTTTTCCATGGTTCCGAAAAAACGGAAGCATTTCCGGCTGCGGCGGCCCGCTTCCCCGCGGTCGGGCGCACGCTTGTGACGGCTGGTATCGTTGGCGTTGCATTAAAATCGTCCCTCTCCCAACAGCCCGGGCGCGCTCTTGTACAGGCGGGCGCTTTTTGTTACAATATAGATAAAGCCGGAACGGTCTGCAAGCTGTTGACGAGAGAGATTCCGGCCGATGTTCTGCAAATCGGGATACTGGCAGGGAGGTTAGGCGATATGTCCGCATTTTCCGGCGCAACACTGATGATTACGGGCGGCACGGGTTCGTTCGGCAACACCGTTTTAAAGCATTTTCTTATGAGCGATATCGGAGAAATCCGCATCTTCTCCCGCGATGAGAAGAAGCAGGACGACATGCGCCACGAATTGCAGGCGCGCTGCCCCGAGCATGCGGGCAAGGTGCGCTTCTATATCGGGGATGTGCGCAACATTCAGTCCCTGCGCGACGCCATGCCCGGCGTGGACTATATCTTCCACGCGGCGGCGCTCAAGCAGGTGCCCTCCTGCGAGTTCTTCCCCATGGAGGCCGTGCGGACTAATATTGAAGGAACGGACAACCTCCTCCACGCTGCGGTGGAGGCGGGGGTGCGGCGCGTGGTCTGCCTGTCCACGGACAAGGCGGCGTATCCGATCAACGCCATGGGCATTTCCAAGGCCATGATGGAGCATGTGATCGCGGCAAACGCGCGGGTCGCCGCCGAGCGGGGGGATACGGTGATCTGCTGCACGCGCTACGGCAACGTCATGTGCAGCCGGGGCAGCGTGATTCCGCTGTTCATCGATCAGATCCGGGCGGGCAGCCCCGTGACCATCACGGATCCCAACATGACGCGCTTTCTCATGAATCTGGATGAGGCGGTGGAGCTGGTGCGCTTCGCCTTTGCCCACGCCAACCCGGGCGACCTGTTCATCCAGAAGGCGGACGCGGCCACCATCGGCGATCTTGCAAAGGCCGTGCAGCAGCTCTTTGGCGATACGGGCACGAAGATCATCGGCACGCGGCACGGGGAAAAGCTCTACGAAACGCTTATGACCCGGGAGGAGCGCCTGCGCAGCGAGGACATGGGGAATTACTACCGGGTCGCCGCGGACAGCCGCGACCTCAACTATGATAAATTCGTCGTCAGAGGCCAGGTGTACACCATGGCAGACGACTCCTATACGAGCCATAATACGAAACGGCTGGATGTGGAGGGCACGGTGCAAAAGCTCCTGACTGCGGATTATGTGCAGCAGGCCCTCCAGGGGGCGGGAGCGGCGCGATGAACATTCTCGTCACCGGCGCACAGGGCTTTGTGGGCAAAAACCTTGTTTCCAATCTGCGCAATCTGGCGGAGGGCAGGGACCGCACGAGATCCATTGCCATTGGCGAAATCTATGAATACGACCTTGATACCGACCCGGCGCTGCTTGCGGAGTATTGCCGGAAGGCGGACTTTGTGTTCCACCTTGCGGGCGTGAACCGGCCGAAGGAGCCCCGGGAGTTCATGGAGGGCAATTTTGGCTTTTCCTCCGCGCTGCTCCATACGCTGAAGGCGCAGGGCAATCGCTGCCCGGTGATGCTGGCCAGCTCTGTCCAGGCGGCGCTGACCGGACGCTATGCGGATTCCGACTACGGCAGGTCAAAGCTGGCGGGGGAGGAGCTGTTCTTTGCTTACGGGGAGGAGACGGGCGCGACGGTTCTTGTGTACCGTTTTCCCAACCTCTTTGGCAAGTGGTGCCGCCCGAACTATAACAGCGCGGTGGCCACCTTCTGCCACAACGTCGCCCGGGGCCTGCCGCTCACCATTCACGACAGGACCACGGAGCTGGAGCTGCTGTACATCGATGATCTCATCGGGGCGCTGCTGGACGCGCTGGAGGGCAGGCCGCAGCGCTGCGATTACGAGGGACTCTCGCCCCTGCCGTCGGAAACCGGCCGCTACTGCTACGCGCCCGTGACGCACCGGGCGACCCTCGGGCAGATTGCCGACCTGCTCCAGCGCTTCCACGCCCAGCCCCGGACGCTGCTGCTGCCGGAAATTCCGGCGGGCTCCTTTGAAAAAAAGCTCTATTCCGCCTATCTGTCCTATCTGCCGGCGGAGGCGGCGCGCTTTCCGCTCCGAATGAACGCGGACGGGCGGGGCAGCTTTACGGAGCTTTTGAAAACGGAAAGCTGCGGCCAGGTCTCCGTCAACATCGCAAAGCCCGGCGTGGTCAAGGGCGAGCACTGGCACAACAGCAAGTGGGAGCTGTTCATCGTGGTCTCGGGCCGGGGCAGAATCCGGCAGCGGAGGATCGGCTCGGACGAGGTGCTGGAGTTTTTTGTGTCCGGCGAGCGGATCGAGGCCGTTCACATGCTCCCGGGATACACGCACAGCATCGAGAATCTCAGCAAAACCGAGGACCTGATCACGGTGATGTGGGCCAACGAGCCCTTTGACCCGCAGCGCCCGGATACATTCTTTGAAAAGGTGTGAATGCAATGGAATCGAACAATACGGCGTCCTTTCGCAACGACGGCAGGCTGAAGCTGCTCATCATCGTCGGCACGCGGCCGGAGATCATCCGTCTGTCCGCAGTCATCGGGAAGTGCCGCAGGTACTTTGACACCCTCCTTGCGCACACCGGGCAGAACTACGATTATAATCTCAACGGCGTGTTCTTCCGCGATCTGGGGCTGGAGGATCCGGAGATTTATCTGGACGCGGTGGGCGATACGCTGGGACAGACCATGGGCAACATCATCGCAAGGGCCTACGATCTCATGGCGGCGCTCAGGCCGGACGCCGTGCTGGTGCTGGGCGATACCAATTCCTGCCTGTCGGTCATCGGCGCAAAGCGGCTGCACATCCCCATCTTCCATATGGAGGCGGGCAACCGCTGCAAGGACGAATGTCTGCCGGAGGAGACCAACCGCCGCATTGTGGATATCATATCGGATGTCAATCTCTGCTATTCCGAGCATGCGCGGCGCTATCTGGCGGACAACGGCCTGCCCAGAGAGCGCACCTATGTGACCGGCAGCCCCATGGCGGAGGTGCTGCGGGCAAACCTGAAGAAGATCGAGGCCAGCGACGTCCATGCCCGGCTGGGACTTGCAAAGGGGGGCTACATCCTGCTTTCCGCGCACCGGGAGGAGAACATCGATACGGAGAAGAACTTCCGCTCGCTGTTTACGGCGGTCAACCGTATGGCGGAGGCCTACGATATGCCGGTTCTCTACTCCTGCCATCCCAGAAGCCGCAAGCGTCTGGAGCAGAGCGGCTTTGCGCTGGACGCCCGGGTCATCCGGCACGAGCCGCTGGGCTTCCACGACTACAACTGCCTGCAAATGAATGCCTTTGCCGTGGTGTCGGACAGCGGCACCCTGCCCGAGGAGAGCAGCTTTTTCACCTCCGTCGGCCACCCCTTCCCCGCGGTCTGTATCCGCACCTCCACCGAGCGGCCCGAGGCGCTGGACAAGGCCTGCTTCGTTCTTGCGGGCATCGATACGGCTTCGCTGCTTCAGGCGGTGAAAACGGCGGTGGAGATGAACCGGAACGGCGATTTTGGCATACCCGTGCCGGACTATGTGGAGGAGAACGTCTCCACGAAGGTGGTCAAGATCATCCAGAGCTATACGGGCGTGGTCAACCGCATGGTCTGGCGCAAGGATTGAGCACGAGGAAACCGCGGCGAGGGGGAGGCCAATGAGAGAGAAGCTGGAACGGGTCTGCAAGGCGTTCTGCATCGAAGGGGAACTGCTGGACTATGAGGAGCTCAAGGCCGGGAACGTGAACCGGACCTACCGGGTGGATATTCTGCGGCCGGACGGCGGGAGAAAAAGCTATATTGCGCAGGCGGTCAACACCTATGTGTTCAAAAACCCGGTGCAGGTCATGGAGAATATCGACCGTGTGACGGAGCACATCCGCAGCAAAAAGCCCGGCGGCGTCGCGCTGCATTTTTATCACACCCGGGACCGCAGGACCTACTGGTTCGATGAGGACGGCTTCTGGCGGCTGTTCAACTTCATTCCCTCCGAAACCCATACCGTTTGCGACGACCTTGCCCTGGTGGAAAACGCGGGGGGTGCGTTCGGCGAGTTCCAGATGCTGCTTTCCGATTTTGACGCCGCGGACCTGTATGAGACCATACCGCAGTTTCACAACACGCGCAGGCGCTATGAGAAGCTCGCCGCCGACGCTGCGGCCGATCCCTGCGGCCGGGCGGAGGGCGCGCAGGCGGAGCTGGACTGGCTGCTGTCCGTGGAGGATGCGGCCTGCGCGCTTACCGATCTGTACGAGGCAGGGCAGCTTCCCCTGCGCGTGACCCACAACGATACCAAGATCAATAACGTCCTCTTTGCGCCCGGGGAGCGGAGAGCCATTGCGGTGATCGACCTGGATACGGTTATGCCCGGGCTTGTGGGGCATGATTTTGGGGACGCGATCCGCTCTGCGGCAAACTTTGTGGAGGAGGACAGCCCGGAGACGGAGCGGGCGGGGGTGAACCTGGCGGTATTCCGCGCGTTCTCCGAGGGGTTTCTCAAAAAGACGGCGGCCGCGCTTACGGAGCGGGAGATCGATCTGCTGGCCGGGAGCTGCTTTTCCCTGGCCGCAGAGCTTGCGGCGCGCTTTCTGGACGATTACCTTCTGGGCGATCCATACTTTAAAACCGATTACCCGGAGCATAACCTTGTGCGGGCGCGCTGCCAGATTGCGCTGGCCAAGGACATGCGCCTGCACATGGCGGAGATGGAGGAAATCGTCCACGCCTGCGCGGCAAAGTACCGCCGCGCCTGAGCCCGGACGCCCTGCGGACTGCGGTGGGCCGGGGCCTTGCGGGGCACGGGCTCCATTCCCGGTGCCGGACGGCTGGGGGAGCGGGGACCGGAGGCTGCGGCGTGACTGCTGCACAGGGGGGGAGCGCAAAGCCCCGCCCTTTGGCCACAGACCGGCAGGCGCAGAAAAGCGGAGGAGAACCGTCCGTCTGCCCATGCTTTTTGAGGGAGCGCCCGAAAAACGCGCCTGCGCCCGTCTGCGCGGCAGCCCCTGCCCGGCCGCTGGAGGAAGGGTCCCCGGAAAACAGCTTGCAGCACATGGGTTTTCCGGGAAGGAAGCGGGCAGGGACGGGCTTTCCGATGCATCGGAATCATGGGATTATCAGGGGAAAAAGTCTATACATGGGGCAAGGTTTATGGATCTGCAAAAACTCACCATCGGCCAGATGGCGCAGCTGAACCACATCTCCGAGCAGACCCTGCGGCTGTACGACCGCAACGGCCTGCTGACGCCCGCCATGACCGATCCCGTTACGGGATACCGCTACTATCATATCGGCCAGTCCGCCAGGCTGGATATGATCCAGCTGCTCAAGACTGCGGGGATGACGCTGCGGCAGATTGCGGCGCTGCTGGACGGCGAGAACCCGGAGGAAATCCGCGCGCTCCTGATCACCCAGCAGCGCGCCATTGAGGCGGAGATGCTCCACCTGCGGCACGCACGGGCGGCAGTGGCGCGAAACCTGGAAAACTTTCAAAAATATGAGTCTCTGCCAAAGGATGGCGCGCCCTTTTTCGAGTTTATCGGCCCGCGGCATATCTACAGCTATGCCTGCCGGGAGAATTTTTTTGAGCAGGATGGCGCAGGCTATGAGTACATGCTGCGGCAGCTCAAGGGGCACCTTGTGGCAAATGACATTCCGCTGTCCTATTTTTCCAACATCGGCACCATCGTGCGGGCGGAGTACTTTGAAAGGGGGCGAGCTGTACTCCAACGAGGTGTTTCTGTTCGTGGACGAGCCGGAGATGTCCGCAGGCGTGGAAACGCTGCCCTCGGGGATGTACCTGTGCATCTGCTCGGATGATTTTTATGCCGAGGCGGAGAACGCAAAAAGGCTGCTCCGCGAGGCCGGTCGCCGGGGCTGCCGCATTGCAGGGGACTATGTCTGCGAGGTTGTGATGAACTTTCCAGCGCTGGAGTTTCATAAGCGGCGGATGTTCTACAAGATACAGGTGCCCGTCACCGGCGGGGAAGCGCAGGAAAATTCCGCCAAAAACCGCCCTTGACATTGCTCCTGCGGCAGGCTTTATACTGAAAGTGGCGGAGACTGCTCCGTACATTATTTTGAACATGGAGGTCAATGGGTATGGATCGCAAGGTCAGGATTGCGCAGTATGGCTGCGGAAAGATGAGCGCGTATCTGATGCGCTATGTCATGGAAAAGGGCGGAGAGCTGGTGGCTGCCTTCGACGTGAACCCCGCCGTAATCGGCAAGGACGTTTCCGAGATCATCCGCTGCGGCGGGAAGGTCGGCGTAACGATCCGCCCTGCGGCCGAGGCGGACGCGGTGCTCAAGGCGACCAGGCCGGATGTGTGCATTATCGCAACGCGCAGCACTGTGGCGGAGCTTGAGGAGGCCTATACCGTCTGCGCGGCAAACGGCGTCAACGCCATCGCCACCTGCGAGGAGGCGCTGTATCCCTGGAACTCTTCTCCGGCGCTGACCGAAAAGCTGGACAGGCTGGCCAAGGCGGGCGGCTGCACGCTCTGCGGCAGCGGCTATCCCGATCTGTACTGGGGCACCATGGTGACAAACCTTGCGGGCTCCATGGCCAGCATCAAAAAAATCAAGGGCTCCAGCAGCTATAACGTGGAGGACTACGGCATTGCGCTGGCCGAGGGCCACGGCGCAGGCATGACCCTGGCGGAGTTCGAGGAGAAGATCGGCACCTGCAACAGCCTGTCCTCCGACGAGATACGGAAGATTGTGGAGAGCGGCGAATACGTCCCCTCCTACATGTGGAACCAGAACGGCTGGCTCTGCGAAAAGCTGGGCCTGACCATCGTCTCCCAGGTGCAAAAGTGCGTGCCGCACACCCATTCCGAGGATTTGCACTCCGACACCCTGGGCATGACCATCAGGGCGGGCGACGCCACGGGCATGTCTGCCATCGTCACCACCGAGACGGCGGAGGGCATTACCCTCGAAACCGAGTGCATCGGTAAGGTATATGCGCCCGACGAGTTCGACAAGAACGAGTGGACCATCTATGGCGAGCCGGATACCACCGTGATCGTGAACCGTCCCGCCACGGTGGAGCTGACCTGCGGCACCATTGTCAACCGGATTCCGCAGCTCATCGACGCGGCGCCCGGCTATGTAACCACCAATCATTTCCCGGACAACCAGTACATGGTCAAGCCCATCCACTGCTATGTCAAGAGCAGGTAGGGGCGGAACCGAACGGTAGCGGATCAGGGGCGGACGCAGATGCGTCCGCCCCTGATGTTCCATCCGGCTCTGACGACAAGTGCGTCAGGACGGAGAAAAACCCGGAGGGTATCGTGCGTTGCAGGGTTTACCGACCGGGAAGCGGCGGCAAAGGAGGCAGGAAAGGGCTTGTGAGGCGGTCAGACCCTGCCTGCTCCGAAACAAGGCGGCGCGGGCTCCCCTGCCGGGATTGCGCGGCGCGCGCAATCCGCTGTCTGGGGGATGCGCCCGGCGGGGGCGCCGCTGTACGGACGTGCGCTGCGGCGGACACAGGGCGCTCCGGGAGGCGGCAGGGCGGAGCGCCTTGGCAGGAGGGCCGGGAGAGTGGTATACTGGTGCGGCAGGACGCAGCGTGGGCGGCCAAGCGCCGGCTGCGCGCGGGAAGCGCTGCGCATTGCGGAAAAGGAGAGGACGCCCATGGAACACCAGTTTGAACGGACGGAGCTGCTGCTGGGACAGGAGGGGATGGAGCGGCTGGCGCGGGCGCGCGTGGCCGTGTTCGGCGTGGGCGGCGTGGGCGGCCATGCTGTGGAGGCGCTTGCGCGCAGCGGCGTCGGCGCGCTGGACCTGATTGACAGCGACCGCGTATGCCTCTCAAACCTCAACCGGCAGATCATCGCCACGCACGAGACGCTGGGGCAGTACAAGGTGGATGCGGCAAAGGCGCGCATCCTCAGCATCCATCCCGGGGCCATCGTGCGCGTATACCGCACCTTTTATACCCCGGAAACGGCGGAGGAGTTCGATTTTTCGCAGTATGACTATGTGGTGGATGCCATCGATACCGTCAGCAGCAAGATACAGCTCGTCCTGCAGGCGCAGGCTGCGGGCGTACCCGTCATCAGCAGCATGGGTGCGGGCAACAAGCTGGACGCCTCGGCCTTCGAGGTTGCGGATCTCTATGAAACCTCCGTCTGCCCGCTGGCGCGGGTCATGCGCCGCGAACTTGGCAAGCGGGGTGTTACCCACCTCCGGGTGGTGTATTCCCGGGAGCCCGCCCTGACGCCCCGGCGGGGGAATACGCCCGGCGACGGGGACGCGCCGCGCCGCCCGGTTCCCGGCAGTACGGCCTTTGTCCCC
This sequence comes from Clostridiales bacterium, assembly GCA_004554165.1. Taxonomy (GTDB): domain Bacteria; phylum Bacillota; class Clostridia; order Christensenellales; family CAG-138; genus CAG-1024. The sequence continues at coordinate 9,148 of SFNQ01000022.1, read as the reverse complement.
GCCGTTGCAGGGCTCATTCTGGCGGGCGAGGTTGTGCGGGCGCTGGCACAGGGACGCGGACAAGCATAGAGCAGCCCCGACAAGGGAAACAGGCAGCCCCGCGCCAAATGGCGCGGGGCTGCTCCTGCCAGGGGGGATGGGGGAGGTAGTTGATTACGCTTCGACCTTCTCAGCAGCCGCGTTCTTGCGGCCCGGAAGGACAAAGTGCAGGATGATGCCGGAGATCGCCGCAAAGGCCATGCTGCTCAGCGAGAAGCTGCCAAAGGTCAGCGTTGCGCCGCCGATGCCCAGAATCAGGATTGCGCTTGCGATGGCAAGGTTGCGGGACTTGGAGAAGTCCACCCTGTTCTCCACAAGTGTGCGGATGCCTACGGAGGTGACCATGCCGTAGAGCAGAATACCGACGCCGCCGAGCACGGCCTGCGGAATGGTGCCGCAGAGCGCGGAGAACTTCGGGCAGAAGGCGAGCAGGGCCATCCATGCCGCGCCGCAGGCGACGATGAAGGGCGAGTACAGGCGGGTGACGGCCAGAACGCCGGTGTTTTCGCTGTGAATCGTCAGCGAGGGGCCGCCGAGGAAGCCGGAAATGGTGGTGGACACGCCGCAGGCAAAGACGGAGCGGGCAAGGCCGGGCTCCTTTGTGAAGTCCTTGCCCACCGTGGTGCCAACAGCCATAACGTCTCCGATGTGCTCAAGGCAGGGAACGATGGCAGCGGGCATGATGAGCAGGATGGCCTTCCACCAGTCCGTACCGACGGCGAAGGAGGGCAGCGTGAAGTTCGGCAGGCCAAACCAGCGCGCCTCCAGCACAGGCGTGAAATCCACAAGGCCGAAGGGGATGGCAACCAGATAACCGCCCACAAGCGCGATTACGATGGTCAGAACCTTGGTCAGACCCTTGGCAAAGCAGTTGATGCCAACGGCGATGAGGAAGGTAATGATGGCAACGGGCCAGCTCTGCGTTGCCTCGCTGACGCCGATGCCGGCCAGCGACAGGCCCAGAACCATGATGATGGGGCCGACGATGATCGGCGGGAAAATATGATGGATCCTTTCCTTGCCCACCAGCTTGAGCAGCAGCGCGAACAGGAAGTAGAACACGGCCATGGACACAATGCCGATTTGCGCATAGGGAAGGCCCAGCTCCGCAATAACCGCGGAAACCGGCGCGATGATGGCGAAGGAACCGCCAAGGAAGGCGGGTACCATACGCTTGTCGATGAACTGATAGATGAGCGTTCCAATGCCCGCGCAGAACAGCGTAACGGATACGTCCAGCCCGCAAAGGATAGGCACCAGAATGACGCCGCACATGCCAAGCGTGTTTTGCAGACCGAGGAATACCTTCTGAACGGTAGAAAAGTTTTCCGACAGGTCTCCGTTTTCCAGCGCCATTGGCTGGCTTGCCTTTTTGTTGACTTTCTCCATGAATATCTCCTCTCTTTTGTTTATGCGTGTATCAGCTCGCGCTGTGGTTGCAATAGAACTCCGCCGCGCAGGAGAATTCGTCCAGGGGCATTTTTTCCAGAATCTCCGAAAAAGGCGTATAGCCGTTGGGGCTTGTGCGGATCTGCCTGTCCCCGACCCGCCGGATCAGCTCCGCCTTGGTGATGGGGAAGCGGATATCCCGCATGGCGAGCACGATGTAGTGAAGCGTCAGCATGTAGGGCATGTTCTGCATAATCATTGTTCTTCACCCCCGAAATCATAGGCCCTGTACTGGTTTTTCGTCTGGCCGCGGCCGCCAAGATCGCAGCACGAGGCGCCGCGATGCCGGAAGGAATAGAGGAAACTGTTGATTGCGCTGCTCTCCCGGAGCTTATCCACAAGGCCGGGATACAGGTCGGCCTTGAGCATGTAGGGGACCATCATGGGCGCTTCCGTGATCACATTGCCGTCGGGATTGACGATCATGCTGTTGCCGAAGGCCGCGCAGGCATGCTCCACGCCGTAGCAGTTGCAGCCGACGACGTAGACCTGATTGCAATAGGCCGCGCAGCGGTTGGTGAGCTTCCAGGCCTCCTCCCAGGGGTTCATGTAGTGCGTAATGCGCACGATGACGTTGGCCCCGTTGTAGGCGGCTTCGCGCCATATCTCCGGATAGTCTCCGTCCGCGCAGACGATGGTGGCAATGCGCGAGCCTTTCGGGCCCGGCGTGACGGGACATTCCCAGCCGGGATAGTGTCGCTCGGTGGGAATCCAGGGGTTCATCTTGCAGTATTGGTGGACCACCTCGCCCCGGTCGTTGATCATGATGGCGCAGTTGCCGGGCTCCCTGTGGCCCTCCAGCGCCAGAATCACGCTGAAAATACCCCAGACCTGCAAGCGGGCGCAGGCGTCGCGCAGACGCTGCACCTCGGGCGAATCCAGCGTCAGGATGACGTTACGCCGCTGGATGGGATGCATGCCCTGTACGGCGAATTCCGGGGAAACGAACAGGTCGTAGCCGGGGAACCCGCGGGCGCCGATTTCCATGTACTCGATGATCTTGTCGATGTTCCTGTTGACCTCTTCCATGTTCGCCGCATGGATGGGTTCCAGCTGTGCGCAGACAACGCTCAGGACCTCGGTTTCGGTCTTGCCGCCGCCAACGCCGTGGCTGCTGCCGATAATCATGGTATATCCCTCCGTATCAAGATAAGTTGTTTCTGTAACAAAGCAATGTAACTCAATCAATATCTATAATGTAACGTTAAATTGCGCGGATGTCAAGCAGAAATTTCACACTTTTGACAAAATTTGGTGTAACAATATGCGAAAATTGTTTCATTCAAAACGGCGGGCTTCGCAGAGGACTGAAACAGAAAATCTGTTGTTACATTTCTGGAAAACCTGTGTTATACTATAGGAAGCTTTGTAGAGTCATCGAGGTGATCCCCATCAATATCAGGGAAATTGCGCGGCTTTCCGGGGTGTCCATTGCAACGGTATCCCGGGTGATCAATACGCCGGAGCTGGTGCAGCAGCAGACCCGTGAACTGGTGCAGCGCGTGATGCAGCAGCAGAACTACGCGCCAGGCCACAAACGATCTGCGCCGAGGGGCAGGCGTGCGCATGCGCTGCTCTTTCTGCTCAATGAGGCAGATTACAGCTTTTATGAGCGCATTCCGGAGGGCTTTGAGGCTGTGCTTGCGCCCCGCGGATATACCATGTTACATTGCCCCGTATTCTCCGACCCGGAGCGCAGGGCCGCCCAGCTTGAGCAGCTCGCGGGGCAGGGCTTTGGGGGCGTTGTGTTCGCCCTCAGAGATTTCTATCCGCAGGAGCTTGAGGCCTTTGAACGCAGACAAATTCCCCTTGTGCTGGCAAGAAAATACGAGGGCGCGCCCGCCCGCTGCCACCGCTGCTACACCGACTTCTCCGTGGGTTCCTTCCGCATGACGGAGTACCTGCTCTCCCTGGGCCACAGAAAAATTGCGCTGCTGGTGGAGCGGGCGTCGTTCCAGTTTGTGGCCAGCTTTTGCGGCGGCTGGAAGCGGGCCTATTTTGAAAACGGTCTGCGCTTTGACGAAGCGTGGATCGTACATACGCCCAACACCGTGGATGGCGGCTATCAGAAGGCCCGGGAGCTGCTCCGGGGCGACGACGCGCCGGATGCGTTCTTTTGCGCCAGCAATGAGATGGCCTTCGGCGTACTGCGCGCTGCGCGTGATCTCGGGATACAGGTGCCGGAGCGGCTGTCCATCGCCGGCTTTACGGATTCCGCCGTGGCGAATCTTTCCGAGCCGCCGCTGACCACCGTTTCGCAGCCCATCCAACAGCTGGGCGCGGTGGCGGCGCGGATGCTGCTGGACCTGATCGAAGCCCCGGATTCCCCGGCGCTCCAGCCGCAGGAGATTGTGCTCCAGCCGCAGCTCTGCATCCGCCGCACCTGCGGCGCGCGGCCCACGCCACAGGCCTAGGGACGTTGCCCGATGGCCGGGACGTCCCTACAGCGCAAAGAACAGCGCAAGGCCTGCCGTCAGCAGGGCAGAGCAGGCGATAAAGAGCGGGCGCGTGGCGCGCTGGCCCTGCGGCGCGGCGAAAGCGGGGGTTACGCGCTCCGGATGCGGAGGCTCATAGGACAGACGGATTTCCGAGCCGGGTAAATGAATGACTTCGCCCGGCAGGATGCGTATGACGGAAAGATAGGAAACGCCCTCCACGGTATAGGACACGGTGGCGTCGTGTACGGTTTGCGTTCCGCCGTCCGCCCTTTCCATGCGGCAGCGGCGGATGCCGACCACACGGCCCGTGCAGACCGCTTGCGTCCGCGCGGAGGAAAGGCGGCCGAGCCACTCCGAGAGCGCGGCGATCAGAAGAACCAGTCCGGCAAGAAGCAGGATCAGGCCGATGAGCTTATGATTCATGGGCTTCAGCCCCCCCGAGACGGCGCGGCGCACCCGGGCGCTGGTGCGGGCGCAACGATTGCACCATCAATATAGTCGGGCGGCAGGCAAAACAGAACCGAATCGACAAACAAGCGGCGGAAAACCGAAGAATTTCCTTGCTTTGACAGGCGGGAAAGGCCCGGAAGCAGGAGCAAAAGGATGGATTGTTAGCACTCTATCGTGGTGAGTGCTAATTTTCACATTTGGATTACAATTCCTTGCTTTTTGCGCAACAATTTTGGGGTATGCTATAGCCATCAAAAGAAAGCAGGGAGGTTCATGAAGATGTTTGGACTTACGCCATATACCCGCAGAAACAACGTTGCGTACTACGACCCCTTCCGGGAACTGGAGAACTTTGAGAAGGCCTTTTTCGGCTCCGGGGAAATGCCCACCTTCAAGACCGATATCCGGGACGCGGGCAAGGCCTTTGAACTGGAGGCGGATTTGCCGGGCTTTAAGAAGGAGGACATCAAGATCGATATCCACGGCGACCGGCTGACCATCAGCGCGGAGCGCAAAAATGAGAACGACGAGAAGGACGATAAGGGCAATTACGTCTACCGGGAGCGCTCCTATGGCGCCTACAGCCGCAGCTTTGACCTCACCGGTATTCGCGCCGAGGATATCACCGCCAGTTATACCGACGGCGTGCTGAAGCTGGAACTGCCCAAGCAGGAGGAGACGAAGCCCGAGCCGCGGCGGCTGGAGATTCACTGAGCGAGCAGGACGGCGGCGCGCAGCCACGGTGAAAAGCTCCCGCAGGCTCTGTCAAAGCGGCGGTTGCGCCATGGGGGCGTGACCGGCGCCGCATGAAAGAAAGGCCTGCTGCGCAAGCGCCCCTGGCGAATTTGGCGCACGTGCTGCCGGATGCGAACGTCGCCTCCGGAGGGGCAGCCCCCGAAGGAAAAGGTTTTATGACCGTGTTTCAGCCCCCGCGGGAGACCGGATCCTGCGGGGGCATTTTTGCGCGCCCGTCAGAGGGGGAGTCAGAGATTTCCCCCATGGATGAGCGTAACCCGCACATGGCATATGCCAAACAGCAGCGCAAAGGCCGCAAGCAGCCAGTGCCGCAGCGTCAGGCCGCTCAGCAGGAAGAGCAGCGCGGGCAGCAGGGCCAGCAGAAGGGCGCAGATGCGCCCGGGCTTTTTGTAATAGACGATCCAGCAGCCCCAGTACAGCAGGAGCAGCAGCCCGTTACCGGCGAAGTAGCACAGCGCCGCAGTGGGCGAGGGGAAGCCGAATTCGCCGGGAACCGGGTTCAGCACCATGAGCAGCATGCAGCCATAGCGGCCTGCCTGTTCAAGGAGGCTGAGCAGACGCCTGCTGCTGCGACGGTTGCCGCTGCGGCATTGGGCCGCCCTGGATTTCAATGCATACAGAAGGTTGGGCAGCAGCAGAAGCGCCACGAGAATGAGGCCGAACAGATTGAGCCAGCCGGGCGTTCCGCTCAAAAAAACGGACGTGGGGCCATCTGCCCCGCCGATGATTGCCATGAAAAATCCTCCCTGTTTTTGTTAGCGAATCTGCCCATGCAGGCGGGCCACAGCCCGATCGTAGCATACATGGCCCATACGTTCAATATCATTGCCTGACATCCGCTGGCGGGAGGGCGCCGGCCCGAAAGGATGGAGTTCGGCCTTTCTGCGCGACTCGGCTCTGCATCGAGTGGAAAGCAGGCGTTTTTCATCCGGAGGAGTGAGGCCACGCGCACAGATGGCGGTCCATTTCCCGGCATGGCTGCGGCTGCTGATGCAGCTGCCGGACGCGCGCATGAAGCGGGGAATCAAACGGCTGCTCCGGAGACGGTAAGAAAGGAAAAACGGGGCGCGGCATGCGGCGCTTCGCAGCCTGCCAAAAGGTGCTCCTTCCGAAAAAATGCAATCGAATCTGGCCGGGCGGCATCCCGCTCGGGCTTTGTCAATGCGGTACGCTCTCTCAATAACCGCAGGAGGCGCAACGGTGGCCGGTTCCCGCATCCCGCGCTCCTGCCAGGAATCCGGTGGGAGAAAGGGGAAGAAGGCGGCAATCCGCACAAAGAAAGGCCCGAAAAGGCCGAAACCTCTTCGGGCGCTCTTTGCCCTGTTTTGTACGCGTTGCCCCTGCGCCGCGCCGGGGATTCCTTTCGCCGGAATATGGCTCAGGTCCCGTCTGCGCTGCGAATCAGGTCAAAGCAGAGGTCGAACACATTGTCGCGGCGCTGGGCCATGACCTCATCGATGCCCTGGTCCGTCACCTCGCCGGTCATGCCGGTGCAGTAGTTGGCCACGATGCCGATGGCGGTGTACGACAGGCCCAGATCGCGGCACAGCGGCGCTTCCGGCACGATGGTCATGCCGATGACCTGCGCGCCGAGCATGCGCAGCATCCGCACCTCCGCCGCGGTTTCAAAGCGCGGCCCCTCGGTACAGGCATAGATCGTGCGCCCGGAATAGGGTAGGCCCCGCGCGAGGATCATCCGCTCCAGCGTGTCGTTGAGGCGGGGGCTGAACACGTCCTCCATTCCTGTGTGCAGAGACTGGCGGTGCTCGCGCTCAAAGGAGGCGGGCCGGGATCTGGTGAAATCCAGAAAATCGGTAATCAGACACAGGCTGCCCAGCCGGTAGGTATAGTCGCAGGTGCCCACGGAGGTAACGCCCACAACGTCCGTCACGCCGAGCTCGTGCAGCGCAAAGATGTTGGCCCGGTAGTTGATCTGGCCGGGATCGAGGCCATAGAGCACGCCGTGGCGCGAGAGAAAGAGCACCTCGTTGCCGCCCTCCAGCGCGGCGCGGAACACGACCACATCGCCATAGGGCGTGGAAACGGCCTGTTCGCGGTAGGGAATGGGCAGGGTTTCGATGTTGGTGCCGCCGATGATTGCAAGCTTCATAGTGAAATACACCCCCCAGATACATTACATCATAGCACAGTTCCGAAAAAAGTACAGTAGTCCTCAGCGAATTCTGAGCCCTTTTGGCAGATGATTTTTGAGCGTACCGCCGGCGGCCTTTCCAAAGCCCAGCGGATGGCCCGAGACGCAGGCCGCCACATAGCCGGACAGCGCCGGATCGCAGGGGATGGCTTCGCCTGCGAGAAAGGCGGAAAGCGCCGCGCCCTCCAGTTCGGCTGCAGCGGAAAACGCGGACTTCGGATAGGCGAGAAACAGTCCGTGCGCGGGGACAAAACGCGCGCCGCGCAGCTCGCCTGCCAGTACGCCCGCCCGGAGCACGCGCATCCGCTCCAGCAAAGCCGGCAGGCGCTCCGGCAGCAGGAAAACGCGGCCGTCGGGCAGCGTCCGTACCTGCGCGGCAGGCGGTACGCGCATGGTTTCCGAAAAAAAGCGGCGCAGGGCCGCAGGTGGCTCTGTCTGCGCGGCGCCGGCCCTGCGTTGGGGTCCGCGCAGGGGCGCGGCGGCAGCGGGCGCGGGGCCTCCCTTCCGCAGCAGGAGCGCGGCGAACTGACCCTCGCCGGGCGAGCTGTGGGGATACAGGCGGCGCTGCGCCTGGCAGGAAAACTCCGGGTGCGCCTGTAAAAAACGGGCCACGGTCTCCTCGTTTTCTTCCGGCGAAAAGGCGCAGGTGGAGTAAACCAGCCTGCCGCCGGGGCGAACGGCCTCCGCCGCGCTGGCGAGAATACCGCGCTGGCGCTCCGCGCAGGAAAGCACGTGAGCCTCCGACCAGTCGGCAAGCGCCCGCGGGTCCCTGCGGAACATGGCCTCGCCCGAGCAGGGCGCGTCCACCAGCACGGCGTCGCACCGGGAAGCCAGCAGCGGGCAGAGCGCGTCCGGGCGCATGCTGGTCACAAGGGCGTTTTGTACGCCCAGCCGCTCCAGCGTACCGCAGAGCACGCTGGAGCGGGCGGGGCTGACTTCGTTGGCGATGAGCAGGCCCCTGTTTTGCATGGCCGCGGCAAGCTGGCCCGTCTTGCCGCCGGGGGCGGCGCAGAGGTCGAGCACGGTCTCTCCGGGCTGCGCGCCGAGCAGCGCGGCCGGAAACTGCGCCGAGGGCTCCTGCATATAGAACAGGCCCGCAGCGTGCAGCGGCTGTGTGCCGGGCGCAAAGCCCTCCGGGACAAAAAAGCCCTCCGGGATTACGCCGCAGGGCTCTTGCGGAAGGCGGAGCAGGGAAAACAGGGCCGCGGCGTCGGTTTTGAGCGTGTTGACCCGCAGCGCGCGCCGCGCCGGCCGCGCCATGGCGGAAAGATACGCTTGAAATTCGGTTTCTCCCAGCTGCGTGCGCATGCGGGAGAGGAAGGCTTCGGGCAGGTTCATGGGGCAGGCTTCTTTTTCTGAAAAAGAAGAAAAGGGTCTTGGAAAGGAAGAGTTCCCCCGGGCAGGGCAGGGGCGCGCTTTCCCCGGCGCGAAACGGGGGCGCGTTTTCTTCTGTCCCTGCTGTTCTTCCAGGGAAGGGAGGCTGGCGCGTGCCGCGACGCCCCGCTGCGCAGGCGCGGCGCCGTGAAAGGGACGGTGGCTGACGGGCGAAGCGGCGGAGTGGCCCGGCAAACAGCGGGGACCCGTCCGCGACCGGCCCGCATGCCGGGAGCGGGCGATGGAAGCGCGTTTTGCTCCGGAGGGAGCGCCGCCTTCCCAAATGGCCTGCGCTGGTATCTATGCTAACAAAAAATCGGCGAACAGGCAAGCGCTTTCCCGCCGCCCGCCCCTGTACGAGCGTCAAACATAGGTTACACTTTTGGATGCCTGCACGAAGGCCTGGGAAAGCGGTTTGGGTGCGCTGCGGGGGCCAGCCCCCGCAGCGGTGCGGTCACATCACGCCCAGGTACTGTTCAACCACCTGGTT
>SFNQ01000043.1 GCA_004554165.1 Clostridiales bacterium | reverse complement strand
CAGGTGCGGCGGACTGGGTCATTGACGGAGCCTTTTCCGATTTTGCCAATGCCCTGGCAAACGAGGGTTATTATGTAGAGGAGCTCCGCAAAGGCGGCATCATCACATACGCCGACCTTTCCGGCTTCGATGTTTTCATCATCCCGGAAGCGAACATTCCCTTTAAGACCAGCGAACAGGCTGCAATCCTTCAGTTTGCGCAGAATGGCGGCGGCGTCTTCTTCATTGCGGATCACTATAACGCAGATCGCAATAAAAACAGATGGGACTCATCCGAGGTGTTCAACGGTTACCGCCGCGGCGCGTACAGCAACCCAACGCAGGGTATGTCCGCGGCTGAGGCCGCCTGCGACGACATGAACGGGGTCGTGGGCAGCGACTGGCTTGCCACAAATTTCGGTGTGCGTTTCCGTTACAATGCCATCGGTGACGTAACCGCCAACAACATCGTTGCCCCTGCGCAGTGCTTTGGCATCACGCAGGGCGTGGATACAGTCGCCGTGCATGCGGGTTCCACGTTGGCCATAATCAATCCCGATATCGCCAAGGGAATCGTGTACCTGCCCTCGGGACTCACCAGTTCAAACAAATGGTCAAACGCCGTTGACGATGGGGTTTACAACGGCGGCGGAGTGGCCGAGGGGCCCTATGTGGCAATTTCCAAGGTCAGCGCCGGCAAGGCCGCGTTTCTTGGCGATTCCTCTGCCGTTGAGGATGCGACGCCCAAGTATCTGAGAGAAGAAAACGGCAGCACCAAAACCACATATGCGGGCTTCAGCGAGCAGGATGACGCCATTCTTCTGGTACAACTGGTGGATTGGCTTGCCGAGCAGGAGAGCTATACCAGCTTTACAACGCAGAACATCACGCCGGATTCTGCTACCACGCTGTTCGGCTTTGAGACGCCCGCCTCCTCCACGGAGCCGCAGAGCGAGCCCTGGGCCGCACCGGCAGCGGGATATCTCTGGTATGATGAAAGCACCTTCGCCTATGGCTCCTATGGCTATACGGGTTCTGAGCAATCCGATTTCACCTATCTGGTGGGCATGCCCCAGCAGATCAACACGGGCATGGAGCTTCCGGTCACGATCTATTTTGCGAATCTGACGCCAAACACCACCTATAGCGGCTATAAGCTCGGGGCCTATTTGTCCGACGGAACCCAGATCGGCAAATTTGCGGATGTTGGCGGAACGCTGCCCGATGCATTTGGCTATAGCGGCGAGTTTTCGATTACGACGGATGCCAATGGCAGCGCATCAAAAACGATGATCTTCCTGCTCAACAGCTCCGCAACGGGGACGTTCAACATCAGGCTGAAGCAGGGCTCTGCGAATGTATATACGGCTACGCATACGATCGCAAGCACACCGGGCGGCAGCGGGACGGTCTATTCTGCCGCATACCCCGATTGCGTTGTTCCCGGCATGGATACCGCCGTTACCATCCGCATAACCGGGCTGAGTGCAAATGAGACGGTGTCCGGCCTGAAGGCTGGCAGCTATCTCTCCTCCGGAACGCAGATTGCCCAGTTCTGCGTGGATGGCAGCACATGGTCCGCGGCGTTTGGCTACTCCGACACCTTCGCCATGACGGCCGACAGCTCCGGCGTTGCAGTCAAAACAATACTGATGAGGCTGAATTCGTCTCTGGCGGCGGGTTCTGCAAACTTCCGCATCAAGAACGGCTCGACCAACGTATTGACGCAATCCCTTACGATCCATTAGTTTGCCGAGGATATCGGCATAAAATAAAAGGAGGAAAACACATGAAAAAGACCCTTGCTATTCTTCTTGCGCTGGTATTCTGCCTTGCTGCCTTTGGCGGCTGCACGCAGGTCCCCGCAGCCGATGGCGGCGATGCGCAGGTTCCCGCAGCCGATGGCGGCGATGCGCAGGTTCCCGCAGCCGATGGCGGCGATGCGTCCGGGAACACCCAGATCGAAAAGCTGAATCTCTATTTTGTGCCTTCCCGTGAGCCGGACGAGATCGTTACCGTCACAGAACCGCTCAAACAACTGCTCAAGGATGAGCTGCTCAACCACGGCTATGAGGTTGGCGCGGTGGAGATCTTCGTGGGAACCACCTATGAAGCGGTTGGCGAGGCGCTCTCTGCAGGAACCGCAGACATTGGTTTCGGCATGCCCGGCGGCACCTATGTGCTCTATGACGATGGGGCGGACGTAATCCTCACCTCCACCCGTGACGGCCTGAGCAAGGACTCCGACAACGCCAAGGACTGGAACGACGGCCAGCCCACGGAGGCCTCCGACAGGCAGGCGGTGTCCTATCGCGCGCTGATGATCGCCGGCCCCTCGGAAAAGGGTCAGGCCATAGCCGCCAAGGTCAACGCCGGCGAAGAGCTCACCTGGGAGGACATCAACGGCCTCAACTGGAGTGTGATGAATTCTTCTTCCTCCGCCGGATACATCTATCCTGCGCTGTGGATGCAGGAGCGGTACGGCAAAGGCATCACGGACCTGGCCAATGCGGTCCAGTCCGATTCCTATGGCAGCGCCTTTGCCCGTCTGGCCTCCGGACAGGTGGACGCCCTGATGACCTATGCCGACGCCCGCCGCGACTATGCGGAGAAGTGGACGAGCGAATATGCCCGGACCGCCTCCATCTGGGAGGAGACCAACGTCATTGGCGTCACCCCCGGCATCTATAACGATACCATCGCTGTGAGCAAAACCTCGCCCATTATGGACGACGCCCTGAAAGCAACCCTGCAGGAAGCGTTTATCAATATTGCGGGAACCGAGGAGGGCAAGGCGGTCATCGCCATTTACAGCCATAATGGATACCAGAAAGCCGTATCCTCTGACTACGATAACGAGCGCGCGGCTCAGGAGCTGATCCAGAGCCTCAGCAACTGAGCGTTCGGCACGAGACTGTAAGGTACGCGGAGGTGTTTTCCGCCTCCGCGTACTTCCATGTTATACCCGGCTTCTTTGGGAGGGGCACAGAATGATTCGTTTTGAACATGTTTCAAAGATATACCCAAACGGCGCGGTGGGACTGGATGACGTGTCGCTGGAGATCGAGCAAGGCGAATTTGTCGCAATTATCGGCCTTTCCGGCGCAGGAAAATCCACCCTGCTCAGGGCCATCAACCGCATGCACGATATTACCGGGGGGACTCTGCTGGTAGATGAGCACAATGTACCCGCTCTCAAGGGGCGTTCCCTTCGCCGGTTCCGCAGAAACATCGGCATGATATTTCAATCTTTTAACCTTGTGACACGCACCACGGTGATAAAAAACGTGCTGATGGCGCGGGTCCCGGATATGCCCTTCTGGCGCACCCTGCTGGGAGCTTTCAAAAGGGAGGACAAGATCCTTGCGCTGGAATGTCTGGATAAGGTGGGGATTCTGGACAAAGCGTATATCCGCGCGGATCAGCTTTCCGGCGGACAGCAGCAGCGGGTAGCCCTTGCCCGCACGCTTGCCCAGAACCCACAAATCATTCTGGCCGATGAGCCTGTGGCCGCGCTTGACCCGGTGACGGCAAAGCAGGTCATGGAGGATTTTGTAAGGATTAACCGGGACATGGGCATCTCCATCCTGATAAATATCCACCATGTGGAATTGGCCCTGACATATGCAAAGCGCATCATCGGCATCCGCGCCGGAAAAATCGTTTTTGACGGTCCCTCCGCGGACGTCACGCAGGATGTTCTGGATACCATCTATGAGGGGCACATTCCTCAGAGCGAGGGGGAGATGCCATGACGCTTTACGATAAAATTTTCAAGCCCAGAAAGCTGCGCCTTGCCGACGGCAAGGTGGTGAAGGAAAAGGCCTCCCGCACGCCGCTTGTCCTGCTCCTGCTGGTCGTTGCGGCCGTCATATCCGTCCGGGTGACCGGGTTCGATCCCGGGACGCTGCTCCGGCGCGGTCATCAGTTTTTTGTCATTCTCGGGCAGATGTTTCCGCCAAACGGCAGCTATATCTCCAGCATCTGGCAGCCACTTTTTGACACCATCAAGATGTCCCTGCTGGGCTCCTTCATTGGCAGCGTGCTTGCCATCCCTTTTGCCATCATCGCTTCTACCAACATCATCCATAGCCGCATCTGCATCGGCGTCGTGCGGTTCATCCTGAGCCTCGTCCGCACGCTGCCAACGCTCGTAACGGCCCTGATCGCCACCTACATGTTCGGGTTGGGGACTACGGCGGGTACGTTTGCCATCGCCGTATTCACCTTTGCCTATGTGGGCAAACAGCTGTATGAGCAGATTGAGACGGTGGATATGGGGGCGTACGAGGCCATGGAGGCCCTGGGGTCCACAAAGCTCCGCGCATTCCTTGCGGCCATATTGCCGCAGGTGCTGCCGGTGTATCTGTCCATTTGCCTCTTCTGTTTTGAAGGGAATGTACGCTACGCTTCCATTCTTGGCTATGTGGGGGCCGGCGGATTGGGACTGATTCTCAACGAGAAGATCGGCTGGCGGGACTATGCCAGCGTTGGCATGATCCTCATCGTATTGTTCGTCACCGTACTGCTGATCGAATCCATCAGCCAGTACATTCGCCGCAGGCTTTCCTAGTTTGGAGGAGGGGGACATGAATCGATCTGTTTTTGAAAAATACAGGGAAGCGCCTAAGACCTGGTATATCAAGCTCGTGCTGGCGCTCATTACCGCCGCGCTCATCGCATGGTCGTCCTCCGCCCTGAAAGGCGGGGCTGCGGAGGGGCACGGATGGAGCATTGCGGGGCGCATCATTTCCGGGATTTTTCATCCGGATACAGAGCTGCTGTTCGATCTCACAAAATCAGGCGTGGCGTATCTGCTGCTTGAGACCATGTGCATTGCTTTCCTTGGCACCCTTGTCGGTGCGGTTTTCTCCATTCCGCTTTCGTTTCTCTCCGCCACCAACCTGGTGCCAAAGCCCATCGCCGTTGTGGTCCACGGCTGCATCATGGCCATCCGCACCATCCCGGCTTTCGTCTATGGCCTCATGTTTATTCGTGTCACCGGCCCCGGTCCCTTCGCGGGTCTGATGACGATGTCGGTGTGCTCGATCGGCATGGTATCCAAGATGTTTACGGAATATATCGAGGGATTGGATAAGCGGATACTGGAATCGCTGGATGCGGCTGGATGCAACGCCTTCCAGAAGATACGCTACGGCATCATCCCGCAGTTGTTTCCGGATTTTATGTCAACCATCATCTATCGGTTCGATATGAACCTCAGAGACGCCACGGTATTGGGACTGGTTGGCGCGGGCGGCATAGGCGCACCCCTGATTTTTGCCATGAGTTCCTACCGCTGGAACGAGGTGGGCGCCATCCTTGCCGGACTCATCGTGCTCATATTCATCATCGAGGTACTTTCCACAAAAATCCGGGTGAAGCTGGCGCGGGGGCAATAATGGCAGAAAAAAAGCTAACCATTTATTACACCACCGACCTGCATGGCCATTTCTATCCCACCACCTACGGCGACAGGTTGGAACGCCCACTGGGCCTTTTTCGCTGCGCGCCCTGCTTTGAAAAGGACGGAGATACGCTGATTATCGACGGAGGCGACATCCTGCAGGGCTCGCCCTTTGCCGCCTATTGCCGGAAGAAGCTCCAATCGGCAAAACCGCTGGCAGAGATCATGAGCCGGTGCGGCTATGATGTCGTGACCCTTGGCAACCATGATTTCAACTATGGGCTGGCGTACCTGCGGGACTATCTTTCCCGGGGGACATTTGATTGCGCCTGTGAAAATGTACGGGATGCGGCGGGCAACACGCTCCATCCCTATATGATAAAAGTGATGGAAAGCGGCCTGCGGGTCGGCATCGCGGGCATTGTGACAGATCATGTGAATATCTGGGAGAAGCCGGAGAATCTGGAGGGTATCCACATCACGGCGCCGTTTGAAGCTGCAAGGAGCGCGTTGGAGCGCATGCAGGGCGAGGTGGATCTCACGATTTGCATCTATCATGGCGGCTTTGAAAGAGACCTGCAAACCGGAAGGCTGCTCTCTCAGACCGGAGAAAACATCGCCTACCGGCTCTGTCAGGAGCTGGGATATGATATACTCCTCACCGGACATCAGCATCTGTCCCTGCATGGCCGCTGGATTCATGGCACATATGCGCTGCAGAGCGCAGACAACGGGCGGGAGTTTCACCGGCTTACCGTCTCCGTAAGCGAGGGCTGCAAACGGATTTCCTCCGAGCGCGTAGCGGCGGATGCGCCGGCAGACGCATCTCTTGTTCAGGGCTTTGCCGAACTGGAAGCAGCCGTTCAGACCTGGCTGGACGAGGACGTGGGCAGGCTCCCCCGAGCGCTGGCAAAGGCGCCCCATCTTCAAATGGCGGCCTGCGGCAGCGATATTGCGCGAATGTTTCTGGATGTCCAGCGCCAGTTTTCCGGCGCGCAGATCTCTGCCGTCAGCCTGGCAAACGATGTCATGGGCTTTGGTGAGGCGGTTACCAGACGGGATATCCTCGCCAGCTATCCCTATTCCAATACCCTTGTGGTGCTTGAAATTACCGGGGAAAAGCTCCGCGCCGCCCTTGAGCGCTCCGCCGCTTACTTCTCCCTTGGAGAGGATGGCGCGCTGGCCGTTTCAGAAACCTTCCTGCGGCCCAAGGTGGAGCACTATAATTACGATTATTATGCGGGCATCGCCTATTGCATCGACGTTTCCAGGCCCGTTGGGGGGCGCGTTGTATCCCTGCAATACCGGGGCAACGACGTCCAGCCGGACGATGTGTTTTCCATCTGCATGAGCAACTACCGCGCCAGCGGCGCGGGCGGTTATGACATGTATCCCGGCTGCCGGGTGTTGCGGGAGATACAGCGGGATATGTCCGATCTGATTATGGAATACTTTGAGCGCGGCCTGCAAAAGTCCCTGTTTGAACGACCGTCATTTCAATACGAAGTGACGGGAGGTCGGCTGCCGTGGATGAAATAGCGCAAATCAGATCTGAAACGATATGCAGGGCGCTGCAGCCGGCCGGAAACGCATTGCGAAAACTGGCAATGGGACCAAAAGAGGCATGGGTTGCAGCCCCTGACAGAATCAGCTTTTTTTCGGAATTGCCATAAAATTAAATTGACAGATATCCCCGAATGAAATATTCTATAAAATAAGTCATGCCAATACCACCGCTCGGCATATCCAATGTATAGGCGATGGAAGCGCTGCGTCTGCCGCAGGCCGAACAACCGCGGTTGGTTGCGCCGCGCGGACTGCTTCGACAGGAAATCAACGAATTCGACCGCTGGCCGGCCTGACGCCAACGGTCCATGAGGGTATGTATTAATTATGAAAAAAAGTCTGCTATTGATCTTGCTCCTGACCCTCTGCCTCTGCCTGCTGCCCGTTGCGGCGGGGGCGGATTTTGGCGATTTTAGCGGCGACAGCGATTTTGGCTCGGATTGGAGCTCCAGCGATTTTGGCTCCGATTGGGGCTCCGGCAGCGATTACGACTGGGACAGCAGCGACAGTTATTCCAGTTATTCCAGCTATTCCGGCTCCAGTGGCGATTCGGGCGGCGGGTCTCCTCTGTGGACGGTTCTTATCATCGCCGCGCTGGTAATCTGGTATTTTATGCAGAAGAGTTCCAGGAAAGGCAAGAAGAGCGGCGGGCAGAATACGCCTGCTGGCGCGCAGCGGGTGGATCAGTCGCAGCTTCGGAGCATGTCCGAGTATCAGCAGCTTGATCCAGGCTTTGACCAGAGTGCGTTCCAGGAGAAGCTGGGCAACCTCTATGTCCAGATGCAGAACGGTTGGCAGGAAAGGAACATCGAGTCCCTGCGGCCCTACTTTACCGATGCGCTGTTTGCACAGATGGATCGCCAGCTTTCCGCCATGCGCAAGGCCAGACGGACGAACTATGTGGAACGCATCGCGGTGCTTGGCGTAACGCTGCGCGGGTTCTGCCAGCGCAATGGAGAGGATCATATCATTGCGGAGCTTCGCACACGCATTGTGGATTATACCCTGAACGACGAAACGGGCGAGCTGATCTCCGGCAGCCAGAGCAAGGAGAAGTTCATGACCTACGAGTGGGATCTGTCCCGCGAGAGCGGCAGAAAGACCGGCGAGGCGGCCGAAATGACCACCGTGAATTGCCCCAACTGCGGCGCTCCGGTCTCCATCAATACCACTGCGAAGTGTCCGTACTGCGACAGTGTGATTACGCTGGATTCGCACGACTGGGCGATCTGCTCCATCAAGGGCATCAGCCAGCGGACTGCCTGATGAATTCTCCGCGGCAGGGCCGGCGCTTGCTGGCTCTGCTGCGGTCAATGCAATAACAATGGTCAACCAGAGTTATAAATTGGAAGGAGATTGAATCAAATGGGTCTTTTGAAAGCTGGAATCGGCGCGCTTGGCGGCGTGCTGGCGGATCAGTGGCGGGAGTATTTTTACTGCGATGCCATGCCTGCGGACGTGCTGGTGCAAAAGGGGAGAAAGCGCAGCAGCGCAAGAAGCTCCAACACAAAGGGCGAAGATAACATCATCAGCAACGGATCCATTATTGCGGTCAACGAGGGTCAGTGCATGATGATCGTCGAGCAGGGGGCGATCGTTGAGTTTTGCGCGGAGGCGGGCGAGTTTGTGTGGGACAGCTCCACGGAGCCGACCATATTTTACGGCGGCCTTGGCCAGGGCATCAAGAAATCCTGGGAAACGCTCAAAAAGCGTTTTACCATGGGCGGAGACACGGGGAAGGATCAGCGCGTCTATTTCTTTAATACCAAGGAGATCATCGGCAACAAATACGGCACGGCAAACCCGGTGCCCTTCCGCGTTGTAGATCAGAATATCGGCCTGGACATGGACATCGGCATCAAGTGCTTCGGCGAGTATTCCTACAAGGTTGCCGACCCGATGCTGTTCTATAAGAACGTTTGCGGCAATGTAAGCGCGAATTATTCGCGCAGCGAGATCGATAGCCAGCTCAAAACCGAGCTTTTGACGGCGCTTCAGCCCGCCTTTGCCAAGATCTCCGCTATGGGCATCCGTTACAGCGCCGTACCCGGCCATACCGCGGAGCTTGCGGATGCGCTCAACGAGGTGCTTTCCCAAAAGTGGGGCGAATTGCGCGGCGTTCGCGTGGTGAGCTTTGGCGTGAGCTCCATCACCGCCAACGAAGAGGACGAGAATACCATTAAGGAGCTGCAAAAGAGCGCCGCTCTGCGCAATCCCACCATGGCGGCTGCCCATCTGGTAGGCGCGCAGGCCGAGGCGATGAAAGCCGCTGCGGCGAACGAAGGCGGCGGCGGTGCCTTTATGGGCTTTGCCGGCCTGAATATGGCGCAGGGGGCTGGCGGCATGAACGCGCAGAGCCTGTTTCAGATGGGACAGCAGCAGGCCCAGCAGGCGCCTCAGCAGGCGCCCCAGCAGGCGGCGTCCGCCGATGCGTGGACCTGCGCCTGCGGTGCAACAAACACCGGAAAGTTCTGCGTCAACTGCGGCAAGCAGAAGCCTGCCGCCGATGGCTGGACCTGTGCCTGCGGCGCGGTAAACAAGGGCAAGTTCTGCGCCGAGTGCGGCGCGAAAAAGCCCGCCGGCGTGCCCCAGTACAAGTGCGACAAGTGCGGCTGGGAGCCCCAGGACAAGACCAAGCCGCCCAAGTTCTGCCCTGAGTGCGGCGATCCCTTCGATGACGGTGATATACAGTAACGTTTGATTTCCTGTGAAGCGGCGGGCGGAAACCTGCCGCTTTTTCATTCTGCTCTCTGAATCAATGCATGCGGGCTGTTCTGCTTTGCCCGGCGGATTGGGACGGCCGTAGTTATCCCTTTCCCGCTTTCTGCAGGGAGGGGGGACTCCAGGCATTCTTCGCCTTCTGCGAGCGGCCCACGGACAGGCAGAACGGGGGAGACGCGGGAGAAAGCTTTCAGACAACGCTGTTTTGGTTGCAGGCGCGACAGGCACACAGCCTCCCATGCGCAGGACCGGGACAATCCGTTCCCGAAAGGCGAGACATATTGGGGACAGAAAGGGCAGTCAGATGTTGAAAGCGCCTTATAAAAAAGATCGTTGCTGCGGGACGAGAGCCCCGTCAGCGCTGGTTTTTACAAAGGACCGGTCCGCAGTTTTTCTGTACTCCGGAGCGTTTCCTGCGCCGCGCCTGCTGCATTGCTGCCAGAGCGATGATGGCAAACCGCGGGCGGATGCAGACGAAAACGAGCCGCGAGCCTGTGAAAAAAAGTCTGTAAAAGGTAAAAAATCAAGGCCTTCTGTGATAGGATAAAAACATAGGAGGCCTGAATTATGGCGCACAAGAAAAAAGAGTACTACAAACCGGGACCCATGACGGAGGGA
>SFNQ01000042.1 GCA_004554165.1 Clostridiales bacterium | reverse complement strand
GTCACTCCTTTGGCTATTGGTTCCCGGCAGTCCCAATATTACCATTTCTGTGCAGGCTTTGCTCCTTTTTTCTGTTACCTATGTATTGTATCTCAACATTTCCCGCCGCCCGCCCCATCCTTCCGCGCCCCGTCTGCCGGACACCCGCCGGAGGCATTTGCAGATTCCGGACCAGAAAACCGCAGTTTTATAGAAAAAACTGTTCGGCACAGGGCCGGTTTTGTGATATGCTATTACATCATGCAGAGCATTACGGAGGAAACAGGATGAAAAAAGCAATCGTTACCGTCATTGGCCACGACCGCGTGGGCATTATCGCGCGGGTGACGACGCTGCTGTCGGACTACGGCGTCAACGTCCTCGACATCAGCCAGACGGTCATGAACGAGTATTTTACCATGGTCATGCTGGCGGACGTGCAGGGCTGCACGGCGGAGTTTACGGCGCTGCGGGACGCGCTGAACGCGCTTGGGGAGGAAATGGCGCTCTCCATCCGCATCCAGCACGAGGACATCTTCAACGCCATGCACGCGGTAAACTGATATGCTGAACCAGAAAGAAATTCTCGAAACCATCCGCATGATCGAGCAGCAGCACCTGGACATCCGCACCATTACGATGGGGATATCGCTTATGGACTGCGCTGCGCAGGATATCAACGCCGCCTGCGATAATATCTATGAAAAGCTCATGCGCCTTGCGGGAAAGCTGGTCCGAACCGGTGAGCAGATCGAGGCGGAATACGGCATCCCCATCGTTAACAAGCGTATTTCGGTTACGCCCATTGCGCAGATCGCGGCGGCGTCCAAAGCGACGGACTATGTCCCCTTCGCCCGCACGCTGGACCGCGCCGGCGCAGAGCTGGGCGTAAACTT
The DNA here is from genome assembly GCA_004554165.1 of Clostridiales bacterium. Lineage (GTDB taxonomy): Bacteria > Bacillota > Clostridia > Christensenellales > CAG-138 > CAG-1024. Next base: position 12,861 of record SFNQ01000042.1, on the reverse strand, counting down.
TGTCGGCGGCTTTTCCGCGCTGGTACACAAGGGCATGACCTGCGCCGACGAGCGGCTCATCAGCTGTATTCCCGAGGCGCTGTCCGTGACCGAGCGCGTGTGCAGCTCCGTCAACGTGGGTTCTACCCGCGCGGGCATCAATATGGACGCAGTGCGCTGGATGGGGCAGATCATCAAGGCGGCGGCCGCGCGCACGGCCGGGCAGGACGGGCTGGGCTGCGCAAAGCTCGTTGTGTTTGCAAACGCCGTGGAGGACAATCCCTTCATGGCGGGCGCGTTCCACGGCGCAGGCGAGCCGGAGTGCTGCGTCAATGTGGGCGTATCCGGCCCGGGCGTGGTGAAAAGCGCGCTGGAGCAGGTCCGGGGCGCGTCCTTCGACGTGGTGGCGGAGACGGTGAAAAAAACGGCCTTCCGGATCACGCGCATGGGCCAGCTGGTGGCCCGCGAGGCGGCGGACCGGCTGGGCGTTCCCTTCGGCATTGTGGACCTCTCGCTGGCGCCCACGCCGGCCATCGGCGATTCCGTCGCCTATATCCTCGAAGAGATGGGCCTGGAGCAGGCGGGCGCGCCGGGGACCACGGCGGCCCTTGCGCTCCTGAACGACGCGGTGAAGAAGGGCGGCGTCATGGCCTCCGGCCATGTGGGCGGCCTGTCGGGCGCGTTCATCCCGGTCAGTGAGGACGCGGGCATGATCGCCGCGGCGAGGAGCGGCGCGCTCACGCTGGAAAAGCTGGAAGCCATGACCTGCGTGTGCTCCGTGGGCATCGACATGGTGGCCGTCCCGGGCGACACCCCGGCCGCCACGATCTCCGCCATCATCGCGGACGAGGCTGCCATCGGCATGATCAACCAGAAGACCACGGCCGTGCGCATCATCCCGGTGCCGGGCAAAAATGTGGGCGATTCCGTGGAGTTTGGCGGGTTGCTGGGCACTGCGCCCATCATGCGCGTCAACCCCTTCCGCAGCGATGCCTTCATCGCCCGCGGCGGACGCATCCCCGCGCCCATCCACAGCCTGAAGAACTGAGCGGACAGGGGGAGCGCCTCCCGGAGCGGCCGGCTGCCGGGAGGCGCTCTTTTTTTCTTTGCCGTGAAAAGACGACGTCGCAGCGTCGGGAGGTGTGGCGCTGCGCCAGACGCGCCCTCCGCCGGGCAGGGTGGCGGGCATGCCGGGCGCAGGTTCCGCGGCAGCGGGAGGAAACCCCGCCCCTGCGGGAGGGGAATACTGCTCCCGGGGGCTGCTGCGCCGTTTCAGGCGTGGGTCAGGCGCTGCTGTCCGTCGCGATGGGGCGGGGCCGCAGGGCGGAAGGAAATGCTCCGGGTTTCCCCTTTTCATTTTTTCTTCCGTATGCGATAATGAACAACAAGAATGTATTTTGAGGGTTTGTGTACAAATGGAAGAAATCTATGTCGATCCGACGCTGTATACCGGCGCGCCGGAGAACCTTGCAAACCGCAGCGGGAGGGAGCAGGCGGTCTACGCGCTGCTTGACCGGCTGAACATCCCCTATCGGCGGGTTGACCACGCTCCCGCAATGACCATTGCCGCCTGCCGGGAGATCGACCGCGTTCTGGGCACGGCCATGTGCAAAAACCTTTTTCTGTGCAACGCGCAGAAGACGGCCTTTTACCTGCTGCTGCTGCCGGGGGAAAAACCTTTCCGCACCAAGGATTTGTCCAGGCAGATCAATTCCGCCCGCCTGTCCTTTGCGGATGCGGCGCATATGGAGGAGTTCCTGTCCATCCAACCGGGCGCGGTGTCCGTGCTGGGGTTGATGAACGATACGGGGTGCCGGGTTCGTCTGCTGATGGACAGCGAGCTGCTCAGGGAGGAATACCTGGGCTGCCATCCCTGCGTGAACACCTCGAGCCTGCGCATCGCCATGCGCGATCTGCTGGAGGTCTTTCTGCCCTGCACGGGCCATGACTACACTGCGGTCACGCTCTGAGACGCCTGCTGCGCCGGATTGCACTCCATGGAGGAACGATTGATGATAAAAAGACGTTTTGCCCTGTGCCTTATTGCCGGGTTGCTGCTTCTGCCGATGGCCGCCCTCCGGCCTGCGCGGGCGGACGGAGCCACCGCCGAGGCGATTTTGCCGGAGGGCGCGGGCGACGTTGCCTGGCGGCTTACGGACGGAGACGAGAACAGCCGTGTCCAAATCGGCCGGGAGGAGACGCTGGCGCTGCGCCTGCCGGAGGGAGCGGAGTATCTGCTGCTGACCTGGCACCAGCCGCCTGAGGATGTGTCGATTGCCCAGTTCAACGGAGCGGGCGCGGCGATTGCCGGGAGGTGCGGCTTTCCGGAGCGGGCGGCTTTGTGCTGTCCGAATACCGGCTGATGTCCGGCGAGGAGGCCGCAGCCTGCCCGGCTTTTTCATTGCCGGAGCGGGTGGACCTCATGCTCATTGCCGCGCACACGGGCGACGAGGCCGCGCTGTTTTCCGGACTGCTCCCCTCCCTGGCGGAGCGGGGTCTTTCCTCTGTGACCGTCTTTCTGTCACACCGAAACCGCATGGCCCAGCAGGAGGCCATGGAGACGGCGGCCCGCTTTTCCCAGCCCGTCTGCCCGGTCTTTCTTGGGGAGAAGTATTTGCACCTGAACGAGAACTATGCGGACAAGGCGCGGAAGATCTGGCCGGAAAAGGAGTGCGTGGAGGCGCTGGTCTCCGCCATCCGGCAGTACCGGCCCGCGGTGATCGTGACGCACAGCGAGGCGGGCGAGAACGGGGATATGATGCGCAGCTACACGGCGCAGCTGGTGCGGCAGGCCGTGACGTGGGCGGCGGACCCCCGCAAGGACAGGGACTCTCTGGCGCTCTACGGTACGCATGAGGTACAGAAGCTCTACCTGCGCGGCGCTTCCGGGGCGGAAGAGGCTTCCGGGGCGGAGACGCAGACCGCGTCTGTTGTGCTGGACTACGCCCGGCCGCTGAACGCCTGTGCCGGACAAAGCGGGGCGGAGCTTGCGAACGAAGCGCTCTGCTCCTATTCCACCGTCGCCATCTATGCTTATGAGGCGCAGGAAAGCGACAGTTTCTGCCTCGCAGCCACGCGGGTTGGCGAGGACAGCGGCGCAAACGACCTGTTCCAGAACCTTGCGCCAGAGTCGCTGACAAACCATGGCGCGGCTTTGCCCACGCCGTCGCCTGCGCCCACGCCGTCGCCTGCGCCGCAGCCGGAGCCGGAGAAAGACCCTGCGCCCTCGCCCGAACAACCGGCGAGCCCGGCTGCGCTGGCGCAGGAGGAGCGGGAGGATGGCCGGAATCTGCCCATGTTTTTTGCGCTGCTGGGGGGGGCGGCGCTCTCCGTTCTTCTGTCCGCGCTGGCCTTCACGCCTCTTTCTGCAAAGCGGGGGAAGCCGCTTTCCATAGCGATCTGCGCACTGCCTGCGCTGGCGGGACTGCTTGCCGCGTTTTTGATGCGCCCGGCCGCGCCGCAGACTGTGGAGGGCCTGGCAGAGACGTTGGAAACGCCCGCGCCCGCTGCGGCGCAGAGCAGTCCCACGCTGCCGCCCGCGACCACCCCGGCTGAGCCGGACGGCGCCAGCGCGGCAAGTCCCGATCCCTGGGCGGAATACTTCCGGCAGCCGGGCGAACCTGAGGAGACGGTCCTTGCGGATGAGACGAACGGACGCTGGGAGTACCGCTCGGATACGCTGTCCATACGGATCGAAAAGCGGGAGGATGGGAGCGTGCCGCTGGTGTGGTATGTCGCCCATATCCGCATGCGGGAGGACGCGTTCCGGCCCGGGTTTGGCAGCTTCAACGAGGGCGGGTCCGCCCGGCTGGAGCCCTGGAAGCTGGCGCGCCGCGCAGGGGCCGTGCTGGCCATCACGGGCGACAATCTCATCAACGGCGAGGTGCTGAGCAAGGGACGGCTGATCCGCAACGGCCTGCTCTATGGCGAGGGCGACGGCCAGCCGACGCTGGCGCTCTGCCCGGATATGAGCCTGCGGATTTATGAGCGCGGCACGCCTGCCGAAACCATTCTCGACGACGGCGTGCAGAACACCTTCGGCTTTGGCCCGGTGCTGGTGCGCGACGGCGCGGTGTCCGAAAGGGAGTGCCTGGGCCACAGGGTCAAAAACAGGAACCCCCGCGCGGGCATCGGTATGGTGGAGCCGGGGCATTATGTGGCGATCGTGGTGGACGGCAGACAGGCGGGCTACAGCATCGGCGTGACGCTTGTGGACTACGCGCAGATGTTTGTGGATGAGGGCTGCACGCTGGCCTATAACATGGACGGCGGCATTTCCTCGGGCATGCTGTTCATGGGCGAGAGCATTCATCAGCACCGCAGCAGCAAGAGCAAGCGCAGCAGCGGCCAGCGCTCCTGGTCGGACGCGCTGCTGTTCGGCTATTCGACGCTTGTCCCAACGGAGGACGACCCCATTTACAGCACGGGCAATCTGGACGAGAAGATCCCCCGCGAAACCGCCCTGCCCTGAGACCGCCCGGTCTGCCGGACAGACCTGATGCAGGGCGGGAGGAACCCGCCGGACTGGCCGAAGCCCCTTCGCGGCGCTGTTCAGGCCGGTCATGGCCTCCGGCTTTTCCGGGCTTTGCCTTCCCCGCGGCAGAGCCGACCGGCGCATCCCCCGGAGGAAGCCATCGTTCCCGCCTGCGGGCTGCCGGCGCCGGATACAGGGACGGAACAGTGGAGCCGAAACCGAAGCGCTCTTGCAGGCCGGCGAGGCCATAAAGCGCCGCTGTCCGGCCCGTTTCGTCAAAGTTTTCCCTTGCGGCATTGTTGCATCGCCGCTATGATGGGGACATGGGGGCAACGATGCAGCAAAAACCGGCGTCCGTTACGGAGACGCGCCCTGAGCGGCGGCGTCTGCTTCGGACGCTGTTTTTCTGCTATGTGCTGGCGCTGGTCTGGCTGCTGTTTGCCCGGCGGGCGGAGATTGCGCTTGGCGCATGGGACCATTATTTTGAGGCGGAGCGTATCAGCCTCGTTCCCTTTGCGACGATCCGCAGATATCTTCGGGCGATCCGCAACGGCGTTGTGGTGGAGATTGCGCTCATCAACCTGTTTGGCAATCTTGTGCTGTTTGTGCCGATGGGCGCGCTGCTGCCGCTGCTGTTTCCCTCGCTCAGAAGGGCATGGCGTTTCCTGCTGCTGCAAGCGGGGCTGCTCTGTTCCGTAGAGGCGATGCAGCTCATTTTGCGCTGCGGCAGCTGCGACGCGGACGACGTAATCCTGAACCTGCTGGGCGCAGCGCTGGCCTATGCGGTGTGCCGGCTGATTCTATGGCGGCGGGAACGGAGTAGGAAAGCGGCGGGTTGAGCGGGCGGGGGCGGCCCCGGTTCCGGGACCGGAACGGGCGCGGCGGGCCGCGCTGCGGCCCCGGCCGGTGAAGGGGAGCCGCCGCGCCCTGCGCGCCGCCTCTGGCGGCGCGCACGGGGCCGCCCCGCCGGTCTCAGAGCTTCAGCGCTTTCTTCGGGCAGGCCTCCGTACAGGCCATGCAGAGGATACATTCCGTGCCGTTTTTGCGGCTGCGGGCGTTGTCGGTCATGTCCACATCCATGGGGCAGACCCGTCTGCACTGGCCGCAGGAGACGCACAGCGCGGGATCCACCCGCACGCGCAGAAAGGAAAAATAGCTTGCGGGCTTTAAAAACACCGTGACCGGGCAGAGGTATTTGCAAAAGGCGCGGTTGTCGGAGAACGCGAAAGCCAGCGCAATCCCCGCGCCGTAGTACAGCGCGTTTCCGGCGAGAAAGCTCCGGAACATGATGCGCTCCATGTTCGGCACATGCAGAAGAAACAGCCCTGCCACGAACAGCAGCGAGAGCGCAAAGACCACATAGCGCAGCCAGCCCAGCTTCTCCCTGCGCGGACTTTTGGGCGTTTTGAAGGGGAGCAGGTCCAGCACCATGGCTGTCCAGCAGGCATAGCCGCACCAGCCGCGCCCGAAGAAGAGCGGCCCGAAGATTTTTGCCACAGCGTAGTGAATGGTCGCGGCCTCGAATACGCCGAGAAACAGGTAGTACCAGAAGCCCTCAATCTGCATGTTTTCGCGTGAAAGAACACCAAGATATACGAGCATATACAGCCCTACGGCAAACTGGACGGCGCGCCGGGCATAGGGCTTTTTCTTAGCATACAGCCATATGCCCAGCGTCAGGCAGGTGCCGATATAGGAAAAATTGAACAGATAGAAGGGATTGCCAAGCGCCAGCCAGAGCGCCACAGCAACCGCCTCAAACAGAAGCCAGAAAACCAGTAGTTTTTTCATCGAAAGCACCTCAAAGCATCAGCCTTACTCCCGCTTTGCTGCGGCGGATACTGCCATTTTATCAAATTCTGATACGGGAAAGAATACGGAAAGGAGAAAATGCCGGAAAAGGCTGCCCGCAGGCGGGGAGAAAGCCCGTCCCGCAAGCCGAAAAGACCGGGAGAAGGGGCGAGGGTCTGGCGCGGGAGGGGCAGGCGCCTTCAGAGGGTTTTGAAACAGGGGATTTGGATTTGACCGGAACGTCGTTCCCCCTTTGGGATGGCGAAACCGGAACCGCCGGCAGGGACAGCGGCCCCTGCCAAACCCGGCCGCTGTTATCGCGGCCGGGCGCGCTGTAGCAGCCGCCCGCTTACCTGTAATCCTCTCCCCGGTATTTGTCCATCAGCTCGCGGAAGAGCTCGTTGGTGGTGGGCGGGGTATAGCTGATGGCGTTTGCGCCTGCGGCGATGGTTCTGGCAATGCTCTCGCCCGTAGGGCCGCCGGTGGCGATGATGGGTACGTCCGGGAAGTTGTTGCGGATATGCGCCACCACCTCCGGCGTGCGCGAGGCTGCGGAAACGTTCAGTATCTGCGCACCGGCCTCCAGCCGCGCCGCAATGTCCGTGCGCTCGTTCAGTACGGTGCAGACGATGGGGATATCGATGACCTTGCGGATATTTTCCACCACGTCGTTGGGAATGGGGGCGTTGAGAACCACGCCCATGGCGCCCAGAGCCTCCGCGTCCCGCGCCAGCATGACGCAGCGGTGGCCGCCCGTCGTGCCGCCGCCCACGCCGCAGAAAACCGGGATGTAGGAGGCGGCGATGAGCGTATCCGAAATCACCTGCTGCGGCGTGAAGGGATAGACCGCCAGTACGGCGTCCGCATTGCAGTTGCGGATGATGGCGATGTCCGTCGTGAACACGAGGGACTTGATGCGTTTGCCCCAGATGACGATGCCGCTGCACGAGAAAATTTCCTGCGGCACCTCCACGATATGGCGGCGCAGCGCGCTGCTGATGCGAGGAATTTTCTTTTCCATGAACGCGCTCCTTTCCAAAATGAATACCTATTTATAATTTACATTATTTTTCTTTGTTTTTACAGCGCGAATTTTGAAGGAAAAGAAAACATCCTTGAAAGAAACGCACACGGGCTGCGCGGCATGCTATAATCTTTTACGCAAAGCCCTGCAACCAAAGCTTTCCATGAGCGGTGTTTTGGGCAGGAGAAGGGGGAATCCATGGAATCGATGCCGGAAGAAAAGCGGCCGCCCATTCTGGATGCGGATGAATTGTTCCACACCTATGCGGACATGGTCTATCGGCTGGCCTTTCTGCGCCTCAGAAGCAGTGCGGACGCCGAGGACATTTTGCAGGAGGTTTTTGTCCGCTGCCTGAGAAACGGGAAGGCCTTCCACGATGCGGAGCACCAGAAGGCCTGGCTGATCCGCGTGACGGTCAACTGTACCAAGACCCTCGCGACCTCGGCATGGCGCAGGCATACCGTTCCGGAGCGGGATGACGTGCTGACCGAGATGGAGGACCATACGGACGTCTATGCGGCGGTGCTGGCGCTGCCCAAGGACTACCGCACGGCGATTCACCTCCACTACTATGAGGGCTACTCGGTGCGCGAGATCGCAAAACTCACCGGCAGTACCGAGCAGGCCATCAAATCCCGCCTTTTCCGTGCACGCGGGATGCTGCACGAGCGGCTGAAAGGGGACTATCAGGATGTTTAAGGAGCAGTATCGGCGTGACAATGAACGGCTGCATGCCAGAGAGGAATTGCTCATGGAAATCAAAAAGAAGGCGAACGCGCCCTCCCGGGGGGCGGGGCGGACGGGCTTTGCGCGCTATGGGGCGCTGGCTGCTGCAATGCTTCTGGTGCTGACGGGCGTCGCGGGCGTTTTGCTGAACCCGGCGGCAAAGGGCGGAGATGGTACAGAACCCCGGATGACCGTATCTGCCGCGGCCGCGCCGCAGGAGACGGTAAACGCAGGCGAAGCGACGGCGGAGGTCCTGCGGCTTGAAAATTACGAGGACCTCTATGCGCTCATGATGGAAACCCGGCGCGAGGTCTATGCCGACGGGGCGGTTGCGGGCGGTGGTTATAAGTCGGAGGCGGCTGCAGAGGCAGAAGCGCCTGCTGCTGACGAACCCGCAGCCAGCTCAAGCGCCGCAATGGACAGAGGGGAAAGCGCAGCACCCCGGTCGGAGCCGGTTCCCACCGGCGCGCCGGCGGGCGGCGAAGACGGGGCGGAGTATTCCGGCACGAACACGCAGGTCAGGGGCGTGGACGAGGCGGATATCGTAAAAACCGACGGACAGTATATCTATTACCTGACCGGCAGCGAGCTCATCATCACCCGCGCGGACGGTGAGAACTCCCGCGTTCTGTCCAGAACGGACTGCCAGAATGTTAAGGGCGGCGATTCGTTCGAGTTTTACAGCGCGCAGGAGATGTTCCTGTATGGCGACCGGATCGTGGTCATCCTGGGCGGCGGCGCCACCGTCTGGGCGCGGGGCCAGGGGCGCTATCAGGAGAACAGCTATGCGGCGATCTTCGATGTGACAAACCGCGCCCGGCCAAAGCTGCTGGAAACCATCGGCCAGAGCGGCTACTATGTTTCCTCCCGCCTTGTGGACGGGTATGTATACCTTGTGACCTCGCAGTATGTGTACGATCCCGTGGAGGGGGCGCCCATCACCTACTGCCCGGCAATCTGGCGGGACGGCGCAGCGGAGCCCATCGCCGTTTCCGACATCGTGGTGAACGACCGCCTGCGGACCGACAGCTATACGGTGGTCAGCAGCATCAACGTCCTGGAGGAGGAAGCCGAGGGCTCCGTGAAGGCTGTGCTGGGCAATGCGGCCGACATCTATTGCAACACGGACCGCCTGCTCGTGGCAGGCAGCGGCGTGGACCGCGCAGAGAGCGGGATCCAGCCCGACGAGACCGGCAAGAACGCCAAGGTCAGCACCGGCAGCAGCTATACGCAGCTTGTGCTCTTCTCTCTTGACGGCGGCAGCATCCACAGGCTGGCAAGCGGCCGGGTGGACGGGAGCCTGCTGAACCAGTTTGCCATGGATGAATACGAGGGCGTGTTCCGCATCGTAACCACGGTAAACCGTTGGAAGGAGACGATCTACACCGACGGCATCGATACCTACGAATGGGAGGACGAGAACTACAACTGTCTCTATACGCTGAACGATAGGCTCGAGGTCATCGGCTCGCTGGAAAAGCTGGCGGAGGATGAGTGGGTGGAGTCCGTCCGCTTTGACGGCGACGTGGCCTATTTTGTGACCTTCCGCCAGACGGATCCGCTGTTCACGGTGGACCTGTCCAGACCGGAGCAGCCGAGGCTGCTCAGCGTGCTGAAGATTCCGGGCTTTTCCGAATACCTGCATCTCTTCTCCGAGGGACGGCTCCTGGGGCTGGGCTACGACGCGGACGAGGACACGGGCTGGCGTAAGGGCGTAAAGCTCACCATGTTCGATACCACGGACAAGGCGGACGTGAAGGAGCTGCACACAAAGATTATCTCCGCGGACTGGACGCCCGTCGGCAGCAACCATAAGGCGATTCTGGTCCACGCGGGCAGGAACATCATCGCCTTCCCTGCGGACGACTGCTACTATGTTTTCTCCTACAGCGACGGAGAGGGCTTTGTCCAGCAGGGCAAGCTGCGGTCCGAGAGCGGCTGGGGAGACCGTCTGCGCGGCCTGTTCATTGGAGAACTGCTCTATATCTGCTCGGAGACGGGCATTACGGTGATCTCGCTTTCGGACTACGCCGTGCTGCATACGCTGACGTACTGAGGGGGAGCCGGGGCAGGCCCCGCGTTGCGCGCTGCGCGCGCAACGGCCCGGCGCGGCGGACTTCGCCAGGCCGGGGACCCGCTGCGGCCCGGTCCGCCCCCCTGCCGCCGCGCCGGGGGAGCGCGGTCCGGCGGACCGCGCGCGGGGCCGCGCCCCCTTCTCGGGGCCACCCGAAAACACGGCGGTTCAACGGCAAAAAGCCCAGATGGGCTGTTTTGAGAGAACAGAGTTTGCTCAAAAAGAGCGAAAAAGCGAAAGCCCGAGGAACTTCCTCCGTTCTGAAGCGCACGCCCTCAGAGCCGGATGGAACATAAGGGGCTGCGACCCCTTATCAATCCCGGTTTTTTTCGACAGACGAAAGTGGCCTCTGGCCACTTTCTTGCTTATTCCGCCCCGCCCGGCTTTTGCCGGCGCCGGGCGGTAAAGTCCGCAAAGCAGGCCTGTTTCGGAGTTCAGCCGTTCTGATGTTCCGGCCGGTGGAGCTGGAATTCGCTTTTCGTATTCGGGCCATGGCCCGGCGGAGCAAATCTGCGTCATTTGGGAGCGAACGATCAGGGCGCTGCCGGCGGCCCATGCAAAGCGCCCCGCCCGGCGGAGGGCGACGGGAGGCGGCTCTTCTGCCCTAACCTTCGCATGGAACCGTCGGGGGCGTGGTCCCCCTGCGCCCCCTGGCATACCGGGCGGCCGGATGCGCCTGCCGGTTTTCGCGCCCCGCCCGAGGAGAAGCGCAGGGGACTGTGCTGGAGCGGGGAGCCTGCTCCTTGCGGTGGACAGCGGCAGGGCGTGAACCGGACGCCCGGATTCGCAGCGGGACATTGCGAAAAGCGGGCGGCGGCAAGGCCCGCAGGACGGAGCACGGATTTTGCGCCGCGGCTTGCCCGAAAGGCAAAAATTCGATATACTGTAGTAGGAAAAGACTATCTGCAAGGAGGGGTACGGCATGAAACAGTACCGGCTGACCGAGGGCCCGCTGCTGGACGAACGGGGCCATCTCTTGGAGGCGGGCTACGCCACAAGCCTTGTGCGCCAGTACGATCGCGGGAAGATCCGCGCAGGCAGAAGCCGCATCAAGGAGTGGGACTATTACCTTGTCTACAACGACAGCTTCGGCATTGCGCTGACCATTGCGGACAATTCATACATGGGCCTTGTTTCCGCCAGCTTCCTTGACTATGAAAACCGGTATGAGCGCACCCTTTCGCCCATGTTCCTGTTCCCGAACGGAAAGACGGGCTTTCCCTCGAGCTCAAAGGAGGGCGACGTGAAGAAGGAGTGCAAGGGCGCGTCCTTCTCCTTTTGCCATGAGGCGGGCGGCCGGCGGCTGGTTTGCGCCATCGACAGCTTTGAGGATGGCCTGCCCTTCCGCTGCGACGTGCTTCTGACCGACGAGCCGGAGGACTCCATGGTCATCGCAACGCCCTTCCCGGCAAAGAAGACGGCCTTCTATTACAATCAGAAGATCATCGGTATGCGCGCCAGCGGCGAGGTGGAATACTGCGGAAAAAAATATTTCTTCGAGCCCAAGAAGTCCTTCGGCCTGCTGGACTGGGGGCGGGGCGTGTGGACCTATGAGAACACCTGGTACTGGGGCGCGGCGCAGGGCGCGATTGCGCAGCATGTGGTGGGCTTCAACATCGGCTATGGCTTTGGCGATACCAGCCGCGCCACGGAGAACATGCTCTTTGTGGATGGAAAGGCGCACAAGCTGGATCGTCTGAGCTTCAACATTCCCGTGGACGAGAACGGGAGGGAAAAGTATCTGGAACCCTGGACCTTTACCTCCTGCGACGGCCGCTTTGAGATGGAGTTTACGCCCATTCTGGACCGGGCCGCCTGCACGGACCTGAAGCTCCTCTGCTCGGATCAGCATCAGGTGTTCGGCCATTATGACGGCAGGGCGATTCTGGACGACGGCACCGAGCTGTACCTGTCGCACTTTCTGGGCTTTGCAGAAAAGGTTTACAACAAATGGTAAAGACGGCGCTTGTTATCTGGGACTGGAACGGAACGCTGCTGGACGATACGCGGCAGTGCTATGAGATTGAGAATGCCATGCGTACTCGCCGGGGCATGCCGCCGTTTTCGGGGATGGAGGAATACCGCTGGCTGTTCCGCTTTCCCGTGATTGAATTCTACAAGGACATGGGCTATACCTTTGAAACGGAGAGCTACGAGGCAATTTCGGAGGAGTTCGTACGCCTGTATACGGAAATCGTGTACGATTGCCCCCTGCAGCCCGGCAGCCGCGAAACGCTGGAGACCCTCCGCAGCCGGGGAATCCCGCAGGCGCTGCTCTCCGCCACGAGTCAGGCGCGGCTGGAACAGCAGGTTCGGCGCTTTGGCCTTGACCATTACTTTGAGGCGGTGCTCGGGCAGAAGGACGACCTTGCCCACGGCAAGGCGGAGCGGGGCCGCCGCTATCTGGAAAGTAGCGGCGTCGATCCCGCGCAGGTGCTCTTTGTCGGCGATACGGACCACGATTATGCGGTGGCCTCGGCCATGGGCTGCCGGGTGGCGCTGCTCTCGGTCGGGCATCAGCCGAGCGCCGTTCTCGAACGTTGCGGCGTGCCGGTGATCGATTCGCTGGCGGAACTGCCTGCGCTGGTGTAGGATGGGGAAAAATACAGAGCAGACCAACGGACGCTGCGGCGCGCCTTCACCGGACGCCGCGGCGTTTTGTCAACCTGCAAAAAACCTTCCCCCGGGGCTGTTTGGACTGTTCCCCGATCAACAGACATGAAAAAGAGAGCCTGTCGTAGAATTTCATAGGATTACGCGGTCTTGCTTCGGATTTCAACCGGAGTGAGACCG
>SFNQ01000065.1 GCA_004554165.1 Clostridiales bacterium | reverse complement strand
CTCCCATTCCTGTGCGTTGCGACAGCGAAAGGAGTGGTTCAGAAGCCGCGCCGCGATGAACTCCCACTTGGGTGCCTCTGCCGTAGTCAGCTCTACCGCTGCCTTGGTCAGTGCCTCAGCCCGCTCATCCTCCGTCATGCCCGGGCGACAGAAGCTCTCAAACTTCATTTGAAGCGCCGCGAGGGAGTAGACTTCCTCGGTAAAATCCATCTGGATGCGGCGCAGCACCTCGTCAAGCGAGTCATCCCCCACCGTCTGCGCGATGGTATGCCGGACGCGGCGCAGCGCAGACCGCTTTTCGCGATAGAGGATGTACGCCTTTGCCACCTCATAGTATCCGCGCTCCATGAGCGTCCGCTCCACCTCGTCCTGCACACGCTCCACGGTGAGCGGCGCTGCGGCGGCGAGGTTGTCGAGAACGGCGGCGAGGATCTCATTCAGCTCTCTGCTCCCGATCTCCCTCCCCTGTCCATCAAACGCTTTTTTCATGGCGTTGAAAATTTTCTCCTGTTGAAAGGGAACAGACTTCCCGTTTCGTTTTCTGATCTCCATTTCGATCCTCTCATCTTCTCCGGTCACTTCTCATGTCCTTTTGGGCAAAGAGCGGGCAAGCGCAGTATCACGCTTGCCCGCTCTGTTTTTGAAAGCCGGTTTTTCTGCAGCCGACGCGGCGGGGCTGTTTGTTGTCTGTTGTCTTGGTTTTGGCTTCCCTGCCAGTCACTTCATAGATTCCAGAATGGCGTCCGCCAGTGCTTCCAGCTCAGTGCGCTTGTCCGTGCCCATGGACGAGGCGAGGCTGAGCCGCTCGTTGAGCACCGTCATGTTCTTAAGCTCATCGTTGACGAATTTCTGCATGAGGTCACCGGACTTCACCGCCCATGAGCCGTTTTCAATGATGGCAAAGGTGCGGTTTTGCAGATTCAGTGCCTTCATATCCATGAGGAAGTCATGCATGGCGGGGTAGATGCCGAGGTTGTAGGTCACAGAGGCCAGGACAATGTGACTGTACTTAAACGCCTCGGAGATCAGCTGGGAGACATGAGTGGAGGACACATCGTACATCGCCACCTTGCTCATGGTCTCAGGGGCATAGCGGCTCCATGTGTCGTACTTTTCGATGAACCAGCCCAGATCCTTGCGCCACACGGGGCCGTGGAGCGGGCAGATGTACTTGATCTGATCCAAAACACCGCCGGCCTTTTTCAGCAGGAGCTGGATGTGGGGGCCGTACTTGCCCACGATGTTGGTGAGGTAGCGGCGGGCGTCGTCCAGCCAGTCCCGCTCGAAGTCCACCTCGTCGGCGAACAGCTTGCCGTCCAGCGCGCCGAAGGTGCCGAAGGCGTCGGCGGAAAAGAGGACGCCGTCGGTGACGTCGAGGGTCACCATGGCCTCCGGCCAGTGAACCATAGGCGCGCCCACAAAGGTGACGGTGTGCTTGCCGAAGGAGAAGGTGTCACCCTCCTTCACCTCGATGCACTCATGTCCGTCCACATGGAAGCCGAACTGCCGCATGAGCATGAATGCCTTCTCGTTGGAGATCAGTTTCACCTTGGGATGGCGCAGCAGGATCTCCTCGATGCAGGCGGCGTGATCCGGCTCCAGATGGTTGACCAGCAGGTAGTCCAGCTCGCGGCCATCCAGCACATACGCCAGATTTTCCAAAAGCTGGCGGCAGGCAGACCAGTCCACCGTGTCAAAGAGCACCGTCTTTTCATCCAGCAGGCAGTAGGAGTTGTAGCTTACGCCCCGGGGAATGGGGAAGCAGTTTTCAAACAGGGCCAGGCGATGGTCGTTGGCGCCCACCCAGTAGAGGTCGTTCGTTACTTTACGCACGCAATACATCTTATCTTACCTCCTTCACGGCTCAAGCCTTTACAAATTGATCCTTCGTCTCCGCGCACTCGGGACACACCCACTCGGCGGGAAGCTGCTCAAAGAGCGTACCGGGCGCGATCTCGCCGTCCTCGTCGCCCAACTCCGGCACATACTCGTAGCCGCAGCCGCTGCAGACGTAGCGGTCGCCGATGGGGGCGGGCTTCGGCGGCGTGGGCCGCTTCATCTTTACCATGGGCGGCGCGGGCAACTTTTCGCCGCTATCCAGCGCAGCAGTGAGCAGGGGCAGGATCTCCTCCACATCGCCCACGATGCCGTAGTCGCAGTTCTTGAAGATAGGCGCGTTACCGTTCTTATTGATGGCCACGATGGTG
>SFNQ01000021.1 GCA_004554165.1 Clostridiales bacterium | reverse complement strand
CCGCTGCGGGGGCTGGCCCCCGCAGCGCACCCCAACCGCTTTCCCAAGCCTTCGTGCAAGCATCCAAAAGTGTAACCTATGTTTGACGCTCGTACACGCGCTGCGCCCCCGCCCGCACAATATGCTTGACAAATCCGCAGAATGCTGTATAATATCGGTCTGTAAAGCAAATTCACTTTACAGAAGTGTAGGTGCAGCATGGACCGTTTGATCGAGCTTGGGGAGCTGTGCGGCTATTACGGCGCATTGCTGACGGAGCGGCAGCGCAGCCTTGTGCAGCAATACGCCTACGAGAATCTTACGCTGGCGGAAATTGCCGAGCGCGAGGGGATTTCAAGGCAGGGCGTGCGCGATGGGATCGTCCATGCGGAGCAGCAGCTTCTGGCGCTGGAGCGCTCTTTGCGGCTTGTGGAGAAAACCCGCCGCACGCGCGCAATCCTGAAAAACCTGTCGCAGCTTGCGTGCCGGTGGGGACTGCCGGACGAGGCGCAGGCCGAAATCGCGTCGCAGATTGGCGCGCTCAATCAACTTTGGGAGGATGAGGAAGAGGATGGCGTTTGAAGGCATCTCGGGCAAACTGCAAGGCATCTTCAAAAAGCTGACAGGCCGCGGAAAGCTCTCCGAGAAGGATGTGCGCGACGTCATGCGGGAGATCAAGCTGGCGCTGCTCGAGGCGGACGTCAACTTCCTTGTGGTCAAGGATTTTATCAAAACCGTCACTGAGCGCGCGGTTGGGCAGGAGGTCATGGAGAGTCTCACGCCCGGACAGCAGGTCATCAAAATTGTCAACGAAGAGTTGACGCGCCTCATGGGCCAGACGAGCGCAAAGCTGGATTTTGGCTCCGTCAAGCCGGCGGTTATCCTCATGGCCGGATTGCAGGGCGCAGGCAAGACCACCATGTGCGGCAAGCTGGGCCTGCTGCTCAAAAAGCAGTATGGAAAAAATCCCCTGCTCGTTGCCTGCGATATCTATCGCCCGGCAGCCATCGATCAGCTCAAGGTGGTGGGCGGCAAGGCAGAAATCCCCGTGTTTGAGCGCGGGCAGGAAGACCCTGTGGAGACGGCGCGGCTTGCGGTGGAAAAGGCCCGGCATGATTTTCTCGACGTTGTGATCGTGGATACTGCGGGGCGGCTGCACATCGACGAGGGGATGATGGAGGAGCTCGCCCGCATTCGCGACGCGGTCAACCCCGCCGAGGTGCTGCTCGTTGTGGATGCCATGACCGGGCAGGACGCGGTGAACGTTGCCAAAACCTTCGATGCGTCCATCGCGCTCACCGGCGTCATCCTCACAAAGCTCGATGGCGATACCCGCGGCGGCGCCGCCCTGTCGGTTCGTTCCGTCACCGGAAAACCCATCAAGTTTTCCGGTATCGGTGAAAAACTCACCGATATCGAGGTGTTTCATCCGGATCGCATGGCCTCGCGCATTCTGGGCATGGGCGACGTGCTTTCGCTCATCGAGAAGGCGGAAGCCGCTTTCGATGAGAAGAAGGCGCTGGAGCTGCAATCCAAAATACGCACTGCCAGCTTCACGCTGGAGGACTTTCTCCAGCAGATGGAGCAGATGAAGTCCATGGGCTCCATGGAGGAGCTTCTTAAGATGCTTCCCGGCGGCGCGCAGCTCGGGAACGTTCAGGTCGATGAAAAGGCCATGGCGCATATGGAGGCCATCATCCGCTCCATGACGCCCAAGGAGCGGGCGAACCCCGACGTGCTGAACGCCTCCCGTAGAAAGCGGATCGCCGCGGGCAGCGGCACGAGCATTCAGGAGGTAAACCGCCTGATGAACCAGTTTAACGCTTCCAAGAAGCTCATGAAGCAGATGACCGGCAAAAAGACGCGCCGGGGAAGGCGCGGCGGCTTTCCCTTCGGCTTCTGAACCTTGCAGAGCGAACAACGGCAACACCGTTTTCGTAATAGAAAAAAGAATCGTATTTGGAGGACATTACAACATGCTGAAGATCAGACTGCGCAGGATGGGCGCAAAGAAGGCTCCCTTTTACCGTATCGTGGTTGCGGATTCCCGCGCCCCGCGTGATGGTGCTTTTGTCGAGGAGCTGGGCTATTACAATCCCCTGACCGATCCTGTGGAGATCAAGGTGGACAACGAGCGCGCTGCTGACTGGATGAAGAAGGGCGCGCAGCCCACGGATACCGTGCGCGCGCTGTTGAAGAAGAGCGGCGCCATCCAGTAATCAGGTGCCGTCATGAGCGAGCTGGTATTGTTCATCGCCAAAAGCCTTGTGGACGCGCCGGATCAGGTAACCGTGGAAACCAGGCAGGATGGCGATTATACCGTGATCGAGCTGCATGTGGCCGAGAGCGATATGGGCAAGGTGATCGGCAAGCAGGGCCGCATCGCCAAGGCAATCCGCACGGTCGTAAAGGCGGCTTCGGCCCGGGAAAACGGAAAATATATGGTGGAGATCGTTTGAAACCGTATCTTCGCATAGGCTGCATCGTGCGCGCCCATGGCGTGCACGGTGCCGTTAAACTGATGCCGACCACGGATGACATTGACCGTTTCCGTGGCCTTTCTCATGCCTTTCTGGAAGAGCGCGGCCAATTCCGTCCGGTGGAGATTTCCGATGTGCGGCTTTTAAACGATGCGGTGGCGCTGCACCTCCGCGGGGTGGACTCCGTGGAGGCGGCGACTGCGCTGCGGGGAGCCTATCTCTGCGTGGACCGGGCGCATACGGTGGCGCTACCGCCGGATACCTATTTTATTGCGGATCTCATCGGCTGCGAAGCAAGGGATACGGACGGCAGGCGCTATGGCAGGATCACGGATGTGCTGCAAACCGGCGCCAACGACGTCTATGTTGTTGAAAACGGGAAACTCATGGTGCCTGCGCTGAAGCGGGTGCTGCATGAGGTCTGCGTGGAGGAAAAGCGCATCGTGTTCGACGCTGCAGTATTGTCGGAGGTTGGGCTCTTTGCGGATTGATATTCTGACCCTGTTTCCGGAGATGTTTTCCGGCGTGCTCTCTGCCAGCATGCTGGGCCGTGCGCGGGAGAGCGGCCTGCTCGCCGTGGAAACCCACGATATTCGGGCCTTTACGCAGAACAAACACAATAAGGCCGACGACTATCCCTTTGGCGGCGGCGCCGGCCTTGTTATGATGGCGCAGCCCATTTTTGACTGCATGGACCGTGTGCTTTCGGATGGCATGCCCGCAAGGCGGATTCTTCTCACGCCCCGCGGCAGGCCGCTGACAACCGGGCTTGCAAGATGCCTCGCCAGGGAGCGGCGGCTTGTGTTGCTCTGCGGGCATTATGAAGGTGTGGACGAGCGGGTGTCCGCCATTCTGGATGACGAGATTTCCATCGGAGACTATGTGCTTACCGGCGGAGAGCTGCCCGCCATGGTGCTTATCGACTGCGTAAGCCGCTTCATTCCGGGCGTGCTGGGCAGCGCGGAGAGCGCGGAGGACGAATCCTTTTCGGAGGGGCTGCTGGAGTATCCGCAGTATACGAGGCCGGCGGATTTTCGCGGCATGCAGGTGCCGGAGGTGCTTCTTTCCGGGCATCATAAAAACATTGAGGCCTGGCGCAGGCAGCAGGCGCTGGAAAAGACGCGGCGCATGCGGCCGGAGCTGCTCGGAAACCATGGAAAAAACCTGTAAAATCAGGGCTTGCATTCGCCTTGTCCCTGTGTTATAATCGCGTCTGTGACAATGGGCGGTCCGCTGTTCGGGTTCGGACATGAACGCTTAGAAAAGGAAGGAGAATTACCATGTCTGAAATCATTCGTGAGCTTGAAAAAGAGCAGATTCGTACCGATCTGCCCGAGTTGCAGGTTGGCGACACCGTCCGCGTTTATGTGAAGGTCATCGAGGGTACCCGTGAGCGTTTGCAGAACTTTGAGGGCATCGTCATCAAGATTCAGGGCGGCGGTGTGCGCAAGTCCTTCACGGTCCGCCGCATTTCCTACGGCATCGGCGTAGAGCGCACCTTCCCCTACAACAGCCCCCGCATCGGCAAGATCGAGGTTGTGCGCCACGGTGTTGTGCGCCGCGCAAAGCTCTACTATCTGCGTGACCGCGTCGGTAAGGCTGCGAAGATCCGCGAGCGCATCGAGGATAAGAACAAATAAGAATTTCCAAGGATTGATGCAAAACCCCCGACTGCCACGCAGCATTAGGGGGTTTTGCTTTACCGGGAGACAGGGAGAACACATGCAGATTCAATGGTATCCTGGGCACATGGCCAAGGCGCGGCGCATGCTGCTTGAAAACCTGAAGCTCATCGACGTTGTGGTGGAGATCGTGGACGCGCGCGCGCCGGCCGCCACGCGCAATCCGGACTTCGACGCGCTGTTTGCCGGCAAGGCCCGGGTGGTGCTGCTCAACAAGAGCGATCTTGCGGATCCCGCGCTGGTTACGGCGTGGGTGGAGTCGCTGCGTGCGCAGGGTCTGCCCGCCGCCGGCATCGTCTCAACCAGCAGCGCCGGAAAAAAGGCCGCAATATCCCTGATCGAAAGGGCCGCTGCGCCGCGCGTAGCAAAGATGCGTGAAAAGGGCGTGAACAAGACCGTCCGGGTTATGATTGCCGGAATTCCAAACGTGGGAAAATCCACCTTTATCAATCGGATCGCCGGCGCAAACCGGGCGCAGGTGGGCGATAAGCCCGGCGTAACCAAGGGCAAGCAGTGGGTGAAGATTACGCCCTACCTCGAACTTATGGATACGCCCGGGCTGCTCTGGCCAAAGCTGGAGGATGCGACGCACGCAAAGCATCTGGCTTTCCTCGGCTCTATTAAAGACGACGTGATGGACGTGGAGCGACTGGCGGCGGAGCTGCTTTTGGAGCTTCTGGCGCTCTGCCCGCAAGCGGTTGCCGCGCGCTATCAGAGGCTGGCTCCCGGCATGGCGATCGATGAAGTTCTTCCTGCGGTGTGCGAGAGCCGTTCCTTCCTGCTGTCCGGCAGGGAGCCGGATACCGAGCGCGCTGCGCGGGTCGTGCTCGATGAATTCCGCGCGGGCAGGATTGCGAAGGTAACGCTGGAGCAGCCGGGCGAGAAAGCAGCGCAGCAGGATGCGACAGAGCAGACAGAGGAGACGGGCAATGCCGCGGATACCTGAAACGGAGCGCCTGAACGTAATTTCTGCCCCGGATCGCGCACTCTGGGCGGAAAAGGGCTGCATCCTTGCCGGCATGGACGAGGTTGGCCGCGGCCCCCTTGCGGGACCCGTTGTGGCCGCCTGCGTGGTCATGCCCGCAGAGCCGCTGGTTCCCTATGTGAACGACTCAAAAAAGCTCTCCGAAAAGCGAAGGGAAAGCGTAAACGCAGACATCCTTGTTACGGCGCTGGACTATGCCCTCGCCTGGGTCGGCCCGGAGATCATCGATGAAATCAACATTCTCGAGGCCACGCGCTGTGCCTTTACGGAGGCCTTTTCGAACATGCGCCTGCCCATCACTGACGTGATGATCGATGCGCTGTCGGGACTGCCGCTGGAAGCCAGGCAGCACGTGCTGATCCATGGCGACGCCCGGTGCTATTCCATCGCGGCGGCCTCGATTCTCGCCAAGGTCGCGCGGGATGCCTACATGATCGAGCAGGACAGGCTTTATCCGGCCTATGGCTTTGCGCGCAACAAGGGCTACGGCACGGCGGAGCATATCGCCGCTCTGAAGGCCTACGGTCCCTGCCCTCTGCACCGCCGCAGCTTTATCAAACGGTTCGTATGAGCACAACGAAGATCGGTCGAAACGCGGAGGCGGCTGCCGAGCGTTATCTTAAGCGGCGCGGCTTTCTGCCCCTGTTTAAAAACTACCGCAGCGGACACCATGAGATTGACCTCGTCATGCGGGATGGGGATTATCTCGTATTCATCGAGGTCAAGGCGCGAAAAAGCGACCGCTATGGTTCTCCCGCAGAGGCGGTAACGCCGGAGAAGCAGCGCAGGCTGATTGCCGCGGCGCAGGGCTTTCTGCTCCGGGAGAACTGTCCGGATTCCGCCGTCCGCTTCGATGTTGTTGAGGTTGATCTTGCTTCGGGAAGCGTCCGCCATATCCCGGATGCATTTTGCACATAATTGCCTTTTCCGGCAGACCTGTGCTATAGTTAAATCACCATGCGAAAAGAAGGGTTGTTATTGCGTAAGGTTTTCCTGACAGTTTCGCTGCTGTTGTGCCTGCTCCTGCCGGCCGGCGCACTTGCGGAGGGCGACGCCGTATCGGGGGACAATCTCCTATATAATTCCGATTTTTCCGTTTCTGCGGAGGGCGCGGCTCTGCCGGCGGGATGGGAGCTCGAAGCCTATCTGTCCGCCGCGGATGAAGTCTCCGTCACAACGCTGGCGGATGATTCCTTTGGCGCCTGCGTGCGCCTCCGGAATCTTGCCAGCAACGATGCGCGGATTGTGCAGAGCGTGGAGGTAGAGCCTGAAACGCTCTATCGGATTACTGCTGCCGTTCGCACGGAGGAGGTTTCCGGCGAGCTGGGCGCGTCCATTTCCATTGACAATTTCAGCATCGACGGCAGCTACTGCTATTCCGAGGACCTTTTCGGCAGCGCGAGCTGGAAGGAGCTCGCCCTCTATGTGCGTACCGCGCCGGAGCAGACGAAGCTGCGCGTTGCGCTGCGCCTGGGCGGCTACAGCATGCAGTGCGAGGGAACGGCATACTTTGCGGATGTGGCGATGTACCGGTGCAAAAACGCCGGGAACGCCGATGTTATCGATCTTGCGAATCAGAGCGCTTCTTCCGGCGCGTCGTCCGAAGTTTTTCAGGGCATGGCCGCGGGAGACGCGCACACGCCGTTGATTTCCTCGCTGACTGTCTCCCTGTTGGTCGCCGCGTTTTTTGCGCTGCTGTACTGGCGCGTGTTCCGTTATGAGGCGGACATGCTCCCGACGCCTGCGCAGCCTCATATGGAGCTCTGCGCCATTCTCGTCGGCGCGCTGGTTTTGCGCATCGTTCTCTCGCTGATCTTTGTCGGCCATTCCACGGACATCAACTGCTTCATGGCCTGGGGCAACGCCATGCTGAACGGCCCGGAGAATTTCTATACCAGCGGGATGTTTGCGGACTATCCGCCCGGGTATATGTACGTCTGCGGCGCGCTGGCCGCGCTTGCCAGGCTTTTGCATCTTAGCTACGGCAGCGCGGGCTATGTGCTGCTGTTCAAACTCCCGGCGACCCTTGCGGATATCGGCGCGGCGTACTTTATCTACCGGCTTGCAAAAAAACGGGGAGGCTCCGAGGCGTTCTCCCTGATTCTTGCGGCGCTCGTTGCCCTGAATCCGGCGGGCGCCTTCATCTCCGGCGCATGGGGACAGATCGATTCCGTCCTGTCGCTGGGGCTCACGCTGGTTTGTTACCTGCTGCTTTCGGAAAAGCGGATTCTTGCAGGCGCGCTTTACGGGCTTGTACTCCTGTTCAAGCCGCAGGCGCTCATGCTGGGACCCATTATCGCCGCAGCCTATATCGTTGACATCATCGGCCCCCGGTGGAAGCCGCGGCTTTTGAAAACCATACTGGCCGTTTTGTCTGCGGTTGCGGTACTCTTTCTGCTGTCGCTTCCCTTCAAATCCACGCAGGATTTCGGCTGGCTGATCGAGAAGTATCTTTCCACCACGGGCTCCTATGCCTATGCCTCCATTGAGGCGTTCAACTTTCCGGCGCTGCTCGGCGGGAACTGGGCGCCGGTTTCGGAAAAGCTGCTGGGCTTGCCCTACAACATCTGGGGCACGGTCTTTATCGTGCTTGCCATCGTGCTCTCGGTCTATGCCTATTGCCGCAGCCGCAGCAGGCATGCGGGCGCGCTGTACCTGTGCGGCGCATTCATGCTTGCGATGATCTTTACCTTTGGTCACTATATGCACGAGCGCTATCTGTTCCCGGTGCTGCTGCTGCTGCTTATGGCCTATGTATATGAGCGTGACCGGAGATTGCTGATCAGCTTTGGCTGGTTTACGGCTACGCTGCTGTTCAACGCTGTGGCGGCCATGTACATCGTGGATCATCAGAGCGCGCGCGGCGCACTGTATGATGCGCTGGTGCGCGTCGGTTCGGCGGCGCAGGTTCTGGGCTTTCTGTACCTTGGCTACATCAGTTTCCGCATCCTTTTGCAGGACAGGACGGCGCTGCCCCTCAAACTGCAAAAGAAAAAGAAGGCCGAGGGCGACAGCAACGCGCCGCGCACCATTCTTCCGGCCATTCCCACGGACACAAAGCTGCGCTATACCAAAAAGGATTGCGTTCTTCTGCTGCTTCTTGTGCTGGTTTACGGCGCGGTTGCCCTGTTCCATCTTGGCACGACAAAGGCGCCCGAGACCTACTGGGAAACAGAGGAGCTTGGCGAAACGGTAACCGTTGCCTTTGACAAGCCTGTTGCCGTTTCCGAATACTGGGTCTACTGCAACATTGGCGATCCCTCCGTCAACCACAGCGGGACGATGCTGCTGCGGGCGGGCGACGCTGAGATGACCTATGAGCAGGGCTATGACAATATGTTCCGCTGGCAGCGCTTTCCGGCGGACTTTACAGCCTCTGCGGTGGAGCTGCAACTGTATTCCGGCAGGCTGAAACTCAACGAGATCGCCTTCTTTGACGATAAGGGAAGCCTGATTCCCGCCCGCGTTCTGGATCCCGAGGGCTCGCAGGCCTGTCTTCTGGACGAGCAGGATACCGTTCCGGATGCGCCCTCCTGCTACAACGGCATGTACTTTGACGAGCTGTACCATGCGCGTACTGCCTATGAGCATCTGCACGGGCTCAAGCCCTATGAAAACTCCCACCCGCCGTTGGGAAAGCTCCTCATTGCGCTGGGCATAGCCGTCTTTGGCATGAATCCCTTCGGCTGGCGCATCGTCGGTACGCTGATTGGCATTGCCATGCTGCCGGTGCTGTACGCATTTGGAAAGCGCATGTTCCGGAAAACGGAATATGCCTTTGTGCTGACGGCTCTGTTTGCCTTTGATTTCATGCACTTTACACAGACGCGCATTGCCACCATTGATGTATACGCGGTGTTTTTCATTCTGCTGATGTACTATTTCATGTACCGGTATATCACGATGAATTTTTTCGTGGACGGGCTCAAAAAAACGCTGCGGCCGCTTGCGCTGTCCGGTCTGTTCTTTGGCATCGGCGCGGCAAGCAAGTGGATCTGCATCTATGCGGGAGGCGGCCTTGCGGTGCTGTTCTTCGGCTCGCTGATCGCGCGCTATCATGAATACAGCGAGGCTATGGAGGATGGCACGAAGCAGGAGCGCGCAAGCGTCAGCGTTTTTTACCGCAATACGCTTGCGACCCTGCTCTGGTGCGTGCTGTTTTTCATAATTGTTCCGTTTTCCATTTACTTTCTTTCGTACCTTCCCTATTATGCGTACGAAGCCACCCAGACCGCGGAATACGGAATTTCCAACATGTGGAATACCTTCTGGAACTATCAGGATTTCATGTATTCCTATCACAGCGGGCTTGATGCTACGCACCCCTATCAGTCCAGCTGGTGGCAGTGGCCGTTTACGCTGCGCCCCATGTGGTACTATTTCGGCGGCAACGCGGATGGCAGCATTTCCACGCTGACGGCCTCCGGGAACCCCGCGGTCTGGTGGGTGAGCGCCATCGGCGCTCTGGTGCTCCTTGTCCAGCGCGCCACGGGCCGTGTAAAGAAGGATCGCGCGCTGCAGATCATCTGCGTGGGCGTGCTTGCAAACTTCCTGCCCTGGGTGCTGATTTCGCGCTGCACCTTTATCTACCATTTCTTTGCTACGGTACCCTTCCTGCTGATGGCCGCGGTCTATGCGCTGCATTGCTGGGAGGAGCGCACAGCGCGCGTCGCCTGGGTCAAGTGGGTCTGGCTCGCGGTGGCACTGCTGCTGTTTATCGCGCTGTATCCGGGCATTTCCGGCTACCCGGTTTCGGCGGAATGGGCGTCAATCATCAAACATTTTCCGGGAGGAGGGCTGATGTATGGAGCGTAACGCTGCAAAGAGTGAAACAAAAAAAACTTTCCTGCAGTTCGTGAAATTCGGGCTGGTCGGCGTTATCAATACGCTGGTGGATTTTCTTGTTTTTCAGGTGCTGAACCTGCTGGTGGGCTGGACCTATCTTGCGCAGATTGCCGGCTATTGCTGCGGCATTGTCAACAGCTATCTGTGGAACAGCAACTGGACCTTTAAGGAGACAAAAACCCACTCGGGCCGCGAGATGGCGCTGTTTCTTGTTGTAAACCTAGTGTCGCTCGGCGTATCGCTGGGCGTCATCTGGCTGTGCCGGGAGGCAATCGGCATATCGGACGCCTGGGTTGCGGTCTGGATTCCCCAATGGCTGTCGGGCTTTGTGAAGGGCGATACGATCTGCAAGCTCATCGCTACACCCTGCGCCATCGTCGTCAACTTTATCGGCAACCGCCTGTTCGTGTTTGACGGCAAGCGGGATAGGGCATAGAGCGATGCTGGCCCGCGTATACAGCCATGGCCTGAGCGGGATTGCCGGCTTTCCGGTTCTCGTGGAGGCGGATCTTGCAACAGGGCTTCCGGCTTATGAAACCGTAGGCCTGCCAGACGCCGCGGTACGCGAGTCCAGAGAGCGCATCCGTTCCGCCATCAAAAACTCCGGCTTTGATTTCCCGGTTTCCCGCATCACGATCAATCTTGCGCCCGCGGGCATGCGCAAGGAGGGGGCCGTCTATGACCTGCCCATTGCGGCTGCGCTGCTGATCGCCTCGGGGCAGCTGCCCCCGGCCGCTGCTGCGGACTGCGTCATCCTCGGCGAGCTGGCGCTTGACGGCGCGGTTCGGCCCATCTCCGGCGTGCTGCCCATGGTCATCGACGCGCGTTCGCACGGGATGAAACGGTTTCTGATCCCCGCCGCCAACGTGGAGGAAGCAGCCTATCTGACGGATGTTGAAATCTATCCGGTTGAGACGCTTACCGCCCTTGTTGCGCACCTGCGGGATGAAGCGCCCATCCCGGCTGCAGGCAAGCGGAACTGGGACCCGGCAAAGCTGCGCTACAGCGCTGATTTCTCCGAAATTCGCGGCCAGCAGGGGGCAAAGCGGGCTGCGGAGATCGCTGTCGCGGGCGGCCATAACCTGCTCATGATCGGTACGCCCGGTTCCGGGAAGACCATGCTTGCGCGCAGCATCCCCTCCATTCTTCCGGAGCTGACGCTGACGGAATCTCTGGAGATTACGAAGATTCATTCCGTTGCCGGGGCAACGTGCGACGGCGGCATTGTGCGCGAACGTCCCTTCCGCGCACCGCATCACGGTGCCTCCGCGGCAGCGCTGATCGGCGGTGGACAGAAGGCCCTGCCCGGCGAGATCAGCATGGCGCATCTTGGCGTGCTCTTCCTTGATGAACTCCCGGAATTCCGGCGGGACGTGCTCGAGGCGCTTCGCCAGCCGCTGGAGGACGGCGTCGTGACCGTCAGCCGGGCGGCGGCCACCATGCAGTACCCGGCGGATTTCATGCTCGTTGCCGCAATGAATCCCTGCCCCTGCGGCAATTACGGCTCCGCCAGTCAGGCATGCATCTGCTCTGCCGTGCAGGTGCAGCGATACCGCGCAAAGATTTCCGGTCCTCTCGTGGACCGCATCGATATCCATGTGGAAATGCCGGAGGTCGGTTATAGCGAGTTGACGCAGCGCTCCTGCGGAGAATGCTCCGCTGTGATACGCAGGCGCGTCAATGCGGCCCGGCAGCGTCAGCGGGAACGTTTTTCCGGACAGGGTATTTTTTGCAACGCGCAGATGGATTCCGCACAGACGCGGCGCTTCTGTGCGCCGGACGCAGTCTCGGAAAAGCTGCTCCGCCAGGCGTATACCCAGCTCCGGCTTTCGGCGCGCGCCTATCAGAGAATTCTGAAGGTGGCGCGAACCATTG
Source organism: Clostridiales bacterium (assembly GCA_004554165.1). Classification (GTDB taxonomy): domain Bacteria; phylum Bacillota; class Clostridia; order Christensenellales; family CAG-138; genus CAG-1024. The sequence continues at coordinate 28,544 of SFNQ01000021.1, read as the reverse complement.
CGGATGTGGAGGGCTCGGAGACCATTCTGCCGGAGCACTATGCCGAGGCCATTCAGTACAGAAGCCTTGATATGAGCGGACAGGAGTGAAGGGTATGGGAATCATCGGCCGGCGGGAGCGGCTTGCGCTGTGGCTGCACTATGCGGCGAAGGCTTCTCCCAGACAGTTTCAGACGCTGCGCAAGCAGTTTTCCTCGCTTGAAGAAGCCTTCCGGCTTGCGGAAAAGCGATCCCTCGGTGCCTTTTCCGGCGTTGGCGATGGGGTAAAGGCGCGCATGTACGAGGCTGCAACGCAGGGCTTTCTTGAGCGTTACACGGCCTGGCTTGACCGGCACGGCATTGCTGTTCTAATCCCGGAATCGGAGAACTACCCCGCGCTGCTGCGGGAGATCCACGATCCGCCGCAGGTGCTCTTTGTCAAAGGCAAGCTTCCCGCCAACCCTGCGCTGCCCATCGCCATGGTCGGCGCGAGACGGAGCACGAAGTATGGCCGTGACATTGCGCAGCTGTTTGCGCAGGGACTGGCTGAGAGCGGAGCGACGATCATATCCGGCCTGGCCAGGGGCATCGATTCTGCGGCGGCGCGCGGCGCGCTCCTCTGTAAAAGCGCGGCATGCCCGACCGTGGCTGTGCTTGGCACGGGAATCGACGTGGTCTACCCGAAGGAAAACGCGGCGCTCTGTGCCGAGATTGCGGAGCGTGGCGCGGTGGTGACAGAGTTTCTGCCCAAAACAACGCCAAGCCGTGAAAACTTTCCCATTCGCAACCGCATCATGAGCGGGCTTTCGAGGGGCGTTGTGGTGGTGGAGGCGGGCGAACGCAGCGGAACGTCCATTACGGCCGGCTTTGCGCACGATCAGGGGCGCGAGGTTTTTGCTGTGCCGGGCCGTATTACCGATCGGCAGAGCGTTGGTACGAATCGATTGATCCAGCGGGGCGAGGCAAAACCCGTCTTCTGTGTGGACGATATTTTGCAGGAGTTTTCGTTTGCCGCAGGGTATGACGGCGGTTTTTTCTCCAGCCGGAAGCCTGTCCGGCTTTCGTCGCTTCCTGAAGCCCAGCAGGCCATATGCCGGGCGCTTTTTGAGGGAGAGGCCAACGCGGATGAAATCGCCGAGCGGACGGGTCTTGCAACCGGGCTTTTAAATTCCTCCTTGACAGCACTGCTCTTTTCGGGAATAATGAAGCAGCTACCCGGTCGCGTTTACGCGCTGGATAGTCTTAATACGGAACTATTGGACGAATAACCGCGTGGAGGGTTAGGATAGATGTCGGATGCACTGGTCATTGTGGAATCTCCAGCGAAAGCCAAAACCATCGGAAAATTTTTGGGCAGTCATTACAAGGTGGTCGCTTCCAACGGTCACGTGCGCGATCTTCCCAAAAGCCAGACCGGGGTGGACGTCAACAACGGCTTTCAACCCAAGTATATCACCCTGCGCGGCAGGGGCGACGTCCTCGAAAAGATCCGAAAGGAAGCGAAGAACGCCAAAAAGATCTATCTTGCCACCGACCCTGACCGCGAGGGAGAGGCGATTTCCTGGCATCTTGCGCAGATACTGCGGCTGGATATTTCCAGCAAGTGCCGCATCGTGTTCAACGAAATCACCGCAAACGCGGTCAAAAACTCCATCAAGGGCGCGCGTCCCATCGACATGCGCCTTGTAAACGCCCAGCAGGCGCGCCGCATTCTCGACCGCCTGGTGGGGTATGAGATCAGCCCCATTCTCTGGGCAAAGGTACGCAAGGGCCTTTCCGCAGGCCGCGTGCAGTCCGTAGCGACGCGCATTATCTGCGACCGAGAGCAGGAAATTCTCGATTTTGTGCCGGAGGAGTATTGGCTGATTGCCGCACAGCTTCAGGAAAAAGGACTGAAAAAGCACTTTGAGGCAAAGTATTACGGCGAGGGAGGCAAAAAGCGCGAGCTTCGCTCGGAGGACGACGCAAAGGAGGTTTTACGCCGCATTGAGGGCGCAGACTTTGTTGCTTCGGAGGTGAAGAACGGGGAGAAAACGCGGCATGCCGCGCCGCCGTTTACCACAAGCAGTCTCCAGCAGGAGGCTGCGCGCAAGCTGGGCTTTACCACAAAGCGTACCATGATGGTTGCACAGCAGCTTTACGAGGGCATCGACATTGGCAAGGGCGCCGTGGGTCTGATTTCCTACATCCGTACCGATTCTGTGCGCATCGCCAAAGAAGCGCAGGAGGGGGCGCTCGCCTATATCGGCGTCCGCTTTGGAGAGCGGTATGTGCCGAAGAAGCCCAACGTTTACAAGGGCCGTGCCAGTGCGCAGGATGCGCACGAGGCCATCCGCCCGACGATGATCGAAAACGAACCGCAGAAGATCAGGGAATACCTGAGCAATGACCAGTACAAGCTTTATAAGCTCGTTTATGAGCGTTTTCTTGCAAGCCAGATGAGCGACGCACTGTATGCAACCACCACCGTCAATTTTGACGCAAACGGCTGCACGTTCCGTGCAAGCGGTGTGCGCGTTCTGTTTGACGGATTTACCGCCGTGTATACCGAGGGCCGGGATGACTCGCAGGAAAAAGAGGTCACCCTTCCGGAGATCAGAGAGGGCGACAGCTTCAAGCCCGTCAAGGTGGATTCGGAGCAGCGCTTTACGCAGCCGCCGCCGCGGTTTACGGAGGCGATGCTCGTCAAGACTCTGGAGGAAAAGGGGATTGGCCGGCCCAGCACCTATTCGCCCACGATTTCCACCATTGTGGACCGGGGGTATATCTCCCGGGAGAAAAAGCTCCTCATCCCGACCGAGTTGGGCTTTGTGGTCACAAAGATCATGCGGGAGAACTTCTCCGACATCGTGGACGTCAAGTTCACGGCCGCCATGGAGGAAAAGCTGGACGGCGTGGAATCCGGCGACGTCGAATGGGTTCAAATGCTGGAAACCTTCTACGGCCCCTTTGAAGAGACCGTTAAAAAAGCCTCCGAAACCATTGAGCGTGTGAAGATTGAGGATGAGGTTTCGGATATCGCCTGCGAAAAGTGCGGGGCCATGATGGTATACAAAACCGGTCGGTTTGGAAAATTTCTTGCCTGCCCCAATTTCCCGAATTGCCGCAATACCAAGGCGATTATCGAAAAAATCGATGTTCCCTGTCCAAAGTGCGGCGCTGCGCTTATTAAGAGAAAGAGCAAGCGCGGCAAGGTATTCTATGGCTGTGAGAAGTACCCCGACTGCGATTTTGTCTCCTGGGATAAGCCGACGGCGATGCAGTGCCCCAAGTGCGGCGGCATGATGGTGCAGAAGGTGGGGCAGAACGGCAGCTACATCACCTGTATGGACAAGGCCTGCGGCTATATCCACCGAAGCGCGAAGAAAGCGAAGCAAGAGGATGAGTGAACGGCGCGTTACCGTCGTCGGGGCGGGGCTTGCCGGCGCAGAGGCCGCAGACCGGCTGACGCGGCACGGCTTTGCCGTTGATCTGTATGAGATGAAGCCGCACAAACACACGCCGGCGCATACGGGCGATGGCTATGCGGAACTGGTTTGCTCCAATTCCCTCCGTTCCGACCGTCTGGAAAATGCCGTGGGTCTGCTCAAGGAGGAGATGCGGCTGCTGGATTCGCTGATTCTGCGCTGCGCGGACGCAACGCGCGTACCAGCAGGCGGCGCTCTGGCGGTGGACCGCGAGGGCTTTTCCCGCATGGTGACCGAGCAGATCGAGCAGAACCCCCTGATTCGCGTACACCATGAGGAGGTATGCGCCCTGCCGGATCCGCCGGCAATCATCGCCACCGGGCCTTTGACCTCCGATGCCCTCAGCCGGAGCATTGGAACGCTCGGCGCAAAGCTGCATTTTTACGACGCTGCGGCGCCCATCGTCACCTATGATTCGCTGGATCACAGCCGGGTTTACCGTGCGTCCCGCTATGGCCGGGGCGACGATTATCTCAACTGCCCCATGACGCGGGAGGAGTATTTTTCGTTCTATCGCGCGCTGGTCACGGCGGAAACCGTGCCGCTGCACGAGTTTGAAACACCGCGGGTGTTTGAAGGCTGCATGCCCGTGGAGGTGATGGCAAAGCGCGGCGAAATGACGCTGGCCTACGGCCCTCTCAAGCCGGTGGGGCTGGAAATGGACGGCAAACGCCCCTTTGCCGTGGTGCAGCTTCGTCAGGACAACGCGGACGGCACCCTCTGGAACCTTGTGGGGTTTCAGACCAACCTGAAATTCCCGGAGCAGAAGCGCGTGTTTTCGATGATTCCGGGGCTTGAGAACGCAGAGTTTGCGCGCTATGGCGTCATGCACCGCAACACCTTTCTCGAGAGCCCAAAGCTGCTCAATTCCGACTATCAGCTCCGTGCGCGGCCCGGCATTTTCTTTGCAGGGCAGATTACGGGCGTGGAGGGCTATGTGGAATCCGCCGCCAGCGGCCTTCTGGCGGGCATCCAGATGGCGCGCTGCCTGCGCGGCGAGCCGCCGCTGGACGTACCCGCTTCCACGGCGATCGGTGCGCTGGCGCACTATGTTTCCGGCTATGCAGGCAGCGACTTTCAACCGATGAACGTGACCTTCGGCATCCTGTCGCAGCTTGACGGCGCGCCGAGGAACAAGCACGAACGGTATCTGAAGCTGGCGGAACGGGCGCTTGCAATCGTGAAAGAATTGAAAACGAATTGCTGAATGGGCGATATGCGCCCATTTTCATGTTAAAATGTATCAAATACGGTTTGGAGGACAGCATGGAGCTTCGAGGGACAACGATCGTCGCCGTGCAGCGGGATGGCAAGTGCGCGGTGGCAGGCGACGGGCAGGTGACAATGAACAATGCCAATATTATGAAGGCCAGCGCGAAGAAGGTGCGCCGCGTCTATCACGATAAGGTGGTGGTAGGCTTTGCCGGCAGCGTTGCGGACGCCTTTTCGCTCTGCGAACGCTTTGAGCAGAAGCTGGAAAAATACGGCGGTTCCCTGCCGCGGGCGGCCGTGTCGCTGGCGCAGGACTGGCGGAGCGACAAGATTATGCGCAAACTGGAGGCGCTGCTCATCGTCGCGGATAAAAGCGATTTGCTGATCGTTTCCGGCACGGGCGAGGTCATCGACCCGGACGATGGCATCGCCGCAATCGGCTCCGGCGGCATGTACGCCCTCGCGGCCGCTAAGGCGCTGAAGGACAATACGGATTTGTCCGCGGCAGAGATTGCGCAAAAGGCTCTGGAGATCGCAAGCGAGATCTGCGTCTACACCAACGGGAACATCATCGTTGAGGAGGTGTGAGGCTATGCTGACGCCAAAGGAAATCGTCGATGCGCTGGATCGCTATATCGTCGGGCAGGACAAGGCCAAGCGGGCGGTGGCGGTCGCCTTGCGCAACCGCTATCGCAGAAGCTGTCTGCCCGAGGCGCTCCGGGAGGAGATTACGCCGAAGAATATCATCATGATGGGGCCCACTGGCGTTGGAAAGACGGAGATTGCCAGGCGTCTCGCAAAGCTGGTGGACGCGCCCTTTGTCAAGGTGGAGGCCACAAAGTTTACCGAGGTAGGCTATGTGGGCCGCGACGTTGAATCCATGATTCGTGATCTTGTGGAAGCTGCAATCCGCATCTGCAAGGCCAGGAAAATGGAGGATGTCCGTCTTGTGGCGGAGGCTGCGGTGGAGCAGGAGCTGGTTGATCTGCTGCTCCCCTATACGAAAAAGCAGCGCAAGGCAACGGCGAATCCCCTGCAGCTTCTGCTGGGCGCGGCGCAGAACGAGCAGGAGCCGGAACCCTCCGAGGAGGAGAAGCAGCGCCGTTACACCGAGCGGGAGCGCGTCCTCGCAGAGCTGCGCGCCGGGCGGCACGAAAACACGCCCGTCGAAATCGAGGTGGAGGAGCGAAACCCCGGAAGCGACGCCATGCTTGCCGCAGGCATCGACCTGAACCTTGGCGAAATGTTCGGCGGCATGCTGCCGAAAAAGACAAAGCGCCGCAAGCTGCCCGTGAGCGAGGCGCGGCGGATTCTCGTGCAGCAGGAGTCCGAAAAGCGAATCGATATGGACGACGTGACCCGCGAGGCCATTGAGCGCGCGGAGCAGGACGGTATCATCTTTATCGATGAGATCGACAAGATCGCCGTCACCGGCAACGTCGGCGGTCCGGACGTTTCCCGCGAGGGCGTACAGCGCGATATTCTGCCCATCGTGGAGGGCTCCACTGTCATGACCAAGTACGGCCCGGTCAAGACCGACTATATGCTCTTTATCGCTGCGGGCGCATTCCATATGGCAAAGGTGACGGATCTGATTCCGGAGCTTCAGGGCCGTTTTCCCATCCGCGTGAAGCTGAACGATCTGACGCAGGAGGATTTCAAGTCCATCCTGACGCAGCCGGAGAACGCGGTGACCAAGCAGTATGCGGCGCTTCTTTCGGCAGATAATGTCAAGCTGACCTTTACCGACGATGCGCTGTCCGAGATTGCGCGCTATGCGTATCTTGCCAACGAGAGCACGGAGAACATCGGCGCAAGACGCTTGCACACGGTGCTCGAGAACCTGCTCGACGATATTTCGTTCAACGCAAACGGCCAGCATCCGGTCATCGATATGGTGGTGGATGCGGCCTATGTGACAGAACGCTTAAAGGATGAGTTTACGGATGAAGACATCCACCGGTACATTCTCTGACAAACTCCAACGCTTCGCGCGGCATGGCCTTGCTCTGGCAGGCTGTGCGGCGGCGCTTCTGCTGTGCGGCTGCGGAGGCGTGGTGCTGGCAGAAACGGCAGACGCTGCGCAAGCGCAGCAGATACGGCTTCTGGCGCTTGCGCCCACGCCGGCGGCTCTTGTAATGGAGCTTGCAGAGCCCACGGCGTCTCCGACCGCCCCTGCGTCTCCCACGCCCAGCGCAACGCCCACGGCGGAGCCCACGGCAAGTCCTGCGCCTGAGCCTTCGGCAACAGCCAGGCCGACCGCAAAGCCCGCGGCAAAACCCAACGCCACGCCAAAGCCCACGGCCAGGCCCACTGCTACTGTGAAGCCCACGGCGAAGCCTGCAGCCACGCCGGAAAGCACGGCAACGCAAACGCCCGCCGCTACGCCGGAACCAACGCCCGTGATTACCCAAACGCCGAGGCCCACGGAAACGCCGGGCAAAGACCCGGGGCTGGATATTTCCGGCGAGTATTCCTATGAGGAGCTGGAGCTTGCGGCGCGCGTGGCCTACTTTGAAACCGGAAGCAATGACGGCTATAAGGCCGTTCTAAACGTCATCTATAACCGCTGCCTGTCGTCGAAGTTCGGCGGCAGAAAAACCTCGATCTCCACGGAGGTATATCGAAAGAGCCAGTTTACCGTCGTGACCGGCTCCAAATTTGAAACGACGACCGCGCCGGACAAGATCGTCGAATTCGCGGACGACATCTTTAACGGCGGAAAGACCGTTTTGCCGGAGGATGTGTTCTTCTTCCGCTCCGCCAAAAGCGGTACGACCTGGGGAGATCGGGTGTACTATGATACCATCGGCGGCAACGCTTTCTTCTATGGAGGATAACCAGGAAAGGAAACTATGGCAAACAAACTGAAAATCATTCCGCTCGGCGGCGTCGGCGAGATCGGAAAGAACATGACGCTGCTCGAGTACAACAACGACATCATCGTTGTGGACTGCGGCCTGATCTTTCCGGATGAAGACATGCCGGGCATCGACATTGTGATTCCCGATATGACCTATCTGCGCGAGAATGCGGATCGCTTCCGCGGCTTTCTCATCACGCATGGACATGAGGATCATATCGGCGCGCTGCCCTACGCGCTGCGCGAATTCAACGTGCCAGTCTATGGAACGGCGTTTACCATTGCGCTGATCGAGCACAAACTGGAGGAGATGCGCGTCAGAGGCAGGACCCTGCGCACCGTGAAGCCGGGGGATAAGGTAGAGCTGGGCTGCTTCAAAGTCGAGTTTATCAAGACCGGCCATTCCATTGCGGGCGCCGTGGCGCTTGCCATTACAACGCCCATCGGCACGGTCATCCACACGGGCGACTTTAAAGTGGATTTCACGCCCATCGACGGCGAGCCCATCGACATCAACCGTTTTGCCTATTACGGCTCCCGCGGCGTGCTGGCGCTGCTGTCGGACAGCACAAATATCGAGCGCGGCGGCTATACCCAGTCGGAGCATGAAATCGGCGCGACCTTTGAGCATTACTTCGATATTGCGGAGGGCCGCGTCATCGTGGCCTCCTTTGCCTCAAACGTATACCGTATCCAGCAGATTGCGGACGTGGCCATCCGGCATGGCAGGGTTCTGTGTTTTCAGGGCCGAAGCATGGAGCAGGTCGTGCAGATTGCGATGAAGCTGGGCTATCTGAAAATTCCGGCGGATCGTGTGGTCACGGTGGATCAGCTCAAGCGCTTCCGGGACGACCAGATCTGCGTGATGACCACCGGCAGCCAGGGTGAGCCCATGAGCGGCCTGTTCCGCATGGCCACCTCTTCGCACCGGCTGAATGTGGGAGAGGGCGACCTTGTGATCATCTCTGCCTCTGCCATACCGGGGAATGAAAAGGGCGTTTCCCGCGTCATCAATCAGCTTTACCAGCGCGGCGCCATGGTGGTGTACGATCAGATGGCGGACGTCCACGTTTCCGGACATGCCTGCCGCGAGGAGCTGCGGCTGATGATGCAGCTGACAAAGCCCAAGTTTTTCATCCCCGTGCATGGAGAATACCGCCACCTGTTTATGCATGGCAAGCTGGCTGAGGAGATGGGCATTCCCGCGGAGAATGTGTTCCGCGCCGAGTGCGGCGACGTCATTGAACTTACCGTCAAGCGCGGCAAAATCAGCGCTTCCGTGCCCTCCGGCAGCGTTATGGTGGACGGCATCGGGGATATCGACGATATTGTCCTGCGCGACCGCAAGCTCCTTTCGCAGGATGGGCTTGTTGTAGCGCTCATCACCATCGATGTGGAGACGGGGCGGCTTTTGTGCGAACCGCAGATCATTTCGCGGGGCTTTGTCTATATGCGCGAGTCGGAGGAGCTGATTGCGGAAACGGTTGCGCTGCTGACCGAGGAGGCGCGCCGCTTTGAAGGCGCGCACAAATCGGACTATGCCAACATCAAAAACAGCATTCGTACGCGGCTCAAGTCCCATTTGAAGAGCAAAACCAAGCGTACGCCGATGCTGTTGCCGATCATTCAGGAGATTTGAGCGTTCCGGGAGGGGAAGCGTATGGTTTATGATACGGCGCGGCAGCTCGCCGCAGAGCTCAAGAACAGCGCGGAGTACAAAAACTATCACAATCTTCGCGAGCAGGTGAGGGAAAACGATACGACAAAGAACCTGCTGGACGAATACCATCGTCTGCAGCTGCAGGCGCAGGCGGCTTCCATGCAGGGAAAGCCGGACGATGCGCTCATGCAGAAAATGCAGAAGATTGGCGAAGTGCTCCAGTTTGATCAGAATGCTTCCGCATTTTTGATCGCTGAATATCAGATCAGCCGGATGCTTGCCGACGTCTACAAGATTCTTGCCGAAGCGATCGAAATCGACCTCGGCGCGCTGGAAGCCTGACTTGCACCGAAGGGTGTGACTTGGTATACTAAGCATATGGAGCTGAAGGGAAAGAAAAAACCAACAAGAGCGCAGCGCCGCCGCCGCCAAATCTGGCGCACGGTGCGGCCTGCCGTGGTTCTTCTGGTGAGCGCCGTTGCCGTTTTTTTCGTTGCACGGTTTACTGTTAACTATGTGCTTTCAAATTTCATCAACCCGGTCGATATCAACGATGCCACACCCATTGAGGTGGTGATTCCCAAGTCCTCGTCGGCAAGCACCATCGCCCGAATCCTTTACAATGCCCGTGGCGAGGATGAGGAGGGGCTCATTCCGAATACGGCGGTGTTCAAGGTCTATGTGGATTTTGTTGGAAAGGCCAACAAAATGCAGGCCGGAACCTATATTCTCTCGCGCAATATGACGCTTAAGCAGATCGTGGACATCATCTGCGAGGGCAATCCGCCCAAATCTACGGTGAAGTTTACCATTCCCGAGGGCTATACCATTGCGGATATTGCGCGCGTACTGATCGAAAAGGGGCTCATAGAAAACGAGAAGGAGCTTTTTGACGTCTGTGTCAGCGGCGCAAGCTTTGAGACCTTCGCTTTCATTTCCAATATTGCGGAAAACGGCGGCAACCGGCGCTTCGTGCTGGAGGGGTATCTGTTTCCGGATACCTACGAAGCCTTTGTGGATTCCAGCGTGGACAGCATTATCATCCGCATGCTGAATCGCTTTAATGAGATTTACAGCGATGAATACGCTGCCCGTGCCGGCGAACTTGGCATGACTATGGACCAGGTGATTACACTGGCCTCGCTGATTGAGCGCGAGGCGCAGGTGGACAGCGATTTTGCAAAGGTTTCGGCCGTATTTCACAATCGTCTCAAGAGCGACATGCCGTTGCAATCCTGCGCAAGCCTGTCCTATGTGCTGAACGTAAAGAAATATACCTTTACCGAGAGCGAGCTTGCCACGGAATCGCCCTACAACACCTATCTGAACAGGGGGCTTCCGGTAGGTCCCATCAGCAACCCCGGCAAGGCCGCCATCGAGGCCGCGCTGTATCCCAACGAGGAGTTCCTTTCCGAACAGTATCTCTATTTCTGCAACGGCAATCTTAAAGAGAGCGCGGAGCTGGTCTTTGCAAAGACCTATGAGGAGCATCAGGCCAACGTGATGCAGTACCAGCAGTTCTGGAACTGAGCGGATCTTCGGAGAGAGAAAGCTGCACCGGACGTGGTTTTACGCCGCGTCCTTTTTATTGAGCAGAAAACAGCAGGAGCATTTTTTGTCGAATAGGACAATGCGCCAACGGCATATCGTTAAGCAGCGTGAATTTGGAGGGATGATATGCTGCTTCAGCTGCTTCAGGATCTGCTTCTGCTTGCCGGCTATGTGGGAAGCGGCGGTTCTTTTCCGGAGCCGCTTTCACCAAAAGAGGAAGAAAACTATCTTACCGCTCTGGCTGAGGGTTCCGAGGAGGCGCGGGAAAAACTCATCACGCACAACCTGCGCCTTGTTGCGCACATCGCAAAAAAATATGTGCGCATGGGGCGCGATGCGGACGACATCATTTCCATCGGTACTATCGGGCTCATCAAGGCCGTTTCAACTTATAACGCGGAGCGGGGCGTCGCGCTTTCGTCCTATGCAAGCCGATGTATTGAAAACGAAATCCTGATGAGCATCCGCCTTGAACGCAAACAGGTATCGGAGGTTTCCATTGCGGAACCCATCGGTCAGGACAGTGATGGAAACAACATCTCCATTGCAGAAATTTTAGGAACGGATCCCGACCTGATCTTTGATACCGTGCGGCAGCGGCTCGACGCAGAGCGCATTCTTTGTGCCATGCAAAAGTCGCTCACCCAGCGGGAAGCCATGGTTGTCCGTATGCGCTTTGGCCTGTTTGGCACGCAACGCATGTCGCAAAAGGAGATTTCCAATATTCTTGGCATTTCGAGATCGTATGTCTCCCGCATTGAAAAAAAGGCTCTTGGCAAGCTCAACAGCGCGCTTGAAATGATATAGTATCGGGTGTATACTAAACTACATGGATAAAATCGGATTTGATAATGACAAATATGTGCGGATGCAGTCGGAAAACATCCGCGCGAGAATTGCGCAATTTGGGGACAAACTCTATCTTGAATTCGGCGGAAAGCTGTTTGACGATTATCATGCCTCCCGTGTGCTGCCGGGATTTTTGCCGGACAGCAAAGTAAATATGCTTCAGGCGTTGAAGGATGATGCGGAGATCATCCTGGCGATCCACGCCGGAGATATCGAAAAGAATAAGGTGCGCAACGATCTGGATATTGCCTACGACAATGAGGTTTTGCGGCTGATCGACGCATTCCGTTCAAAAGAGCTTCTGGTGGGCGGCGTGGTCATCACGCGCTACAGTGGGCAGACCGCTGCGGACGCCTTTGCGCAGAGACTCGAGCGCCTCGGCATCCGCGTCTACCGTCATTATCCCATCCATGGGTATCCCGGCAATATTCCGCTCATCGTCAGCGACGACGGCTTTGGCAAAAACGATTATATCGAAACAACAAGGCCCCTTGTGGTCGTGACTGCGCCGGGACCGGGCAGCGGGAAACTGGCCGTGTGCCTGTCCCAGCTCTATCATGAGCATAAGCGCGGCGTTCATGCGGGATATGCAAAGTTTGAAACCTTCCCAATCTGGAACCTGCCCCTGAAGCATCCGGTCAATCTGGCCTATGAGGCGGCAACGACGGATCTTGACGATGTGAACATGATCGATCCCTTCCATCTGGAGGCGTATGGGGTCACGACCGTCAATTATAACCGGGATGTGGAGTCTTTCCCGGTGCTGAACGTTATCTTCGAGCGCATCTCCGGCGCCTCGCCTTACCGTTCTCCGACGGACATGGGCGTGAACATGGCGGGATACTGCATCTTTGACGACGAGGCGGTTTCCGCCGCAGCGAAGCAGGAGATCATTCGCCGGTATTATTCCGCGCTGTGCGGCTGCAAGCGCGGGGTGCTTTCCGAGGATCAGGAGATCAAGGCCGAGTTCCTCATGAATACCTGCGGTGTTTCCGCAGCGGACCGGCCTGTTGTGGCCGCTGCGCTGGACAAGTCCAATGCCACGGGCGGCGAACCCGCCATGGCCATCCAACTGCACGACGACCGGATGATTACCGGGAAAACCTCCGGGATGCTGGGCGCTGCTGCGGGCGCGTTGCTTAACGCGCTCAAGGCCTTTGGCGGCATCCATCAGGAGATCGATCTGATCTCACCCATCGTAATTCAACCGATTCAGGATTTGAAAGTGAAGCATCTGGGCAACAATAATCCAAGACTGCACAGCGATGAAATCCTCATTGCGCTGTCCATCTGCGCCGCCACCAATCCGACGGCTGCGCTGGCCCTTCGTCAGCTTCCAAAGCTGTCCGGCTGCGAGGCGCATTCCAGCGTTATCCTTTCCCGCGTGGATCTGGATGTTTACCGCAGGCTTGGTATTAACATCACCTGCGAGCCGCAATATGAGAGCAACCGGCTCTATCACAAATAACCCTTGTAGAGCGGCAATCGGTGTGATAAACTGGTAAGTGTATGGAGATTGATGGAATGAAGCGTCGAGTGGAACGCCTGCGCGCTGCCGCTGCGGAAGCGGGGCTGGATGCAGTCCTTCTGACAAGCGGCGTCAATATACGCTATGTGTCGGGCTTTACCAGCAGCGATGCCGTCACGCTTGTAACGGAGCGGGAGTGCATCCTGTTTACGGACTTCCGCTACACTATCCAGGCAAAAGAGCAGTCGCCAGATTTTGCTCTCTGCGAGATTCGCCCTGAAACCCTCAGAGATCGCATACAAGAAGCGCTCGCGCGGAACCGTTGCCGGCGCTGCGGCTTTGAGCAGCTCCATATGACGGTGGCAGAATTTCAGGAGTACCGCGCCATGCCGGTGGAGTTTGTTCCGTTCTCCGATGAAATTGCGCGCCTGCGCCGCATTAAAACCCCGGAGGAAATCGAAAGTCTTAGAAAAGCGCAATCCATTGCGGACGCCGCCTATGAAAAACTTTTGCAAACCATCCACAGCGGCATGACCGAGCGGCAGGTGGTTGCGGAGCTCAACTATATTTCGGGAATACTGGGCAGCGAGGGGCCCTCCTTTGATCCCATTGTAGGATCGGGTCCGAACGGCGCCATGTGCCATGCGGTGCCGGGGGAACGCCGCCTGCAAAGGGGCGATCTTGTTGTGGTGGACTTTGGCTGTACGATTGACGGCTACCATTCCGATATGACCCGCACCTTTGGCGTGATCGAGGTGGACGATGCTGCAAGGCGCGTTTACGACATCGTCCTTGAGGCGCAGCAGCGCGCGCTTGCCGCCGTAAAGGCGGGAATCGGCGGCAGAGAAGTGGATGCCGTTGCCCGGGATTATATCGCATCCCAGGGATATGGCGAGCACTTTGGCCACGGGCTCGGACACGGCTTCGGCCTCGAAATTCACGAAGCGCCCCGCGCGGCAATGACAAGCCATGACATCCTGGAGCCGGGTATGACCATAACCATTGAACCCGGGATTTATCTCGAGGGAAACTATGGCGTGCGCATTGAGGATTGCTGTGTCGTCACGGAAAACGGAAAAATCAATCTTGTCGGTTCCCCAAAGGAACTGCTGATGATTTCATAACAAACATGTACTTTACAGAGTGGGAGGAAACTGAACTATGATTATGGCAGGCGACTTTCGCAAGGGCGTTACCGTTGAGATTGACGGTCAGGTCTGGTCCATTGCGGATTTTCAGCATGTAAAGCCCGGCAAGGGCGCGGCTTTTGTACGCACGCGTCTCAAGAACGTCATGACCGGCGCAGTGCTTGAGCGCACCTTCAGCCCGACGGACAAGTATCCGAAGGCGCACATTGAAACCAAGGAAATGCAGTATCTCTATTCCGATGGTGAGTTGTATTACTTTATGGACGTTGAAACCTACGAGCAGCTTCCGCTGAACCACAGCCAGGTGGAGGATGCGATCAACTTTATCGTCGAGAATGAAAACGTGAAAGTGCGTTTTTTCAAGGGCAATCCCTTCTCCGTGGAAGCGCCGAACTTTGTTGAACTGACCGTCACCGCAACCGAACCCGGCGTCCGCGGCGATACGGCCACCGGTACGACCAAGCCGGCAACCCTGGAAACCGGTTATCAGGTCAATGTACCCCTCTTTGTTAACGAGGGCGATCGGGTTCGCGTCGATACCCGCACGGGCGAATACATGGAGCGCTGCTGACCCATACTGAAAACCGGCGGACAACGACAGGAGGTTATCGATTATGAGTTATATTTCCGAAAAGGTGGCGTACCTGGACGGGCTTGCCGATGGGCTCGGCATTGAGGACGAGAAGCAGGGCAAGCTCCTGCGCGGCATTATTGATGTGTTGAGCGCGATTGCCGAGGAGCTGGAGGAGCAGGATGAATCGCTGGACGATCTCTCCGGCTGCATCGACCATCTGTATGACGAGATCGATCAGATTGACGAATCCCTGTTTTCTGACGACGATGAGGAGGATGCGTTCGATGAGGACGGCTTCCTTGAGGTTGTGTGTCCTTCCTGTGGCGAGACGATTTACTTTGATGAGGAAATGCTGGATGCCGAAGAAGGTCTCATCTGCCCCAGTTGCAACGAGCCCGTTTCCATCAACATCTGTGACTGTGACTGCGAATGCGGCTGCTGTGATGAAAACGGAGAGGAACCGTAAATACTTCCGGGTTTTCCGACGATCAGGGTTTCAAAAAAGCGGCCTTTGGCCGCTTCAGATTGTCGAAAAAGTGGCTGAACGCCACTTTTTCGAGCTTTCACAGGTTTTGCCTCTCGCATTCGCTCCCGGACGGCAAAACCTGCAACGTACGAAAACCTCTGGGTTTTCCTCCGTTCTGACGCACTTGTCGTCAGAGCCGGATGGAACATAAGGGGCTGCGGCCCCTTATCAACCCCGGGGTTTTTCGACAATCTCAAGCGGCCTTTGGCCGCTTTTTTGCACTTTTCCGCCCTGGCCTTTTGCCGGCCTGCGGACCGCCGCCCGTGCGGAAAGCTCGCAAAGCGCAAAGCCCAGGAGGCTTCCATGAATCGTCGAAGCCCAAATCCGCTTAAAAAGGATCGCGGCCCCTGCCACGGAGGTTTTGCAGGGCTTGCAGCCCATTTTTCGGGCTGTTTTTTTATTGGAGGCAGGAATTGGCGGGATTATGGTGTATTAAAAAGAATATAGGGCAAAAGAAGCCTTGCAGGGAACCTGCAAAAAGGCTTTTCAAGCAAGCGTTCGGCAGCCAAAACGATAAGCAACGGAGGAATTGCTGTGAACGGTAGAGAATATGTGGAACAGTTGGAGCAAAAAACCTTGTCGCGCTATGCAGCGCTTTCTGCGCGGTCCAGAGGAAGGGAGAAACCGGTGATCCCCTGTACACTGCGTACGGAGTTCATACGCGATCGGGACCGCATCCTGCATTGTAAATCCTTCCGCAGGCTCAAGCATAAGACGCAGGTGTTCCTCTCTCCGCAGGGAGACCATTACCGTACACGGCTGACGCATACCCTTGAAGTTTCACAGATTGCACGCACCATCTCCCGCGCACTTCGTCTGAACGAGGATCTGACCGAAGCCATTGCCATGGGGCACGATTTGGGACATACGCCCTTTGGTCATTCCGGAGAGGACATGCTGAACCAGCTCATTCCGGGCGGCTTTGAACACAATGTGCAGAGCCTCCGCGTGGTGGAGCGGCTGGAAAACGGTGGCGAAGGATTGAATCTGACCTTCGAGGTACGCGATGGAATTCTGAACCACAAAAAAAGCGGCACACCCGCGACGCTGGAGGGCGCGGTGGTCTCCTTTGCCGACCGGATTGCCTATATCAACCACGACATTGACGATTCCATCCGCGCGGACATTCTGCGCGAGGAGGATTTGCCGGCGGCCTGCGTGGAAGCCTTTGGCGACAGCCACGGAAAGCGCATCAACACCATGATTCTCGATATCGTGGAGCAGAGCTTCGATAAGCCCTATATCCGCATGTCCGCGCAGGCGCTCGAACAGTTTGACGCGCTTCGCAGTTTCATGTTTGCGCGCGTATACCGAAATCCCATAGCAAAACGGGAGGAGAGCAAGGCTAAGCGCGTTGTGGAAGAGTTGTATCGCTATTATCTTTCACATATGGAGTCGTTGCCTCCGGAGTTTCTCCGATTTGCTGAGGAGGATGGCAGCGAACGCGCTGTGGCGGACTATATCGCATGCATGACGGACAACTATGCTGTTATGGAGTATGAGCGGCTGTTTGTACCAAAATCGTGGAACTGATGCAGGAAATGGGCGCATCGCGTCGAATACCTAGAGAGTGATTTTTTTCGGAAAGGACGGATGCGGGTGGCTTTCCCCGATGCCTGGCTGGACGAGCTGATCGCAAAGAATGATATTGTTTCCGTCGTTTCCTCCTATGTGGAACTGAAGCCAAAGGGAAGAAGGCTCTGGGGCCTTTGTCCCTTGCATGGTGAAAAAACGGCTTCGTTTTCCGTTTCGCCGGACAAGCAGATGTTTTACTGCTTCGGCTGCCATGCAGGCGGCACGGTGATCCAGTTTGTAATGCAGATGGAGCGTCTGAGCTTTGTTGAGGCCGTACAACTGCTTGCGCAGCGCGCGGGCATGACTCTGCCGGAAAATACGGACGACGCCGCATTGCAGCGTGAGCGTGCCTATAAAGAACGCCTGTACGAAGCCTGCAAGCAGGCCGCGCGCTTCTATATGCAGACCTTTCTCGGCGAGGAGGGCCTTCCCGGGAGACAGTATCTGGCGCAGCGCGGTATCAGCGCAGAGGCGGTCAAACGCTTTGGCATCGGCTTTGCGCAGGAGGGCTGGGATCATCTTAAAAACCACCTGCTGGCGCAGGGCTTTACGGAGCAGGAGCTTCTCGATGCCGGACTGCTCGTGCGCAATCCCCAGAAGGGCAGCGTGTACGATGCCTACCGAGGGCGGGTGATTTTCCCCATCGTTGGCGTAAACGGTCGTGTGCTCGGCTTTGGCGCGCGCGTGATGAACGACGATAAGCCAAAATACATCAATACCGGAGACACGCCAATTTACAACAAGCGCAACAACCTCTATGGACTGCATCTGCAAAAGGGCAGGCGCGTGGAGGATCTGGTCATCGTAGAGGGCTATACCGATGTGATCGGCCTTTACGAGGCAGGGGTGACCAACGCTGTAGCAAGCCTTGGCACAGCGCTGACCATCCAGCAGGCGCGGCTGCTGAAGCGCTACGTATCCAGGGTATACATCGCATATGACGGGGATGCGGCGGGGCAGAACGCCACAATCCGCGGTCTGGATATCCTGACGGGCGAGGGGCTTGACGTGCGCGTGATCGTGTTTCCGGACGCCATGGACCCGGACGAATTTATAAGAAATCGCGGCAAGGATGCCTTTGACGCGCTGAAGGACGAGGCATTGTCCCTGAACGCTTTCAAGCTCGAGAGCATGGCCCGGGATTACGATTTAAGCGAGGAGAACGGTCGGGAACGCTATGCGATTGCGGCCTGCGCCTTTATCTCAGGACTGCAGCCGGTGGAGCAGGGGCGATATTTCAACCGCCTGTCACAGAAAACCGGCTATCCGGTGGACGCCTTGATTTCGCAGGCAAAAACCGGCAAAGTGCCAAGGGAACGCCCGCCGTATAGACCGAACGGCACTTGGAACAATATCAGAGAGGCCCAAACTATCGAGGAAACGGCCAGAACACGGGCAGAATCCACCTTGCTGCATACCATGCTGCAATCGCGGGGGGCAACGCTCAAGGCCGTGGAGCAAGGCGCGGCGGAGTTGTTTTCCGTGCAGGCGTACCAGAAATTTGCCGCGGAGATTATTGCGGCATACGCGCAGGAAACTGAGCCCAACTGTGCAAGGATGATGAGCGCCATGCCGCCGGAAGAAGCGGAAATTATCGCCGCCGTGCTGGGCAAGGACCTGCCCGGCGACGACCCCGAAAAAGTGGTTTCTGACTGTATCCGCAGGATTCGGCGAATCGAGACAGAAGCGGAGCTGGAGCGCCTTGGCGTACAGCTGGCGGATTCCACAAAAACCGTGCAGCAGAAGCAGGAAATTATGCTCGAGATACAAAGACTGAACCGTGAATTGCGCGGCTGAGTGAAAGGAGTGGAGGAAGTTGGAACAACAGCGCAGCAAAGAAGCTCGTGCGCAGAAAATCAACGAGCTCCTCGAAACCGGCAAAACAAAGGGCGTCCTGACCTATAAGGAGATTATGGATGCGCTGGAGGAGCTGGAGCTGGATCAGGAGCAGGTTGAGCGGCTTTACGATCATATTGAAGAACTCAACATTGACGTTGTCGAGGAGGTTGAAATTCCCGAGGACATCAATGAGGAAATCGCCGAGCTTGAGACGGTGCTGGCCTCCACCGAGGGCATCAATATCGACGATCCCGTACGCATGTATTTGAAGGAGATCGGCAAGGTGCCGCTCCTGAGCGCCACGGAGGAGGTCGAAATCGCGCAGCGCATGGCCGAGGGCGATCCGGAGGCCAAGCATCAGCTGGCGGAGGCGAACCTTCGCCTTGTGGTGTCCATCGCAAAGCGCTATGTCGGCCGCGGTATGCTGTTCCTCGATCTGATACAGGAGGGCAATCTCGGCCTGATCAAGGCGGTGGAAAAATTTGACTACCGCAAGGGCTATAAGTTTTCCACCTATGCAACCTGGTGGATTCGTCAGGCCATCACCCGCGCTATTGCGGATCAGGCCCGGACGATCCGAATCCCCGTGCATATGGTGGAGACGATCAATAAGCTGATCCGCGTAAACCGCCAGCTTGTGCAGGAATATGGCCGCGACCCACGCCCCGATGAAATTGCGAAGGAAATGGGCATTTCAGAGGACAAGGTTCGCGAGATTATCAAAATCGCGCAGGAGCCTGTCTCTCTGGAAACACCCATCGGCGAGGAGGACGACAGCCACCTCGGCGACTTTATACCCGATGACGACGCGCCCGCGCCGGCGGAGGCGGTTGCCGTAACGCTGCTCAAGGAGCAGCTTATGGACGTACTGAATTCTCTGACGCCGCGCGAGGCCAAGGTGCTCCGCCTGCGCTATGGCCTGGACGACGGCAAGGCCAGAACGCTGGAAGAGGTCGGCAAGGAGTTCAACGTCACGCGCGAGCGCATCCGCCAGATTGAGGCCAAGGCCCTGCGTAAGCTCCGCCATCCCAGCCGCAGCAAGCGCCTGAAAGACTTTCTTGAATAGACGCGCATTCCTGTCCAAAACCAGGTTCAGGCCAAAAGACGATAAAGCGCACGGGTTTTCCTTATTTTGGAAATCCGGTGCGCTTTTTACACAACGTTGGCAATATGCAGGGGACAAGGCGCTTTTCGGAGAAATCTCAAAAAACATCCATGTTTCCTGCGGTAATGCAGCAGAATACGGGGCCGCAAAGAAGCCAATCAAAATCGCTACACATTGACAAATAAAAGACGCCGTGCAATCGCCATTCCGCTGGGGAGCATTGCACAGCAGCCGGTTATTCCGTTTCGGTCGCCGCTTCGACGGGCGCAAAGGGTGTAGCAATTTCCAGCACAAAGTCCATATCGAGCACACTGATGTCAGTGCTGATTTCAGCATAGACTGCATTGCTGCCGGTTTGAAGCACCGTGCTGCCCTCCGCGTTGTGAATCTGTCCAATGCCGCAGATCTTGCCGTCCCCATTGTAGTAAACGATGTTGAGAACGCCGTCCAGCGGCTGAGGGAAAGCGTTGACGCAGATCCCGTCCATAAAAGTACCGGTATCATACTCATAGATGCGCACATCCCCAAAGGACAGATAGTGGTAATAATGATCCGCCGTCTCAATCACCTTGCCGAGCGCGTCCGTGGGCAGGGGCTCGCTGGTCAGCTCGGGCGCAAAGGGTTCGGGCAGCGGGGTAGGGGAGGAGGAGGGCGTCGGCGTGCCGGAAATCTCCGGATTGACGGATATGCAGCCGACCGCCCAGACGGCGCAGAAAAGCAGACAGATGCAAAGGACGAACGGTAAGCTGCGCTGCTTCATCAGGAACGCACCTCCGAATATCGTGCCATCAGACGCTTTTTGAGGTCATACAGCTGATCGGAAAGGTCGACCTTATAGATGTGCGGCTGCATGGGACGTTTGTATTCATCCCACATAGTGGCAAGGCTCTCCTTCGCAAACTGCTGGATTTCCATGACGGACGGGGAATGATACACCTGCTTTCCGGACAGGAACACGGGGATCAGCAGCTCCTTGACATAGAAATCGTTCACCAGCATATTCTTATAGGTCTGTTCCGGATGATAGATCCGCAGCGGCCTGCTCGTGTCGATGACCTCGCCGTCGCATGCGATAAGATCGGCAATGGCCATGTTGTCTGCTTTTCCATAAAGCCGGAACACGGTTTTGACGCCGGGATTTGTAATCTTTGCCGGATTATCGGAGAGCTTGATCTTGGGCACGAGCTCGCCGCCCACGATTTCAGCGGACATCTTGTAAACGCCCCCCAGCGCAGGATTGTCCGCGCTGGTGATGAGCTTTGTGCCGACGCCCCACAGGTCAATGCGGCAGCCCTGCATCTTGAGGTCGCGGATAACGGTTTCATCAAGATCGCTGGAAGCGCAGATTTTAACCTCGGGGAAGCCTGCATCATCCAGCATTTTCCGGGCGCACTTGCTGAGATAGGCCAGATCGCCGCTGTCCAGACGGATGCCCATAGGGGTGTGTCCCTGCGCCTTCAGCTCGCGGAATACGGTGATAGCGTTGGGAACGCCGCTGCGGAGCGTGTCATAGGTATCCACCAGCAGCAGGCAGGTGTCCGGGAAAATCTTTGCATAGGCCCGAAAAGCGGAGATCTCGTCCGGAAAGCTCATCACCCAACTGTGTGCATGCGTGCCGCTAACCTTGATATCGAACATCTTTCCGGCGAGGACGTTGCTTGTGGAAGTGCAGCCGCCGATCACCGCGGCGCGCGCCCCGTAAATGCCGGCATCCGCACCCTGAGCGCGGCGCAAACCGAATTCCAGTACGGCGTCGCCTCTGGCGGCATAGCAGACGCGGCTCGCCTTTGTAGCAATCAGCGTCTGATGGTTCATAAAGGTTAAAAGCGCGGTTTCAATCAGCTGCGCCTGCGCGATGGGCGCGCGAACCCGCAAAAGCGGTTCAAACGGGAAAGCCACTGTGCCCTCTGGCATGGCGTAAATATCGCCTGTAAACCGGAGACTTTCCAGATACGCAAGAAAGTCCTCATCAAAGAGCTTCAGCGAGCGCAGGTAGGCGATGTCTTCTTCAGAAAAGCAAAGATGATTGATGTATTGGATGACGCTTTCCAGGCCCGCAGTGACGGTATAGGTGATATCGCTGCGCGGCCGAAAAAAAAGGTCGAACACGCCTTCGTTTTCGGTCATGCCGTTTTTAAAATACCCATACATCATGGTGAGCTGGTACAGGTCGGTCAGCAGGGTTAGATTGCGCATGGAGCAGCCTCCTCGAAACATCTTAATTGTTTCCATTATACTCCTTTTGCGCTATTTAAAAAAGGAAGTTTCTATGAATAATATATGTCCGTGGACACGAGTACGCGGGCAGGAATGGAGCGGTAGGTGTCCTCATAAACGGTAACGCGGCGGATGAACTCTCCTGCGGCGTCATAGTACTCTTTATAGGTTCTCGAGGTCTTGCCTCGGCGGGCTTTGCGCTCAACGATGCGCGTATTGTATGGCAGGCTTTCGTCAAGCACGAGTTCCTCTGCGGCATCCTCAAGACTTCCTGTTTGCTCGGAACGGATTTTGATCTTCTGTCCGTCTGGAAGCGGAGTGCCGTAGATGGTGCAGGTGAGGGTCATTTTGCTCTCGTCTACATGCGCGCCAATGACAATATCGGATTCTGTCGAATTGACAAAGCGAAAGTTTTTTCCGCCCGTGCTGATGGTTGCATCCCTGCCAATGCCAATGTATCCCATGGGCCAGGAGTGCGGCGAGCGTTCCGTAACCGTAAGATCTGCCATCATAACAGCATTGAAGAGCGTGGAAGAAACCTGGCATACGCCTCCGCCGTATTCGTTGACATAGGCGCCGTTGCGAATACCCGCAGCTTCACGCCAGCCGTTTTCGGCGTTTCGGTCGCCGAGCGCTGCGTTGCAGTCAAACTGCTCGCCCGGGGCAAGCGTTATTCCGTGTATCGCTTTCGCCGCTTTTTTGATGTTGAAGATTCGATTAGCATTGTTCTGCGGATAGCTTGAAAATGACGTAGTAAAGCTCGCCACAGGCTGTCTCGTCTTCTGAATGTCGACAACCGTCACCTCAGGCGCAATCGTGGTGCAGGGAACCGTGACGCGGAATTCTCCGGCTTGCATGGCCTGATGGATGCGATCGGTCAGTGCATCCAGCGCCACCTCCCGGCCGACCGTTTCGGGCGTGTATTGAAACAGCTGGCCGCTGCTCCGGTCAATCGCAACGGATGCATCGCCGGCCGCAGTACGGTATTTCGCTGCGATTCGTGATAGTCTTGCCCGAAGCACGGTTTCATCCGCGATCATGGAAACGTAACGGCAATCTTCGCCATGGCAAACGGCGGTCAGCGTTGCGTCAATATCATAGCGGATACCCAGTTCCGCTGCGCTGATTTTCAACTCCTCCTCCGGAAAAACAAAAGTAAACACCGGATCGCCCAACGCCTGTGCGATGGAGGACCGCGCGGAACCGAACCGAACCCGCGATATATTCACTCCGGCAACGGAAGCACCCTCAGGCATGAGCGTATGCTCGTTAATATTTTCCTGTCGAACCTGTGCGGCGCAGGCGCATTGCAGCAGGAGCAGAGCCGCGCAGCACAGATAAAGCTGCTTTTTCATCCTGAATCTTATGTTTTCCGAATTTCTTTGGGATTCTCGCGGCATTTTTTTGAAAGTGCTTGGAAAACAGAGTTACATCCCAAAAATTTATAAGACGGCTGCTGCATTGGCGATCCTGCACAAGCTGCTCCTTCCATATACGCCCCGTCACAACGGCAAGGACGAACTTAAGCCACCGCGAGGATCAGCGCAGGTTCTATGATGCCCACCGTTTCTTCTCCTTTGCCGACTTTGACGCACAGCTCGCCGTGCATCAAAGCAACTCAAATTACCGTCCCAAGCGTCCTTTACACGATAACTCCCCAACGCCTTTCTGCGCAGCTTTTCTGTCCAACATGTTTGACAAACCTACAACAAACCTACAATAAATTTTGAAAAACAGATTGACAATGTTCCTTGAGAACGCTATAATAGCACAGAGCGCGGCAGTGCTGGAATTGGCAGACAGGCACGTTTGAGGGGCGTGTGCGAGAGCGTATGGGTTCAAGTCCCATCTGCCGCACCATAATTGGACCAAACATTGATACAACGTGTCGATGTTTGGTCCGTTTCTTTTTGCCCTAAAAGTCGCTTGCTGCAAGGCTTTCTGCTGAGAGCGGGTGCATTTATACAGGCGTCCGTCAAAATCAAGCTCCTTTAAGAAGGTATTTTCCCGAAACAAGCACGCTGACCGGAAAAGCAAACGTTTCAAACGGCCATAATCGTTTCAATGATAAAAGCCCGTGATGAGGATCAGTCGGTCCCCACCACGGGCTATACTCGTATCTGGCGTTACAGCGTCTCGGTGATCTCTGTTCCATTTTTGAATCGGAAGACCAGCCACCCATCTTCATAAACCGTCACCCGGTCGATCAGGTTGAGCCATAAGCGGTCACTGTATTGGACAGGGAGAGAATTATCAAAGGCGCGGATCTCATTCATGAAGCTCTTGATCACATCAGCCTGAAAGCGCCGGGTGACCTTCTGGTTCTGGAGCTGCTGGGCTCTATCCTCGGCATCGCGGTATCGCTGAGCCAGCGCATCGTATCTCCGATTATACTCATCCTGCTGTATGACTGTGGTAGCATTTTCCGCAATCAGCTTCCGCGTGAGCTCAGAAACGATCTCCAGCTCGGTCTCCAGCGCAGCGCACTCTGCATCAATTTTCTCCGTATTCAGGTATTCATCCAGCAGCATCTGGCAGGTTTCCATCAGGACTTCCCGCGCCTCTGTAAGATTTGCTACGGCCTGCAAGAACAGGCGCTTGATGTCCTCCTCGTACAAATGCGGTGTGCCGCAGCGATGCTCGCCTTTGAATTTCCCGTTGCATTGCCAGATCACGCGGCGGTACTTTTCGGTGCTATGCCATACCTTGGGGCCGTAGTATTCCCCGCAATCGCCACAGACGATCTTTGCCGAGAATGGGCTCAGGCAGTTGTGATGCCGCCCTCTGGATTTGCGGACCGACATCTCCGTCTGCACCTTTTCCCACTGGTCAGGGTCAATAATCGCCGGGTGGCTCTGTTCCACTATGTATTGCGGGACCTCACCCTCGTTCACCTTCATCTTCTTGGAAAGGAAATCCACCGTGAACTTCTTCTGCAGGATCGCGCAGCCCTTGTACTTCTCGTTCGTCAGGATGCTCTCAACTGTGCTGCTCTGCCATTTGACTTTCCCTCGCGGCGTCGGGATGCTCTGTTCCGTCAAGTGCTTCGCGATCCAGTTGAGCGTCTTGCCCTGTATGAAAAGCGTGTAGATCTGCCGGACGATGGCCGCTTCCTCCGGGACGATCTCAGGCAGGCCATCCGGTCCTTTGCGATAGCCGAGGAAAGAAGAATACGGCATTGTGACCTTCCCGTCCGCGAAGCGCTTCCTCTGGCCCCATGTGACATTTTCGGAAATGGAGCGGCTCTCCTCTTGGGCAAGGCTGCTCATGATGGTCAATAATAATTCTCCGCGCCCATCAAAGGTCCAGATCGCCTCTTTCTCAAAGAAAACCTCTACGCCATGCTCCTTAAGCAGGCGGATGGTGGAAAGGCTGTCCACCGTATTCCGGGCAAAGCGGCTGACGCTTTTGGTAACGATCAGGTTGATCTTCCCGGCCAGCGCGTCCTCGATCATCCGATTGAAGCCGTCCCTGTGCTTTGTGTTCAAAGCGCTGATCCCTTCATCCGTGTACACATCCACAAACTCCCAATCAGGATTCGAGCGAATAAAGCGGGTGTAGTAATCCACCTGTGCTTCATAGGAAGTAAGCTGCTCCTCGCTATCCGTAGAGACCCGCGCGTATCCAGCCACGCGCCTTCTGCTGCGGGTGTTGATCGGCATCTGCGTATGCAGCGCCTTCGTTGCCGGGATCACCGTAATGTTAGCCATTTTTTCTGCTCCTCTCCAATGCTTTCTGTCGTGCAGCCTCCCGCATCTCCGGGGTCCAGCTCTCTGCCCGTGAACGGTCCTTCCATCGTTTAACGCTTTCGCTGCCATCCCGGAAGCGGAATACCAGCCTGTTTCCATTCTCCGCGCAGATTTCCGTTAAATCACTGAGAGCCATATCTGCGGTCATGGTCAGCAACTCTGCCTCCGGGATCTGCTTGGATGCGCAGGCGACTTTGCCCTGCTGGTTGAAGGTGCTGCAGATCCAGACCGGACCGCTGGCCGTGACCTTGCGTCGGTAATGCTTGCCGCAGTTTCCGCAGACGATCATGCCGGAGAA
Organism: Clostridiales bacterium; assembly: GCA_004554165.1. GTDB lineage: Bacteria > Bacillota > Clostridia > Christensenellales > CAG-138 > CAG-1024. Next base: position 2,465 of record SFNQ01000021.1, on the reverse strand, counting down.
GGGGTATCGGGCAGTGTAGTTCTTTCCTTTGGGGGCGTGCTTTGCGGACCGCTTTTCCATCTCCGCCTGCGCTGCCGTGAAATCCTCCATGCTGATGATCGCCTCGTGGGTACCCTTTGCGTGGTATTTGGGGAGCTGGCCATCATTGGGCAGGCTCCGTTTTGTCAGGTGGTTTTCCCGGAATGTTGTCTGCAGCAACAGGTTTCCGGTATAGGCGTAGTTCAGGAGAACGCAGGTCACGCTCCGCTTGTGCCACTGGTTTCCGTACCGGGTGACGATCCCATCCGCATTTAGTCTATTGGCGATTGTAACGACCCCTTTGCCGGAAAGGTACTCCCGGAAGATTCGGCGGACGATCTCTGCTTCCTGCGGCTCAATGACAAGTGTGCCGTTATGATAGCGGTAGCCCAGCATGGTGCCGTTCCACGGTTTGCCCTCTTCAAAGTTCTTGCGGATGCGCCATTTCTGGTTCTCGCTGGCCGACAGGCTCTCTTCCTGCGCATATGACGCGAGAATGGATAGCATCAGTTCCCCATCAGCGGAAAGGGTATGGATGTTCTGTTCCTCAAAGAAAACATCGACGCCGTAGCCCTTCAACTCTCGGACCGTTTCCAGCAGGGTAACCGTATTCCGGGCGAAGCGGGAGATCGATTTTGTGATGATTGCATCGACCGATCCCGCGCGGCAGGCGGCGATCATTTTCTGAAAGCCCTCCCGCGAATCCTTGGTCCCGGTCTTGGCCTCGTCCGCGAACACGCCTGCGTACTGCCATCCGGGATGGCGCTGGATCAAGCTGCTGTAATAGCTGACCTGTGCCGACAGGGAATGGTGCATGGCGTCCTTCGCGGAGGAGACCCGCGCATAAGCGGCCACCCGCGTCAGCTTGGGAAGGGCCGTTTTCGTGAGCGGGACCCGTTTTACTACTCTGTCCATGTCTGCCTCCTTTGTATCAAACTTGGGGTACTGTATCTATCACTCTAAACGGCCCGAATAGCAAGTTTTATACAGCAAAAATACTGCTTTTTTCGATCCCGTATTTCTCCGCGATCAGCGCGTACATTGCGGACTTGTCTCCGCTGGCCAGAAAGCCCTCTGCCTCCAGCTGATCCACAAAGGACAGCGCCATATGATAACGGAGCAGATTATCCGGCGAATAAGCATCAGGCTTCTGCTCCATGACGATCTCCTTTCCGGTACTGATGATTCCAAAACTGGCTGCGGCAGCGATCCGAGCAGTATTTCTTCTGCTTCCGGCCCGGAGCCGGATAGATAGTCTTTCCACAGACCGGGCATCTGGCCTCCGGCTTCATGTGACGCTGGATATGGGATTTGACGGTGTTCACCGACAGGCCGAGACGACGGGCGATCTGCGTCGGACCATGACCATCCATCCGCATCTGCTCGATGGCCATACGTGTTTGCACTGGCATCATATGTTTTCCTCCCTTCAGCCCCAAAAGAAGCGCTCCCGGCAATAGCCGCACAGGATGCTCCCCGGCCTCGGATGTTTGGGCACGCGGATGATCTTTCCGCAGTACTGGCAACGGGCGTCCCGCATGGTGAAATGCCTGTAGATATACCCCTTCACGGTACTCACGGGCAGGCCCAAGTGCCGCGCGATTGCCGTAGGGCCGTTGCCCTCTTTTCGCAGGCGGCAGATCTCCAGCGCGTTCTCTTTACTCATCATGGCGCTGGTCTCTCTTTCGGTACGCGTCATAGCAGGCGCGGCTGCAGAACTTTCGGTGGGCATTCCCATAGCAGCGGAACTCCGCTCCGCAGTTCTGGCAGGTGATCGTGTAATACGCCATGCGTCGGATCTGATCCGGGTGGCTGTTCCAGTATTTCATCCGGCAGCGGTCCGAGCAGAATCTCCTCTTATGCCGTGCGTGCTGTTTAACGTATTTCCCGCATTGGGGGCAAAACAAGACCCCACCCACGGGCCGATCTGCCGGGGACGATGAAATAACACTTTTCTGTTTGGTATTCATGTCGTTCCTCCACGGTAGTCCGGTCCGGCTGGATGAGCTTGCCATCCAGAAACTCATAGGCCAGATAGCCGATCTGTCCAGCTTCAAAGAATTTCTCCTTCAGAACACGGACTGTCAGCGGCTCCCGCTCCACGATCCAGTAGAATGAGAAGTCCCCGAAGGCGATGGGCTTTGCCCCGGCCCCGGCAGAGGGCATGTGGTTGTCGATGTACACGGGCTTGCCGAGAATCGTATCGTTGGCATGATTCCAGATCGGATTCCCGTCCTTATCCTTCAGCAGCCGGATGGCCAGAGCGGTATCGTCATTCATCAGCCACGCCCCGCGCTGACGGAACTGCTTGTCCACGGAGAAGTACAGGCGGATCACATCGTCGAAGTTGATCCCGGATGCGGTGACGCCAACGGCAGCGCCGTTCTCCGAGAGGATGCCCGTGGGCATGTCCACTCCGGTCCCATTGATGAAGCCGTCGCTCTCCG
>SFNQ01000041.1 GCA_004554165.1 Clostridiales bacterium | reverse complement strand
AATATGGCTAAAGGAGGCGGTGAACCCTATGAAGCAATATGTTTGCAGTATTTGCGGCTATATTTATGACGAAGCTGCCGGTGGCAAGTGGGAAGATCTCCCTGTCGATTGGAAGTGTCCCCTGTGCGGTGCAGATAAATCCCAGTTCCGTGAGAACACCGAGCAAGCCAAGCCTGCTGTCGCGCTGGACAAACCCCATGTGGAGAAAGAACTGTCTGCCATGGAAATGAGCATCATCTGCTCCAACCTGGCAAGAGGCTGCGAAAAGCAGTATCTGCCCCAGCAGGCGGAAGATTTTCGGAAGCTGGCAGAGTTCTTCCGGTCCAAGGCGGAACCGGTGCAAGAGCCCAGCACCAAAAAACTGCTGGAACTCATTGAGAATGACCTTTCGGTGGGCTATCCCTACGGCAATGCGGTGTCCGCAGAGAAGCCGGACCGGGGCGCCCTGCGGTGCCAGGTCTGGAGCGAAAAAGTCACACGGATGCTCCAATCCCTGCTGACACGCTACGAAACCGAAGGGGACAGGATGCTGGAGAACACAGGCGTCTGGGTCTGCACGGTCTGCGGCTTTGTCTATGTGGGAGATGCGGCCCCGGAGCTTTGTCCGGTATGCAAGGTCCCCAGTTGGAAATTTGAAAAAGCGGAAGGGAGGGCTTGATGATGACTGAAAAATACGCGGTGAGAAATCTGCGCTTATGCACCAAGGACTGCCTGTGCCTCTATGTCTGTCCCACTGGGGCCACGGATACGGAGAACAGCGTCATTGATCCGGAAAAGTGCATCGGATGCGGCGCCTGTGCCGAAGCCTGTCCATCCTCTGCCATTTCTATGGTTCCCAAGACCCTTCCTGTGCAGCAGCCCAAGGAGGACAAAGTAGTGGAAGCCCTGCGTGGCCTGATCCAAAGCAAGGCCCAAGCTGAAAGCATTGCTTCTCAGCTGCCCGATGCTCTGAGCGTGGCCGTGGAAAAGTCCTCACGGCTGATGGCAGAGGATCTGTGCCGTGAAGCGGGTTTCATGCTCCCCCAGAGCGGTAACACTAAGGCGTTCCTGGAAAGTATCAAAGTATATCCCGACATCCCCGCGGATGTGGTGGAATCCCTGTTACATACCATTCAATTCAATGAAAAAACGGAGGAAAAGAAAATGGAAAAGTGGAAATGTACTGTCTGCGGTTACATTCACGAAGGCCCCATGACCCCTGATTTCAAGTGCCCTGTCTGCAAGCAGCCTGCCGACAAGTTTGTGAAGATCGAAGAGGCCGTCCCTGCCAAGAACCCCTATGCCGGTACCAAGACGGAGAAGAACCTGTGGGAAGCCTTCGCCGGTGAGAGCCAGGCCCGGAACAAGTACACCTACTTCGCCTCCGTCGCCAAGAAGGCCGGCTATGAGCAGATCGCTGCGCTGTTCCTGCACACCGCTGAAAATGAGAAGGAACACGCCAAGCTGTGGTTCAAGGCTCTGGGTGAGCTGGGCGATACCGCCGAGAACCTGCTCCATGCTGCCGAGGGCGAGAACGCCGAGTGGACCGATATGTATGACCGCATGGCTCGTGAGGCCGACGAGGAAGGCTTCCATGAGCTGGCCGAGCAGTTCCGCGGTGTGGCTGCCATCGAGAAGGCCCATGAGGAGCGCTACCGCAAGCTGCTGAGCAACGTGGAGGCCATGCAGGTATTTGAGAAGAGCGGCGTTACCATGTGGGAGTGCCGTAACTGCGGCCACCTGGTTGTCGGCACCAAGGCTCCCGAGGTTTGCCCTGTCTGCAAGCATCCCCAGGCGTTCTTTGAAGTCCACGCGGAAAACTATTAAGGGAGGGTTGTTGATGAGCGCAAAGTTTTACATCTGCCGCCACTGCGGCAATCTGGTAGGCGTGATCCATGACTCCGGCGTGCCCATGATGTGCTGCGGCCAGAAAATGGAGGCTCTGGTGCCCAACACTGTGGAAGCCAGCGGCGAGAAGCATCTGCCTGTGGTCACGGTGGAAGACGGGGCCATCAATGTCAATGTGGGCGCCGTGAACCACCCCATGGCTCCCGAACACTTCATTGAGTGGGTCTATGTTCAGACGGAGAACGGCGGTCAGCGTAAGGCTCTGAAGCCCGGCGATGACCCCAATGTCACCTTCTCCCTGGGAGATGACAAAGCAGTGGCTGTTTACGCATACTGCAACCTCCACGGTTTGTGGATGACCGAAGTATAAAATAAATGGTTGCCGCCTGTCGGTTTGATATGCTACCCCCATAAGAGACAGTGAAAAAGGAAATTGTCTCTTATGGGGGTATTGTCATGTCAAGACAGAGTAAGGGACTGAATGGAAACGAAATAAGCATCCTACGGGAATATGTGGAGGGGAAAATAAGCCGGGCAGAAGCAAGCAAACAATGCGGAGTATCGGATAGGACAATCGCAAGATGGAGTGTTCGATATCAGACAGAAGGAGCCGCAGGATTTTTACCACGGGATAGAAACAGAAATTACTGGATCATAGTCAATAAAGTGGACAGGTAAGAATCAGAGGAAAAACAAATTTTCTCTTTGGACAGGAGATAAGCCGCGATTATGAGAATGCGGTCTGAGAGAATTGTAGAAACCGTTGATGTAAGAGAAGAGACTGTGCTTGAGTTGGTCGAGAGAATGATAAGAACGTCTATCTGCTTCTTCCTTCTTAAGATATTTAAAGAAGCATTCAACAACAGCGTTATCGTAAGGATGTCCTTTAGAAGAAAATGACTGGACAAAGTTGTACTCATCAAGCGCTTTTCGGAAATCGATAGAGGTGAATTGTGAACCTTGGTCAGTATGAAAGATCAGGCCATGAGAAGGCTTTCTAGCAGCAACAGCGTCATGGAGAGTGTCGATGGCCAGAAAACGATCCATTTTGGAGGAAACGCGATAAGCGATGACCTTGCGAGAAAATAGATCAAGGATGACACAAAGATAGTAAAACCTGTCAGCAGCGCGAAGGTAAGTAAAATCACTCACCCAAACGAGATTTGGTTCTGGCTGATTGAAATTCTGAGCGAGAATATTTTCGCAGGAAAGATTCTGAGAGGAATGACGAGGGCGAGGAGGCTTTATAGTGCTCATTTTAGGGAGATTCATGGTTTTCATGAGTCGGTACACTCGACCGACACTGATATGGATGCAATAATCACGCTGAAGACAGATTTGGATTTTATGCGCACCTAATCTCTTATCCGAAGCAGCATAGATTTCAAGGATACGAGATCGGATCTCGGTATTTTCTATTTCTCTAGCAGAAGGTTTACGATTCAGAAATTTGTAATATGTACTGCGATTAACCTTCAGAACACGGCAGAGAGTAGAAATTGAATGTTGATGAGACAGAGCCCGGATAGCGATCAATCGTTGCCTGAGTGTGGCATGAATATTGCAATGGCTTTTTTTAATATAAGGTTTTCCTCCTCAAGCTGCGCATTCCGTTTTTGAAGTTCTTTGATCTGCTGAGCAGTTACGACTGTATTGTCATCCAGTTTCACTTCGGAATATTGACGCAGCCAATTTGTCAGGGCATTAGAAGAAACTCCATATTCTGATTTGATTTGGGCGTAGGTTTTTCCTGAATGATAAAGATTTACGATTGTTTGCTTGAATTCAGGGGTGTATTTGTTTTGCTTCTTCGTAGACATGCTATCACTCCTTTTTATTTGTCTACTATTATACTCCTCTTGTCCACTTTTTTAATATACATCCAGTAAATACTGAGCCTGTCGGAGATCTGTTGGCGTTCTGCCATGAGCCGAAAACACGGCAGGAGATTGCGGCTTTTTTGGGCGTGAAAACCGTGTTTTATGCGATGCAGCATTATGTTCAGCCCCTGCTTGCTGCCGAAAAGCTTGCAATGACCATACCGGAGAAGCCCAAAAGCAGAAACCAAAAGTATTATACGGTTCGATAGGCAGACTTGATGTTGTCCTTTCCGTCCTCATTGTCCCGGCGCATCAAACCTGAACCCATAAAACAATGCACCATGCCGTCAAAACATGGTGCATTGTATCCATGGGCGGTAGATTTGCCAGAATTGTCACCTGATTTGACATAAGGGTCAAGTCAGGTGATTTTTTATCTCGCAATGCAGGGCCGGGAGCTCCGCCCGGAAAGGGTATTATCCCCGGGTTTTTCTGTAGCGCGCGGCTTCGTGTTCGGAGACGGTGGGGCCGGCTCTGGTTTTTCCGACCGCGCCGGGAACGCCTGACGTTCCCCGGATGGGATGTTCCGGCCAATCCATCCCGCCGGAACCGGACGACAGATTTCTGGTACGGGCCTTGCACGGGCCTTGCGGCGATGCCGATGAACACCGGGGCCGTGCCCTTGCTGCGGACTATCCGCCGGGGAAGAACGCCGACGGCTATAATGTGGAGAGATCTCTCAAACGATATATAATGAAACGGGTCTTTGGCCCGAATGCTGAAAAGCACCTTCAGGAGACGACAGACATGGATTTTCGCGACATTGAACAAATCAGCGACGAGACGGAACGGATTCAGAAAATCTACGAGCTGTTCCATGAGGATACCCGGCTGAACCGTTCCAAAGCGGCGCGGGTGGAGTTTCTGACCAACACCCGCTATATTGAGCGGTATCTGGAGCCCGGCGCCAGAATCCTGGATATCGGCGCAGGCGCGGGGGAGTACAGCCTGTACTTTGCGAGGAAGGGATACGCCGTGTGCGCTCTGGAACTGGCGGAGAATAACATCAAAGCATTCCGCAGGAAGATGCGGCAGGACGATCCCATCGAACTTGTTCAGGGGAACGCCCTTGATTTGAGCCTTTATGCGGACGAATCCTTTGACATCGTGCTGCTCTTTGGCCCGCTGTATCATTTGCGCAGGGAGGAGGACCGGCAAAGGTGTATTGCGGAAGCCCGGCGCGTGTGCAGGCCCGGGGGGAAGATTTTCTTCGCCTTTATTTCCAATGACATGGTCATTCTGACGGAGTTTTCATACCGCCCCGACTACTTTACGAACGGCGAGTATAACAAAGAGACCTTTGCGCTGGAGGATTTCCCCTTCGTGTTCCATACCGTGACGGATTGCCGTGAAATGCTTCGGGCCGGCGGCATCCGCATTCTCAGAGAGGTGGCATCCGATGGCGTCAGCGAACTGCTGGAGCACAAGATCAACGCAATGGACGACGAAAACTACGCGCAGTATCTGCGCTATCACTTCTATATCTGCGAAAAGCCGGAGTTTTTGGGAATGACGAACCACCTGCTGTTCGTAGGAGAAAAGACGGAAGCCTGAAAAGCCGCTTTGCGGCGGGATCACGCGATCTGAACGGAGCAACAAAGCCGCAGGCGTCTGTGGAAGCCGCCGCCGGAGCATTGGAAAAAAGGGCGCGGGCCTGCGTCGCCGCTTCCGTTCCCACAGACAGGCAATTGCGGGGCGAAAAGAAGCCTTTCCTCAATCCGGAAGATCGGCAGGCGCGTTTTCCTCTTAATCGCCGATGACCACGGTCGTCCCCTTTGCGGCAAAGCGGGCGGCCCATTCCTCGGAAAGCGGGCGGTTCGTAATAAAATAGTCAATGCTGGAAAGGTCGTCGACGCAGGTAAACGCGCTGCGCCCCAGCTTGTTGCTGCCGGCCCATCCCCTCCGGTGCCAACGCAGGGGGCGGCGGAGCGAAAAGCGGAAAAACCGCAACGTGGGGCCTCCGGCAGGGGGGCACGGGAGAAAAACAGGGCCTGCGAAATCCGAAGCGGACAGATGAACCCATGGACATGGCGGAGCAGGAAGCAGCGCCGGGATGGGCGGCACGACGGGTGGCCGCTCTGCCGGGCGCGCCGCTTCGCGGATTGGGTCCGGCGTTATACGCAGGAATGCCCGGAGGGCCTGACCCAGGCGAGCAGCTCCGGCAGGCGTGCAATCAGGCCGTCGGCAGCGGAGAGATCCTGACCGGTGCGACAGGGCAGGTAGCCGATGCAGCGCAGGCCCGCCGCGTGGGCGGAGGCCACGCCGTTGCGGGAATCCTCAAGCGCAAGGGCGCATTCTGCGGAGACGCCGCTGCGCGCCAGCGCCAGCAGGTAGAGATCGGGCGCGGGTTTGACGCGCGGGACGTCGTCACTGTTGACGACGAAGCGAAAGCGGCTCAGGATGCCGTAGCCGGAGAGCACCGTTTCGAGATAGGCGCGGGGCGAGGAGGAGCATACGCCATAGCCGACGCCGCGTGCATCCAGCCCGTCCAGCAGGGGCAGCAGTCCCTCTCTGGGCGCGGGCAGCGTCTCAAGAATCAGCGGCGCAAGGCGGGCGTAGTGCTCCTGCGCCAGCGCCTCGGGGTCGGCCTGTATGCCGAACTGCGCCAGCATATTCCGGTACTCGTCCGCGGTCGAGGCGCCGCAGGCAGAGGGCGGGGTCTCGTACTGAGGGACACCGGCCAGACGGCGGGCGATGTTGCTGCGTATGCGGGCGTGCAGCGGCTCACTGTCCACCAGCACACCGTCAAAATCAAAGATTACGAAAGAACAAAGCGACATGAGAAAACCTTGCCTCCTGTGGAATTAATGCTGTTGCGGCGGGCCTTGAATGTCCCGTAAGCTTCCATTTCCGAGGGAAAGGGGGGAGACGGCGGCCTCTGCCGCAGAAGTCCGTGAGAGGGCATCCGGTTCCTGCGCTGCAGCGCAGCAAGCGCCCGGGGGACACGCCGCGCCTTCTCCAAACAGCGGATCGAAGGAGGGCGGCTGCTGGCTGTGGCAGTCCGCTCTTCCGGTGGAGAGCTGCAGCTGCCATGCGCCGTTTTTGCGCACCAGATTGAGCAGCAGGCCCACGAGGGGCAGCAGCAGCCCGTTTTCGACGCACTCGGCCCGCTGGAACACGATGCAGCCCGGCTCCTTTTCGCAGAGGCAGTCCCACAGCGCATCCAGATTCCGTCCATAGTGGCTGGGCAGGCCGAACTGCAGATACAGGTGCGAGTGCAGGTTTTCGGCGGTGTCCATCATAACGCCGTTCAAAAGATAAATCCGCAGCATAGGCTCATTCCTCCCCGTACAGCAGTGTAAAGGTTTCGTAGTGGTCGGCGGTGTAGTAGATCAGGCCGTCGCTGGAGTAGACGAGGCGCTCCGCGCCGCGGTCTCCGCCGTTGTAGTTCACATCGCATTCGTACCAAATGCGGCCTGCCCGGTCCGGCAGACGTCCTTCGTAGTTGCCGAAGCGGTCGCCGCCGATGCTCATGCCGGGGGCTGCGTCCCAGAGACTGCGGGCGCCGCTCTGCCAGCCAAGCTGCCGGGCCTCGTCCTTGGTGAGGTAGTTCGGCGGCAGCTCGCCGTAGACGTACAGATAGGCTGCCACGTCCTCCGGCGCATTGCAGGCCTCGCCATAGACGGGAGCGCCGCCTTCCAACGACGGCTCCGCCTCCGGCACGGCGGAAAACAGATCCGCCACAGGCTCCCCGGCTTCCGCAGGGCCGCAGCCTCCAAGGCCGGCAAGGGGCAGAAGCAGCGCCAGAAGGCAGCAGAGGAGCTGCCGCGGAATTTTGCTGAATGTCATGGACGGTCGCCTCCCTGAAAAAAGCGGTATTCCGTGATTTCCTGATAGCGTTCCCCCCGCCGCAGAATCGGGCTTGGAAAGTGGGGATACGTCATGGCATCGGGGAAGCGCTGTGCTTCAAGGCAGAGCCCGGCATAGGGACCGTAGCTGCGCCCGCCGCGACCGTTTGGAACGCGGAGGAAGTTGCCGGTGTAGAGCTGGAGGCCGGGCAGGGTCGTCCAGCATTCCATGACGCGCCCGCCGGGGGAAAAGAGGCTCGCCGCATGGGAAAGCACGTCCCGCTGCGGCTTGCGCAGGACAAAGTTGTGGTCATAGCCGGAAAAGGGCCGGAGCGCGGGCGCACCGCCCTCGATGTGCGTCCCAAGGGGAATGGGGCTGCGCAGGTCGAAGCAGGTGCCGGAAACGGATCGGATTTCGCCCGTGGGCAGGGTCTGTCCGTCGTTGGGCGTATAAAAATCTGCGGAGAGGGAGAGCCGGTGGCCGAGCACGCTGCCTCCGCCGTCCAGATTGAAGTAGCTGTGATTGGTCAGGTTCACCACCGTATCGGCCTCCGGGCAGACCGCGTCGTATTCGATGCGCAGCACATCCGCATCCGTCAGCGTATAGCGAACCGTCAGCGTGAGCGTGCCGGGAAAGCCCATATCCCCGTCCGGACTTGTGAGTGTGCAGAGCAGACCGTCGTTGTCAGGATGGATCTCGAAAAAGCGCCGGTGGAAGCCCAGCCCGCCGCCATGGAGCGTGTTTTCGCCGTCGTTTTTGTCCAGCTGGAAGCGCTGACTGCCCAGCGAAAAGGCGGCGCCGCGCAGACGGTTGGCATAGCGGCCGCAGACCGCGCCGAAGCACTCGTCCCCGGCGGCGTAGCCCTCTGCGCTGTCGTAGCCCAGCACCACGTCCACCGCGCCGTCCTCGCCGGGCAGCAGAAGATGGGTGATCCGCGCGCCGTAATCGGTCAGGGCAAGCCGCGTGCCGCGGGCGTTCACAAGCCAGTATTCCCTGGCGGGCGCTCCGCCGGCCGAGCCAAAAGGAGCCGCATACAGATAAGCCATGGCGCATTCCTCCCCAACCATATGAAAGAAGCGGCCCCGCCGGGGCCGCTATCATTGTAACACGCGGGCTGCGTTCAGACAAGGGGATACCAGCCGCACTCAATGGCCGCGTTTCCCTTGCCGGAAACGGGGATCACCGTGCCGAGATAGGTGGGCAGCGGCTGCCAGAGGGTATAGAGAAAATCCTTGCAGCGGGCGACGATTTCCCGCGCGGTGTAATAGGGCTGGCGGGCATAGGGCCGTGCGTCGGAGGCCACGCCGTAGGCCTCCAGCCCCAGCGAGCGGGCGATGTACAATGCGCGGTAGAGATGGTAGCTCTGCGTCACGATGATGATACGCTTTGCGGCAAATACATCGCGGGCGCGGTAAATGCTTTCATAGGTGGAGAAGCCGGCGTGGTCCAGGAAGACATGCTCACAATCCACGCCCTGGGGGAGCACATAGTCCCGCATGGCGGCCACCTCGTTGTAGTCCCTGCGGCTGTGGTCGCCGCTCATGAGCAGACGGTCGCTGGCGCCGCTGAGATAGAGCGCGGTCGCGCAGTCCAGCCGGTCCGCCAGAATGGTGCTGGGCGTTCCGTTGCCGCGCAAACCCGCGCCGAGCACAAGAATGCAGTCCGCGTCCAACGAAAGCGCGCCGTCAAAAGGAAGGATACATTCCTCCACGCTGGCCTTCATAAACTCGCTGACGCCCAGCATGAGCGCGGCAAGGAGAAGCCCTGCGGCGAGGAGCGCGCAAATCGCGCGGAAAAATCGCTGTTTTTTTGCTGCGGTCTGTCGTTCCATGACGACATGATATTGGGGAGAAGGGGCTGCGTCAATGCAGGTTTTACCAAATTCATAGGATCGCAACACAATGTTGCGATCCTGTGCGGAGTTTGTCACAATGCCGTTGCAATCATCGGATCGGAGAAGAAAAGGGGCTCAGGCGCTGCGGTCCAGCTCGTCCCGGTGTTCGCGCTCCTTTTGCAGCTCGCCGATGGTGGTGCTGCGGAAGCCCTCCGTGCTTTCCGGCAGGAAGAGCACGCGCACCGTCAGCAGCAGCAACTGCAGGTCCTGAATGAGCGAGCAGTTTTCAATGTAGAGCAGATCCAGCTTCAGCTTGTCCTCGTAGGAGGTGTTGTATTTTCCGTAGATCTGCGCATAACCGGTCAGCCCCGCCTTGACCTTCATGCGGTAGCGGAACTCCGGCAGCATTTCGCAATAGTAATCGGCGTTTTCGATGCGCTCGGCCCGCGGACCCACCAGTGACATCTCGCCGCGGAGAATGTTGAAAAACTGCGGCAGCTCGTCGATGCGGGTGCGGCGGATAAAGCGGCCGACGGGCGTGATGCGCTGATCGTCCGGGGTGGTAAAGCGCGCGCCGTCCTTCTCCGCGTCCACGATCATGCTGCGGAACTTGATGAGGGTGAAGCGCTCCAGATTGCGCGTATAGCGCACCTGGCGGAAAAACACCGGGCCGCCGTCATAGAGCTTGATGAGCAGCGCCGTGACCAGCATGATGGGCGAGGTGAGAAGCAGGCCAAGAAGGGAAACCGCGATGTCCATGAGGCGCTTGACGGCCAGCTGCTCGATGGTAAAGGCGCGGTTTTTGCACAGATAGACCACGGAGTCGCCCACAAAGGTTTCGTGGGAATTGTGCAGGATGATGTCCTGTACGCTGGGCAGGACAAACAGCCGCTTGTTATGCTCAAAGCAGAAGTTGACCAGCTTCTGCCGCAGAGAAGCATCGATGGCCCCGGCGATGACCGTGCTGTAGGGCGCGAGCCCCGCCGCAATGGCGTCGAAGCCGGCGGCCTCGGAGATGACCTCGACGATGCGGTAGCTGTCGCGCATATTCTGGAATTTTTCCAGGGTTTCGGTTTCGTGCTGATCCTGCGAGCAGACCATGGCCGCATTGCGCACGGGCCGCAGCAGGAAAAACATGCGGTTGGCCAGCAGCAGCAGCAGCGAGCCGGCGGCCCACTGGAACAGCAGCACCGCAAGCAGCGGCAGGGGGTCGATGATAAACTTGCACAGCAGAGAGATGACGAAATACATGATGAAGTTCGTCAGAAACGAGGCGATACAAAAGGAAAACACAAGCTCCCGCCGCCGCAGCATGCCGATATTGAAGCAGCGGTACATGTTTGCGTTTGCCAGAAAGACGATCAAATACAGCGCCGCAAACATCACATAGCCCCAGAAATGGAAGTCCGACTCCGGGTAATAGATGGCGACGCAGGCGATGAAGGAGGCGATTGCGGACAGACAGATCAGCCCCTTGATGAGGGACAGAATCGCATGCCGGTATTTTTTTGGTAGCTCATGCGCAGGCGCGTCCATAACAGCCTCACAAAAACGGGAATGCGGCAGCACTCCCCGTGAATTTCGGGATTTATTGTATTCGGTTATGGTAGGTTTGTCAGAAAACAAAGACCGAAAGGAAGTGCAAATCCCTCGTGGCAACTGTAACACAAAGCATGAAGTACAGGCAATCCCTCATTCGCTATGCTCTGAAACATGGCGTATCCAGAGCATCCCGCAAATATAACCGTCCGCGCTCCACCATCTACTTCTGGTTGGCAAGATACGATGGAACCGTCGAGTCGCTGGCTGATCGGTCCAGACGGCCTCACTCCCACCCGAATCAGCATACCGAGGCCGAATTGAAGCTGATTCGTGATATGCGGCGAAGGAATCCACGGTTGGGCCTGATCGACCTGTGGTGCAGGCTGCGGGAACGCGGATACACTCGTTGCCCGGAGAGCCTGTACCGGGTGCTGAAGCGTCTGGGTGCTTTGCCCGAACAGTCTGAAAAGCAGCCGTATCACCCCAAACCTTACGAGCAGATGACCTATCCTGGTCAGCGTGTTCAGATCGACGTTAAGGTTGTTCCCCGCCGCTGTATTGCCGCCCCGGAACTCCGTCTGTTCCAGTATACCGCCATTGACGAGTTCTCAAGGCTGCGGTACCTGGCGGCCTACGATGAGCAAAGCACCTGTTCGTCGGCAGACTTTTTGAAGAAGGCGTACGCCTTCTTCAAAAAGCATGGCTTTACCGTCGAATGTGTTCAGACTGACAACGGGTTTGAGTTCACCAACCGCTTTGCACAGTCCAACCGTGAACTGGTCACGCTCTTTGAGAGGACCGCCGCAGAGCTGGGCATTCGGCACAAGCTGATTCGTCCCTATACGCCCCGCCACAACGGCAAGGTAGAGCGCAGCCACCGTGAGGATCAGCGTCGCTTCTACGACTCCCATCGCTTCTACTCCCTTGCCGACTTCGATGCT
>SFNQ01000063.1 GCA_004554165.1 Clostridiales bacterium | reverse complement strand
TCCTCCGCCACGGCGACGATGTGATTCCATTCATCGGTGGAGATGGTGCCCCGCTGCTTCCGGCCCTTTAGGCGGTTATAGGTGCGGGCATACTCCTTGGCGGCGGCCTCCCGCAGTTTCCGTTTCGCCGTCTCATGGGCGCCCACGCTGCGGCAGGTCTTGCCGTGCTGGCCGAGGATGGGGCGGTCGCAATACTGGGTATTATACCCGCCCACGGCCACGAACCAGTGTCCGCAATTCTTGCACCTGCGGGGCAGATTCCCTGCGGCAATCCCCCTCGTCAAGTCCAGATAGAAAAAGGCAATCAAGTCGTCGAAAGTGGAGCGCTCCGCCATCTTCGGCTTCCCGGTTTTCTCGTCCCGGTACGGGATAAAGGATATGTGCGCCGGAAAATCAAAGCGGAATGACGCCACGGGCGGGTCGTAGAACGGGTCGGATTCCTCGTCTATATCCGCCAGCTTTGCCTTCCCGATCCCATCCTTGAAGCGGCCATAGGCGTCGATATAGTTCTCCCGCTTGCAGGAGGGCAAGCCCTCAAAATACGCCGACAGCATCCACTGGGTGTTGCGCCGGAAGTCGCTCAAGTCCTTGCCGATCCGGCTGAGCCGGGCTATCCAGTGCGCATAGTCGTCGTGGGCCTGCGTCCCCCGGGTCATCATCTCGTCCCACATCTCCCGGCAGTCCTCGTCGCTGGTGAAGCAGGACGGCGCATCCTCCCACTGCAAAAGAAGGTCATACAGCGGCAGCTTCCGCAGCAGATGCCACAGCCGCCGAAACGCCTCGTTGGCGATCCCGGCGCTGGACGGGTCCCGGGCGGCGAAAAACATCTGCGCCTCGGCGGCAAATTCCTTGGCCGCAGCGCCTATATCCAGGGTGAGCTGCCCCGACACCTCCAGCGCCGCCGCCGCAAAATATCCCAGCGGGTACTCCTCCCCCGCCACGATCACGCCCGCCGCTGTAAAGTCGGCGGAAAAGAAATCCACTGCGTCATGGCTCATCCGAAACATAGTTGCCCCTCCATACCCGATTGATTTTTTGCGTGCGTGCCGATATTTCTGAAACGCCTTGCAAATGCGTTTTTATCTGTTATACTCATAATACCCGATAAGAGTAATATTGTCAATCGGGTATATGCCGTCTATGAAAGGAGGGCAGCCCATCCACCATTCCATCCAAAAAGAAAGCCGCCGAACTGCGGCAACAGTCCGGCGGCACGCCGCGCTTCGGAAAACGCAGACGCCATCTGCCACAAGTCTAACAGAGAGGCCTCCGAAACGCAAGTTCTTTTTCTCTGAATTTGAAATAAGGAGTGTTTTATGAAACGATCCGACTACACCGACTACGACCAACTTCCGCTGTTCCTCAACGCAGAAATGGCGGCCAAGCTCCTGGGCATCTCCCTCTCCAGCGCCTACGAGCTCATGCACGAAGAGGGCTTCCCGGCCCTGCGCATCGGCAATCGCATCGTCGTCCCCAAGGAAAAGTTCTGCCGCTGGGTGGACCGGCAGACGGGAGGTGCCCGATGAAGCGCATCCTGCCGTGGCAGACGCCCGCCCGAAACTACTACCCCCTGCCGAAAGTTCTTTGCCGGCTGGGCCTGTCCCCCGGCGAAATCGCTGTGTACTCCTTTCTCATGGCCGTGGGCATGAGCCGCAACACCGTTGCGAAATATGTCCGTCAGCTGGAGGAAAAGGGGCTTATCCGCACGGAGCGCACCACCGTCACGCTGAAAGATGGCCGCAAGCGAAACGGCTCTCTGCTCTACACGATCCTCCCGCCGGAGCAGGCCGTGGAGCAGTTCAACCGGCAGCAGCTGGCCAAAGCGGAAGCCGCCGCCGAGCGTCGCCGCATACAAGATACGCTGGCCAAACAGGCCGCAGAAGCCCCGCCTTCGCCCCTGTGAGCCACTGTGTGACCTCGCCGGAGCGAAAGCGGGTGAAGATAGCACCCCCAGGGCTTTTGAGCGGTTTCGAACCGATTTTCGGTGCGCCGAAATCGGGGCAGGAGAAAGGCATTGGCGCTTTTCCGCACCTATGCCGTTCACGGCAGCCCGCAGTGCGGGCTGCCACGGG
>SFNQ01000062.1 GCA_004554165.1 Clostridiales bacterium | reverse complement strand
GGACTTTGAAAGGATGGGAGCGTAATGTCAGCTAAGAATTTGGACACTCACAACCGCTGGAGGAACAAGACCGTGGCCTTCCGGGTATCCCCGGAGGAAGATGAACAGATTGAGGCCGCTGTGCGGCTCTCTGGCCTGACGAAGCAGGACTACATCACCAAGCGGCTCCTGTGCCGGGACGTGGTAGTGCAGGGCAATCCCAGAGTGTATAAGGCCCTGCGGGACGAGCTGGCCGCTGTGCTGACCGAGCTGCGGCGGGCCGGGGACGGGGCCAACGGGATTGATAGATTGATGGATTCCAGAGAAACGAAAAGGACTGTCCCGGTTCCGTCTGTTGGCGCAGACGGGGAACAGCCCAATTCTCAAACAACTACCCCAAGTATAGCAGAGGAAGGGGCGGAAAACAATCCCCCTGAGAAAAATTGCCGAGAAATGCTGCGGAAAATGCAGCGCATGAACGACCCGGCGTATCTCCCCACGATTTCCATGAACGAGTTGTACGAGAACGTATATCAGAGCAGACCGCCCGTCATTGACGGTCTGCTCTATCCGGGGACGTACCTCTTTGCGGGAGCGCCCAAGGTAGGCAAGTCGTTCCTGATGGCCCAACTTGCCTACCACGTCAGCATGGGCCTCCCTCTGTGGGATTATCCCGTTCACAAGGGGACTGTCCTCTATCTGGCGTTGGAGGACGATCACCGACGCTTGCAGGAGCGGCTTTACCGGATGTTCGGCATGGACGGCACCAACGACCTTCTCTTTTCCATCTGTGCCAAACAGGTTGGCGCTGGGCTGGAGGAACAGCTAAAGCGATTTGTGCAGGAACACCCCGACACTAAGCTGATTATCATTGACACCCTCCAGAAAATCCGGGAGGCTGGCGGGGATAAGTACAGCTACGCCAACGATTATGAGGTGGTGGAAAAGCTGAAACGCCTCGCTGATGCCTGCGGCGTCTGCCTCCTGCTGGTACATCACACTCGGAAACAGCAGGCCGATGACAAGTTTGATATGATCTCCGGCACCAACGGACTGTCGGGAGCGGCGGACGGGGCCTTTCTTCTTCAGAAGGAGAAGTGGACGGATGACACCGCCACCTTGGATGTGGTAGGACGTGACCAGCAAGACCAGCGGCTCTATCTCACCAAGGACAAGGAACACCTAACGTGGACACTGGAGCGTATGGAAACGGAGTTGTGGGTAGAACCCCCCGACCCGGTGCTGGAAGCCATAGCCGCTTTTGTAACGGCGGAAAGGCCGTTCTGGTGCGGTACTGCCACGGAGCTGGCAGCGGCCCTGCAAGTGGATATGAAGCCCAACGCCCTGGCGATGAGGCTGAACGTCCGGGCCAGCAAACTGGCGGCAGAGTATCACATCCGTTATGAGAACACCCGTACCCACGCCGGGAGAAGCATCAGCCTGACGCTGGAGCCTCCCCAGGCGTGACGACCGTGACGGCTGTGACAGCTTTTTTGAGAGCGGGGGCGGTGTCCAAAACATCGTCACGGTCGTCACGGCTGTCACGGAGAGCGGCCCAACCCCCACCGCAACCCAGCGGAGCGGTTGCGGTGGGGAGAGGAGGGGCAAGGGAACGGAGTGAGGGATGGCCGCAAGGCCGTCCCGAATGGAGTGGACTTTGCCCCGACGAGGTGCAGGGCGCCCTTTTCAAAGGGCGGCCCTGCTGGGGGAGGCAACCGCAGTTGCCGAGGGCAAAGCCCCCACACCCCCTCGGAGAGCCCACGGCACTTTGCAGTCCGCAGGGATGAAAGTGTCATAGTGGGTTATTACACTTCCCGCAGGAAGTGCCTCCCCGAATCCCCGTTCTCTTTCAACAACCAAACATCTGAAACAGGAGGATTTTTGCCTATGGCGAGAGGCGACGGTATTGATCGTACCAACGCAAGAAATATGAGGCTGACCGAAACCAAGATCGGCAACACCCAGCAGCACAACGAGCGTGAGAAGGATTCCTATATCAATCAGGACATTGTACTGGAGCGGACGCCGCTCAATGTCCGCACAACGAGCGTGAGAAGGATTCCTATGTCAATCAGGACATTGTACTGGAGCGGACGCCGCTCAATGTCCATTTCAAAACCCCGTCTGCCGGGTATCGGGAGATGTTTGCTCAAATGGAGGCCGACGGCGTGATCTCCACCCGTGGCATCAAGGAGGATGCCTTTCGATACGGTGAGTTGGTCTTTGATGTAAACTCCGCTTACTTCTACAATCACGGCGGGTATGACTTCGCAAAACAATTTTACACCGAAGCCTATAAAGCCGCAATCAAAATCGTGGGCGGAGAGCAGTATATTTTGTCGGCGGTCATGCACGCTGACGAGCGCAACCGGGCCATGTCCGAGGCGCTGGGGGAG
>SFNQ01000001.1 GCA_004554165.1 Clostridiales bacterium | reverse complement strand
GAACGAGATCAAATGCCTCTTCCTAAAAGACTTGCCGGATGAGATTCGGGAACAAGTTGTCAGCAAAAAAATGCACATGTATACGGAGCGGGAGTTGGCCGGTGAATCTGACGGAAGAGTTATAAATATCCTTACGAAGCCTTTCTATCGCCCGGATAATCCAGAGAGATTCAGAGCAAATGCACAGTTTCGAGGAATGACGTCGGATGAATACGCTGTTTTCATTTCCGGATATCCATACCTCGATCAGCGCAGCGTTACAGATGAGCAGATTGTTGCCTTCATGAAGGAAAACATGGTTGACGGGAAGGTGTACATCTCTTCTGATCCGAAAAACCAGTGGATTAGATCAATAGCCTCTCGGAATGGCTATACAATCAAGAGCTTTATTGAGCTTTATGGATTTGAATCACGGCTCGATGGTTCAGAGCTTACGTCTGATGCGGCGAAAGAACGTCATCGTGAAGAGCTGAGGCAATATGTTGTTCATGATAATGTTGTTTATTTCCCTACAGACTCACATATCTACAAGGTGCTTCAAACATATACCTATAAGAGTGGGGCGGACCTTAACAGCTATATTCGTTCATTAGGATTTGAAAGAACTACTGAGCGTCCCGATGTTGCTGTTGATGTACTTGAAAAGGATATGGAGGTCAGGCAAAGCGACGGTACTTTTGAAGATAAAGTTTTTGCCATGTATCCCCTCATTGGAAGCCGTATTCTGAAACCAGAAACGGTGGACAAGCTAAATGAAAATGCGAGAAAATACATTGACCTAGTACTTAGAGAACCATGGACAAAGCTCTCATTGCGCGCAGAAATGCAAATTACCCTTGCGCTGATTAACAACGCAAAGAATTGGAAGAATGAGGAGAACAGTAATTTCTGGAACTATATTACTCTCCAGTTCGGGTATCGTGACGCAAGTGGATCGGTAGTAAGACTTCTTCAGTCGTCCCTTGAGAATGCAATGAAGCGCAACCAGCGTCTTTTCTTGGAGGATGCAAATGGACGCGCTTTCAAAACAACGGTTGTGATCCATGCGCTAAGTACGAAAAAGTCGTGGATGGCTCTGTTTGATTTCCTGTTCGACTTCTACAAAAGCAACCTTAACTGGCGCGTGATTCCAAACGACCCTTTGATTTCAGTTATGGTCCACGCGCTCCAGCAAAAATTATCAGGCGGCAATGAGGAAGATGTCGAACTGACAATCAGCTCTAAGGCGTATTCATTCCAGGAAGGAATACGGAAACTGATCCTTTACCGGCCTGTCTATACGCGGAACCTGTTTGAAAGGTTAATCGGAAAAATCGATTCGCTTGTCAACTCTGAGACCAAGAAAGTCAATACATACGAAGAATTGCTCTGTGAAGAGTGGTTCAAAGAGAAGATCATTGCGATTGCAAATACAAAAAAATCAGAGAGACAGACGCAAGTCACTCAGCGTGATGTCGCAATAGATTATTCCCGTATCCGTGCGAAGTTCATCCTGAAAAATGAAACGGACGTACAGCTCATACTCCCGGATATTCGCTTGAAGAACGAGGAGATCAAAAAGGCAACGCTTTACGTAAGCTGCAATGGCAGAGAAGTAATGCAGCAGAACCTTAGTTGGTACGGGAACGAGCTCGGAAAGACGCTAAACGGTGTCGCCGCTTCTATTTCGGTGGGTTCTCAAGAGGATAGTTTGCTGAACATTTGTGTTCGGATCAAATGTGATGACGAGTTGATCTACGACTCAGAAGAAAGCCTGCATCGTAACGTGTTGCTGTTCTACGGCGGTGCTGAGATCTCGGCAAATCAAGTCAAACGAGACCGATATACGCTCGTAGTGCCTAAAACGGCGGAGGTAAAGACAGAGAACACGGATATCGTCGAGATTGACTCGATGAAAAATGCTGGGCTGAAAGCGTTCTTCTTGGAGCTGAAGGACGGATATGTGCTTTCGGTGGATGGCCGATTGATTGCCTTCGACAGTGAGAATGGGACCGACGTCAAGGTTATCACTCCGAGCGAATCCACATCCCTGCCAACGGTCACCCTTCAGGACACAGAGGCTTTCCTCGCCTTTCGGAAGAGTACCTGTAGCATCATTCTTGGGAATCGCGATTACACTCAGCAGTTTGTCCTCTTAAAAGACGGTGAGAGAATAGAGTTTGACTCATTAGAACAGTCCGACAACGGACTCGCGTTCACCATGCTGTTGGATGGCGAACGTGACACGGTACGTATTCAAGTAATCAATCTTGCAAACGAACGATTGATGTTTGACCGGACATTTATTCTGATTTCCGAAGCAGATTGCTGCTTTAATCGTGAATTCTATTATAATGCAAGCGATTATGACGGTGCAGAATTTTATGCGGACATAGATGATTTCCATGAAGTAGTTCCTTTTGGGAAAGATGAGGCTGAAGTCCGGATACCTTTCCGTGATGGAGAACTCCATGCGGATATTCCGAAAATCACCGTGTCTGAAACCTCCGGTGCATGGCTACAGGAGCCTCAACCGGCATGGTATATCGGGCATATTCCGCAGAATAGTTTTCTCAAAGTAACCACTCCAGCGAGGGTCAATGTTCAGTTTCTCGTTGGTGGCAAAGACATCCTCTATGATGGTCAGGGCTTGGTGACGATTGGAAATGTCCTACAGTCGTTCGGTGGTACAGACAGCTTCAATGACGCAGAAGTGGTGATGAGAGTTGCCGGTCAGACACAGAGTGCCTCTTATTCTCTGGCGAGAGTTTTCTTCAAGGAGCGTTTTCTGAAACGTCCTTCCCTCTGGACAGAAGAACAAAAGCTGCTATGGGATCAAGGTGGAGTATTTATTGGTACTTCGGGCAGAGAATTCACTCTCTTGCTATCAAGTGCCGATGATAAGCTGTTTGAATTCAAGCTTAGCGAAGATACGGAGTATATCATCTTACCGGAAGATATGCCCATCGGGAACTATCAGTTTGAAATCAGTATCCAAACCGGAGGATTATTCAAAAGGGCAAAAGAAGTTGTGGCAGTCGGCGATTGTATCATCGGTGATAAAAACCTTCTACGTTTTATGAACCGCCGGATTGTTGTCGAATCTATAACAGATGAGTTCAAGGAAGAGGTCGGTCATATCCTGATACGCCCCTGCTATATTGACCAAATACAGTATTGTGGGATGGAGGATACCTCCGAAGGATACTGCCCGGTGTATAGCGGAATTCTCTACACGACTGGTTATCATGGGGAAAGGTATGAGTTCTCATATGACGTTCACACGAACAAAAAGGGCATTACAAAAATGTTGGTGAATCCGGTTCGAATTGTGTATATCAGCAACACTGCACTGTGCATTACTGATCCAGATGGAGATGGTTTGTACTACTATAACTACTATGATCGCAGCCTGGAATCCGTAGTCTTTGCACTTACGGATCACGAATACACGAAGGCCAACAAACAAAAGTATTCCAATGCCGATCTATACTCGTATCGGACGGAAAGGGTGTAAGTATGTTTAGTCCAATAACTGCAGCAGACAACATCAAGGATGAGTTTATAGGGTACATATCGACGTTGTTCCATATTTCCGATAAGGATTACGCTGCGCAGTTTGCTGCTGCGTTGCGTGAGGAAGGTGCTATTGCAAAAGGCCCCTATCTTGACGTCAGCGACTCATATAAAACCGGAAAAAGCCTTGCTCAGATGATTGAGGAGGGCGAGGCGTCTTCACTCTTCCACAGTTTGGAGGGAGATATTCCCGATGGTGAAAAAGAGATCCAGATCAACCGTGGGCTGTATCTCCATCAGGAAAGAGCCCTTAGAAAGACAAACAAAGGTAAGAACCTGATCGTTACCACGGGAACCGGCTCTGGTAAAACGGAGTGCTTCATCATTCCGATAATCAATCACTTGCTTCGGGAGGCCGAAGAAGGTACTCTTTCATCCGGCGTGAGAGCGATTCTGATTTATCCGATGAATGCTCTTGCCAACGACCAGATGAAAAGGCTGCGCAATCTGCTGAAGAGCTATCCTGAGATTACTTTCGGCGTCTATAACAGCAGCACAAAGCAAAATGAACAGGACGGGATTGCTGAATATGGTAAGGTGTACAAGGATGCAAATGGACGTCCCCTGAAGCCGCTGAAAAATGAGATCGTTTCTCGCGATCAGATGCAAAAGACGCCTCCGCATATCCTCGTGACGAACTATGCCATGCTTGAGTATATGATGCTCAGGCCCAAAGATGACCTGGTCTTTTCCAGAGCGAAACTGCGTTTCCTTGTCCTTGATGAAGCACATATCTATCGGGGAGCGACGGGAATGGAAACGTCCCTGCTGCTGAAGCGGCTTAAAGCACGAATCAGCAACCCGGCAAATGTCCTCCATATTCTCACCAGCGCCACGCTAGGCGGAAAAGAAGCGGATGATGATATCGTCAAGTTTGCGGAAACGCTGTGCAACGCATCTTTTTATGCTGAGGATATTATCAGGTCTCAAAGTGTGGTTCCGTCTTATGATAGGGAACCTGTCGATGTCCCCCTGTCTATGTTTGCGGAGCTTATTGATCCTCAAAAGCCCCTGAATGTCATTGCTGATGATTATGGGCTTCCAATTCCAGATGGTATTCCCGACGCTGAGTATCTTTATGATCTGTGCGTTAGTGCCTCAGTTTATCGAGACCTCCGCAGAATAACAAGTCATCCTATGACGATTCCCGAGATAACGAGAGCACTCAGAGCAACCCACAATGTGACCCAGCAGGATGTTGTAAACATTATTGGAGTGGCTGCGCAAGCTTCCAAAAACAAGTCTGCCTTGATAAAAGCGCGTTACCACATGTTTGCAAAAGCGCTTGAGGGCGCATATGTTACGCTTGGTCAAAACAAAAAGTTGATGCTCAACCGAAACAGGAGCATTACGATAGGCGACGAAAATTGGAAAGTGTTCGAGTGTGCGATCTGTGATGATTGCGGAAGAGTAGCAGTAACCGGAAAAGAAGTGGATGGAAAGCTTGAGTTTGCAAACAGCTCTTACGATCCTGAAATTGAGTATTACCTTCTCAGAGACAGTCGAGATATCGACTTGGATTTGGATGAGGAAGACGAAGATGACACAGAGGAAATCGGTAAAAATGATTATATCCTGTGCTCAAAATGCGGTGCCCTTATTCATGAAAGTTTGAAGGCAGACCCTCCCTGTACATGTGGGCTAACCCACTATGTAAAGCTTAGGAAAGCAAGAAAAAGCGGTTCGCGCGGAGATGGAAAATGCCCGAGCTGCAATTTTGGCACATTCAAAACCTTCTACTTGGGATATGACGCGGCAACAGCAGTTCTTGGCACCTCGTTGTTTGAAGAATTGCCGGAGAGCGAGAAAGTTCTCAAGAGCAAGAAAAGCGCACAGCCGGTTAAAAAGAGCTTGTTTGGAGCTGCAAAGCAAGGCGCTCAGGTTGATATTGTCCGCCGCAAGAGGCAATTCCTTTCTTTCTCCGACAGCAGAGGAGAGGCGGCATTTTTTGCGTCGTACATGACGGCGGCCTATAGTGAGTTCCTTCGCAGGCGTGGCATCTGGCATGTTGTTGAGAAGAACAAAGAAAATATGGCAGCGCATCCTTGGGAAATCCAGCACTTTGTGGATGAACTCACATCCTATTTCGATTCATGTAGAACATTTGCTGAACCGGGAGACAAAGGCGTTGAGAATTTAACGGCGACGAGCCGAAAAAACGCATGGATCGCCGTCCTGAACGAGATGGTCAATGCACGCCGAAGCACCAGCTTGGCTTCTTTGGGCATCCTCAAGTTCAATTATAAAGGGAACGCCGAGGAAATTATGTCGGGTGTTGCTGAAGCCTATCAACAAAAAGTTGAAGATGTGAAGGCTCTCTTCGATTTGCTTGCCATGGAAATTGTTTACCATGGCGCATTGGAGGGAGACTGTGATTTGACCGATGATGAGCGGGAGTACATTTTCTATACTCCAAAGCCCAAACGAGTAACGAGTTGCTGCAGATGTATTGGGATGAGGTTCTTAGAGGCGAGGAATCTCTTTCTACCGCCGGAAACGATGAGTTCTATTTCAGCACAGAGCGCTTTACTGTTAGCTCTGGAACGGAAGATATTCCGATCTATGTGTGTGATGTCTGCGGGAAGACCACCACGATGAACTGTAAAGACATGTGTACCACGCTCAAATGCGGCGGCCATCTTCGTCGGATCACGCATGATAGTCTTTTAAAGGATAATCACTATGCAAAACTCTATCAATCTTCTCTCATGCAGCCGCTTCACATTAAAGAGCATACGGCACAGCTCGGACGCGAGGAACAACAACAGTACCAGGAGATGTTCGTCAACAAAGAGATCAATGCTCTTAGCTGCTCAACGACCTTCGAGATGGGTGTTGACGTGGGTGATCTGGAGACTGTATACCTGCGGAATATGCCTCCTTCACCGGCAAACTATGTGCAAAGAGCAGGACGCGCAGGTCGCGGTAAAAATGCAGCGGCGTTCTCACTTACATATGCTAAGCTCAGTTCCCACGACTTTACCTATTTCAAGAATCCGGAGAACATGATTACCGGCAAAATCGGTGTGCCGTTGTTCACAGTTCGTAATGAGAAAATTATACTGCGGCATATCTTTGCCGTCGCGTTGAGCGACTTCTTTGCAAAACAGGTTGATGTATACAATTCAAACAACGCCGATGTACTGCTGAGCGGGGACGGTTGGGAACGTTTCTGCGCGTACTTGTCAAGTAAACCAGAACATTTAAAGGATGTTCTGAAGGCATCCATTCCCGAATCTATGCACAGAGTTATGGGAATCAATGATTTCTCATGGACAGAGAAACTTGTTGGCAAAGACGGCGTTTTGAAAGTCGCTGTGGATGAGTTTCGCGGGACTGTTCAATACTATATTGATGAATACCGGCGCCTTCTTGCCGAGGGATTGACGCAACAAGCCGCGGCGGTCGAGAAAAAGCTATGGTCTTATCGTCGAGGGAAAGAGGACAATCGAGGAAGGAACGAGCTTATCGAGTTCCTCGTAAGGAATAATGTCCTGCCAAAGTACGGGTTCCCGGTAGATACTGTCGAACTGTATCAAAACACGAATGCTGCCACAGATAAGAAGCTACAAATGGTCCGCGATCTGCAATTGGCAATCTCCGAGTATGCACCGGACTCGCAGGTGGTGGCAGATGGCAAGCTTTATACAAGCCGATACATCCGAAAGTTGCCTCAGACCACCGGACAAGATTGGGAAACTGCATATATTGCTCAGTGCAACAACCCTTCGTGCATGACTTGGAATCATAGACTGATGGAGCCCGATGAGGGAGGAGAACCTTGTGTTTCCTGTCATGAGATCATTTCGAAATCCAGATGGAAGCAGGCTATTGAGCCGAGAAAGGGCTTTGTAGCAGACGCAAAACCGAAGGACGTCCCTATGCGAAAACCAGATAAGGCGTTTCGCAGTGATGACTTCTATATTGGCGACGCTCAGCGGCAGGTCATGCAGAAATACGCCTTCGTCATGAAGGACGGCAATCGTTTCCAGATGGAAACGTCCATCAATGACTCCCTTATGGTCGTTTGCAACGATGATTTCTATGTCTGCCCACATTGCGGTTATGCTGAAAGCACCATGGAAAACATGGAAGTGGCTGGGTTTAATTCCCACCAGAAAACCCTGGAGAAGAAACACATTACTCCATGGGGAAAAAACTGCGAAGTCAAACTGGTCAAAAATAAGCTCTGTCATGTTTTCAAGACGGATGTTGTGCGATTGGTTTTCTCGACACCACAGGCCGGCAATCAAGAAGTTATGCTGTCTGTCATGTATGCGCTATTAGAAGCTCTGTCTTCCGTCATGGATATTGAGAGAAACGATATTAAGGGCTGCCTCCACAAGATCGTATATGACAACAAGCTGATTTATGCCATCGTTCTTTACGACGCTGTTGCGGGTGGTGCTGGCCATGTAAGAAGACTCGTTACTGAGGATGGCCGCTGTTTCCGACAAGTGGTTGAGAAGGCTATTGCTATCACAAAAGGATGCAATTGCTCGCCTTCGTGCTATAGCTGCCTTAGAAACTATTACAACCAGAAAATACATGACCTTCTTAACCGCAAGTATGCTTATGATTTTCTGGAGAACTACTATGGCGAGTTAGAACCAATAACTAATGAAGAATTTGAAAACGGCGAGTTGTATAACGTATAAATAGTGCCATAAATAAACACGATAAGGCGTTCCAACTTGACCGTCATCAGTACTGCTTGCATTAAGAAATGTATCAATCGCTTGACTTTGCTGCCCATTTAGGCAGACCAGTTGCGCATTAGCATTAAATTGTGGAGGGGCTGCCATACAAATGACGTGTGGCAGCCCCATTGCTCTTTTGATATCCTTTTGCAGAAAACCACCTTGACAAATCTCGTCTCAACGCATGATGCTCCGGCAATATGCCGCCGAGCATGGCCTGAATGTCATAGATGAATATATCGACGATTTGCGTTTGCAAACGCCTTCACAATCTCATATCCGGTATCGTACAGAAATACTCTTCCTGCCATCGATCCATCTTTATCAGCCATCTCGTCATAACGGTATATTTTATCATCAATCAGGAACGCCATCGCATCAACGATATCGATCACCTCGCCGCTCTTATCGACGATTCTGGTAATCAACTGTGCTTCCTCAAGATTGTTTCCACCGTCTTCTCCCCACAGTTTGATTCCGATGTACACATCGGCATCGGAAAACTCATAATCATATAGGGATGCCACAGACCAACATTTATCAAACTTACTGTAGTCGTATCCGTCCAAACCTTGAAAAATCGTGTAGTCCAAGTCGCCAACGGGCTCGGATTTGATGTTCTTCAGCGGTTCAGGCGTCGGCTCAGGTGTCGGTTCCGCTGTCGGTTTTGCAGTCGGCGCGGATGTTGTCTCAATCGCCACAGCAGCAGGCGCGGATACAGCTGTGGTTGCAGTTCCCGATGCAGATGCGACAACAGGTGCACTTTCCTCTCCCGCGCAGCCCACAACGCCCAACAACAATATGAGTGTAATCAAAAATGCAGCTCTTTTTTTCATTTGCTTCCTCCATATTTCGATACAGAAAGGCGTAGTCAAAACCTTTTTGCCCCATGATTTCTGATTATATCTCAAAACATCAATTTTTACAATATCTTTTTCATATAGTATTAGTTGATGTTCTTGGATTGCAACTATTACCCATACTGTTTGTAGAGGTGATAGTATTGCATACACGAATCAGATCTGCCCGTGAAAAAATGGGATATACTCGCGAACGATTTGCAGAGGCACTGGATGTCAGTGTGTCATATCTCGCAGAATTGGAACGTGGAAGAACGGGAATTTCTGTGAAACTCCTCAAAAAGGTATGTCTCGTGCTCGGTTTATCTGCCGATTACATTCTTTTTGGCAAGGAACGGACGACCGATGCATTATTGCTCGACAAAATTCATCGGTTAGACGAAAAATATCTGCCGTTGCTCGATGGAATGCTGACCGAATTATTATCTATCAAAGAATAGTCAAGTCTTACGCTATCCCCGCATCTCGGGCGCTCGACTCTGCCCCTTCACAGCCCTGTAACAAGCGCAGGCAGAGCTTCTTCGCCTATCGACACACTGCTTGCACTTCGTGCTGCGCAGTTTGGTCGGCTGCGCTACCCGAGGCGGGCAAAGCATCCACCGGATTGCTTTGCTTTTCCGCCTTTCGAATCCCCACATCTATAATCACCAAGCAAAAAAGCACCCGTAAAAGGTGCTTTTTTTGCTTGGCGGAGAGACAGGGATTCGCTCCGGCGGCTTTGCCGCCTATCACGCCGGGGTGCTAAAAACACCACACTGTGGTGTTTTTCCGCCCCATAGGGGCGGCGCACCCGTTCGAATCCCCGTCTCATTATCAAAGTCAAAAAGAAAACCACCCAACCCTATCACTCGTTCCGATGCAGCAGCTACGGGAACAGAACCGTGAACTGCACCATCCATCATATCAGCGACAAAGTCCTCTATCAGTTGGTACTGCGCTCTATCCAACGCCTTTCAAGCCACATTAACGGGGCGTTCGGAAACGGACGCCCCTATTTTTACGGAGGGAGGTATGACCGTGGAGAATATGAAAACCGGCTTTGTGGAGAGAATCGGCGGCACTATTTTCGTTGTCAACGCAATGCCCGCAGAAAACGCAAAGCATACGCAGGAGGAGCTTGTAAAGGCTCTGATTGCAAAAGAAGCAATGGCTTTGCAGGAAGGAGATGTTGCCTGATTGACTTTACGCACAGCTATGCGCTTTGGAGATTTTTCAAAAAATATCTCAAAACCACTTGACAGAACGGCGAGGCGTACCGGGAGTTTGCCCTGTTCGTCCACGACTTTGCCCTGCTCTTCGACGGCCACGGCAGACCGCTCAATCCGCCGGAGCACCCGGGCTCTGACGATGACCCGGGCGTCATGGGGCTGAACTACCGCTGTGAGCCCATGAGAGAGCGGCTGAAGAAGCGGGAAGGCCCCGCCCACATCTTCAGCTCCCTCTGCTATGGCGACCCTGCCACCCCCATATTGGAAACATATCCGGGGGAGCCGATGGTGATCCGCCTGCTGGACGGCGCCCATGAGGAACACCACGCTTTTAACATTGCGGGGCTGTCCTGGAAAAAGGAAATAGCCGACCCGCTTTCCCCCATTGTTCAAGAGCAGACCCTCGGCATCTCCGAAGCTTTCAATATTCGACTGGAAGGCGATTACCATGCGGGAGACTATCTCTACTACTTCGGCGGCATCGACGACGTATGGCTGGGGCTATGGGGAATTCTGCGGGCACACCGCTGCCCGCAAAAGCACTTGCTCCCCCTGTGCAAGGGCCATACCGCGCCTGCGCCCCAGCCGCTGACCCCTCCCAGGGGCACGGTGGTGCGGAAGTTCGAGCTGGCGGCGATCCAGGCGGACATCCCCTATAACCGCTATGGGGATCATGACCCGGAGGGTCTGCTGTTCGTCCCCCTTGCAGAGGTGGAAAAAAACAAATGCGGATGTGGCGCTTATAAGCCCTTGATCCTCCGGGCCAATGCCGGTGATTGGATCGAGGTAACCCTGCACAACCTGATTGATCCCAGTCATCCTGTGCAGTATAACGACTATCCCTCGGTTCCGCTGGACTTCCCCCATACGCCCTCCAACCGTGTATCCCTGAACCCGCAGTTTCTGAAGTATCACCCGATCTATTCCTCCGGCATCAATGTGGGCTTTAACGATGTGGAGCAGACCGCCGCCCCCGGCGAGACCATCACATACCTGTGGCATGCCGACCAGGAATACGGCGGATGTATCCTGAATTCCTTTGGAGACCTGCGCAACCACAGGCATCATGGCCTGTTTGGCGCGGCGGTGACTCAACCGGCCGGATCAAAATTCTATGACGGTATCCGCCCCTCGGAAGAGAGCCACGGGGAACAGGCCGTCATCGTTCCTCCGGGAGAAGAACCCTATCGGGAATTTGTCCTGTTCGCCCACAACGGCATCCGTCTGCCGGATAAAGCGGGCCGTTTGATCAAGACCACAGAAGAGGGAGAGGAAGAAGGCGGCCACGGCGCACCCGACCATGAGGACACGGGCGAAAAGGGATACAATTATCGTTCCGAGCGCTTCTTCAACCCTTTGGAGCGCAATCCTTTGATTCATAAGGTGTTCGATTCCCATATCCATGGGAACCCCGCAACGCCGGTATTCAAGGCCTTTTGCGGCGAGCGGGTGATCCTGCGCCTTCTGATGCCGGCAGATAAGCCCAGAAACATCGGCTTCGTGCTGCACGGCCATACCTGGAAGGCGCAGCCCGACGATCCGCTGTCCAACACAATTCCGGTTCAGGGTGCCATCAGCGTAGGCGGAAGCTATAACATCGAGCTGGACGGCGACGCTTCACGCATCCCGGGCGATTATCAATATCGCTCCGGCTCCCTGCGGTGGGACGTGGAGTCCGGCATGTGGGGTCTGTTTCGAATGCTGCGTTCCAGCATAAAGCGCCGGTACGAATCCGCAGGCCAACGGATACTGGGCTGGTGCAAAAACTGCTTCAGCAGGGGTTGATCTGAGCGCGGACAGCACTGGTTTTCAAAGCTGATATGTGGCGGCAGGCTCCCTGCCGCCACCTCTTATTCCAAATAGTATTTCATCCCCGCCCCCGCGTGGGGGGGCGACCCGGATCCTGGTCAAGCTGAGCCCCCAGGAGATATTTCAATCCACGCCCCCGCGTGGGGGGCGACAATCTTGTATTTGTCCCTGCCGTGGATAGCAGGATTTCAATCCACGCCCCCGCGTGGGGGGCGACCGGAAGGTTGAGGCCTACTTCCAGCATTGTGCTATTTCAATCCACGCCCCCGCGTGGGGGGCGACGCCTGGGAGGTATGCGACTGCACGCAGCGATACAATTTCAATCCACGCCCCCGCGTGGGGGGCGACCTCGCTCACACCCCATTTAAGCTGCACATTGTACATTTCAATCCACGCCCCCGCGTGGGGGGCGACTAGTCGATAGTCGCGGGGTAGCCAACGGCTAATTATTTCAATCCACGCCCCCGCGTGGGGGGCGACCGCTCCGGGGCTCTTGTGTTTTCACAAGAGGAGATTTCAATCCACGCCCCCGCGTGGGGGGCGACCCTCGCCCTCTGAGCCAAATTTCAGATTGCGCTTATTTCAATCCACGCCCCCGCGTGGGGGGCGACCCTCCGCTTCCAGCTCCTCGAGGATGCAATCATCATTTCAATCCACGCCCCCGCGTGGGGGGCGACGTGTCGCCGAGAGGCGTGCAGCGGTTAGAAGGTATTTCAATCCACGCCCCCGCGTGGGGGGCGACCTAAGGAACGCAGGAATGATCGAATACACGACAATTTCAATCCACGCCCCCGCGTGGGGGGCGACGAACTGTTTCACCGCATTTAGGGTTTCATTTCCATTTCAATCCACGCCCCCGCGTGGGGGGCGACGCGCCGCCTCATCCCGTTTCGATTGCTTGCGGTTATTTCAATCCACGCCCCCGCGTGGGGGGGCGACCGGATGCAACCTGCAAGCGCGTTGTGTTCCATATTTCAATCCACGCCCCCGCGTGGGGGGCGACGAGATTGGGCGCGGCGCCCCGCTGGAAGCCATATTTCAATCCACGCCCCCGCGTGGGGGGCGACGAGCGTCCTTTACCGCTTTTTCTACGGCAGACTGATTTCAATCCACGCCCCCGCGTGGGGGGCGACTTCGGAGCGCGGGTGGCAGGTAGCGGAACTGGTATTTCAATCCACGCCCCCGCGTGGGGGGCGACTTCGGAGCGCGGGTGGCAGGTAGCGGAACTGGTATTTCAATCCACGCCCCCGCGTGGGGGGCGACTTTTTGGGAGGATATACACAATGGCAAATCTTGAATTTCAATCCACGCCCCCGCGTGGGGGGCGACTTTGATCGCCTGTATCATGCGGGATAATAGGTCATTTCAATCCACGCCCCCGCGTGGGGGGCGACAACAAGCGCCGTCAGAAGGTCGATACCCGCTTATTTCAATCCACGCCCCCGCGTGGGGGGCGACGCCGCGCTCCGGCTCAGCGAGCAGAAGATCAAAATTTCAATCCACGCCCCCGCGTGGGGGGCGACAGAAACAAATCATCTTGCGCCCTCCTTTAATTTATTTCAATCCACGCCCCCGCGTGGGGGGCGACAGGTGTAGAGCAGCCTTGACTTGCCGTCCAGCACATTTCAATCCACGCCCCCGCGTGGGGGGGCGACGATACCTCCGCGCCAGTATTCAAGCGCAATTTATTTCAATCCACGCCCCCGCGTGGGGGGCGACGTCCATCAGATTCCGTCCTCCCTTGTCCGATACCATTTCAATCCACGCCCCCGCGTGGGGGGCGACCAAACGGGCTGTATGAAGCGGACGGCTCCGGAAATTTCAATCCACGCCCCCGCGTGGGGGGCGACGTATTCGATCCTCCGCACTTGACACGAGCAAGCGATTTCAATCCACGCCCCCGCGTGGGGGGCGACTCATCGCGCCGAAGCGCGTTGCCGAAAACACATGGTCATTTCAATCCACGCCCCCGCGTGGGGGGCGACCATCGTGGTGATCGACGAGCTGTCGAGCTTCAAATTTCAATCCACGCCCCCGCGTGGGGGGCGACACGGGATTTTCTGCTGATGAACTGAAAATAATAATTTCAATCCACGCCCCCGCGTGGGGGGCGACCTTATCCAGCGTTCCTTTCCTGTGTTTTCCTCCATTTCAATCCACGCCCCCGCGTGGGGGGCGACCATACCCACCGCATCCACGCGGAGGCATTGCAGAATTTCAATCCACGCCCCCGCGTGGGGGGCGACCACGACGCCGCGAGCTATCGCCGCGAATATCGATTTCAATCCACGCCCCCGCGTGGGGGGCGACCAAACCAGCCTGCGACCACGTCATACCTCCAATATTTCAATCCACGCCCCCGCGTGGGGGGCGACAGCCGAAACATCGGGAAATTTCGGCATCGGGCAACCCCGACATATCCTATGATACATCAGATTCGCCCCGTTTTACCATGATTTCTTCCTGTTTTTCGCGCGAACCTCCACGCAATTTCTGATTGCTTCCGGTTCGCACTATACCGTTAGAAATCCTTCCGGGTCGTACCCGCTCCTGACGCCGAAGTGTTCGATGCGATTCTCATAGTTGTTGCCCATGTAATAGAACCGCAGGCTGTCCTTCTCCGCATCCATGATGGAGCAGAGCTTGTGCTGCAACAGACGGCACTGCGCGGCGTCCAACAGGCACTCAAACACCGAGCATTGTACCCGCTGTCCGTAATTGACGCACTGCTTTGCAATCTGCCGCAGCCGCCTCCGTCCGCCAGCGTCCTCGGTGTTGACATCATAGGTAATCACAACCAGCATGGACTTTTTCCTTTCTCCACCGTCACCGCCAGAGAAACGGCGGGTATGCGTCCAAATCGCCCCGCAGGTGCCGCGCAAGCAGCAGGGCCTGCACATACGGAAGCAATCCCCACGGAATCTTTTCCTCCAGGAACGGGTGCGTCAGCGTATCGCGCTTTTTCTCCTGCCATTGCGCGAGGAAGCGCTTCCTTGCGGCATCTGTCATCAGCACCGCCCCGCTCTCTGTCGTTTCAAAGTCGTCTTTCTGTAAAACGCGGGTATTGACCAGCGACAGCACAAACCGGTCCGCCATACAGGGACGAAGTTCCTCCATCAAGTCCAGCGCCAGCGAATCCCGTCCCGATCGGTCACAGTGCAGGAATCCCACCGCAGGGTCAAGCCCCGCGCACTCCAAAGCCGCGGCGCAATCGTGACCGAGCAGGGTATAGGCAAAGGACAGCATGGCGTTCATCGGGTCAAGCGGTGGACGGCGATTGCGCCCGTTGAAGCGAAAGGTCTGCCGGTCAACCAGCACCTGCTCGCCAAACGCGCGGAAGTAATTCACCGCCGCCATGCCCTCCAGGCCGCGCAGCGTTTCTCTGTCCGTGGCCGCCATGATGTTGGGCAGCAGGGCCTTCAGCCGCGCGGAGACATCGCCGAACAGCGCATCGTCAATGCGCATTGCATGATCCCGTCTCGTCCGCTCAATGCTGCGGCGGGCATTGTAGACCTTGCCGGAGGTCATGCAGGCGGCGATGGCAGCGCTCCGTCTGTCATCATCCGCCACACGATACTGGGTGCGCCTGAGCAGCACATTTCCCCTGGTTTTTCCCGTTACACGCGCAAGGAAGCGCCCCTGCGGGGTACAGAACAGGAGCGCCACATCCCGCTCTGCGCAGGCGCCCATCAGCGCCGGGAAAGCACCCGCGTAGGAAAAGGAAACAATGCTCTGCAGCGTATGGAGCGGATAGCGGGCAAGCTGCGCACCATCGCGGCTGGCAACCACATTTTCCCCATCCAGCGAGAGGTATACGTCCTCCGATGTAATGAACAGCGTGTTCAGCAATCGTCGCACTGTTCCCGCACCACCCTTTCCAGATATGCCTTTGCGCTGGAACCCCGCAGCAGCTTCGGCAGGCACAATTCCTTCAGGGAACAGGCATTGCAGCCTCTGTTCGGCCTGACGCGCGGCGTATGCCCGCTCCTGGCCAAATCGTGCATCTCCCCGGTAAGCGCCCGCACCTCGTCCCGCAGCGCGGTTGTAAACTCCACCCGCTCCCGCCGGCGCGTCTCCCCGTAGAACAGCGCGCCCTGCCGGATCTCACAGCAGAGCATGAACTCAAGGCACATCGCCTGGGCGCACAGCTGCAGGGCGTCCGCCGGGATATCCTTGGGGCTTCCCCGCTTGTATTCAATCGGGAAGGGCAGCCACAGCCCCTCCCGATTCGACAGCGGAACCCCGCCTGCGGCCCGGCGGAATTCCACCACATCGCATTCCCCGGCAATGCCCAGCTCCTCGGAGAACACGCGCATCCCCCTCGCAATCAGCAGATCGCCGCGGCTTTCCCGCTCCGCCCGGTCGTGCGCCCGCTGATGCATGGCGCGGCCATCCGCCGTCCGATAATTCTCCCGCCACTGCCCCTCCAGATGGATGAGCGCCCACTGGCGGCGGCAATAGCGAAAATGCTGTATGCCGGAAAGCGCAAGGAAGTCGTCCTCGCTGTCGCTCATGCGCGGCGGATGCAGGTAACGCCGTCCGGCGTATCGTCAACCGACACGATGTAATCGGCATAGGCACGGGGAACGTCCACGCCGTCCTTACGCACAACATGCACCGATTCAAACAGCCTGTAGGCAGGCGCGTTGCCAAGTTCAGAATCATGCTTGAAGATGATCAGCTCCCGCACCGCCATCTTCCCGCGGGCTGCGGAACGGTCGTTCTCAAACATATTGAGCAGCGCCTCCCAGAGCAGTTCCAGGTCGTCCTCCGTAAATCCGGTTGACTTTCTGGCGAGGTTTGCGGAAACATATCCCTCGCAGCGGTACAGGCCGTAGGGCACGATGTACTTTCGTCCCATCTCGGTTCCCTTCTTCTCCGCATCGGCTTCCGTGGTGATCGCCACGCGGGTGATGACAACCTCCTGCGGCATGATCGGATCGATACTGCGGGCAAAGCCCAGCTGCACCGGCCCGCGCACCTGGCCGCAGTTCAAAGCGCCCTTGACAAACGTGGTCATCACCGCGCCGAACGCCCGGATGTCGAAAAAGTGTTGGCACATCCAGTCGCGCAGCTGAACGTCAATCCCTTCATTCTCTTTCTTTGCGGCCTTCAGGGCCTTTTCGTCCGTACCGACGTTTGCCGCGCTGCAGGCCTTCGCATCGCTGCGATTGAGCGGCACGCCATCCTTAATATAAATGCGGTAGTTTTCATCGCCCTCCTTCACCATCTCCACATAGTTGCGGATTTTGCGCTTCAGGCATACGTCGGTCACGATGCCCAGCCCCGTTTCGGTATCCGTGCGGGGCATGTTGCCCGAATCGGGGTCGCCGTTGGGGTTGCCGTTTTCCACATCGAACAGAACCACGAACTCATAACGGTTTTTGATGACCTCTGACATCTTACTTTTCCTCCTTCTTCTCAAACAGTTTTTCCTTTTGATGGTAGTAGCCCAGCTGGAACGAGCCCTGCTGCGGCAGCGTCATGCGATCCGGAAAGCTTTCCTGCAGCAGGGAACACAGGCCTGATATCCGCTTGTCAAAGCAAATCCGCTGCCCCCCGGCCAGCTTGCGCAGATGCTTCTGGGCCAGGTCTATCAGCATCGGGAACACGCGGGCCGGCGTTGCGGAGGCCGAGTTGAAATACTTGTCCTTGATGGTGGCGTTGACGCCGGGATTGGCCTCGGACTGAATCCGCTCCAGAACGGCGAACAGCCTTCCGAGAACGTAAGCCGTATTGGTGCATTGCTCGTTGAGTGACACGGTACATACCTCCTTTGGCACCTGTGGATGCCGGTTTTTTGTGTAATAGGCCTTCAAAATGGCGGCCTTTCTCCATTTGATCTCCCGCTCCGCCCGAATCCGCAGCTCCACGCCCGAGAGCAGCGTTGACGGGTAGGGCGTATTGGTCAGGATGGAGCGGAGCAGCGCCGCCGCCGTATTCTTCATGCCGCTCTTGTCCCTGGCCTTCTCGCTGACCGTCTCCTGCTGGGGTTTTGTGTTGGCGGCAGATTTGTTGTGCTTGTCCCTGGCCTTCCCGCCGACCGTCTCCTGCAGCAGCCACCAGGGCGAGAGATAGCTCGTCTGTCCGCCCACAATGCGCAGGCGGTCGTAATGGGCCTGCACATTTTTCAGGAATTCACCGATGGTGTTGCGGTAGAAAAACCGAACCGACAGGCGTGCTGCGTTGGGTGCGATGCCGAGCAGATAAAAATCCGTGTCCGGCGCAATGCGGCCCTCATCGAAATCCACCGTTTCGCCGGCAAGCAGCGCCGAAACCGCGTTGCGAATGTCTTCCTCCGCATAATCGCTGTCGTTTCCCAAGGCATACGCGCTGAACAGGTCCTGCGCCGCAGGGTCGCCTCCCTCCGCCCAGCAGAGAACCAGCGTATCGCCAACCAGGCTGTTGTGCCGGCGATCGGCAATCAGGTGATTGAGCACCGCAGTATAGGCAAAGGCGGCATACTTGCCCACGGGCGCATTCAGGCTCTGCTCCTTTCCGAAGGACTCGAAAGCCTCCCCGTTGAAGCTGACCAGGGCCGCGCCGCTGGGCTGCGCCCCCTGCACCCCCTTAATGGAAGGATGTACCTCCTGCGGAACCGCCGCCTGCCCCGTGACAAGGCAGACGGACAGCGTCCCCTCCGAATCGTCGTCATAGTGCCGCTGCCAGGCCTCCCGAACCGCAGGGTCCTGCTGCGCAAAGGCGCCGCGATAGCGAAACACGAGATTGGCCCCGGAAAGGATTTCGTCCAGATGTTCCCGCAGCGCGGGATGGTCTGCCGCCCTTTTCGGGTCCCAGTTCCGAAAGAAGGCCACAATTGCCTGCGCGGGCGCGCAGTTAACGCCGCTCAGCAATTCGATATGATGCTTTTGGGACGCTGAAAAGCAGTCCTTGGCCCGCTCCGGATTTCCCTTTTCGTCGATTCCAAGAATGTACGAAGCATTATCCCACAGGAAATTGGGCTTTATCGATTTTCCGGTTCTTCCCGGTACCGGGGCGGGAAGCTCCATCTCCTGCGGCAAGAGCATGGTTTTCTTCCCCCTTTGCTGCTGGGCCATCACGGATACGGCCTGCAGCAGTTGGCCTTCGTCGTCAATCTCCAGCGCATAGCTGATCTTTGTTTTGCTCCAGCCCGGCCCTGCAATCGCATCGCGGGCCACCAGATCCTCATAATGCCGCACCAATGCCTGCAATATCACTCCAGCACCTCCCCGCTGTCCGGCGGCGGCACAAGGAGAACGCCGTCCCGCAGCTTTGCGCGGAAGAACCGCGGGCGAATGTTCTCCCTGTCCGAGTAATCCATGTCGTAGAGCATGTACCCCAGATCGCATTCGCCCCTGAGGGTCTCCGGGCAGGACGGCTTCCCGGCGCAGGGCCTGAAATTCGCGGGAAATTCCCGGCAGCCAAAGTAGGGCTGGTGATAAAACTGCCCCTGTTCCAGCCGCCGCCGCAGAATGTCCTGAAACTTCCCGGCATTGTCGTCGGAATGCATCTTCTCCGGCACAAGATCAAAATGCGCGTCGATGACATACCGCACATCGCGAAGCAACAGCGCTGCCCGCTGTTGAATCTCGTCGGCCGCAGACAGATACAGGCCCTCCGCGCTCCCCCGGTTCATTGCGCTTTGCACCACTTTGCCCTTGATGACCGATTTTACCTCGTTGCGCCGCACGCTGGTAAAGCGAATCGGCGCGCAAACATGGATGCGGTCGATCACATACCGCAGTCCCGGATGCCAGTAGACGGCTTCCAGCAGTCCCCTTGCCGCGGAGGGCGTCATTACATCGTACGACACGCGTTCCACCTTCATCTCCGGTCTGGTGAAGCAGGCATACTCTCCCCAAACCTCAACGGATACAGCCATAGATTCAACTCCTCTCGCTTGTTTTTCTAGATAAACTCGGCCTGGCCGCCCTCCGGCTCCAGCAACAGTCCCACCGTTTCCGAATAGACGGCGTTTTCCAAAAGGAGAATTGCAGCGCCATCCTCCTGCAGTTCCAGGGCGCCCATGTGGCAGAGATTTTTGAAATGCTGCTCGTACACGTTTACGGCATACTGCCCCAGTTCGCGGTAGAGCGTCCTGCTCCGCCGGCCGGTTCGATAGCGGGCGATCAGCGCTTCCCCCTCGCCCCACGGAACGTATACCGTTCGCGTATCGTTTTCAATGAGGTGAAAATCCTCCGCAACAGAGCGGAACGGAAGCGACGGCTCTCCCATGCGCGAAAGAATCCCATGCACGTCCTGGGCGGCCTGTCCCTTCAAATCGAGCAGCTCGTTGAAATACGCTTCGATTGCCCCGGCGCTTGCAAAATCGTCATGCTTGGCCATCGCCGTCCGTCCCGCGCCAATTGCCGTTTGAAAGAGCCTTGGCGGCGGATTATCCGGGCGAAAGACGGTTACGATGCTCCCCCCGGCTTCCCGCCTGCCCTCGCGGTTACACCGTCCCGCCGCCTGCAATACGGAATCAAGGCCTGCCTCCTCCCGAAACACCGCGGGAAAATCCACATCCACCCCCGCCTCAATCAGCGAAGTCGATGAAACGAGGCAGCGCTCTCCCGCCTGCAACCGCCGCCGCACCTGTTCCAGCACGCTTCTTCGGTGGGCCGGCGCCATGAGCGTCGTCAGGCAGAAGCACCCGTCTCCATCCAGCAGTTCAAACAGCCGGAGCGCATTCCTGCGGCTGTTGACGATGCAGAGCGCCTGATGTGCGCCGGCCATTTCCCCGGCAATATCTTCCCACGAAAGCGCGCCGGCCCGCCGGAAGGTTGTCCGGCGAAAAACGGCGTCCCCGGCCAGCGCAGCCGGGCAGAGCTCGGTTG
Source organism: Clostridiales bacterium (assembly GCA_004554165.1). Taxonomy (GTDB): domain Bacteria; phylum Bacillota; class Clostridia; order Christensenellales; family CAG-138; genus CAG-1024. Next base: position 140,664 of record SFNQ01000001.1, on the reverse strand, counting down.
CCCTTTGTCCCGGCAGCAGCTCGTCAAAGAGCGGGCCCAGCGCAGGCTGCGTCGCCGTGCAGAGCACAGCGCTTGCCCCATAGTGCGCCACAAGCTGGGAGATTGCCGCCACACAGGGGCGCAGGTAGTTGAGCGGTAGCATCTGCGCCTCATCGAAGAGAATCACCGCATTGGCAAGATTGTGCAGCTTGCGGCACCGGGAGGATTTGCTGGCGTAAAGGGATTCAAAAAACTGCACCGCCGTCGTCACAACCACCGGCATATCCCAATTTTCCGCCGCACGCATGGCGTCCGCGGAGGCTTTCGTCATCTCCCCCTCATCCGTTGCAAAGCCTGCGTTGCTGTGATGCTCCAGAACAGCCTCCGCCCCGAAAATATCGCGAAAGACCTGCGCTGTCTGCTCGATAATCGACGTGTAGGGAATGACATAAATAATGCGCTTCATGCCGTGCCTGCGGGCATGGGAAAGGGCAAAGGCCATGGAGGCCACCGTTTTGCCGCCTCCGGTGGGAACGGTCAGGGTATACAGGCCCTTCTCTCCCTCGCCCCCAGCCATGCAGAGCCGCAGAATTTCACAGCGCTTCTCGTTCAGCGCTCCCTTTGGCGGAAACCATCCCTCCGTATAGCGCGTCAGCTTCTCCCAGAGAGCCTCCGCATCCAGGGGATGCGCCTCCCGTGCTTTCCCCTGCATGAACGCCTCCGTATCGAGAAAATCCGCGTCAACCAGGCAGGAATAGAGCATGCGGATGTAAAACGACAGGGCGAGGGCGTCCCGCCTGCAAAACTCCGGCAGCTCCGCTTCGGGCAGAGCAAGCTCCTGCCGCCAGGCGTCATACGGCTCGAGGAGACCCTCCTTCGCCCGCTTCATGCGCCCCTGCAGGGTGGGCTTCTGCGGCGCATCCGTCCGCGTTCCGCCGTCCGGCAGACCGCCATGATGGCCCGCAACGGCAAATGCCTCGGCGATATGGTTGCGCCTGGCGCATTCCGCGGCGCCCGCAGTGGCATGGTCCACCCGAACGTTCGCTCCCCGTATACGGCGCTGGAACGCCTCCGAGTATTTTCCCAGGTCGTGCGCCAGCCCCATCAGCCGGCCCTGCAGTCCTGCCTGAAATTCGGATGCGAACGCTTCGCAAAGCCTGGCCGTTCCGTGAAGGTGCTCCGCAAGCGTCTGGACGCGCCCATCCTCCGAAATGTGCGCCAAAAACTGCTCCATACTCCTGGCTTCCTCTTTTTATTGCTTTTGTAAATGAAATAGAATTTTCAGTATCGTCGAAATGGTCTGTCCTGTGTCCAATTCAACATGCTTTGCTCTGTGCCGCTCTCCGTCAGAAAACCATTTTGGACCTTTGTCCTGCTGCATCGGCAACGGGCTGCTCCGGAGAGGATTGGTTCGCTGCTTCGATATTCAAACCATTTTGCTCCACCTCGTCTGAAATCCCCTGCCCGGGTTCACAACGGGAACCGGTAAAGCGCAACCATGGATACGCAAAGAAAAACCGATGGGACCTTTTTCAAGGGATACTAACCAATGGAATACAGAATCTGACAACTCTTTTTCGGGACAAAAAATGGCTCGGAGAATATCCAGTATGCGTGCCTGATCTAATTATATATGATCGGGCGGGCGGAGGGGCTTCGCCGTACAAATCGGCGCGCTCTCCAAATTCCGCCAGTCCGTTCCTATCCCGGAGGGGTTCGCGCTCAGCCCTGCTTATCTCTCTCCCGCCCCAGGGATTTATACAGCAGGCGGCTGTCCCCGGCTTCCTGGAAGCCCAGGTCTTCAAACAGCCGCCATTCGGTCCGGTTTTTCCGTTCCTCCGAATAGGCGGAACCGCTGTACCTGCGACCCAATACCATTTTCACCTCATCCTCAGTAAAATGATAGTCCCCGGTGAACGTAAGGATTTTTTCGTCTGTTTTTCTTTCCTTGCCGTCCAGAACCAGCAAAACGCCCAGCCTCCGAGCCACCTGGTTTATGGCGAAGGCTCTTAACGCCAGCCGGTGCGCCTCCTCCTGCGACTCGCGCTCCGCTTTCATCGGCGGCGGATAATAGGCAAGGATATCGGGCGCCACATGCATAAAATCCTTGATCAGATAGGGCAGCTCCTCCAAAATACGCTTCTCGAGGTCATCATCATGCACCTTCATCGATACCTCATGGATAAAGAATACCTCCTGCATGGTGTCGCCGCCGTCCTCGTTCAGCGGGCCGTCCTCCTCCTGCAGGGCGGAGATCGTGTACTCCAGATCGCCATCGGCATCGTCGCAGACCTCCAGGGGCTCGTAGTCGTCGCATTGCATCTCCCGGCAAAGGATCAGCCATCCGGACACGGTCGCCACCGGCACAGCTTCGGACATATCGCCATCCTCGATGCGGGCGCGATCCTCCGGGCTCAGCCCGAACGGTATGCCGTAAAACTCTATCGTAGCGGGCAGCGTGTATGTGCTGACGGAATCATAGGCCTGCGATGTCCCCGGCTCCTCATGCATTTTGAACGCCCGGCTGGTATCCTCGGCAAACCTCGCAACGATCCCATCGTAGATGACTCCCATTATAACCCCCGTTTGATTGGATTTTCGCGGCTTCGACCCCACATTGACGCTTCACCCGCCGCCCCCGCCGGCAGCAGCGCCCACCTTACGCGCGCAGGAGTCGGTCTGTCTCTGTGGCAGACGCGGCCGCCCATGCCCTCCGCAGGGCAAACCGGACACAAGCACGTTCCGCTATTTCGGGCGTGCATTTGACCGTGGTCTTTGAAGAAGGGAATTCGGAACCGTCGCCATTCACGCAGAACGCAAATATGAGAACAAGACTGTTCAAGCCCTTTTTAAGGTCTTTGACAAGCCGGATCCCGCCAAGAAGAACCCCCTGGTACTATTTCTTTGCCGATGCCTTAATCGAACGATTCCCCATCAACCAGTTTTTCAGGACGTATACTGTTTTTACCATTATTTTTAATTATTATATCTTTTCCTGAAAGAAAGAATCAATATAAAGGCGCAAGATATATTCCGGAAAAATCTATCATTTGCTCGACAAAAGTCGATTGTCGGACCGCTGGCTTGACCAGTCCCTGCCGCAGTGGTGGATGCAGGGCACTCTCTCTACTGCCCCGGGGAACCCCGGTCATGCGAAGGCCGCCTGCGGGGGCACCCTCACACCCCGGCGGAAGCCCTTTTTCAGAATAAAGCGCCACGGCGGAAGAACCGCCATGGCGCCCGTTCTATACGGAATTTTCCTTTTACTTTGACAGCTCGGCGTGGATGGCGGCTGCGGCCTTCTTCCCCGCGCCCATGGCGAGGATGACGGTTGCAGCGCCGGTCACAGCGTCGCCGCCCGCGTAGACGAAGGGCTTGCTGGTCTTTCCCGTCTCCTCGTCCGCAATGATGCCGCCCCAGCTCTGGCAGTCGAGGCCGGGCGTGGTATCCCGGATGAGCGGGTTCGGGCTGTTGCCGATGGCAATCACCACGGTCTGAACCTCGATATCGTGCTCGCTGCCCTCCTTGACCACCGGGCGGCGGCGGCCGGAGGCGTCCGGCTCGCCCAGCTCCATCTCCACGCAGGTCATGGATTTTACAAAGCCGTTCTCATCGCCGTGGATGGCGGTGGGGTTGGTGAGCATTTTAAAGACAATGCCCTCCTCCTTGGCGTGGTGGACCTCCTCCACCCGGGCGGGCATTTCGGCCTCGCTGCGGCGATAGACGATATAGACCGTCTCCGCGCCGAGACGCTTGGCGCAGCGCGCGGCGTCCATGGCCACGTTGCCGCCGCCCACGATGGCAACCTGTCTGCCCACCTGAACGGGGGTGTCCGTTTCCGGGAAGGCGTAGGCCTTCATCAGATTGATCCGGGTGAGGAATTCGTTGGCGGAGTACACACCGCAGAGGTTCTCGCCGGGGATGTTCTGGAACCGCGGCAGGCCCGCGCCGGAGCCCACGAACACCGCGTCGTAGCCCTCCTCCTCCATCAGCTCGTCCAGCGAGATGCAGCGGCCCACCACCATGTTGGTTTTGATCTCCACGCCCATCTGCTCCAGCGTACTGATCTCCCGGCGCACCAGCGCTTTGGGCAGACGGAACTCCGGAATGCCGTATACGAGCACGCCGCCGGGCGTGTGCAGCGCTTCAAACACGGTCACGTCGTAGCCCAGCTTTTTGAGGTCGCCTGCGCAGGTCAGGCCCGCAGGGCCGGAACCTACCACAGCCACGCGCTTGCCCCTGCTCTGCGGGGCGGGCTTTTCCTCCTTCGCAGCGCCATGCTCCATGGCATAGTCGGCCACAAAGCGTTCGAGACGGCCGATGCCCACCGGCTCACCCTTGATGGCGCGGACGCACTTTGACTCGCACTGCGTCTCCTGCGGGCAGACGCGGCCACAGATGGCGGGCAGGGCGTTGGTTGAGGTAACGACGTCGTAGGCCTCCAGGAACTTGCCCTCGGCCACGAGCTTTATGAACTCCGGAATGCGCACGTTCACCGGGCAGCCGGAGACGCAGGGCTTGTGCTTGCAGTTGAGGCAGCGCGTCGCCTCCTCCATGGCCATCTTCTCGTCATAGCCCTGGGAAACCTCGAGGAAGTTCTTGTTGCGCACATCGGGCGCCTGCTCGCGCGCGGGCAGCTTTTTGAGACTCATGTTGGGCATCAGTTCGCGCCTCCCCTCTGCTGTTGGAGTTCAATATTCCGGAGGTTGCAGGCGTGCTGCTCCATGCTCTGCTGCTCCTCCTTCCGATACATGCGGCTGCGGGAGATGGCCTCGTCCCAGTCCACAAGGCTCCCGTCAAAATCCGGGCCGTCCACGCAGGCAAACTTCATTTTTCCGTCCACGGTCACGCGGCAGCAGCCGCACATGCCCGTGCCATCGATCATGATGGGGTTCATGGAGATGATGGTCGGGATGTCATACTGCTCCGTGAGCTTGCACACCGCGCGCATCATCACCAGCGGGCCGATGGCGATGACGTGGTCGTACTTCACGCCGGCCTTGAGCCGTTCCTCCAGCGCGGTGGTCACAAAGCCCTTGTGGCCGTTGGAACCGTCGTCGGTCATCACAAAGAGATTGGTCGAAGCGGCCTTGAGTTCATCCATGAGGATCATGAGGTCCGTATTGCGGAAGCCCACGATGACATCCACCTCCGCGCCCATCTCATGCAGCGCTTTGGCCTGCGGATACGCGATGGCAACACCCAGGCCGCCGCCGATGACGGCCACCTTCTTCATGCCCTCCAGCTCCGACGCGCGGCCCAGCGGACCCACAAAGTCCAGAAGCGCGTCGCCCTCGTTCAAAAGGTCCAGCCGCTTTGTGGTATAGCCCACCTTCTGGAAGATGATGGTGACGGTGCCGCGTTCCCTGTCGGTTCCGGCGACGGTAAGGGGGATGCGCTCACCCGCCTCGTCGATGCGCAGGATAATGAACTGCCCGGGCAGAGCTTTTCTCGCCACGGCGGGCGCCTCGATTTCCATGAGCGTCACGGTGTCATGCAGCGGACGCTTTGTTACGATGCGAAACATGGAATTGAACTCTCCTTCTGCTAAAACTCGTTTCTTATCAGTATAGCCCAGTTTTGTCCGAAACACAAGCGCGGACGGGGCGCATCAGCGAAAAACCGGTTCCTTTTCGGCGGATCGGGCCGGAAAAGGGGATAGAGCGCAGACCCTTGACAAAGCCGCTCCCATTGCATATACTGATTTAGTAAATTAGTAATTTAGTAATTGGAGGCTGAAAATGGATATTCCAACCACGCTGCGCCACAAGCCCGTCATCGCCGTGGAGAATTACGACGCGGTGGACGGAAGATACGCCTATAATTCGGATGCGAAGGGGCTGTCCATCGGTCTGGCGCAGTGGAATGAGCGCGGACGGGTGGAGGCCTCGGCCAAGGTCTGGCGGCATACGGGCGAAAAATGGTCGCGGCAAAGTGAAGAATTGCCCTTGCATCGCGTGCTCGACCTTGCTATTCTATTGGTAAGAACGCGCCGGTATTTGTCGGAAGAGGCCTACCGCCTGCCGAAAAAGTACGATCCGGAGCAGCCCGTCATCGACCGCATCGGCATGCAGGGCGACGCGATGACCGTCTCCGTCTGTACGCAGAACCCCTGTATCGACGGGGACATTGTGCTGCTGATGGACGCGCTGGGCAGGGACGGCGAGCTCATCGGAGAGCGCCTGCGGGTGCTCGCGCAGGAGCTGGAAAAGGCCGGCGTTTGAGCGGCGAAGCAGCGGTTCGCCGCCCGGCGGGCCTCAGCCGGCCCGGTTTCAGTGTTTTCAGAGTCCCGGTGGCCCGCAGCAGGGTTCGGGGCGAAAAGGAGCGCCAATGAAGATTTACGACCTCAGCAAGGAGATCATGTCCACGCGGCCCTTTGAGGGCGATCCCGCGCCGGTGATGACGCGGCTTGCGAATATGTCCGAAGACGGGTATAATCTCTCCACCATCGCCATGAGTCTGCATTCGGCCACGCATGTGGATGCGCCGCTGCATTTCATCAAGCGCGGCAAGGATGTGGCCGGCCTGCCGCTGGACATCTTCGTTGGCGACTGCACGGTCATGACCGTGCCGGGGCGCAGGCTGGACGCCATGTACTTCATGCGCTATCCCGTTCCGGAGCGCCTGCTGCTGCGCGGCGGCGGCGAGCTCACCGAGAGCGGCATCGGGTTCCTTTATAACAACGGCCTGCGGCTCATCGGCACCGACCGCGAGAGCATCGGCTCGCCCACGGACGAACGCTCCGTTCATGCGGCGCTGCTGGGCTACAACATCGCGATTCTGGAGAATCTGAACCTCACCGGTGTGCCGGACGGGCGATACACGCTCTGCGCCGCGCCGCTTCGGATCAAGGGGGCGGAGGCTGCACCCTGCCGGGCCCTGCTGCTGGATCTGACAGAGGCCTCCGAGGCGCCGCCGGGGGCGGATATTGCCAAATCGTAAATGAATTTCTAAATTCCTGTGACTTTGCTTGTTTTCCGCAGCGATTGCGGTATGATAGAAACAGACGAGTTTTTGAGGGCTCTGCGCCCGAATGGAGGAAAACAATGAGTAGGCGGCGATTTCGTCTAAAGCCGGCCGGCTATGCCGTGCTCGGTATTCTGATTCTGTTGATCGTGCTCTGTGTATACGCAATCGCGCGCGCTGTTTCCGGCGCGAACAGACATGGCAGCCAGGAGGTAAACCTGCCGTCCAGCAGTCCGTCGACCTCGCCGGAGCTGGTTACGGCAACGTATACGCCCGCGCCGCCCGAGACCCCCACGCCGACCATGAACCCCATTACGGTTACGCCGTCGAATCCGCCGGTCACCTACTCGGCGCCGCCCACGCAGTCGCCCACGGCGAAGCCGCAGGCCACCCCGCGCGTACCCACCTCCTCGGAAAAGCGCAACGCGCAGGCTGGCGTGCTTCAGAACGACGGCGTGAATCTGCGCAGCGGCCCGTCCACGTCCTATGAGCGCATCGGCACCTATGACAAGGGCGACACCATGCAGGTTTACGATACGGACGGCGACTTCTACTTCGTCAAAATGGACAAGGACGATAAGGTCGGCTTCATGTCAAAGAAGTTTGTCACCGTGGGCGTACAGGCCACCATCCCTGCGGACGTGCCTACGGACGCCGTCCCCGGCAAGGTTACGGCCAATGTTGTCGCCCTGCGCAGCGGCCCGAACAAGACCGACACCGCCATTACGGAGCTCAAGAAGGACGAGGCCCTGTTCGTGTACTACCAGGTCGGCGAGTTCTACTATGTGGAGGTTGCCGCCACCGGGAAAAAGGGCTTTGCCTACGCCAGTTATGTCAAGCCCGAGGGCAGCGTCCCGGTCAAGTAGCCGCCTGCGGCCGCCCTCTCCGAACAAAACAGAAACATCCATGCAAAGGCTTGCAGCAGGCCCCGGACGAGCGTTCCTGTCCGGGGCTGCGCGCATCTGAAAGCGCTTTGGTCCTTGCTTTTCCGGCTGCTTTCCGAAGCGTCCCGACGTTTCGGGCGCGGCAAAACTCTCAGGAATCGAAGTTTTCCACATTGCATCCGCCCTGCGGCACCGGCTGCCATAGCGGGAAAGGCGCCCGCCTGCCGGAGATATGATTCTCCGCCCGCAAAAAAAGTTTTTCTCTCCTTTGCGATAAAACGGAGGGCTGCGGCGTTATTAGAGCAGAACAGGAGGAGCACCATGCTGTTATTTCGACTGGCGGCGGAGCAGGAGCGCCCCGCAAACGATTTCGACCGGATGGAGGAGGATCTTCGCCTGATCGCCGCGGGCGACAGCGAGGCGCTGGTTGCGCTGTATGAGCGCACCTATGCGGCGGTTTACGGCTTTGCTTTGTCCATCTGCCGCAACGTTCACGACGCGGAGGACGTTTTGCAGGAGACCTATCTGCGGGTGTTTGAATCCGCCGGGCGCTATCGCGCACAGGGCAAGCCCATGGCCTGGCTGCTGACCATTGCAAAAAATCTGGCCAACAGCCGCCTGCGGGACCGTTCCCGCGATCCCGCGCTGCCGGAGGAGAGCATTGACGCCGCGCTGTCGCGCCTGCCCTCGCTCACGGAGACGGACCGCATCACCATCCGGGATCTGCTCGGGCAGCTTTCGGCCATGGAGCGGCAGACCATCCTCCTGCATGTGCTCTCCGGCCTGAGACACCGGGAGATTGCGCAGCTTCTGGACTGCCCGCTTTCCACTGTTCTGTCCCGCTATAGCCGGGCAATCGAAAAACTCAGAAAACTATGGAAGGAGACGGACTGATATGGCCAACGAAAGGATGAACCGGCGCAGGAACCGGCATATGGACCGACGCATGGAGCGGCGCATCGAAACCGCCATCGTGCATGCGGCCCCGGATCGCACCGAGGAACTCCGCGCCGCCTGCAGACAGAATACGGGAGGGGCTTCTCTGCGGCAAACAGGCGCGGAAAAAGGCAGAACCCCCCGCCGCTTTCGCCCCGCCGCTTTCGCCGCCGCCGCCGCGGCGCTGATCCTCTGCGTGGGCGCGCTGGGCTTTATGATCTGGCGCAGTGCAAACGCGGTCGAGTCCCGCATTATGCTGGACGTGAACCCCAGCCTCAGCATTACGGTCAATGCAAGGGAGCGGGTGATCGACGTTACCGCGCTGAACGCGGACGCCCAGGCCATCGTCGGCAGCATGGACCTCAAGGGCACGCAGCTGGAGGTGGCGGTCAACGCGCTTGTGGGCTCCATGCTGCAAAACGGCTATCTCGGCGAGCTTCAGAACGCCATCCTCGTTTCCGTAGAAAACAACGACGCGGCAAAATCCGCCGAGCTGCAGGCACGCATTACCGCCTCCATCAACGGCCTGTTCCCCAGCAGTACGCTGGAACCCGCAGTGCTGTCCCAAACCGTGGCGGAAAGCGACGATCTCACCGCGCTGGCGCAGCAGTACGGCATCTCCGAGGGCAAAGCCGCGCTGATTCGGGCGCTCATCGCGCAGGACGCCACCCTGAGCTTTGACACGCTGGCGCCGCTGGGCGTAAACGAGATCACGCTCATTGCGGACTCCCGCGGTCTGACCGCGGAGGAGGTTACCCGCACGGGTACTGCCAGTCAGAAAGCCTACATCGGAGAAGAGCAGGCCAAGGCCGCAGCCTGCGCGCATGCGGGCGTTACGCAGGAGCAGGTCAGCTTCAGCACAACGGAGCTGGACTGCGAAGCTGGCCTCTTTGTCTACGAGATCGAATTTATCGTCGACCAAACGGAATATGATTATGACATTGACGCGCGCACCGGCGCGGTGGTCAAGTATTCCAGCGAAACCTATGGCGAGGCGCAGAGCAGCGCGGCAGGGAACGCCGCCTATATCGGAGAAGCGCAGGCCAGGGCCGCAGCCTTTGCCCACGCGGGCGTTTCCGCTTCGGACGCCACCGCTGTGCAGGCAAAGCTGGACATCGACGATGGGCAGGCCAAATATGAAATTGTGTTCTTTGTCGGCACCACCGAGTATGACTACGACATTGACGCGCGCACCGGCGCAGTGCTGAAGGCCGAGCGCGAGACCTACAGCAGCCCTGCCGGCGGTGCGTCCCCCGACTCCGGCAGCTCCGGCAGCGCATCGTCCGCCTCCGGCTATATTGGCGAAGATCGGGCCAGATCCATCGCGCTGGAGCACGCGGGCGTTGCCGCCTCGGAAGCCTCCGGAATTACCGTCAAGCTGGACCGTGACGACGGGCGGGTGGAGTATGAGGTTAAGTTCCTGGCCGGCACAAGCTCGTACGATTACGAGATCGACGCCACCACCGGCGCAATCTGCAAGGCGGAACGCGAGGAGAAGGGCGGCTCCGCCGGCAGTTCCGGCTCCTCCTCCGGCTCTTCCTCCTCCGGCTCCTCTTCCTCCGACTACATCGGGGAGAGCCGGGCCAAATCCATTGCGCTGGGGCATGCGGGCGTTTCCGCCTCGGAGGCCAGCGGCATGCGGGTGAAACTGGAGCGCGACAACGGACGCATGGAGTACGAGGTGGAATTCTCCGTGGGCAGGCGCGAATACGAGTATGAAATCGACGCCGTTACGGGTAAAATCCTCAAAGCGGACTCGGAAATTGACGACTGATCTCCAGGAAAACGAAAGCGCCCCGGCGGAATCCTCCGCCGGGGCGCTTTGCCATTGTGGCACTGTTCGGGAGCCGCGGACCCCGGACCGTCCCCAAGGAATTCCGCCGCATGGAGTGGGGGCGCGCCCGAAACTGCCAAGGCGTTTTTGAAATAACGCCTGTAAGGAAACATCGCAAAAGCCCTCGAAAGCGGCCGGCGTCCCGCTCCCCAGGCTTAAGGGTTCCGGCGGAGACGGAACGAACGGGCCTTGCGGCAGGGAAGCCGCCCGTTGCGCCCCGAGCCCCGGCGCCCGGCGGGCGTAAGCCCTGGCGGGGGGAAGCAAAACCGCCCCGCCATCCCTGCGGACGGCGGAGCGGTTCGTTGCTTCTGCTCTGCGGATGTTTCAGACAAGCCCCTGCTCGATCATGGCTTGGGCAACCTTCAAAAAGCCCGCGATGTTCGCGCCTGCCACCAGGTTGTACCCAAATCCGTATTCCTCCGCTGCCTTTGCCGAGGCGTCGTGGATATTGCACATGATATCCTTCAGCTTCTTGTCCACCTCTTTCGGCGTCCAGTTGTAGCGCATAGAGTTCTGGCTCATCTCCAGCGCCGATACCGACACGCCGCCCGCGTTTACCGCCTTCGACGGCGCCACGATCATTCCCTCCTGCCCCAGCAGGAATTTCAGCGCCTCGTTTGTGGTCGGCATGTTCGATACCTCGATGTAGTAGCGCACGCCTGCCTCCACGATCTTCCTGGCATCCTCCAGGTTGACCTCGTTCTGCGTCGCGCAGGGCATCACCACGTCCACCGGTCTGCCCCAGGGCTTCTCGCCCGGGTAAAACTCCACGCCGAATTTCTCCGCGTAGTCCTGTACCCGATCCCGCCGGCTGTTGCGCATTTCCAGCAGATAGTCGATCTTTTCCTTTGTCGTAATCCCCTCCGGATCGTACACATAGCCGTCCGGGCCGGAAATGGTCACCACCTTGCCGCCCAGCTCCGTGATCTTCGTCACCGCGCCCCAGCATACGTTGCCAAAGCCCGACAGCGCGAAGGTCTTGCCTGCAAAGTTGTCCCCTTCATGCCGGAACACCTCCGCCACATAGTATACCGCGCCAAAGCCCGTGGCCTCCGGCCGCACGAAGCTGCCGCCATAGGACAGGCCCTTGCCCGTCAGCACGCCGTTTTCATATGCATTGCGAATCCGCTTATACTGTCCGAACAGATAGCCGATCTCCTTGCCGCCTACGCCCAGGTCGCCCGCCGGCACGTCCACGTCCGGCCCAATATGCCGGTACAGCTCCGTCATGAAGGCCTGGCAGAAATGCATGATCTCCGCGTCCGAACGGCCGCGCGGATTGAAGTCCGAGCCGCCTTTGCCTCCGCCGATGGGCAGGCTCGTCAGGCTGTTTTTAAAGGTCTGCTCAAAGCCCAGAAACTTCATCATGGACAGGTTCACCGAGGGATGGAAGCGCAGTCCTCCCTTATACGGCCCGATCGCGCTGTTGAACTGCACCCGGTAGCCCCGGTTTACGTTCACCTTCCCCGTGTCGTCCTCCCACACGACCCGGAACTCGATCACCCGTTCCGGCTCCACCATCCGCTCCAGCAGCGCCATTTTTTCGTACTCCGGATGCCGATCCACCACCGGCTCCAACGACGTCAGCACCTCTTCCACCGTCTGCAAAAACTCCGGCTCGTTCGCGTTCTTTTCCCGGGTCTCTTCCAATACCCTCTGGATATAAGCGTTCATGTTTGCCTCCTGTGATTTTTTTGTTTTTTGCGAAGGGATCGATTTTCCGCAGTGCCCTGCCTGCGGCAGTACCAAGGAATGATGTTTTGCGTTTACTCTGGCTTTATCATAACGCGGCGCAGGACAATAGTCAACTTCCAACAAAAAAATTTTTTAGTATCATAATCTTTTTTCTGGTTCTTGTATGCCGGCCCATACATAAGCATGTTATAGCGAACAAACGGGAGGACGGAACATGGAGATACAGACAAGCATACCTGGACTTGACACATTGATCGGCAGCACGGTGGCTCAGAGGCTGATCGACAGCGAAATTCCTCTGCCGGAGGGACGGTTTGCCGCATCCGTCCTGTCGGTTTCGGCACAGCTTCAGGTGGAGGAGTCTGCCTGCGGGGAGCAGTCGGTCCACACTTCGGGACGGCTGTCGCTTCAGCTGCTGTGCCAGTCGGATTCCGGCGACCCCTTTGGCTTCTCTTCCTCCTCAGGCTTTACACACGAGATTGCCATGGAGGGCGTTCAGGAGGGCATGCAGGCCATGGTAACCGGGCAGCTGCTGGAATGCCGCTGCGTTGCCGAAAGCGGGCGGCTCCGTCTGAACGCCGTGCTGGAGCTTGCCGCAAGGGTAACGGCTGCGCTGACCACGCCGCTGGTCACGGGCATCGCCGGCAGGGCCGGGCTTGAAACGCGCATGGCGCAGATTGAAAAACGCCGCAGGGTGCTGCTGGGGGAGCATACGCTGCGTGTGCGCGAGGAGATCGCCGCGCCAAACGTTTCCCGGATTTTCCTCTACAGCGGCGCGGCGCAGATGCGGGAGCTGTCCTATTCGGGCAACAGCGTTTCCGCAGACGGCGGCCTGTATGTGAGCGTGCTCACCGGCGCGTCCGACGGCCAGCTGTCGTACCTGACGCAGATCCTCTCCTTTACGGACGTGTTTGAAGCGGCCTATGCGCCGGACGCCTGGGCCACAGCCACGGTGGAACAGCTCTCCGTTACGGCTGCGGACGAGAGCTTTGGCGTTGCGGACGTGGAAGCGCTGATCCATCTGCGCCTGTATGGCGTGGAGTGCGGAGAGACGATGATCCTTACCGACGCCTATGACGAGAACGCGGCCTTTACCTGCGTGCAGACGGAGCTGACCGGTCTCAAGTGCCTCGGCGCGGCGCAGAAGCGCTTCTCCCTGCGGGAGAGCGTACAGATTCCCTCCCATCTGCCCGAGGCCTACCGGCCCATCTGGGCCACGGCCATCCCCGCAGCCACGGGCGTCTGCGAGCAGGACGGCAAGCTCTGCGCGGATGCCATGCTCTTTGTCTCCGTGCTGTACCAGTGCGACGGCGGGATGCTGCACAGCTTCACGGAGGATATCCCCGTGCAGATGGTTTTTGACTGCGATTTCGTTCCGGATGCGGTCGTCACACTGAACTGTCTCTCCGTGCAGGCCTCGGGCAGCGGCAGGACGCCGGAGCTGCAATTCACCATTGAGGGCTGCGCAGAGCGCTATGCGGCATATCCCGTGCGCGCCACGGCCGAGGTGGTCGCAGGCGGCGAGAAGCCCCCGTACCAGGGCGTCATCGTCTACTGCGCGGACGCCGGCGACACGCTCTGGTCCATCGGCAAGCGCTTCCTCGTGCCTCTGTCCCGGCTGTCGGAGTGGAACGGGCCGCTGACGGAGCCGCTGGCGGAGGGGCAGCAGATTCTTGTGATCCGTTAGGAGGCGCGCCACGGGAAGTTTCAAAAACTGCCCCGGGTCTGCCATGGTTTCGACACGTCCTGCCGGTATACTGTTACTGTTGACAGAAATTCCCGACGCCGGGAATACTGACAGGAGTTGAGCGAATGGAAGACCTGTGGCTCTGGAGCCTCGAACTGCTGCTGGCCCTGCCCCTGCTGACAGAGGGCGCGCGCAAGGCGGAGGAGGACGCTCCGGGCGACGCGGAGCCTGTATAACACGATTCCGGTTCTGTGTCAGCAGTAACCAAGCAAAGAAAACGCGCGCGGCGGCAAGCGGACACTGCATGGCAGCATGCGGAACCCGGCTTGCCGCCGCGCAGCCCTTCCCCGGCCTTTGCCCCGATGTACCGGGTCGTGGGGCGGCCGTTTCCTTTTCCCCCCCATCCCGGGCGGATATGCATCCCTGCCGGAGTCCCTCCGCTTCCGCAGCGCAATTCTGTCATATTCTAAGGCTGTGCTTTGAAAAGCCCGAAAGCAGGATGCCCCTCTCTGTGCTATAATGCTCCATAGAACATCAGAAAACCGGAGGCTATGCATGGCAGAAACAAACCGCTACGAATCGCCGCTGGGCAGCATCACGCTGGCGGCAAAGGACGGCGCGCTCCTGGGCCTTTGGCTGGAGGGACAGCGCTGCGCGCCCTGCAAGGAAAGGGAAGGCGGCGTTGAACCCAGCGATACGGAGATCCTTTCCCGGGCGAAACGCTGGCTTTGCCGGTACTTTGCGGGAGAAAGGCCCGCCATTGACGAGCTGCCGCTTGCGCCTGCCGGCAGTGCGTTTGCGAAGGCCGTCTGGCGCATCCTCTGCGAGATCCCGTATGGGGAAACGACCACCTATGGGGAAATTGCAAAGCGCATCGCCCGGGAAAACGGACTTTTCAAAATGTCCGCGCAGGCCGTAGGCGGAGCGGTGGGGCGCAACCCCATATCCATTATCATCCCCTGCCATCGCGTTGTGGGCGCAAACGGAAACCTGACCGGCTATGACGGCGGCATTGAAAAGAAGCAATGGTTGCTGGCGCACGAAGGGCTGGAGCTTTCCCGCTTCCACGTTCCCGCAGGAAAACGGGCGCAGTAACGATATCCCAACCTGTCAGACCGGTTTTACCGGGGTTTGTTTGGCGATTGCTGATTCAGGATTTTCCGGCTCCTGCGGCTTGATTCGAAACGGATTCCCCGTTGACGACCTGCGTTTTTACCATCCGGAAGCCCTTTGGGTGGAAAGCAGAATGCTGCCGGAGGGCAGGGCGGATTCACAGCCTGCCGCGTTCCGGAGCGAATGCTTCCGTTAAAGAAAAAGCCGCCGCCAAAAGGATGTTTCGCAGCGGGTTCAGGGAGATCTGCGGGCCCCTTTTTTCGGCGCCCGGCAGCAATGCGTTTTACGATGGTCAGTATTTTTCATCCATCGTTTCGTATGTTCTGGAAACCTGTATTATATGCGATGATTGTCATGAGCGCCTTCCTTTTGGCAGCGCTCAGGGGAAAGCGGAGTACGCCTGCTTATCCAGCGCTCCGGCATGCAGCGCGGACCTGCCTGCGGGTTTTCCCGTTGCCCGGCTGCGTTCCCGCTGCGGCCATCCCCCTTTGCCTGCGGGAATCCTGCCGGCGGTCCGTCCGAGATGCTCCCGCTCAAGCCGCGCACTGCAGATAGGAAACCATGATTGCGAGAAACTCGGAGACGCTTGGCGCTCCGTCCAGGGGATAGCCCGCGATCCGGGTCAGGTAGCCGGGATTGACCTGCCACGCGTGCTGTACCACCGTGCGGATGTTGCGTTCCACCGCGCTTGCGGACGTGTTGTGAATCAGGGCGGTTGGGATATAGATCTCCTTGATCACGGC
This sequence comes from Clostridiales bacterium, assembly GCA_004554165.1. Lineage (GTDB taxonomy): Bacteria > Bacillota > Clostridia > Christensenellales > CAG-138 > CAG-1024. Next base: position 124,827 of record SFNQ01000001.1, on the reverse strand, counting down.
GTTGAGCCGGTCCTCATTCTCCAGAGCCAGCGAAATGGCGGTCATCGTCTGTTTCATGCCGCGGTAGCATCGCAGGGATCCAAAGGGGCGAAGCGCTTCCTGAATGGTCATAGGGCTGTCCTCCCGTCAATGTTATTCAGAGGATACAACAGAAAATGACAAAATCAGAAATTTTCGTCGTTTCTCGGTGTTATTCGATGTTTTTTTGGGGGCCGCAAGCCCTGGCTCCCGGAGAAGAAGGCAGGGCGCGCCGCCCTGCCTTCTTCTTTCCGGACTGATTTCCCTGTGGGCGTCCCTGCTTCCACAGCGTCCGAAGCAGGCGCCGCGGCGTTCCCTTCGGCCGCGCCCCCTTCGCCGGGATGCGCAATCGCCCCCGTCCCGCCCCCGCTTTACAGGGATGTTCAAAATGCATCCACCGTGGGATTTCATCCCTCATGACAGTACCTTCCACCCTGCGGAATGCTGCGCGGGGGTCCACACGTTGTCGTCCAGCAGGGATTCGTAGACGGCGCCCTGCCACCAGCCGGTCTCGCCCTTTGCAAAGGCCAGCGCCGCTGTGATGACTTCCGGGATAACCCTCGCCCCCTCCCGGTAGCCGATGTCCGACCACAGGTTCGGCGCTGCGCCCGGCGCGTTCTCCGGCCTGTCCCAGAGATCCACCGCAGCGCGCCTGATCTGTCCGTCCCATTGGATGCGCGTTCCGGCGGGAATCAGTTCGCCGTCGAACCGCATCGACGGGTAGAGCGCCACAACGCGGGACGCTTCCTGATCGGTCAGCATTGCGCCCGCCGCGTCCATGGTCCGGCGGACGTCCTTTGCAGCTTCAAACCATTTCCCCATTTGCATCCACCCCCAACAGATTTAATGCTTCCTGCATGTCCTGTAGTTCCGCTGCCACTTCTTCATATCCTGCCTGCGCTGCGGCAAGGTAATCGTAGTCCCTCCACATGGACAGCATCTCGCCGGAGAACGCAACCCCGTCCTCCCGCGTCCACGTCTGCCCCTGTGGGACAAAGCGGCAGCCCTCGATAAAGGCTTTGCACCTTCCGTCAAATGCTGTTGTTTCAACTTCCACCAGCCCCTCTCCGGGCTCCGTATGGCATTTAAATTCCGAATCAATGTAGAGCTTCATTCCCGTATACACTCCAGTTCCGAAAAGATTACATCCGTTGCCCCTTCCGTGGTATACCTTCGTGATGCCAGAACCACATAGTAAGACCCCGTCAGGCTTGATACGTCCAGCAGCACTTCATTCGCGTCGCCGGGATTCACCTGCTTTGACGGGCTGGATGTCCAATTTGCGCTGATGGTCCCGGCGTTGAAATAATCGCTGGTCTTCTTTGTTACGCCGATGTAGGCCCAGGCCGTATGCGTCGTAAGCAGCCATCGCAGCGCCGTAACGCCGGTCAGATCAATCATTTTCGCCGGGCGGATATTGTGCGAATACGCGCCGGAATAGATCGTCATGGCGTCTTCGCCTTTGGCAAAGGAGCCGTTCGCTCCGCTATCATGGTTGATCCACCCGCCGGTCAGGCTTTGGCGCTCATCGCCGTGGCGGTAGAGGTACATGCCGATATACAGATCCATCGCATGGCTTTCTCCCATGTCGGCAATCGCAATCCGCCCGGTCTCGGATACCCCGTTCAGCGTTGCGGTCACGGTATACGTTCCGCTGGCCCTGATGTTCAGCATGCAAATGCCGTCTTCGCCCGCCGTTCCGCTGTAAGTTTTTCCATTGCCTGCGCAGGTTGCGGATACCGCAGCCCCCGCGTCCGTCGTCACCGCCAGCGTTGCGGAGAATGCGCCGCCCGCGCCCGTCATGTTGACAATCATGCTATCACCTCCAAATCACAACGTTGACAGACAGGTCCTCAGTCGGTACGTCCGAACAGCTAAATGTCAGGCTTCCCTCAGTCTGCACGGAGCAGTATACGCCTGCTTCGCCATATGCCACATGTGAGGCGGGCGCCGCGCTGACAACCACAAGGCTGCTTACCGTCACGCCAGAGACGGGTATCGTCTGAGCGTTGCTTACCCACGCGGATGCTTGGAGCGTTGCGGTTCGCTCAAGCCGCGCTTTCTCCGCCCCGATGGCCGATGGGGTCAGCTCTGACAGGGCTGCCGCGCCCAGATTGGCTCTGGCAGCCGCCGCGGTTGTGGCCCCCGTTCCGCCCTTTGTCACGGGGAGCGCGCCGGAAAGATCGTCCGGCGCATGGCTGTGCGCCGCTGCCGCGTAGTCCTGCGGCGGCCTTCCGCCCAGCTTCTCGGCATCGTCCACAACGCCGCTGCCATCCGCGTCGTACACCGCCTTTGTCATGTCCCCGTTGCGCCCGGCGGCCTCCCGGGCCAGCGCCGCCGCCGCGTTGGCCTCCCGCGTAGCCTCGATGAGCGGGGGATAGGTGCCGTTGGCCTGCATGGTCCTGTCGTTCAGCAGCGCGTTGCGGCAGCGGAAGGTGAAGCGCCGGCTGGTGATGAGCGTCTCCCGGTTTTCCCCACTGTACACCTGTATATCCGCGCTGACATCGCCCGTGTCGTAGCTCTGCGGCAGAAGGCGCAGCGAAAATACGCCCGCAGCCGCATCCAGCAGCGAGAGTCCGTTTGTGTGATCCTGCAGGGCCGTGCCGCCGCCGGAGCGGAACACCACGCAGACATAGCGATCCGCAAGGTTCACCGGCGCGCCGTCGTTGGTGAGCGTGATATGCAGGACGTTTCCCGTATCGCCCCACACGACCTCGAAGGGCGGCTGGCCGATGGTGCGCACCATGTCGATGGCCAGCGCATAGGTTTTGACTTCCTGTTCCATAGTCCTTCCTTTCATAAAAACCTGGCTATCCCCATTCAGCTTAGCAGGAAAGCGGCCGCAAAATTCCGATAATTCAAACAAACGTTCGGTTGTGTTTCAGAAAATCCCCTGTTGTCGGGAAAAATGTGCTATACTGATAGGGAAACCGCGCAGCGAAACCGGGAGGAACGCCATGGAGCATCTTTTCAGCGGAAACGAGAGGAACGGAGCGCCGCTTGCCGACCGCATGCGGCCGCGCACGCTGGACGAGTTTATCGGGCAGCGACATATCGTTGGCGAGGGCAAGCTGCTGCGCCGCGCCATCCTGTCGGACCGGCTGCAATCCTCCATCTTCTTCGGCCCTCCCGGCACGGGGAAAACGACGCTTGCTTCCATCATCGCCGCCAGCACGGGCGCGGCCTTTGCAAAGCTCAACGCCGTAACCTCCGGCGTAAAGGAGCTGCGCGAAATCATCGACGCGGCGGCAAAGCGTCTCCAGCTCTACGGCCAGCCCACCTATCTTCTGCTGGATGAATGTCACCGCTGGAGCAGGACCCAAAGCGACAGCCTGCTGCCCGCCCTGGAAAAGGGCACTGTGCGCTTCATCGGATCCACCACGGAGAATCCCATGATCGCCATGACCTCGGCCATCGTCTCGCGCTGCCGGGTGTTTCAGTTCTATCCGCTCTCCACCGAGGACGTAAAGGAGGCGCTGCGCGCGGCGCTCACGGATGCGGAGCGCGGCTTTGGCGACAGGAAGGTGCGCATGGACGGGGACGCGCTGGAGCTTATCGCCGCAGTGGCAAACGGCGACTGCCGCAATGCGCTGAACGCGCTGGAGCTTGCGGTGCTCACCACCGCGCCGGAGGCCGACGGGACAATCCACATTACCCGCGACGTCGCCGCCGAGTCCAGCCAGCGCAAGGTCATCAAGTGCGATGAGCAGCTGTATTACGACATGCTCTCGGCCTTCTGCAAATCTCTGCGCGGCAGCGATGCGGATGCGGCGCTGGCCTGGTTTGCGCGCATGATCTATGCGGGCGTAGACCCGCGCATCATCGCGCGGCGGCTCATTGCCCACGCCTCGGAGGATATCGGCCTTGCCAATCCCCAGGCCATGGTACAGGCCGTAACCGCGGCGGACGCCCTCGAGCACATCGGTATGCCGGAGGCGGGGCTTTCGCTCTCGCAGGCAATCATCTTCCTCTGCGAATCGCCCAAGTCCAATTCCGTCGTGCTGGCGCGGGACGCGGCCTTTGCCGACGCGGAGCAGAGCTACGACGAGCCCGTACCCATCTACCTGCGCGACACCGCCTACCGGGGCGCAAAGCAGCTGGGCCACGGCGTGGGCTACAAATATCCCCACGATTATCCCGGCCACTGGGTCGCTCAGGAGTACATGCCGCCCTCCCTGCGCGGCAGGCGTTACTACACGCCCTCGGGCCTGGGCAGCGAGGCGAAGATTCTCGAAAATCACATTCGGCGCGACCGCGCGCGCCGGGGCGAGGACCCGGACGGGGCGGACAGGGAATAGCCTGCCGTTCCTTTCGGAAGGGGCGCGGGCAGCGGGAAAACAGAGGGCGTCGCCAGAACCATCACGGAGGAGTCGGAAATGGACCTTATACGAATTACGGCAGAACGCTTTCCTGAATGGAAGGAGTTGCAGTTGGCCTACAAGGCCGAAATCGGAGAGGACCGCCCGGGGGAAAACGAGTTTGAAGGTTTGAAAAAGGCTCTCGAACAGGGCGAGATTCAATTTTACGGCTGTGTTTGCGACAATGCCCTGGTTGCCTGCTGCTCGCTGCTGCTCGATCTGCACGACCTATTCCATCTTCCGCTATGACCGGGTGGGAATCTTTGAAGATTTTTATATTCAGCCCCGTTACCGCCATCGCGGCATTGCCCGAAAGCTCGTTGCGTTTGCTTATGCAAGCAGCCAGGTCAGTTCGCTCAGCGCAGGCTGTGCCGACTGCGATGTTGGAATGTATCGCGCAATCGGATTTCATATTTCTCTGGGCAAAATGCTTGCTTATGGAGAGGAATAATACGTCGTCCCCATGCCATCGCCGCAACGAATCGCAGAACCGGCCTTGCCGCTTTCCGGCAGCAGACCGGTTCTGAAAAAGCAGACCCTGTTGCGCCTGCGCACAGGAAGTCTCCGGGTCTTTTCTCCCGCAAAAGCACTTTCCGGGCAACTGCCCCATGGGGCCGCTGCAATTCGGCCATTTCCGTCTGCCGCCGCCGTCATACCCAGAGACCGAACAGCAGCCGCCAGAAATCCCTGGGCTCCTCCGTCTCAGCGGGGACAAAGGGCGGCTCCGCCGTGGCTGAGGGCGTCGGTTTCGCTGTCTGTGCAGGCATGCCGCCATCGTCCTGCGCCTCTGCTCCGCCATGCACCAGCGTTGCGCCGGGGTAATAGAAATACAGAATCTCGTCGTAGGTAAAGCCCAGCTCCGCGCAATACAGCATGCCGTAATGGCTCATGCCCACGCGATGCCCGATGGACCGCGAAAAGATGATCGACCAGCTCCCGTCGTCCTCCGGCTGCACGAACCAGAGGTTCGCCTCCGGGCAGTCCACAACGCCCTGCATCAGCAGCTCTTCCAGCGGGAAAGCGCAGATCAGCTCCCGTTCCGTACCATCCGCCAGCGCGCAGAGCAGCCTTGCTTCGGCCTGCTGCTGCGGCGCAAGCGCCGCCGGCCCGACCGCCGTTCCCCCGGGGTCCGGCGCCTCATGCATGCCGCGCAGCGCAAGCACGGTCCGCAGCTCCGTCACATCCGCCTGTGTCTGCTGCGCAAGCGCCAGCAGAAAAGCATACAGCGGCTCCGGCAGACGGCGCGCATCCGGCAGCACGCGCAGCCGCGCGGCAGAGTCCGCGCCGTCCAGATCATAGGAGTCATAGCGCAGCTCGTAAACCTCGTCCTGCGCGCTGTCGCTGCCCCAGCGCATGCGCGGGGTGATGGTCTGGCCGCCGTTGCTCGTGCAGTAATAGCAGCGCACAACCTCTCCCCCGTACAGCAGCAGATCGTCCTTCACCGCATCCACCGCAGCCATGACGTTCTCATGCGCCGGATGATACCCCTTGTACACCTGATCGGTGGGCGTGTCGTCAAGGTCGTAGGGTTCGCTGCTGTCGAGACAGGTCAGCGCGAAGCATTTGGCCGCCACAGCCTGCGCTTTCAGCGCCTCCATGGGATGGTTGTTGCGCAGCTCGCCGCCCACCACGCCGTACAGATACTCCGCCATACCGATGCGGTTGATGAGCAGGAGTTTCCCCTGCCCGTCCGTCGCGAAGATCATATCGCCAAGATAGCGCGTTGTGCCGTAGCGGCTGTTCTCCAGCATCAGAAACGCAGCCCAGACGCTTTTCTCCCTGCGCTGCACAGTCACGCTGTCACCCCGGCCCAGCTCCCCCAGCTCGCTGTGGCTGAGCGCCACGCCGCCGTCAAACACCGTCGCCCGGAGTACGCCGCCCGAGAAGGTTGTCCCCAGGCACTCATAGCTGCCCTCCACCCGGACCTCGATGGATCCGCTCGCATCGGCGGACAGCGCCACGCGCACGGTCTGCTCCTCCGCTCCCGCCGCTTCCGCACGCGCAGCGCCGGCCGGAGCCATGCCGAGCAGGGCCGCCGCGCACAGCAAAAAACAAAGAAATTTACGCATGGTTCCCCACCAGGAATGTTTTTTGGCATTTTAGCACAGCGCTCTTCTCTGTTCTCCAAAAAGCTGGATTTGTTTAAAATTTATTAATACTTACCCACTGTTTTCACAAAAATTCGAGGATTATCGATAAATACCCCCACTTTCATACCATATCTTTTTTTGTCTCATTTGTTTGTGATTTTTACTCTTCCCCCACTTTTGAAAAAAAGGCCGGAACGGTTTTTCCGTTCCGGCTGTACCGCCGCTCTGGCTGCGGCCTGTCCGTCAAACGTTGAAGCGGAAGAGCGTCACGTCCCCATCCTGCATCACATAGTCCTTGCCCTCGGAGCGAACCAGCCCCCTCTCCTTGCAGGCCTGCATGGAACCCAGCTCCATCAGCGTATCGAAGGGAACAATCTCCGCCCGGATGAAGCCGCGCTCAAAGTCCGTATGAATCCGGCCCGCGGCCTGCGGCGCCCGGTCCCCCCGCTGGATGGTCCAGGCGCGCACCTCCTTGGGTCCCGCCGTCAGAAAACTGATGAGCCCCAGCAGGCGGTAGCAGGCTTTGACCAGCTGATCCAGGCCCGACTGCGGAATCCCCATCTCCGCGAGAAAAGCGGCCTTCTCCTCCGCCGGCAGCTCCGCAATCTCCTCCTCAATGCGCGCGCAGATGGTCACGGCCTCTGCGCCCTCTGCCGCCGCGCCCGCATACAGGGCTTTGACATAAGCGTTCGGCGCCGCGCCGATGTCATCCTCCGCGATGTTGGCCACATAGATCACCGGCTTTGACGTGAGCAGGAACATCTGGCGGATCAGCGCCTGCTCCTCCGCGTCCTCCGTCAGTGTCCGCACCGGCTTGCCGCCCTCCAGGTGCGCCTTCATGCGCTCCAGCAGCGCCGCCTCCGAAAGCAGCTTCTTATCGCCGCTTTTTTGCAGCTTTTTGTTGCGCTCGATCCGCTTTTCCACCGTCTCGAGGTCCGCGAACACAAGCTCAAGGTTGATCGTCTCCATATCGCGTACGGGGTCCACGCTGCCGTCCACATGCACCACGTTTTCGTCCTCAAAGCAGCGCACCACGTGTACGATGGCGTCCACCTCCCGGATATGCGAGAGGAATTTGTTTCCGAGCCCTTCGCCCCGGCTTGCGCCGCGCACCAGGCCCGCGATATCCACAAACTCCACCGTGGCGGGCGTATACTTCTCCGGCTCGTACATTTTCGCCAGCGCGTCCAGCCGCTCATCCGGCACCGCCACGACGCCCACATTGGGCTCGATGGTACAGAAGGGATAGTTGGCGGCCTGCGCGCCCGCCTGCGTGATTGCGTTGAACAGGGTGCTTTTTCCCACATTCGGCAAGCCCACGACGCCTAATTTCATAGATTACACCTCCTCTTACTTTTCTTTCTAGAAAGAAAAGTAAGCAAAAGAAAGTCAATTTGGGGAGAGGGTTTTTCGGTTTTCCCTCTCTGATCCGCTTAACCCGGCTTCTCTTTATCAGCGGGAAGAGCAAGCAAAAGAAAGCCAATCCGGGAGCGAGGTTGTTTCCGTTTTCCCTCTCCGCTTCGCCTTCCGCCAGATAAAGTTCCTTTGGTTCTTTCCTTTCAAGGAAAGAACAGAAAGAGGGAAAGACTTTTCCGGTTTCCTCTGCCCCGCCTGTCCCGGTTTTTCTTTCCAGCGGAAAACGCGGGGCAAAAGAAAGTCAATCCGGGAGCAAGGTTTTTTCCGTTTTCCCTCTCTGCTCCGCCTGCCGCCAGATAAAGTTCCTTTGGTTCTTTCCTTTCAAGGAAAGAACAGAAAGAGGGAAAGACTTTTCCGTTTTCCTCTGCCCCGCCTGTCCCGGTTTTTCTTTCCAGCGGAAAACGCGGGGCAAAAGAAAGCCAATCCGGGAGCGAGGTTGTTTCCGTTTTTCCCTCTGCTCCGCCTGCCGCCAGATAAAGTTCCTTTGGTTCTTTCCTTTCAAGGAAAGAACAGAAAAAAGAAGAGAAAAAGCCCCTTACTCCGCCGACCGCTGCCACGTGTCGCACACGCAGGCGACGCAGCACTGCGCGCATTTCGGCTTTTTGGCGTCGCAGACCTGTCTGCCGTGGTAGATGAGCCAGTGGTGCGCATCGGACCAGTCCGCCTCCGGAATATGCTCCATGAGCTGTGCCTCGGTCTTTTCGACGTTTTTCGCGTCTGCAAGGCCGATGCGGTTTGTAACGCGAAACACATGCGTGTCCACGGCAATGGCCGGAATGCCGAAGGCGTTCGATACGACGACGTTGGCGGTCTTGCGCCCCACGCCCGGCAGCCTGGTAAGCGCGTCGCGATCCTTTGGCACCTCGCCGCCATACTCGGCCATGAGAATCCGGGACATGGCGATGATGTTCCTGCCCTTGGTGTGGAAAAAGCCGCAGCTTTTGATATAGGGCTCCAGCTCCGCCTCGGTCAGGGACGCAAACTGCGCGGGCGTGTTGTACGTTTTATAGAGCAGGGCTGTGCATTTGTTGACCTGACGGTCCGTACACTGGGCGGCCAGCATGGTGGAGACCAGCAGTTCAAAGGGCGAGCTGTAGACCAGCGCGGGCCTGACCTCCGGGTAGGCCTCCCGGAGAAGCGCCAGCGCCCTGTCGTACCGTTCTTTGTCCAGCATCATGCCTTGATCTTCCCCTTGTGCTTCCTAACGAGGATGTGCGCAAGCTCCAGCGCGTAGCCCAGGATCTCCTTCTCGTCGCGGCCCTCCAGCATGATGCGCATAAGCGGCTCCGTGCCGGAAGCGCGGATGAGCACGCGGCCGTCTCCGTTCATGGCGCGCTCAATTTCCTCCTTCTTTGCCGCCAGCTCCTCGTCGGCCATGGCCGCGGCCTTGGCCTCGTTTTCCACGGTCACGTTCACAAGCACCTGCGGAAACTCCGGAATCTCATTCGCCAGCGCGGAGAGCGGCTTTTTCTCGTCCGCAACCACGTTCAAAAGCGCAATCGCGCTCATCATGCCGTCGCCCGTACTGTTGTGCTCGAGCAGGATGATGTGCCCGGACTGTTCGCCGCCGATGGCATGGCCGTTTTCCAGCATGTTTTCCAGCACATAGCGGTCGCCCACCTTGGTCTCCGCGATGTGGATGCCGGCCTGCCCCATGCGCTTTTTGAGGCCCAGATTCGACATGACGGTGATGACCAGGGTGTTGTTTTTGAGCGTTCCCTTCTTCTGCATGTGCAGCGCGAGGATGCCCATGGCCTGGTCGCCGTCCACGATGTTGCCGTGCTCGTCGCAGGAGATGAGCCGGTCCGCATCGCCGTCAAAGGCGAAGCCGATGTCCGCGCCGGCGGCCACCACCTTTTGCTGCAAGCTCTCGGGATGGGTGGAGCCGCAGTCGTCGTTGATGTTGGTGCCGTCCGGCTCGCAGAAGGTGGCGATCACCTCCGCACCCAGGCGCTCAAAGACCTGCTTTGCGATATAGCTCGTGGCGCCGTTGGCGCAGTCGAGCACCACCTTGAGCCCATCGAACCGGCCGGTGGATTTGCTGACCAGATAGTCGCGGTAATCCCGGGCCGCACGGGGCGCGGGGATGACCGTGCCGACCTCGCGGCCCTCGGGCCTGGGCGTCGGCTCGCCGCTCTGAATCATGGCCTCAATGCGGTCCTCAATCTCGTCCGAGAGCTTGAAGCCCCGGCCGTCAAACCACTTGATGCCGTTGTACTCCATGGGATTGTGGGACGCGGAGATCATCACCGCCGCATCCGCCTCGTACAGGCGTACCAGATACGCCAGCGCGGGCGTGGGCAGCACGCCCACGTTCAGCACGTCGCCGCCCACGGAGCAGATGCCCGCAGTCAGCGCGGCGGCCAGCATGGGGCCGGAGCGCCGCGTATCCATGCCGATGAGGATGCGCGGGGAATGCACCTCGTTCGTCAGCACAAACGCGCCCACCGCGCCGATCTTAAACGCGAGTTCGCAGTTCAGGTCGCGGTTTGCGATGCCGCGCACGCCGTCGGTTCCAAAAAGTCTTGCCATTAGCCCAACCCTTTCCTTGTTTTATGCGGTTTATTGCTGTTTTGAGAGATAGTCGAGGGCGCTTGTGGCGGCCACCGCGCCGTCCGCGCAGGCGGTGACGACCTGCCGCAGCGGGGTTGTTCGGATATCTCCCGCGGCAAATACGCCCGGAATACTCGTTGCCAAATGCGCGTCCGTCCGGATGGCGCCGCCTGCGTCCAGCGCCAGTTGGTCCTTGACCAGCGCCGTCTCGGGCACGATGCCCACGGCCACAAACACCGCCGCCACATCCATCGTGCGCGCCTCGCCAGTTTTGACCTGCTCCACCGTGAGGCCGCTGACGGATTGCTCGCCGACAAGCGCCTTTGGCAGACTGTTCCAGACGAACTCGATCTTTTCCTCGGCAAAGGCCGCGTCCTGCAAAACCCTGGCGGCGCGCAGCGCGTCCCTGCGATGTACCACATAAATGCGGCTTGCAAAGCGGGCGAGATACAGCGCGTCGGACACGGCGGTGTCGCCGCCCCCCACCACGGCCACGGCCCTGTCGCGGAAAAAAGCGCCGTCGCAGGTGGCGCAGTAGGAAACGCCGCTGCCGGTGAGCTCCTGCTCCCGCGGCAGGCCCAGTGTACGGGGCTTTGCGCCCATGGCCAGGATGACGGTCCTTGCCTCCACCGTCCGGCCGGGCAGTACGATACGCTTCACCGGCCCGTCCAGCTCCAGCGACTGCACCTGCTCATAGCGGATGGGCAGACCGAAGCGCGCCGCATGCTGCTCCAGCTTTGCGCCCAGCGCAAAGCCCTCCACTCCGTCCACAAAGCCGGGATAGTTGTCGATCTGGTGCGTCTTGACCGCCTGACCGCCGGAAAACAGCGCCTCAAACAGCTCCGCCTTCGCGCCGCCGCGCGCCGCGTACAGGCCCGCGGCAAGTCCCGCCGGGCCGCCGCCAATGATTGCGATGTCGAGCATGCTCCCGCCTCCGATGCAAGCATAAAATTTACCTTTAAGTATACGTTCTTTGCCCCCCGATTGCAAGAAAAACCGGGCGCTTTCCCCGTCCGGGCGCGGTTTGCCGGGAAAAAGGCCGTCTGCGGCACGCTTCGCCATCCTTTCGGTCTATCCTATGCGGGGGCGGCCGTTTCCATCCGTTCCGACCTTTTTCGGGAGCGTTCCGGGCGCGCCCGATCCGCGGCAGCGCCTGTACGGTTGATTTATGACAAAATCACCAATGCAATTGCCGCAGGGCTTCTGTTTCGGTATCAGGTGTTCCTGGAGGGACAGGGGTATGAATGGCGCCGGCCCCTTGCGCAAACTGCGGCGGGCCGGGTTCCCTGCCCGGAAGGGTCTTCCCCCTCTGCGAAAATGCGCCGGGAGGGGGGTGCAGGCTGCGAGAGCAGAAGAAAGGCCCTGCGTCCCCGTCTGCAGCAGGGGTTGCAGGGCCTGTCCGCCGCAATGGCGCGGCCGCCGCCAGGCGGCTTTTTGATTGCGCGCGCCGCCCTCCGGTTGCCCACGGTTTCCCGCCGGAAGGACGGTTTGCTCAGAGGTCGTCCGCGTCCTGCACGGGCCTGTCGCCATCGCAGGATTGCCCCGTATAGCTTCCGAGCACGTCCGTGGGGATATCCCCGCGGTTCTGCTCGCGCATGGTGGCGACGATGTCCGCTACGCGGGCCGGGTTGCGCTTTCTCATTTCGCGTTACCCGTCAGAACTGGTACTGGTTGTTGTTCTGGTTCTGCTGCTTCTGCTGCTGCTTGTTCTTCTGGTTCTGCTGCTGCTTCTGCTGCTGACCCTGCTGATTCTCGTTGTTGTAAGACATCAGTGTAACTCCTTTCCCTTCGACCAATTGCGCGGAGCGGGGTTTTTCCCGCCCGTTGCAGGATTAGTTTGGCCCGCATTCTCCTGCTTTTGCATGGGAATTTCACCCTTTGTCCCTGCGTTTGTGCCGCGCTCCGTTTTTCAGCGAAAACAGCAGAAATTTTGAAACGAAAAAAGGTCTGCGCGGGCTGTGAAAGGGCAGGCGCAGGGCCGAACCGCCCTGTGGGCCGTCCCCGTCAGGCCCCGGCGTGAGGTTCACAGCAAAAACCGGCGGTACTGGCTTTCCGCCCGCCGCCGGAGAATTTTTCCCGCCTCATTTTTCTCCTGGCAGGCGGAGCCTCCTACAGCCCGCTGCCCCCGTCCACGCAGAGCACCTGCCCGGTAATAAAGCGCGCTGTGTCGTCCAGCGCGAGGAAATACACCGCCTCCGCGATATCCTCCGGCGCGCCCAGCGTCCCCAGCGGGATCTCCTGCCGGATGGCCTCCCGCGCCGCCTCGTCAAAGGCCGCGTTCATCTCGGTGGGGACAAAGCCCGGCGCGACGCAGTTGACGCGGATGCCGGAGGGGCCCAGCTCCTTGGCGAGGGCGCGCGTCATGCCCGTCAACGCCGCCTTTGCTGCGGAGTAGGGCACCTCGCAGGAGCCGCCGGTCACGCCGAAATAGGAGGAAATATTGACGATGCTGCCCCGCTTTTTCCGCACCATGTCCGGAATCGCCGCGCGGGCGCAGAGCAGCGCGCCCTTTGCGTCCACGTCCAGCACGCGGCCGATCTGCTCCGCGGTGCAGTCGGTCAAAAGCTGCTGCGGCAGCGCAACGCCCGCATTGTTTACCAGCACCTCCACCGGCCCGTAATACCCGCGAATCTCCTCCATCATGCGGCAAACCTCCGCCTCGGAGCTCACGTCGCCCTGCACGGCCATGGCGGACAGGCCCTCCGCATGCAGCGCGGCGGCAAGCGCGTCGATCCCTTCGCGGTTCTCCCGGCAATGCAGTACCACCCGGTGGCCGGCGCGGGCAAAACGCAGCGCGATCGCGCGCCCGATGCCGCGGGAGGAGCCGGTCACCAGCACGGTGCGCTTCATGCCTCCGCTCCCTGCCCTTCCTCCGGCGCAGGGGCCTGCTTCTCCGCCCGCGCGCGCCTTCTGCTGATGGAAAGCGCGCCCGCGACGGCCACGATGAGCGCGCCCGCGGCGTCGGTGATCAGGTCCTCCATGGTGTCCGCCAGCGCCTCGCGGCCCACGAGCTGCACGCCGTTTTCCAGGCGGAATTTCTGCATGTTCATGCCCAGCAGCCCGTCAAAGCCAAACTCATAAAATTCCCACACAACGCCCACCGTCACAGCAAAGCAGAACGCGAACATGCCCACAAACAGCGGGCTCAGACGCATGTGCGTCCGCTCCGAATCGTTCAGGATGGACACGAGAGAAAAGCCCAGCGTACCCAGCATCATGGCGGAAAACCCGTGCAGGAAGGTATCCCACTGCGGGATCAGATAGTAAAAGCTGTGTACCTCGCCCAGATAGATCGCGCAGTAGAGGAACATGAAGTACATCACGCACATGTAGTTTGGGATGCTGATGCGCAGCTTGCGCTCCAGCAGCGCCGGCAGGAACATGACCACAAGCCCCAGCAGGCACTGCACCAGCATCAGAATATAGTCGCTGCGCAGGCGCTGTCCCTCCTCCATCGTCTCCGAGGAAACGGGCGTGATGCCCGCCATGACAGCGGAAAAGCCAATCGAGAGCAGCAGCGTAATGAACAGGAACCAGCCAAGAATCAGCCGGATGGGGAGTTTGCGCCTTGCGTTGGAACCGCGCTTCATAAAAAAAGTCCTTTCCCTGGAATGATGGCAGCGAGGCCCGTCCCGATTGGGCGCATGAAACCCCGGGCCTGCGGATCGGTTACAGTATACCGCAAAAAACCCGTCCCGGTACAGAGAATTTTCCGGCGGACGGGAAAAGAGGCAAACCGCGTGCAGGGGGCGCGGAGTCAGGGCAGGGGCGGCGCAAAGGGCAGGCGGGGATCCTCCACCTCGCCCTCCGGGGCCGCGGTACGCAGAAAGGGCAGCGTCCCTCCGGGCAGCGCGGCGGGCGCGGCGGACCTGCCTGCGGACGCGCCCAGCAGCGCCGCGCCCGCGATGAGCGCCGCGCTGAGCAGCAGCGCCAGCAGCGGCAGCAGCGGCCGCCTGCGGATAAAGCTGCGCCATGCCTTCTTTAAAAACCCCCGGTTGAGGATAAGGTGCAGCAGCGAGAGCAGCGCAAAGACAAGGTAGGCGATGCGGTGGAGCAGCGGCAGGAAAGCCGCCTCAAGCCGGAGAAAGGGCAGCAGCTCCGACGAGAGCAGCCCGCTCACGAGCAGCACCGTAAACGCCGGCATCAGCAGGAGCTTGACAATGGCCGCCGCGTCGCCCCGCGCATTGGGCTCCTCCGTTACCCGCCGCGCCGGAGAGCGCAGCAGCGTGCGCCGGTTGAGCAGCAGGTGCAGCGCCAGCGCGGCGGAAAAGCAGAGCAGCAGCGCGTCGCGGGCGCGGGGAGCCGTAAACTCAAAAATACCGAGGGCAATCAGCAGCGCCGCCATGACGATGATCACCAGCGTGCGCCGGATGTTTTTCTGCATACGTTCTTCTTCCTTCCGATGGGAGACAGCCTGCGCAGGCCCTTGCACGGCTTTGCGCGGTCTCCCGATGCTGTGCGTGGGCAAACGCCACGCCTACCGGGGCCTGTCCGCGCCCTTCTCCGGCGCGGAACGCTCCTGCGCCGCAGCCTCCTGCGCTTCCGGCGCGCGTCTTTTGAACAGACCCCTCGTCCTCTTTTTGCCCGGCGCTTCTTCGGCGCTTTCCTCCGGCGGCGGATCGCGGAATATGTGGATCACGCCCGCGTCGTTCAGGCTCTTGCACAGCGCCAGAGTCACCGGCAGCCCCAGCAGGCCAATGCCGCCGAACACATAGACGCCCACGACCATGGACACCAGCGTGGCGATGGGGTGCAGCCCCACATGATCGCCGATAATCTTCGGCTCAATAATGTTGCGGATCACCGTAACTATGATATACAGCACGCCCACGCTGGCGGCAATGCGGTAGTCTCCGCCCACCGCCGCCAGAATGGCCCAGGGGATCAGCACCGTACCGCTGCCCACCACGGGCAGAATATCAAAGCAGGCGATCAAAAGCGCAATCACCGGCGCGCCCCGGATGCCGATGATGGTAAGTCCCAGCGCCAGCTCCGCAAAGGTGATGAGGAGAATCAGCGCATAGGAACGGACATATCTGCCCAGCGTCCGCCCCAGATGAACGCGGATATTGTGGACAAACAGGCGGTTCTTCTCCGAAAGCTGACAGAGCAGGAAGCGCTTGAGCAGCGGGTAATCCATCGTAATAAATACCGTCGCAATGATGGTAATGAGAATGTCAATGAGGATACCGGGCGCGGAGATGGCATAGCCGCTGATGGTCCTGAGCGCGCTCATGGAAAAGCTGGTGATGGCGGATTCAATGGAACTGCCCGCGCCCTTGAGCATGTCGCCCAGAATTGTGGCGGCCGCCGGATCAAAGCGCGTAGCGAACTGCTGGACCCATGCGGCGAAGCCGCTCAGCAGCGGCTCAATGCGCGTGTTGTAGAAGGCGGGGAGCTGGAGCACGAGATCCCGTACCCCCGTGACAAGCCGGATGCTCAGCAGAACCACCAGCACGCCCACCGCGCCATAGAACAGCAGCACGATGCACACCGAGGCGATGGTCTTCTGCACGCGGCATTTTTCATGCAGAAAGCGCACTACGGGCCGCAGAATCAGCGAAACCAGCAGCGCGATCACAAAGGGCAGCAGCACGATCACCGCTCTGCGGCAGATATAGATTGCGATGGCCAGAATGACCGCCGCATACAGCAGTCGAATCAGAAAGTCCTTCTTTTTTTGCAGCTCCATAGCGCTTCCCCCTTGGAAAATACTGTATCACGCCAAAATCGCGCTGTAAAGCAGAGACACAGGTATGCTATACTATTGTTTATGGAAGTTCACGATTTCATACGGAAAATGGAAGCGCTGCTCTCCGGCGAGGCGGATCCTCTGGCCACGCTTGCAAACGCCGCGTCCTTTCTCTACACGGAGCTTGCAGAAGTCAGCTGGGCGGGCTTCTATCTGCTGCGGGACGGCGCGCTGGTGCTGGGTCCCTTTCAGGGCAGGCCGGCCTGCACGCGCATCGCGCCGGGACGCGGCGTGTGCGGAACCGCACTTTTGAAAAACGAGACGCTGCTGGTTCCCGACGTGCATGCCTTCCCCGGCCACATCGCCTGCGACAGCGCCTCGGCTTCCGAGCTTGTGGTGCCGCTGCGCATGCCCGGCGGCGCCCCCTTTGGCGTGCTGGATCTGGACAGTCCAATCAGGGGCCGCTTTACCGAAGCGGATGCGCGCTGCGCGGAGCAGGCGGCAGTTCTGGTTCAGCGCAGGCTGCTTTGCGGGATACCGCCGGCCGGGCCGCTGTTTGAGCCATGGGAGGATTTGCCATGACGCAGCAGGAATTTCTGGATTTTCTGCATGTGGCCGAACGGCTGAAAACCGTTACCCGCCACTGCTATACCGCCGGCGGTACGCACGAGGCCGTGGCCGGGCACTGCTGGCGGCTCTCGCTGATGGCGCTGCTGCTGGGGCCGGAGCTGCCGGAGCTGGATATGGACCACGTACTGCGCATGTGCATCGTCCACGATCTCGGCGAGGCGGTCACGGGCGACATTCCCTCCTTTTTGAAAACCGTCGCGGACGAACGCAGGGAGGAAGGGGCCGTTGCGGCGCTGCTTTCCCTGCTGCCCGGGCCGCAGCGGAACATGCTCTGCGCGCTGTTTGCCGAATGGGACGCGCAGGAAACGCCGGAAGCGCGCTTCTGCCGGGCGCTGGACAAGCTGGAAGCCGTGCTCCAGCACAACGAGAGCGACCTTGCCACCTGGACGCCCGTCGAATACGAGCTTAACCGCACCTACGCCACGGAGAACGCGGCGGAGTTTCCCTATCTTGCGGCGCTGCGCGCACTGCTGCGCCGGCAGACCGACGAAAAAATTGCAGGAGGAGTTTCTTCATGATGGACTATTTTGCACTGATCGCGCAGCGCGAAAGCTGCCGCAATTACGACCCGGACCGCCCCGTGGAGCGGGAAAAGCTGGAAAACTGCCTGAAGGCCGCCTGCATCGCCCCCTCCGCATGCAACAGCCAGCCCTGGCATTTTCATGCGGTCACGGACAAGGCGCGGGTGGCTGCGCTGAGCCGGACCGTTCAGGGTCTCGGCATGAACGGCTTTGCCAGCAGCTGCCCGGTGCTCGTGGTCGTCACCGAGGAGCAGGCGAAGCTGCTGCCCCGCGTGCTGGAGCACGTCAAAAGCCAGGATTTTGCCAGCATCGACATCGGCATTGCCACGGCCCAGTTCTGCCTCGCGGCTACAGCCCAGGGTCTGTCCACCTGCATCATCGGCTGGCTCAGCGAAAAGGACATCCGCCAGGTCATGGGCTTTGACAGGAACCGCCGGGTGCGCCTTGTGCTGGCGCTGGGCTACGCGGCAGACGATTCCCTGCGCACAAAAAAGCGCAAGCCCTTTGAGGAGGTCGTTACCTTTTATGAATGAGCGGCGCAGGCAGACCGGGCGCGCCGGGACGCAGGTCGGCCGCCCCCCCCTGCGGCGTGAAGGCTTTTTTCTAATGGTGCGGACGCGCCGTTGAGGGCGCCAGCCGCCATGCCCCTTGACAGCGCAGGGCCGGAGTGTTATATTGTGTATATACGATATACTCAAATAAGGGGGGTTTTCTATGGCGTTGCTCACGGTCAGAGGCCTCAGCAAGCGGTACGAAGGCTTTGCGCTGGAGAACGCGTCCTTTACGCTGGAAGCGGGCTACATTATGGGCTTCATCGGCAGAAACGGCGCGGGCAAGACCACCACGCTCAAGTCGATGCTGGGCCTTGTCAGCGCGGACGCGGGCCAGGTCTGGATCGACGGAATGGACTTTCGGAAGGAAGAGTTCGCCTGCAAGCAGCGCATCGGCGTTTCCTTCGGCGGCGCAGACTATTATCCCCGCGCGCGCCTTTCGGACATTGCTTCGGTGACGCGGCGTTTCTACCCGGACTGGGATGGCGCCGTCTACCGGGAGCTCTGCGGCCGTTTTGACCTGGACGAAAACAAGCGTGTGCGCCAGCTCTCCGCGGGCATGAAGGTCAAGTTCTCCCTTGCCCTCGCGCTGTCGCACCGGGCGAAGCTGCTCATCCTTGACGAGCCCACAAGCGGGCTCGACCCCGTCTCCCGGGACGAGCTGGTGGAGCTGTTCCAGCGCATCGTGGAGGACGGCGAGCACAGCGTCCTCTTTTCAACGCACATCACCTCGGATCTTGAAAAGTGCGCGGACTACATCACCTATATTCAGGACGGCCGCATCACCGCAAGCTGCGACAGGGACAGCTTCACCGGCGCATACCGTCTCGTGCGCGGCGCGGCGTCGCAGCTCACGCCGGAGCTTCTCCCGCGGCTCATGGGCGTCCGGCGGCATGCCTTCGGCTTTACCGCGCTGGCAGAGGCGGCGGATCTTCCCCTGCTTTCGGGGCTGGAGATCGCGCCTGCGGACCTGGAATCCATCATGATCCACACCAGTAAGGAGGGCTTTTCGCATGAAGCATCTGCTGTATAAGGAGCTGCGGCTGGCCAAACACCCGACCATGTTCCTCTTTCTGCTGTTCAGCGCGATGCTGCTCATCCCCTCGTATCCCTACTATGTGGCCTTCATTTACACCTGCCTTTCGGTATTCTTCGTCTTCCTGCAGGGCAGGGAGAACAACGACCTGTCCTTTACCGCGCTTCTGCCCGTGCGCAAGCGCGATATCGTCCGCGCGCGCTGTCTGCTGGTGGTTCTGATGCAGCTGGCCCAGGTGCTCGTATCCCTTCCCTGCGCCATTGTCGGGGCGCGCATCAATCCTCTGGGCGGCAACGCTGCGGGCATTGAGGCCAACGCCGCCTTTTTCGGGCTGGTGCTCGTAATGTACGCCCTGTTCAACCTGCTGTTTCTCCCCGCGTTTTACCGCACGGGCTACCGCGTGGGCCGGGCCTTTCTGTTCGCCGGGGCTGCGGTACTGGTCTACATCGTTGCGTCGGAGCTGCTGGTGCAATGCGTACCGGCCCTGAAGGCCTCTCTGGATACCTTTGACCCGGCAACGCGGGGAACAAGGCTGTTCGTGCTGCTGTTGGGCGCCGGGCTGTATGCGGCCGGGAGCCTCCTTGCCTGCCTGCTCTCGGAGCGGCGCTTTGCACGGGTGGACCTGTAGATGGATATCCTCGTCTCCAACACCTCGGATACGCCGATCTATCAGCAGATTTACGAGCAGCTCCGCTCGCAGATTCTCGCGGGCACGCTCAAAAGCGACGCCTGCCTGCCGCCGATCCGTACGGCTGCGGCAGAGCTTCGCGTAAGCGTCATCACCGTGAAGAAGGCGTATGAAGCGCTGGAGCGGGAAGGGCTGCTCTATGCCGTAACGGGCAGGGGCACTTTTGTGGCGCCCCTGCGGGCGGCGGAGCGGGAGGACCGGCGCGCGCGGCTGGCGGAGGAGGCGCTGGCGCGGGAGCTTTCCCGCTGCAAGGCGCTTGGGCTCGGCAAGGCGGAGGCGCTGGCGCTGGTGGAACGCCTGTACGGGGACTGAGCGCCGCCCCGCCGGGCAGTGAGACTCCTTCCCGATTTTTCTCCAAATGGGGTATTGCTTTTTTCGGAAAGCTGTTGTATCATTATCGATGCACATGGGGCATTAGCACAGTTGGTAGCGCGCAACGTTCGCAATGTTGAGGTCACCGGTTCGAATCCGGTATGCTCCACCATAAATGGACTGAAACTTTGATATAAGGTTTCAGTCCTTTTCTTTGATATTCATGCAGAATCCTAATGTAAAACAGGAAATGCACCCTGAAAATTGCAGTTATTCTGTCCTGTTCCTTCGCCGCTGTTTTCGACTTAGAATCCCACTGAAAAACCGTATATAGAAAATGCCCCACGCCCCCCGGTGGGTGCATTGCAAAACGATTGTTCGGCTTTGGTTTTGACAATAGGCTTTCGCTGTGTCGATATGAGGTGATTGTGCCTATTATGGAATTCTGCTATAATACGGATGGTGGAACTATGTACAGACAATCGTATATTGCATATGGTACGATTCGCCTTGGATTTTCAATCGGATGGTATGGCACTGATGCAGATCAAGCGTGATGAAAGTGCGCTTTCAAGTGGGGAAGAGGACAACACTTTGACTGGAAACTGCGTGGTTCTGCCCCAGTAGGCAGAATCAGACATATCTGTAATGGTTTTGTAAAACAGGAGTGCATTATGAGTATTGTTTTTTACATAGCAGTGTTTATTTTTTGTATTACCGCAGCCCTTTTCCTGACCAGCTTTTTCGTGGCCGGCTGCACCAGGAAAGCGAAAAAGTGTACGCAGAAGGGTACCGCCACCCTCGTCCGGGTGACAAAGGCGGACGGCCGGGATGCCTCGCAATGGTTTGAGATTGCGTATACCTGTGACGGCACCGACTATAAGGTCATGGTGGCTCAGGAGCATGTGGAGGGCATCAGCACCGAGACGCCTGCCGGCACCCAGGTGCCCATTTGGTATGATCCCAAAAAGCCGGAACGGGTTATTATCGCGGAAGACCCTTCCATGACCAAAACAGTGAAGTCCTGCAAGCGCATCCGGAAACCCGCCCTGATCCTGATGCTCATTGCCGCCGGGATTATGGTGTACACGTTTTTCCGTGCGGAGAATACGCCGAAGCTGCCGCTCCCGATGATGACCACCATCGGACAGTTTTCTGATGAAATCAAAGCCGTAGCCGAAAAGACGCCTGACGGGTTTACCTACACCGAGTCCATTGATTCGCCGGAAACCTTTACCGTTACCATCGACAATCCTGCCATTGCGAAGGAAGCGTTGGATATTATTTTGGACACCTCCGTGGACAGGGTGGGCTGGCAGGTGGATATGTACCGGTTGCAGTACGAAGAATACTGTTTTGTCTTTGGTGAGGAAACCTATACCTTCAGCTTCATTCCCAACAGCTATTTCTGCTATGGCGGCGAATACCATGAGTTGGGGGAGAATCGACTTGTCCGTATCAGAGATTATCTGCATGAAAACTATGACACCTCCGAACCGGAGGAGGAAGATCCTCAGTCGGAATGGTACAGCGAGGATGCTGTGCTCCGGACGCACTTTGTGGACACCTGTTGTAGTCTCTTAACCCGCTTGCGTCGCGCGAAACATAATTGAACCACTTCATGGCATCCTCGACCGCCGGCGCGAGCCCGTTCAGGCGGGCCATCTGCGCCACATGCGAGGAGAAGGTGTCGAACACGTCGTCAATGACCAGCGGATTGTTCGCGGCAGGTCTTACGTCCTTTGTCGCGCCGATGTTCAAAATTGCGTTGAACGCCCGCGCCGCGGACGGGTCTTCCTGCTTGATTCCGGCCTTTGCCACAGTGATGGGCCAATAGTCCGGCTCACCGAACATCTCATACGCATAGAGCTGCATCCACACCTCATTGCCCCATGCCGCCGTGTCGGTGGCGAGGAAATGCTGCATACCGTCTGCAAATGCCCGCTGTTTGTCGGTCAGCCGGTCGGTGATCGTGTCGATATCCTGCTCCGTGACCTTGAACACGGATATCTGATCCTCCTTGCCCTTTCTGCGGCCGTGGATTTCAATGCCGCCGTCGGTGATATGCTGCCGCGCCTGCTTGCGCTTGGAGAGCAGGTAGAACGACATCATCTGTGCCGGCGTCATCTGCACGGTTTTGCCGCCGCTCAGTTCGATATCAATGGCGCTCTTTTTGTCGGACCATTTGTTGATATCGGAAACGGTGACGCCCGCTTCGGCCTTCATCCGCTCAATAGCCTCAGCGCCCTGCTTGATTCTTTCGTAGGACTTCTCGCTGCCTGCTTCAAGCCCCTTGACGATGGACTCTGCGCCCTCGCCCAGCGCGTGGGCAAAGGTAAAGGCGTCCATCGAATCGGCGTTGATGAGCTTGTCGAGCCTTGGACCCAGCCGACTGCGCTTTTGCTTGCGCGTCTCGCCTTCCTTAACCGTGCTCTCGCCGGCTTCGGCAATCGTCTTGTACCGTTGGTTCGCAAAGAGGCGGTTTGCGTTTTGGACGGCGCCCTTTGCCACGGCGACGATGTAGTCCAGCTCTTTCAGCTGTTCGGCGTTCATATCCCCGAAACGGCGGACGCTGTCCACGCTGCCGGCAAGCATATCGAGCGCGTCGACATATCCCTCCGGCAAGGTCATGCGGAAATCGTCAAAGCGTCCGTCGTCGCGCCGGTATTGCCTGAACGCTTCGGACAGGCCCTGAATGGACTCCTTCCAGGTCTTGGCGCGCACGGACGGCCCGCGCACCTCCACATCGATATTGCTAAGCAGGTCCGCAATCGAGCTTGCCAGAAGCGCCGGAACATGCTTATCCCGCGTCGGTTTGGTCAGCCAAGTGCGCAGTTCTTTTGCGTTGTGCTCGATGCGGGTGCGGTACTTCCTCTGCGCCGTGCGCTCGTTCCGCTGCGCCCGGTCGGTTTTCTTCCACTCACGGAAGGCCGCCGCCTGGTTCTCCAGCTGCCAGTTCTTTCGGCTGACCATGGCGCGGTACTTGGCGCGCAGCTCGCTCTTCTGGTCGTCGAGCTTGCCCTCGTACTCGTCCATGAGTTTCCGGGTCTCAATCTCGCGCATGCCCCGCGTCAGGGCGATAGCGTCGTTGTGCCGGTCCTCGTACTCCTGCCGCATTTTATCCAGCTCAGCGCGGTAGGTGCGGTTCGCCTCGTTCAGCTTGTCGCGCTGTTTGTCGGCAAAGGTCTGCACCTGCGGCACGCGGAAGAAGTCGTTGAACAGTTCCGCTGCGAGGTCATACGCAGCGTCGTCCATGTCGTACAGCGTGCCGAACGGGTTCACATACGGGCGCGCATACGCCGCGTCAAAGAACTCTGCGAGCGCTGCGGGCTGGTCGCCCTCGTTGGTATTCGGGTCGAAATACTCAGGGAAAAGCCCGCTGATCTCCTCCCACTGCTGGTCGAGCGAAGCGCCGTCGTTTGTAAGGTTCAGCCTGCCCATCACCGCCTTGCGGAAGTTGTTGTACCCGTCATATTTTGACTCGACCTCGGCCCTCTGCGTTTCGGACAGCGTGAAGCGCCCCTTGCGGAAATACTCGCGCGCCGCCTGCGACGCTTCATATACAGAGTCGTCGCGTTCGGAGGACTTGTCCAGCACCTTCCGCGCAATCGCCGTAGCCGTTGCCATGGCGGTGTCGCCGTCGAACTCCTTCTCGTTGCCGATGGTGTCGAACAGGCCGCGAAGGTCCTCGGTCAGCTGCGCCTGGTCGTACTTGCTGCTGTACTTGCGCAGGATGGAGCGGGCGACACGGTTCAGCGCCTTCTCGTTCGGCCGGTATCCCTTGGTAATCTTGAACTGCTCCCTGAGCGCGTCCACCATGCCGGACAGCCGTTCGTTCTCGGCGCGCACCCGGTCGAGCTCTGCGGCGTTGTCTGCCGCTTCCTGCTCGGTAAAGAGCGTGGCCGGTTTGGACTTCATGGAGTACTGATGGAAGCGCTGCACGTCGGAAACGACCGGCACCGTGCCGTTGCGGAAGTATTCGCTGATGTCGTTGAGCACTCTGTTCGCGTGCGTTCCTTGCGGATACTCGACGCTGTGCAGCGTGTTGCCGTTCGTGTCGTCAAAGTCTATGATGACCTCGCCGCGGTTCTTCGAGACGAAAGAGGAGAGCTGCTGCATCTGCTCTGCGGTAGGTTCAACCGACAGATTGATGCCGCCCGACTCCGGCATGATGCGGATAGCGCCGTCCGCCATGAACTGCACCATAGCCCCGTTACCGGAAAGGTCGGAATCCTCGCCGAACGCGTCAACCACTTCCCGATGATCCACGGAGCGATACCCGCCGGGGCCGCCCTCATGCCTGCCGGAAAAGTCCAGTTTTGTCCCGTCCGTCAGCACATACCCGGTCTCATTCCAGCTGTAGGTCTTGCCAAAATGCGCCACGGCGTCCTTTTGTACCTGAGATTTCAGCGAAAGCTGTTTCTTTTTTGCAGACTCCGTCTTGACATATTTTTCCTTCTGTGGCATATTATCAGTAGAAACATCCTCGATTGATCTCTTCAGCACTTCTCGCTGTTGACCCATGAGATCGAGGATGTTTTCTCCATTTCGGGTATAGAGAACATTACCGTCTCTCAGCAAATCGGATACATACTGTTCATCCCAAGCGTCAAACACCGTATTAACGTTGTTGTACAACTCAACGCGACCTACGGCGTCAATACGAATCGGGACGACAATCGAGTCTCCGTCTTGTGTAGCCCAATCCGTCCACACCACGATGCTGTTATCGTTCGCGTTTTCGTGTTCGGTCGTGTTCCCCGTGATAGCCATCGGATCAGTGAGCTGGTACGGAAGCTCATCAAGAACAATCCTGTCAAGCCCGTGCTTCCCGCCCTCGCTATTTGTTAGGACTGCTTTTCGGGCCGCCTTCTGCGGCATATATAGGAGTCTGTCAGACTTCATATATGCCGCGAGGACACTTGACGGGCGTCCGAGGAGAATCATATCGCTGGAAGGCAGTGTCTTATTAAGTGCGGCAGTGACTTTTTCACGATATCGTACCACGTTCCGCGGGTCTGTCAGCTCCAGTTCCTTCGCTTCATCCTCGGTCGCCGCAATCGTGCTATTGGGGATGCGCTTAGGTGAATATTGGACGCCCTGACCTCGGTCGTTTGCCGGAGAAACGATTCTGCCCCCCTCCAGCGCCGCCTTGAACATATCAGCGATAGCGCGCACAGCCTCCTGATCCGCGGCAAGCGCCTGCGCCTCCTGCCGATCTCCACCGTAAATCACTTTCGCCGTAATCTCCGTCAGAGCCGCATAGAAGTCCTCAAAGAAGTCGTAGACCCGTTGGGCGAGCGTCCTGTCCATGCGCACGAAATGGAGATGAGGCACGCTCTGTGACAGAACTGACCCTTTCGGCAGGGGGAGAAACCATCACCGGGGTTATTGAGGGAGCCTATGATGTCCTGTCTGTGGAGAAACACCCGGACGGCTATGTCATTTGCTACACCTACGGGGACTTCTACAGCCATGAGGCGATCCATATCAGCCGTGTCACTGTGGAAAATGGGGAAATGATCATCACCGACATGGCACAGTAGAGTACTTTGCTCATTTTGCACCCTATTCCCCGGCTGCCGTTTGATCTTGCGCTTTGTATCAGAATAAGCGTGGAAAGCCAACGGATGAAAACCCAGAGGTTTTCGTACGTTGCAGGTTTTGCCGCCCGGGAGCGAATGCGAGAGGCAAAACCTGTGAAAGCTCGAAAAAGTGGCGTTCCGCCACTTTTTCGATACGCCGAGACGTCCATTCGGGCGTCTTTTCTTCTGTCCGCGCAGGTCCGGGCGGCCCTGAGGCCGGTTAAGAAAATCAGCGCAACGGCAATAGTTGGGGTAAAAAAGGAATAACGAAGGGGCAGACGGGAGCAGCGGGCGGAAGCGGGCAGCGCCCATTTAAGCGCTGGTGTTAAGGGAAATGAGAATATGCGCACGAAAGCTGTGGAGGCTGCGGTATTCGTAAATCATGCGCCCGATCACCTTGACGGTGTTGTTGACGCCCCCGGCGAAGCCATTGAAAGTGGTAAGGTTAAAAACCCGAAGCGTTTTGTGCGTGGGCCGTCATAGCGGAAGCCGTTCCCGTCCAGCGAAACACAGGACGAAAAAGACGCGGGGAGCGGAGCCGCCCCTGGGATTGTGACAGCGCAGGGGCCGGCAGCTTCTGCGACGATATGGGGGCTGTGCCGTCGGAACCTGCGGAAACGCCAGCATTTGTCCCCCCTCCCTCGGTCTGTCCTCCCTTTCACTCCGGCGCGTGTCCTCCGCGCCTTCCTCAATACCGCGCGCGCACCCAGCGCAGGATGTGCGCGGCAAAGCTCTGCACGCTGGGGCTGCCGGTGCTGGCCTGCGGTACCGCCAGGCCGATGGTCCGCTTCATTCCGCCCTCGATCTCCATCACGCGGACGTTTTCCGCGTGCCCCTTGAGCAGGAGCTCCGGCATGATGCTGATGCCCAATCCCTGCTCCACCATGGCGATGATGGCGTAGTCGTCCTTGGTGGTAAACTTGATGTTGGCGCGCAGGCCCGCCTGCTCCAGCACGCTGCGCGCGTCCTGGTCGCTGTTCTCCAGCAGGCTGATGAAGGGCTCCGCCGCAATGGCTGCCGCGGGCACGCGATCCAGCCGGGCAAGCGGGTGACTTGGGGGCAATACCGCCAGCAGCCGGTCCTCCATCAGCGGCGTAAACTGGCAACCCTGAATCTCCGAGGGCAGCGTCACAAAGCCGATGTCGATGCTGCCGTCGGAAAGCCATTGCGCAATATCATGATAATCGCCGTTGAGGAGTCCAAACTCAATATGCGGATGCGCCTGCTGATACTCTTTGATCATGCCGGGCAGCCAGTGTACGGCAACGCTGGTAAACGCGCCAACGCGCACCCGCCCAATCTCAAGCCCATGGATGGCGCGGACGGTATCCTCAAGGCCCGCGGCGGCCCCCACAATGGCCTGAATGGCGGGCAGTACGCGCTGACCGTCCGTGGTAAGCCTGACGCCCTTCCGGCCGCGCACGATGAGCTTAAGCGCCGTCTCCGCCTCCAGCGCATTGATCGCATGACTGACTGCGGACTGCGTACAGCCCAGCGCTTCGGCCGCGCGGGTGAAGCTCTTAAGCTCCACCACCTTTGCAAAAACGGCGTATTTGGAAGCTGTCATGGCCGTTCCCTCCCGACTTTGTGCGAATTCTCTGCCCCGCGTGCGCAACAAACGCATGAAATAAATTCATGCAATTTGAGTATACTCCGATTTTTTGCGTTTTCAAGAGTTTTCTCTTGCTTTTTCTCAGCGTACTGTCTATAATGATTAAACATTATTCATATTTATCATGAATATCATTAATTTTCTTCATGCAATTGCGTTTGCATGATGTAAAGGAGGAAGCATGGAATCCAATACGATTCAAATTCTGATTGCCATGGCCATCTATATGGCGGCCGTCGTCGTCATCGGTCTGGTGTTCGCAAAGCGTGCAAACAGAGATACCGAGAGCTATTTCCTCGGCGGGCGCACGCTGGGCCCCTGGGTCACCGCCATGAGCGCGGAGGCCTCCGACATGAGCGGCTGGCTGCTCATGGGCCTGCCGGGCGTGGCCTACTGGTGCGGCCTGGCGGACGCTGCCTGGACCGCCATCGGCCTTGCCGCCGGCACATACATCAACTGGCTGATCGTTTCCAAGCGCCTGCGCCGCTACAGCATCAAGGCCAACAATGCCATCACGCTGCCGGAGTTTTTCTCCAACCGCTTCCGTGAGAACAAGAAGGTCATTATGACCATCGCAGCCCTGTTCATCCTGATCTTCTTCACGGTGTATGCCGCCAGCTGCCTCGTTACCTGCGGGAAACTCTTCTCAACCCTGTTTGGCGCGCCGTATATCACGATGATGATCCTTGGGGCGGTGTTCGTGCTGGCATACACGCTGATCGGCGGTTTTCTCGCGGAAAGCGCTTCGGACTTTATGCAGGCGATCGTAATGGTCTGCTCTCTGGTGGTCATCGTTATCGTCAGCACGGTGGCCGCAGGCGGCATCGGCCAGGTGGTGGAAAACATCCGGCAGTTTCCGGGCTTTTTCGAGTTCTTCGGCATTGCCTCTCCCACGGTGGAAAACGGCGCGCAGGTCGTGCAGAACGGCGCTCCCGTTTTCGGCGCCGCGGGCAGCTACGGTTTTCTCAGCGTGATTTCCACCCTGGCCTGGGGCCTCGGCTACTTTGGTATGCCGCAGGTTCTGCTGCGCTTCATGGCCATCCGCGATGAACGCGAACTGCCCCGCTCCCGCCGCATCGCCATGGTCTGGGTGGTCGTCTCTCTGGCGGTGGCAATCTTCATCGGTATTGTCGGCCGCGCGCTGTATCCCACCGCCCTTTCCACAGCCTCCGAGGCGGAGAACATTTTCATCCTTATGGCCACAAACATGCTGCCCGCGATTCTCGCCGGCTTTGTGATGGCAGGTATCCTTGCTGCGACCATCAGCTCCTCGGACTCCTACCTTCTGATCGCGGCCTCGGCCTTTTCCAAAAATATCTTCCAGGGTCTGTTCAAAAAAGAGGCTTCCGATAAGCAGGTCATGACCATGTCCCGTATCGCGCTGCTCGTCATCACACTGGTTGCCGTCATCATCGCGCTGGACGAGAACAGCGTGATCTTCACCATCGTTTCCTTCGCATGGGCGGGCTTTGGCGCGACCTTCGGCCCGCTGGTCCTGTTCTCCCTGTTCTGGAAGCGCATCAACCGTGCGGGCGCCATCGCCGGCATCGTGGGCGGCGGGGCAATGGTGTTCTTCTGGAAGCTGGTGATCCGTCCGCTTGGCGGCGCGTTCAATATCTATGAGCTGCTGCCGGCATTCCTCTTCTCCAGCATCCTCATCGTGGTGGTATCGCTGCTTACGGCGTCCCCGTCGGCAGAGATCCAAAAGGACTTCGAAGAGGTCAAGGCCGGCGTCTGAGCGCGGGCCCCAGTCTGGCAATCGACTCCCCGATGACGTTTTCGGCTCTGGCGACGGGTACGCCGGAGCCGTAAAACGTTTGCGGAGCAGGGCTTTCGCCGCAGATGCGGCCGAACGGGCCGCAGCAGCCCCAAAGGGGATTGACAAGCGCGGCGCGGCAGAGGAAAATAAAAGCTGTACGCGGGGTTTGCGTGCAGATGCTTTTGGGGAACGGAGGCCCTTCCATGCCGCTCAAATCGAAAATCCGCGGACTGTACCGCAGACTCGGGGAACTCCGGCGTCTGCCGTACCGGTTGCGTTACCGGAGGCAGCTTCGTGCAAAGGACTTTACGCTGCTGACCAACAACTGTCTCGGCGGGCTGCTCTATCATGAGCTGGGCCTGCCCTTTCTCTCGCCGCTGATCAACATTTATATGAACAACGGCGATTTTTTGCGGCTGTGCGGCGATCTGGAGCGCTATATGGCAGAGCCGCTGGCCTTCTTCCGCCGGCCCGGCACGGATTGCCCGGTGGCAAAGCTCGGGGAGTTGACCATTAAATTCCCCCACGAGCCCTCCGAGGCGTCGGCGCGCGCCAACTGGGAGCGGCGCAGGGCGCGCATCCGCTATGACAATCTCTATGTGATTTTTCTCGACATCGGCAACGCCACCGCAGAGGAGCTGGCCGCCTTCGACGCGCTGCCCCAGAAAAACCGGCTCTATGTGCGTCACGCCGCAGGGGAGCACGGCGGGCGGGACTGGTTTGAGGCTGTGCGGGGCAGTCTTTCCCGGCGGGGCTACGACGCCTTCCCGCTGATCGCCTTTTTGAACGATCCCGCCGCCTTCGCAGCGCCCGGAGCAGTCGGAGGCCCGCCGGGCGACAGGGCAGCGGCAGGGCAGCTTTCCGGCGATTGAACTGTGCCGGCGGGTCGTTTTTGTTGCTCTCCCGCCGCCTTTTCGCAGCCGGCGGGCGCCTTTTTCTCTCTAGCGCAGCGTGCGTCCGCGGTTGAGTATCATGGCGGAATAGAGAAACAGCACGTCGTCCCCCGGCTCCGGCGTCACATAGCGTTCAAGATAGGCGCTTGCCGCATAGCGCAAATCGATCAGCACAATCTGCCGGTACTGCGCAACCAGCAGCGGCGCCAGAGAGGAGCCGAAGGAATCGCGGAACAGAATCAGCCGCCGGTCTGTGGCGGCGTTTTCATTTTCGATGGTCACGCAGGTGGTTGCGCCGCCAAGAAACAGGTCGTAGGGGTCCATTCCTTCGCGCTTGTCCAGCCGGTAGACCGCGCCATAGGCGTCCTCATCGTGGTAATAGACCCGCGCGTCCTCCAGCGCGCCGCTGCGGAGATAGGTGAGCCGTTCCGAGGGGAGCGGCAGCGCAAGCTGGCCGTACAGCACGCCATAGAAGGGCGAAACGCCGCTTTCCTCATACGCCGTATCCGAAAAGCGCAGCGGCAGGCCCATGCTTTCCGCCAGCCGGTCCACAACCCGACCCAGCCGCTCCTGCCGCCAGTGGGTATCCGTTCGGTAATAGTCCTGTTCGTCCAGGCAGTCGCGGAGGGGAATCTCCCCCACGGCTCCGCCAAGCGTTTCACGGAGGATTTCGCAGAGGCGTTCATAGTCCGCAAGCGGCCGGCGGAGCTGCGCCGCCACATAGTCCGCCTTGTCCGGAATCACCGCCACATAGCTGTTTACGCCTGCGGGAAAGGTGGAGGCAAGCGTCCCGATCAGGTTCGCCGCATGGCGAATCTGCCCCTCGTCCAGCGCGGCGTCCGGCTTGTAGACGGCGTTTTCCCAGGGTGTCAGTCCGTTGCTATCGCCCTGCCGGAACAGATAGAGCCGGCTTGCCGCGGCAAGGCCCCGCAGCCCGTCCCGCAGCGGAAACTGATCCTGCAC
The DNA here is from genome assembly GCA_004554165.1 of Clostridiales bacterium. Classification (GTDB taxonomy): domain Bacteria; phylum Bacillota; class Clostridia; order Christensenellales; family CAG-138; genus CAG-1024. The sequence continues at coordinate 94,150 of SFNQ01000001.1, read as the reverse complement.
ATACGCCTCAAGATCGGAAAAATACCGGCCGGAGACCAGTCGCTCCAGCGAAAACAGGGGCTTCCCTGCAAGCGCCCGCCGCTCCGCCGCGCTGACCTCGTCCGGCGTGCGCAGCAGCAGCGTCGCCCCGCCAAGCGCAAGCGCCCCCAGCAGCAGCGCGGCCGTTACGATTTCATGGCCTTTCCCCCGCATCGAAAACGCCCCCTTTCAAAAGCGGAAGTACAGGAAGGGATTGAAGGAGCCGTCCGCAAGATAGGCCGTGCAGAGCAGCAGAAGCAGCAGCAGGACCGCGGGCGTAAGCGCACGCAGCGCCCCTGCGCCCCAACGCCGCGCGCCAAGCCGCGCCGCCAGCTTTTTGGGCAGCGGCGTCGCGCCGATGCAGCCCATCAGCAGCAGCAGGCCGTAGCTGCGGAGGGCATAGACCGCAGCGGGGCTTTGCAGCGCCGTGCCCGCAGCGCCAAACATCTCCGAAAGCAGCGCAAGCGCGGCGGAAAAACGCTCCGACTGGAACAGCACGAAGCTCAGAAGCACCGCCAGCAGCGTATAAATGCGCCCCACAGCCCGGGGCAGACGCTCCAGCACGCGCAGGAGAAAGAGCTTTTCCAGCGTCAGCAGCAGCGCAAAGTACATGCCCCAGGCCGCAAAGGTCCAGTTTGCGCCATGCCAGAGTCCCGTCAGCGTCCAGACGATGAGAATGTTCCAGAGCTGTCTTGGCAGGCCCCGCCGGTTGCCGCCCAGCGGGATATACACATAATCCCGAAACCAGGAGGACAGCGTCATGTGCCAGCGCCGCCAGAAGTCCGTAACCGTGTGCGCAAGATAGGGGTAATTGAAATTCTCCGGAAAGCGCAGGCCGAATACCCGGCCGATGCCGATGGCCATATCCGAATAGCCCGAAAAATCAAAATAGATCTGTAGCGCGTAGCCCACGGCAAGCAGCCATGCGCCCAGCACCGACCGCTCCGCAGCAAGGGTCATGTCCGAAACCAGCTGCCCCAGCACGTTTGCCAGCAGCACCTTTTTGGAAAGCCCCAGCACAAAGCGCGACAGCCCCTCGTACAGGCCGTCCGCCGTCATCCTTTTGCCGCACAGATCCTCCGCCACATCCTGATAGCGCACAATGGGGCCAGCGATAAGCTGCGGAAAGAGGGTCACATAGGCTGCATAGCGCACAAAGTTCCGCTCCGCCGCAAGGCGGCCCCAGTACACATCGATCACATAGCTCAGCGTCTGAAAGGTGTAAAAGCTGATGCCGATGGGCAGCGCCAGATGCAGCAGCGGCAGCGCCCCGCCAAAGAGGGCGTTCACTGTGCCGATGGCAAAGTCCGCATATTTGAACAGGCCCAGCGCGCCCAGCGCCGCCAGCAGTTCTGCGGCCAGCAGCGCCCGCCGGAGCCGCGGCGACGCCGCCCCTGCCATCCATCGCGCGATCAGGTAGGAAACCAGCGTTTCGCCAAGGATGAGCAGCGTGTATTCCGGTTCGCCGCAAAAATAAAACAGCAGCGACGCGGCCAGCAGCGCGCCGTTTCTCAGCCGCGCGGGAAACACGGCGTATGCGAGCAGCACCGCAGGCAAAAACAGATAGAGGAATGTCAGGCTGGAAAACAGCATGCTCGCACCACGGGAGGAAGGTCGTTCCGGCGCGCCTTGCAGCGGCCGCGTCCGTTTTCAAGGGCAAATCGCGCCTGCCATCCGAAGGAACGGGAAGTGGCGCGGAGCGTCCCTGCGGCCGGCAGGGGCCGGACGCCCGCTGAAGCCCCCGGGCAGCGCCGCCCGTCCAGGGCCTTCGGGCGTCGGTTATGGCGGCCTTTCCAAAGAGAAGCCGGGCAGAATACGGGCGCGCCAGCGCCCCGCCGGTTCTCTCCTCCGTCCGCGCCCCTTACTTTCCGGCCAGGGCCAGAAAGCTATCGTGCAGGGCCTCGGATTCGTCCGACATGATGAGGATGACCAGGTTGCCGATGTTGTCCACCACAACATCGTTTTCGGAAACCCCCACGCAGATCCACTTGTTGGGGTCAACATTTTCGCGGATGGCGGTCTTGACCCCGGCCACGTCCGTCCCTTCCGGCACACGGATGAGGCAGACCGAGTGCGGGATCGCGCTGATGAGCGCCTCGGAGGCCAGCCCCTCGGTAAAGGCGACCTCTGTTCCGAGATAGTAGGCGGCGTTCTCCTGGTCCAGCGGGATGTTCCCCAGCTGCGGCCATTCGGCAACGTTTGTGCCGTCGTAAATCCGCTGCATAATCTCCTCCAGGCTTCCCTCAACGCTGGCGCTCTGTTTTTTGCAGCCCACGGCGCCAAGCGTCAGCAGCGCGGCCAGCGCCAGCAGCAGTGCGAATCGGATCGTTTTCATCTCTGTTCTCTCCTTCTTTTGCGCCCGCAGCATCGTCCCTGCAGGCGTCGTCCAAGCAGAATACTCTGCACCTATCAAAAAGGTTGCACAAAATATTTCCAGTTCATACGGATTATGCCTCAAATTGCGGTGGGCATCCATGGAGCGCGGCGGGCCGGTCGCTCCTTTCCGCCGCCTCGCAGCGCAGGGGCGGCGGCAGGCTCCCGCACAGCGCTTCGGCAAGCTCCGCATCCGCCAGAAAGGCAAGGCAGTCCCGCTGCCGCAGGACCACGGGCATGCGGTCGTGCAGGGCCGCAGGCTCGCCCCGGGCTTCCCTCGTCAGGATCACAAAGGCGGGCAGCGTTTCGTCCGGCTCGCTCCGGTACAGGCCCGCCAGGTAGAGGGGCGCGCCATCCCTGCGCGCCAGGCGGTATTTTTGCCCGCGGGCAGCACCTGCGCCCCGGTTCCATTCAAAATACGCGGCGGCGGGAACAAGGCAGCGGGCCGACGCAAAGGCCGCGGCGAACAGCTTTCGCTCCGCCGCGGTTTCGCTGCGGGCGTTGATGATGCGGCCCCCGCCGCCGGGGCGCGAAAAGCCCCAGCGCATCGCCGCCACGCCCTGCGCCGTGCGCACAAGCGCGACCCCGCCGGGCAGCATCTCCTTCTGGGGCAGGCCCGGCACCCGGGCTTTCAGCTCCCCGAAAAGCCCGGCATAGACCGGCTCCTCCGCATCCACTTCAAACCGTCCGCACATATTACCCTTTCCCGGGCGGCCTTCCGCCGCCCTTTTCAGCCCTCGAGCACCTTCACATAGAAGCGCCGCTGCCGCGGCCCGTCGAACTCGCAGAAGTACACACCCTGCCAGACTCCCAGCAAGAGCCTCCCGCCGCTCACGGGGATTGTTGCGCTGCTGCCGGTGCAGAGCGCTTTCATATGAGCCGCGCTGTTGCCCTCCAGATGGAGAAACTCCGGCCGGTCCGGGCAGGCTTTGTTAAGCGCAAGCAGCAGGTCCCGCCGGACGTCCGGATCGGCGTTCTCATTGATGGTGATGCCCGCAGTGGTATGGGGCGAATACACCAGGCAGAGCCCCTCCTGCACGCCGCTTTCTCGCAGGGCCTCCTGTACGCGCCCGGTGACGTTGACAAACTCCTCGCGGGAGGTCTTGATGGAATATTCTCGAATCATGGACGTTCCCTCCATCGCCAGTCTTCTTTATTATAGCACGGATGAGACAGCATACAGCATAGAAAGGCTCCGGAGATGTTGCGACCCCGCGCCCTGCGTAGCGGACAGAACAGCCCGCCCCTCCCCCGCAGGCGTGTTCACAGGGGGGCGGTCCTGCGGTGCGCCCGCCGCCGGATACCTCCCCCTTTGCCATTTCCCGAAGCAAAGGCCCGTCTCCGGATGCTTTTCCCGGAGACGGGTCCTGCGCCCCGCGCCCTGCGTAGCCTCATCTTTTCCCTGAAAAAAGCGGGTCAGAGCGCGAGGCCATAGAGCGCGGCGGCGTTTTTGTACAGCACGCGCTCCCGTTCGTCCTCCGTCAGCGGCAGCGCAAGAAAGCGGTTCAGCTCCTCCCCGGGGGTCCACATCGGGTAATCAACGCCGAACAGGACGCGGTCCGCCCCATAGAGCCGGACAAGCGCCGCAGCCTCCTCCGGCGATAGCGCAAAGAGGGAGGAGGAGCTGTCCACAAGCAGGCGCTCGCAGCCGTGCAGCGCCTCTGCGGCCTGCCGCCAGAGCGACCAGCCGCCAAAGTGCGCGCCGATGAGCGTGAGACGCGGAAAGTTTTCCAGTACGCGCCTGACGCGGGCCGGATTCGAGTAGTCGTAGCGCGTGTCGCCAAGATGGCAGAGCACGGGCAGCCGCCCCTCGCAGAGCGCGAACAGGGCAAACATGCGCGGGTCGTCGATGGCAATCTTCTGCACGTCCGGATGGAGCTTTACCCCCCGCAGGCCCAGATCGAGAATCTGCTGCACATCGGCCTCCCCGTCCTCGCTGTCCGGGTGCAGCGCGCCCAGCGCCGTGAGCCGCTCCGGGTGCGCGGCCGCAGCCCCGTGCAGGAAGCGGTTGATGGCGGATACCTGATGCGGCGTCGTGGCCACGCTGCTCACGATATGCCGCCCGATCCCCGCCTCCCCGCCCAGCGCGAGCAGCGTATCCACCCTGCCGTCCCCGGCAATGGGGTAGTCGTAAAAGCTGCCGATGCCCTTTGAGGCGCGATCGGCAATCGCGTCCGGGTAGACATGGCAATGGGTATCGATGATTTTCATGGCGCTTCCTCCGGCGCAATCTCGGGTCTTTTCGGCAGCGACGTCCCTCTGGCGTCCGTGCTTTCGATGGCGGCACTGCGCATCCCGTCCCCCCGGATGCCGGCCCGCCGCGCGCATGCGCCAGTCCCTCGGGAGAGGGCGCGGGCGGCCCTTCCGCCCCTTCAACGCCGGCCCGGCTCCGCCGCGGGCATTGGGCACGGGCTTTCTTCCCCGGCGCGGGGCCTCTGCTCCTGCGCCGCCCCGCTCCTGTTCCGCTAGCAGCGCTTCATCAGCCGCAGATAGAACTCCACAGTCCTGACGATTTTATCCAGCGGGATGCGCTCGTTGTTGCCATGGATGGTGGCGCGCTCCCCGGCGGTCAGCGCCATGGCGGAGAAGCGGTACACGTTGTCCGAAATCGCACAGTAATGTCTGGAGTCGCTGCACGCAACCATGAGATAGGGCGAAACAACGGCCTCCGGCCAGGTTTCGGACACGGCCCGCTTCACCGTCTCCCAGCCGTAGCCCCGGGTTTCGGAGTTCTTTGACGGATTCATGCCTTGGACAAACTCCGCCTTCACGGCCGGATTGCCGATGGCCCGCTCCACATATGCGATGGCGCTGTCGATCGTTTCGCCGCCGATGAGACGAAGGTTCGCCCCCACCGACGCCTCGGGCGGGATGACATTGTTGGCGCTGCTGCCCTTCATCTCCGTGAAAGCGCAGGTGGTGCGCATCATGGCGTTGAGCTCGCCGCCGGACCTTTTGCAGATCAGGTCCAGCAGGGGCAGAAAGCACCAGAGGTTTGCAAAGATCACCCGGTACGCAAAGCTGGAGCGGCGGCCCAGCGTATCGAACATTTCCGCCACGGGCTTTGTGAGCCTGCGGGGGAAGGGATGGTTTTCCACCTTTACCACCGCGTCCGCCAGCACGCCCACGGGCGTATGCGGCTTTGGCGCGGAGGCATGCCCGCCCGCGCCGGCGCAGGAAAGGCGCAGATTCATCATGCCCTTTTCTCCGATGCCGATCAGCGCGCAGGGCTGCGCCACGCCCGGGAACACGTTTTCCACCACCGCGCCGCCCTCATCCAGAACCAGCGCCGGAACCACGCCCCGCGCCCGCAGCGTTTCCACGATTGCCGGCTGCGTATCGCCCGCAATCTCCTCGTCGCCCGCAAAGGCGAAGTACAGATCGTTCTCCGGCACAAAGCCCTCCGCGAGCAGGGTTTCCGCGGCCTCCATCACGCCGCAGAGAGTGGTCTTGGTATCCAGCGTGCCGCGGCCCCAGAGCATGCCGTCCTCAATGACGGCCTCAAAGGGTGGCCTGTCCCACAGGGCCTCGTTGGCCGGCACCACATCGTAATGCGCCATGAATACCGCGGGCCTGTCGCTGCTTTTGCCCCGGAGCGTATACAAAAGGCCGCTCTTTCCGATGCGCTCCGGCGCGCAGGCTTCATGCACTCTGGGATAGAGCGTTTTCAGCAGCGCACGGAAGCGCTCAAACTCCGCCTCGTCCGCAAGCCCCTCCTGATAGTAGGAGACGGTTTTGCAGCGGATCATCGCCTGCAAATCCGCAATCGCCTTCTCCCCGTCCACCGCCACCGGCGCCGGGACCGCTTTCTGCTCCGCCCCGGGCCTGAAGCGCAGCGCGCGCAGAACGATTACCATGAGGAACAGGACGATTGCGCCCAAAAGAATCAGCCACCACATGCTTGCATTACCTCCCAACGCCCGTATTTCACAGAATCCCCCGCCTGTAGAGGATGCGCGCCACGCCGATGGCGATCAGCGCGCCCACCGGCACCAGCACGCCCACCGAACCCGCAAGACCCGGCGCGAGAACGAACAGCGCCACCATAAACACAAGGGGTACCAGCGCAATCTTCCAGTTTTTTGAAACGTACACCACCGCAAGGCCGCCGAACAGCGCCGGCAGGATGTTGTCGAAGGCGGGCTGCATGAGCGCGCTTTCCAGAAAGGGACGGATCTGCGCCAGCAGCAGCACACCCGCCGCGATGATCACCGTCGTCACGATTGCGGAGGTGGCAATGGCGATGGTGGAGATGACCTCGCCCTCCTCGCTGCCCGCTTCCACGCCCGCGGCCTCCATGGCGTTCAGCGCGCAGGGCACCTTGAGATTTGTCAGGTTCCCCGTCACAAAGCCCAGATAGGACCCGCCCGTGCCCAGCATCGGCACATAGGTGATGACCTCGATGGTTCCCACCGTCCAGAAGATCGGCACGACGCCCAGGCAGCCCCGCAGCACGCCGGAAACCGGCGGCCAGGCGTTATAATAGAGGCAGATGGCCGCCGGCACCGCCAGCAGCATCAGCAGCGCGCCAAGGGACCAGATGCGGCCCGAAGCGTGGACGCTGTCGCGATAGCTGCGCTCCTGTTTCGCTTTCTTTTCCATTTCTTTTCCCTCCCCCGTCAGACCAGCGACTGCACAAGGTTTGTAATCGGGATCGACAGCGCCATGCCCCCGAGCATGCTGATGGGCAGCGCGTAATCCTCAATCCACCTGGCCCTGAAAATCTTTCGTGCAGCGCCGCAGATGAGCATCAGCACGGCGGCGGCAAGCATGACGAATACCGGAATCCAGCCCGTCAGCCCCTGCCGGATATCCGCGAAAACCACGCCGAGAAAGGCCGAGATCATGCCGAGAAAGAGGCTCGTCATGAAGAGATCGCCCCATTTTTCATCCCGGCTCTTGAGCTTCGACAGGCCGCCTTCGATCTTTTTGCCCAGCAGCGGCACGAGGATCAGCCCCGGCACGATGCCCACCGTCATGACCCAGGCGATGGCCGCGAAAATCTCGGGATCGGTAATCTTCTCCGAGAGCGTCGCGCCCAAGGCGCCCGCCGCCGTGGCCGCAGCGGTGGTCTCATAGGTCAGCGCGCCGATGACCGACAGCCGGAGCCACGGCAGCGGAAAGCCCAGCGCCTTGGACAGCGCGATTACGCCCAGCAGAATCGCCACCGCAGGCGCGACGGTGAACACCGCCGAGGACATGACCGTCTTTTTGAGCGTTGCTCTGCTCATGCCGATGGCTATGCCGCGCTTCCACGCCTTGACGAGAAATACCACCGACTGCAAAATCACAAACGCGATGACGATCGCCACAATGACGTACAAAAAGCCGTCGTTTGGATCAAACATGGTTTTTCTTCCCCCCATTCTCCCGTTTTGTGCTTCCATCCGCAAATCATATGCCCTGCATTATATCATTTTCCGGCCTCTTTGCAACGCTCCGATACGTTTTTTGCTTTCCGGAATCGCCAGAAAGCAACAAAAAGAATTTTTCTCTTGCTTTTTTCCCTCCGCCGTGCTATAGTACCTGAAAATTATATCGTGATACGGCTAAAAGAAGCTTGCAGGAAAGGGCGCCTTTTGCTGGCGCCGCCGAAGGAGTAACACTCTCAGGTGTCCCCCCACGGGATGAGGACTGTAAGCGGATAGCTCTCTGGAGAAGCTCGCGGCGCAGGGGATGCGTGCAGCGGGTGCCGAAGGTGCAAGGCGGCGTTTTTCGCTGCCAATCTCTCAGGCAAAAGGACAGAGCAAACGTTTCCCCCCCGCTGCTGCGGCAAAGCGGCCTTTCTTCCGCTTTTTCCGGCGGCGCAGGCAGGGGAGAGAGCGGCAAAATTTCGGAGAGCGAGCCGGCGGGCCTACCCGCCCGCACGCGCTCCGTTTTTTATTTCGGGAAAGGGAAAGGGATTTATGAATTACGCATTTTCCATCGGCGAAACGATCGCAAAGGTCAACGGCGCGGTCAACGGCTTTGTCTGGGGCATTCCAATGCTCCTGCTGCTCATCGGCACGGGCGTATATTTCACCATTCGGACAAAGTTCTTCCAAATCGGCAAATGGAAGCTCTGGCAGGGGGAGACCATCCTCGCCATCTTCAAAAAGAAGAGCGTCCACAAAAGCGGCAGCAAGACCAGCATCTCCCAGTTTCAGGCGCTGACCACGGCCCTTGCCGCCACCATCGGCACCGGCAACATCGCCGGCGTGGCCACCGCCATCACCATCGGCGGGGCGGGTGCGGTGTTCTGGATGTGGGTCTCGGCCTTCTTCGGCATGATGACCAACTATGCCGAGAACGTGCTCGGCATCTATTTCCGCCGCCGCAACGAAAAGGGCGAGTGGTCCGGCGGCGCGATGTACTACATTGAAAACGGCTTCCGCAACAAAAAGTTCCTCCGCCATATCGGAAAGCCGCTGGCCTGCATCTTCTCCGTGTTCTGCGTCTGCGCGTCCTTCGGCATCGGCAACATGTCGCAGATCAACTCGATCTCGGTTTCCATGCAGTCCTCCTTCTCCATTCCGCCGCTTGTGACGGGCATCGTACTGGCCGCAGTTCTCGCGCTGGTCATCCTGGGCGGTATCCAGCGTATCGCCCGCGTGGCGGAACGGATTGTTCCCTTCATGGCCGTGCTGTACATGGTGGGAACGATCATCATTGTTATCATGAACATCCGGCAGATCCCCTCCGTCATCGTGGACATCTTCCGCGGCGCGTTCGGCGTGGACGCCGTCGCAGGCGGCATCAGCGGCGTGCTCATCAAGGAGGCCATGACCTGGGGCTTCAAGCGCGGCGTGTTCTCCAACGAGGCAGGTCTGGGCTCCTCGGTCATGGTTCACTCGGCCTCCAACGTCAAGGAACCCGTGCGCCAGGGCATGTGGGGCATCTTTGAGGTGTTCTTCGATACCTTTGTCATCTGCTCGCTTACGGCCTTTACGGTGCTGACCACAGGCGTCGTGGGCTCTGTGGATGCGGCGGGCAAGCTGGTCGAGGGCGTTCCTCTGGTTTCGATGGCCTTTGCACAGTCCTTCCACGATGCTGCGGGCTGGTTTGTGACCATTGCCGTGCTGCTGTTTGCATTTACCACGGTGCTGGGCTGGTCCTTCTACGGCTCGAAGGCGCTGGAGTATCTTTTCGGTCAGAAAGCCGTTATCGTGTACAAAATCATCTTCATCGCCTTCGCCGTCATGGGCGCGACCATGGATCTGTCCCTGGCCTGGGATATCTCGGATACGCTCAACGGCCTCATGGCAATCCCCAACCTGATTGGCGTGCTCGTGCTCTCCGGCACGGTGATGGCCATTACAAAGAACTACCTCGCCCGGCGGCGCGGCGAATCCCTGCCGCCCCTGTACTCGGCCTATCCGGACATTCAGGCCGCACAGGAGCAGGCGCCCGAAGAGGATTGAGCAAAGCCGCCTCCGCCCAATGGAATTGGAACAGGGGACCGCGTTTTTCCATGCGGTCCCCTGAGTTTGTCGAAAAACCCCGGGGTTGATCAGGGGCCGCAGCCCCTTATGTTCCATCCGGCTCTGACGACAGGTGCGTCAGAACGGATGAAAACCCGGAGGTTTTCGTACGTTGCGGGTTTTGCCGCCCGGGAGCGAATGCGAGAGGCAAAACCTGTGAAAGCTCGAAAAAGTGGCGTTCCGCCACTTTTTCGACACGCTGAGGGGACCGCATTTTTCCATGCGGTTCCCTGTTTCTTCTGTACAGGTGCAGCCTTTTGCGATAAGATAAATGCGGCATCAAAATTGGAAAGGAAGGCTGTTGTCGAATGAAACCGCTTTTTCTGTCTGCACAGAACCCCCTGCTCCTCGAGGCCAGACAGGCACGATTCCGGCCGCATCCCCTGCTCCAGATTCTGATTTTTCTGGCGGTGTTCCTGGCGGTTCAGATGGGCGTCGGCACGCTGATGGTCTATCCGACCGTGTTCTGGACCCTTTCAAACCTTGACTGGAGCGATGTGGCAGCATTCGCCGACCCCGCGGCGACGGCGGCAGCGATCGTCTCCTCCAGGTCCGCCTGGCTGGCGCTGATTTCCCTCTTTGCCACGGTGGCGGAAATCGAAATTCCCATCCTGTACTGCCGCTGTATCGAGCGGCGCTCACTGCGCTCAATGGGCCTTGTGCGGAAGGGCTTTTTGCGCCGCTATGGGCTGGGCTTTCTGCTGGGCGCGGGCATGCTCCTTGCCGCCGGCGGGCTTGCCGCGCTGATGGGAACCGCCTCCTTCCGGCTAAACGCGACCGTTCCCGCGCTCTACATCCTGCTCTTTCTTGCGGGCTACCTGGTGCAGGGCATGGCCGAGGAAATGCTGCTGCGGGGCTATTTCATGGTTTCGCTGGCCAACCGCGCGCCTGTGGCCCTGGCGGTGGGCGTCAGCTCCGTGGTCTTTGCGCTGCTGCATCTGGGCAATCCCGGCATCACGGCGCTTGCGCTTGTAAATCTCACGCTCTTTGGCGTGTTCGCCGGGCTGTTCGTGCTGCGCACCGGGAGTATCGCCGGCGCCTGCGCCATACACTCGGCCTGGAACTTCTTTCAGGGCAACGTCCTTGGCGTTTCCGTCAGCGGCCTTTCTGCGCAGCCCTCCGTGCTGGTCTGTACCGCGGCCGAATCCGGCGCGCTCTGGAACGGCGGCGCCTTCGGCCTTGAGGGCGGGCTGTGCGTTACCCTTGTTCTTCTGGCGGGCGTCCTTCTGGTTCTGCTGCTGCCCGCCCGGGACGCAGAAGGAGCTGCGGCAGAACGATAAGGCGAGCGTTGGGGCAAGACGCGGAGGACGCTGCGCGCCGCTCCAAATTCTGAGAAATGCTCCTCTGCTTTTCGGAGGGACCCCTGCGCGGCCTCTGCCCTGGGCGCGGCCAGCGCCGCAAACTGCCAGAGCACGCTTGGACAAGCGCTGTTTCGTCTGTTTCTCATATCCGCTAGAACCGCTGCGTAAGAATCCGGCCCACGGGGCCCTTCAGGTATTCATCCTTGCAGTACACATAGTTCTGCGAAACGGGATAGTCCTTCCCGTCGTCCCAGCGCAGCGTGTCGATCCGCTGGTGCGGGTCCGGCCTGCCGGTAGCCACGGTAACGCGGTTGTGAATGCGGTTGGACAGCAGCACCATGAAGCGGCCCTGCACCGGGTCCACGGAAAAATGGTTGCCGGAAAAGCCGTTCAGCGCCACCGTGCCGTTGGAAAAGCAGGCGGGCACCTCGCTGTAGGTCTGGATGGGATGCTTGGCGTAGCAGAGATAGCCCAGATAGTGCGTATACGTCCCGTCCGCCAGGCGGCGGCCTGTGCGGTTTTTGCCCATTTCCAAAAGGCTCTCCTTTGACAGAATCTCCCCCCGCAGCAGCCCCTGTGCCAGCCGCGCCATATCCTCCGCTGTGGAGAACAGGCCTGCATGGCCCGGAAGGTCCCGCCCATCGCGGCTGATGCGCCGCGCCTTGGGATCGTGTACCGTGCCGGTGGGGCAATCCGTATCGAGAAAGAAGCGCCCGTCCGGCAGCACCCGGCGCTCGTAGTTATAGCAGGCGGTCTCGGGCAGCAGCGCCTGCGGCACCGCGGCAAAGGTGCGGCGCATGCCCAGCGGCAGCAGCACGTTTTCCCGAAGGTAGGAATAAAAATCCATATCTGCCGCGCCTTCCACCACATACTTGAGCACCATCGCGCCCATATCCGTATAAAAACGGCGCTCCGGCCGGGGCACGATGCGCACGGAAAACAGCGCGGCAAGCGCCTTCTCCCGGTCCGGCTGCGCATCAATACGCTCCTCTGAGGAAAGCGCGGTCAAAAACGCCAGCAGCTCCACAATCTGCACATCCCGGATATGGGAAAAACGCCCGTCATAGCGGCCCACGGGGTCGGCAAGGCGCAGCTTTCCCGCCTCCGCAAGCTGTAGAATTGCGATGGCCGTAAAGAGCTTTGTCACGGAGGCCAGGTCATAGATCGAATTCTCCCGCACGGGTCGCGCCGCCGGAACCATGCGCCCGTCCTTCAGCGTACATTCCGCAATGTTACCATAATAGCAGCACTCCATGGCCTCCGCGTTGCCGTAGGCCGCGCTGATGCCCGTAATAATCCGTCGCTCGTCCGTCAGCCGGCGCATGCCCTCCATCAGTTCCATGCCGTATCCTTCCCCGCCCTTCTGTTTTTAACAGTATAGCATGCCCGGCCCCCGTGAGAAAAGGAGATAGCCCGCCTCCACAGGGACAGGGCCTCCCGCGACCTGCCGAGCGCACGGCAGATCGGGGAGCAGGGCCGGAAAGCTGGTTGTGGTCGCCCCTCTCGATGGCATTGGGTCTGGCCGCGTTGCGTCCAAAGGTTCGGAAAGTGCCTGCCGGGACGGCTTCTCCGGGGCCAAACGGCCTTTTGCCGGAGTTTTTTGCCCCATGCTTTCCCTCTTCGAGGCAGGGCGGCGTCTCTACGGACGGACGCGGGACCCCTGCATGCCGGGCAGGGTTCCGCGCTGCTGTCCCCCCCCCGGATGGATTCTCACGGGGCAGAATGCTGCCGCTTGTACTCTTTCCCGGCAGGCTTGCTTTTTTGTGTCGCGGATCCATGCTATACTGTGAAAAAAGGAGGGCTCACGGATGTGGTATGTCTATCTGCTGCGCTGCGCCGACAACACACTCTACACCGGCGTAGCCACCGACGTGGACCGGCGCGCGCGGGAGCACAACAGCGGACACGGCGCAAAATATACCCGCAGCCGCCTGCCCGTCACGGTCGTATACCGCGAGCCCTGCGCAGACCGCTCCGCCGCGCTGCGGCGCGAGATTGAGATCAAGCGTCTCTCCCGGCAGGAAAAGGAGGCGCTGTTGCCTGCGGCGCCCGGCGCGGAGTAAGCACAGGCCCGTCGCCCCCTGCCTGACGATTTGGGGGAGCGGCGTTTTATCCGTCCCCTTCGGTTGCTCTGACCGCGTCATGCAGGCCCCGCGTTCTGCCTTCTCCAATCGCGCAGCCCGGAGCCCCCGCTTCCGCAGCCAACGCTCCATCCGCATGGCAAAACGCTGCCCCAAAGGATACGCCGCAAAAAGGCAATGGCCGCCTGCCGGTTCTGTCCTTTTCGTCCGCTTTGCCTGCGTTTTCCGTTTTTGCCCGGCCCTCAGGCCAGCGTATAGACAAAGGCCTCATAATGCAGGCGGCTGCCCTCGTCCGCAGCCTCCGGCAAAAAGGCCCGCGCAATGAAAAAATCCTCCTCCGAGGGAACGTCCGTGCGCCGCAGCACGGCATAATCCCCGTCCAGCCGCAAAACGATATAGTCCGCTGGTTCCATGGCTTCTTTCCTCCGCCTGCCTCCGATTCAAAATTCTGCCCGGGCGCGGGCCCCGCGCGCGGCCTCCGGCCGCGCCTGCCCGGCGCGCCGCCGGTCCTTCGATCTTTGCGGGTTCTTCCTGCGCGCCGGGCGGTTCCGCCGCAGGCGGAACCGCGGGGCCCGCCCTCGCCTGCGCAAAAAAAGCATGCCGCCCTTTCCGCCGCCTGGCGTGAGCGCTCCGCAGAATCCCCGCCGGATGTTCAGCCCAGCGCCACATCCAGCACCATCATGAGCGCAAAGCCGATGGCCACGCCGATGGTGCCGATGTTACTGTGCGCGCCGGACTGTGATTCCGGAATCAGTTCCTCCACCACCACATAGATCATCGCGCCCGCGGCAAAGGCCAGAAGACAGGGCAAAACCGGCACCGCAATCTCCGCAAGCAGAATGGTCAGCGCGGCGGCGATGGGCTCCACGATGCCCGACAGCGCGCCGGAGCGGAAGGCTCGCGCCCGCGGCAGGCCCGCGCTCTTGAGAGGCATGGAGATGATCGCGCCCTCTGGGAAGTTCTGGATCGCAATGCCGATGGACAGCGCCAGCGCGGCGGAGAGGGAAATGGGCGCATTGCCGGCCATCATCCCTGCGAATGCAACGCCCACGGCCATGCCCTCCGGAATATTGTGGAGGGTGACCGCCAGCACCAGCATGGTGGATTTTTTGAATGTACTTTTCGGCCCCTCGGCCTCGCCGCCCACATGCAGGTGTGGCGTAATGGTATCCAGCAGCAGCAGAAATCCCATGCCGAGCAGAAAGCCGCCCGCCGCGGGCAGCCACGGGGACGTACCCTGTCCTTCGGCCATCTCGATGGCGGGGATCAGCAGCGACCAGACCGAGGCCGCGATCATCACGCCGGCGGCAAAACCCAGCAGCGCCTTTTTCAGCCGGTCGCTCATGTCCTTCTTCAGAAAAAACACCATGCCTGCGCCCAGCGCAGTGCCGATAAACGGGATCAGAATCCCGATCAGAACTTTTCCGTTCATATTCCGTCCTTTCCGGCGGCGGATGCGGCGTTCCTTCCGCGCCCCGCCGTCCTCTCCATTGTAGCAGAGCGGGCGGCAAAAGCAAGCGGATTCTCATCCATTCGGTAAAGAGCTGAAGAAAAGCAGGCCCGCCGCAACGGAGCCTGCGTCTGTACAATTTGGTTTTGGCCGCTTCCTCCGGCCCCCGCTCCCGGGACTGTCTCTCTGGCCGCAGCGCAACCGGAAGGCCGATATCCGCTTCCCTGTCCCCGGCCTTACAGCCCCAGCCGCTCCCGCAGCATGCCGTCGCAGGCGTCAAAGAGCGCCGCCAGCTGCCTTTCAAGCGCCGCCTCCGAAGCGTCGTTGGCGCCGATGTAGAGCTTGAGCTTCGGCTCGGTTCCCGACGGCCGCACCACAACCCACGCCCCCTTTTCCAGCAGGAAGCGCAGCATATTGCTCTTTGGCAGGCCGATGCGCTCCCGCGTACCGTCCGAACGGGTGCGGCAGTTTTCGGCATAGTCCTCGACTGCGCACACGGAGATTCCCGCCGCCTCCGTCAGGGGGTGCCTGCGCAGCTCCTCCATGCAGGCGGCGATTCGCTCCATCCCCGCCTTGCCCTCCAGAGTATAGCTGGTCACCTTCTCCCGGTAATACCCGTAGGTTTTGTAAATCTCCTGCAAGGCGTCGTACAGCGTCATGCCGCGTTCGCCGTAGCAAACGCAGGCCTCTGCGGCGAGCATGGCTGCGCAGATGGCGTCCTTGTCCCGGGAGAAGCCGCCCGCGAGGAAGCCGAAGCTCTCCTCAAAGCCGAAGAGAAAGGTCTTCTCCCCGCTCTTTTCAAAGGCATCGATCTTTTCCGAGATAAAGCGGAAGCCCGTCAGCACATTGATGAGCTCCACGCCGTTTCTCTCGCAGATGGCGTCCGCAAGGCGCGAGGATACGATGGATTTCACCACAACGCCGTTGTCCGGGAGGGTTCCGGCGGCGCGCCGTTCGGACAGGATGTGATGGAGGAGAATACAGCCGATCTGGTTGCCCGTCAGTACGGACCACTGCCCGTCCCGCTTTTTGACCGCGACGCCCAGTCGGTCGGAGTCCGGATCGGTGGCGAGGATAACGGTCGCCCCCTTCTCCTCCGCCAGCGCCATGGCCAGACGGAAGGCCCCCGGATCCTCCGGATTCGGCGCCGCCACAGTGGGAAATTCCGGATCCGGAAGCTCCTGCTCCGGCACAACGTAGACCCGGCTCAGACCCGCCTGCTTCAGAATTTCCCGGACGGGAATGTTGCCCGCGCCGTGCAGCGGCGTGTAGACGATGGGCAGGCTCCCACCCCTGGTTTTCAGCAGCTCCGGCCGCAGCAGCACGGATTTTGTCGCCGCGTAGTAGGCCTCGTCCTCCTCCGCGCCGATCAGGCCGATGCGCCCGTCCTGCACGGCGGCGTCATAATCGCAGCTGCGCGCCGTGAAGAAGGGAACCTTCCGGATGCAGGCGAAAATCTCTGCCGCCTGCTCCGGAGCGGCCTGCCCGCCGTGAGACCAGTAGACCTTATAGCCGTTGTATTTTTTCGGGTTGTGGCTGGCCGTGATGACCACGCCCGCGATACAGCCCTGATGCCGCACGGCAAAGGAGAGCTGCGGTACGGCATGGAGCGTGGAAAACAGCCGCACGCGCACGCCGTTTGCCGCCAGTACGCAGGCTGTCTCCCGCGCAAAGCGCTCGGAAAAGCGCCGCGAATCGTAGGCGATGCACACGCCCCGCGCCGCGCCGCCGTCGATGCCGCGGATATAATCGGCAAGTCCCTGCGTCGCCCGCCGCACCACGGGAACGTTCATCCCGTTTGTACCCATGCGGATCACGCCGCGCAGGCCCGCCGTACCAAACTCCAGCTCGCAGTAGAAGCGCTCCTCGATCTCCGCCGGATCGCCCGCAATCGCGGCAAGCTCGGCCCGTTCCTCCGCATCCAGCGCGTCCGAGGCGCACCAGTTCCGGTATTCTTTCAGATAATCCATGCCAGTTCCCCCCTGCTGATGTTCTCTTTGAAACAGGATATGCGCGTGCTCAGGGCAAAAGCCGCGGTTCCGGCAGCGCCAGTGACCGGCAGCTTTCCAAAACAAGACCCTTCACCGCCATGCGCTTGCAAAGAAGCTGCTGTGTCCGGCAGCGGTAGCGGCGGTTGGCCTCGCGGTCTCCATACTTGTCGTCGCCCAGCACTGGATGCCCCATGGCCGCCATCTGGACGCGGATCTGATGCGTGCGGCCCGTATGCAGGTCGATTTCCACAAGCGAGCAGCCCTCGCCCGCCGCCAGCACCCGGTAATCCAGCGACATGCGCTGCGCGCCCGGTTCCTCCTCCCCACACAGGCGCATGACCGCGCCCGCCGCGTCCTTCTTCCCGTAGTGAACGAGGCTTCCCCGCGCCTTCGGCCTGCCGAGCACGACGGCGTGATACAGCTTTTTGACCTCGTGCGTATAGAACAGGCTTTCCAGCTCCGCCTGCATGGCGCGTGTGCGCGCAAGGAGCACCAGTCCCTGCGTGTTCGCGTCCAGCCGGTGTACGGGATAGACCTCGGGAAAGAGGCTCGACAGTTCCGACAGCAGCCCCTCCTCCACCTCCACGCCCGCGCGCTTGTCGCAGACCAGCAGTTCATCGTCCAGATAGACGCCGCTGCACACGGAAAAGGCGGGCAGCATCGCCATCTGCGCCGGGAAATCCTCCCATTGCGGGCCGCGGGGCACGGAGAAAAAGGTCATGGGTTCCCCCAGCGTGGGGTGCTCGATGGTGAGTGCGTAAGCCCAGAGGCAGATCTGCGTGCGGCGAAATTCCCTGCCCGACGCGGCGGCCGCAATGGCGGCCGGATGGTAGCGCTGGTCGCCCACAATGGGCAGTCCCGCGTGGGAAAGCTGAACCCGGATCTGGTGGGGCCGCCCGGTATACAGCGAAACGTCCAGCAGCGCTCTGCCGTCCAGACGGGCGATGGTTTCATAGCAGAGGCGGGCCAGCTTTGCCCCCTCCGTTCCCTCCGGCGTCACGAAGGAGGAGTGGGTGGTCTCGTCCTTTTTGAGATAGTCCGTCAGCTGCGCCCTGCTTTCCGGCGCGCCCTCCACGATGGCGGCGTAGCGCTTCTTTGCGCTGTGGCCCTTAAACTGGGCCGTAAGCCGCGCGGCGGCCTTGCTGGTCTTTGCAAAGCACATGACGCCGCCCACGGGCCGGTCCAGCCGGTGGACAAGCCCGAGATAGGCCTCGCCGGGCTTGTTTCCCGCCTCCTTCAGGTATCGCTTCGCCCGGGAGAGCAGGTCCTCGTCGCCGGAAGCGTCTGCCTGCACGGGAACGTTCACCGGTTTTTCCAGCACAAGCAGATGGTTGTCCTCATAGAGCAGGGTCAGGCCGTGCTTCTCTGCCAGCTCCTTGCAGTCCCGCCGGTATTCCATGGCCCTATCCCTCCTTCGCTGCGCGCGGGCGGCCCACGCCCAGCCACAGCAGCGGGAAGGCCGCCGCCTGATGGCGGAACCAGGAGCCGAAATCCGGCTCAAAGAAGAAGGACATCAGAAAAAAGGCAGCAATGGCCGCGTAAACCGCCGTAAGCGCCCCGCCGCGCCGGCTGAGGACAAAGCCCGCCGCCAGCAGCCCCACCAGCAGCAGCTCAAAAATCACAAAGGGGATATCCCCCGGAGACGCGCACAGCTCAAAGGGCAGGAGCATCCGCACCGCCGCCACGCAGTAGTTGACCAGAAAACCCGGCGCCGAGCGTTCAAACGGCAGCACATCCAGGATGACCTTATCCGCCGTGTGGTCCTTGCCCATGGCGTAGTTGGTGGCGCTGCGTATCGTAAAGAGCGCATCCGCCGTCTCCGGAAGCAGCGCGCGCAGCAGAAACAGGCCCGCAACCACGGCGCAGACTGCGGCGCAGAGCAGCAGAGCCCGCCGCTTTACGCCCCGCTGCGCCCGATAGCCGCGCATGACAAGGAATACCAGCAGCATCAGCGCGATCATGAGCGCATAGTAGCTGCGGAACAGCAGCGCCACCGGCGCCAGCAGCGCCGCGGCCGCAGAAATCTTCCCCCATTCCGCGGGGATGTACAGCAGCGCCAGCGCCACGAGGAAAAAGGCCAGGTATTGCAGCATATCCTTGCCAACCGTAAAGACAAAGAAGGGCAGCAGCACGGAAAAGCAGAGCAACAGCAGCGCCGCGCAGAGGTTTTGCGGCCGCGCCTTCCAAACAAGAAGGGCAAAGGCCAGCGCACCCGGCACCAGCAGCACATAGCCCCACTGCTCCAGCGACAGCGCGCCGAACAGGCCGCGAAGCAGCAGGAAGGCCCGGATCGTAAAGCCGAAGGACTGGTCCACATCTGCCCGTCCCCCGGCGTTCACGGCGTTCAGAACACCGTTTGCGTCGTAGAACTGCTCCGGCGAATAGACGCGGAATTTCAGCGTCGCCACCGCAGCCATGCACAGCAGGCACAGCCCGATCACCAGCGGCGTATGCGCGCGCACAAAGCCGTCCGCCCGGGCGAGCGCGCGGCAAAGCCAGCGGCATTGCGCACAGAGCCGGCGCCCTCCCGGCGCTCCGCCCCCCGCCTGCCCTTTCGGCGTCTGCTCCGGCGCTTCCCGCTCCGCTCTCTGCCTGGTCTGCTCCATGGTCCACTTTCCTTTCCGCCGTCTACCGCGTCCAGCGTCCGCTGGCGCCGCAGGGCAGCACCAGCCCACCGCGCCGGATGGGCAGGCCCAGTTCGTCCGCCTCGGCTTCCCCCCCCGGCAGGGCCACCGAGAGAACGTTTTTCAGAACCTGCGGCGCCAGCCCCGTCGTATAGGAATTGATGAGGAAGAACAGCGGCTCGTCCGAGAGGAGCCCGGCGCAGTCCGCAACCAGCGGATAGAGCTGCTCCTCAATCTTCCACATTTCGCCGGAGGGGCCGCGGCCGTAGCTGGGCGGGTCCATGAGAATGCCCTCGTAGCGCTTGCCGCGCCGCAGCTCCCGCCTGACCAGCTTCACGCAGTCGTCTACAAAAAAGCGCACCGGCGCGTCCGCAAGACCCGAGGCCGCCACGTTGTCCTTGGCCCAGGCGATCATCCCCTTGGCCGCGTCCACATGCACCACCTCCGCGCCCGCTTTGAGGCAGGCGCAGGTGGCTCCGCCGGTATAGCCGAACAGGTTCAGCACGCGCACCGCGCCGCCCGCCTGCACCCGCGACGCAATCCGTTCCCGCATCCAGTCCCAGTTGACCGCCTGCTCGGGAAACAGCCCCGTATGCTTAAAGCCCGTGGGCCGCACCACAAAGCAGAGATCCCGGTAGCGGATCTTCCAGCTGTCGGGTAGCGGGCGGAAAAACTCCCATTTACCGCCGCCGGTGCTGCTCCTGTGGTACACCGCGTCGCAGGGCGGAACTCTATCCATGGGCCAGACCGCCTGCGGATCGGGCCGCAGCAGCGTCACATCGCCCCAGCGCTCCAGCTTGTTGCCGCCGCCGGCATCCAGTATTTCAAAATCTTTCCATCTCTCCGCCAGATACATTCTTCAGCTCTCCGGTACGTTCGTCCCCACTGGTGCGCACGTTTTTGCGCAGCCCATCGATCAGCACGGCCGCAAGCCCCAGCAGGATTGCAAGATAGTAGGTCAGCGCGCGCCAGATCAGCATGCCGACCAGACGGGCTTCCCCGAAAAAGCGGGTGAAAACCGCGTAGAAGCCACCCTCCGTCGCAATCGACGCACCCGGCAGCGGCACAAAGGCCACGCTGATGGACAGCGCCGCCTGCATGAGCGTCATGGTCCAAAAGCCGACCCCGTCCAGCCCCAGTCCCCGATAGACGAACCAGGTTGTCCCAAGATAGGCCAGCACCTCGGTCAGGGCGGTCAATACGATGCAGAGCATGCCCATGCGGTGCCGCACAGCGAAGGCGACGGCCTGCTTATAGTCTGAAACAAAGCCGTCCCAGGCCTTCTGGATGCGCCCGGTGCGCTCGGGCTTTCTCCGGAACAGCAGCCTGCCGAGAAAGCCCACGACCGCGTTGCCCGCGCGCTGCACCAGCGCGGGCCGGAGCATGAGCAGAAAGCCCGCCGCCGCGCACAGGGCATGCAGCAGATAGCCAACGATGAACATGACGAACATGGTGCTGCTCTCATTCAGCAGCATCTGGCCGCAGAAGATGAAGCCCAGCGCGCCAACGATGGACATGGCGATGTGCCAGGCCATGAATTTGACCATGAGCACGCTGGTCGCCGTGCCGACATTGATGCCGCGCGCGCGCATCTGGATCACCTGAAAGGGTTGTCCGCCGGAAGCCAGGGGCGTCAACGCGCTGTAGAAAAAGCCGATCATCGTGGTAATGAGCCCTTCGAAGAAGGGCTGCCGCGCGCCCATGTCCCGGCAGGCGATGAGGTACATCGTCGTATCGCCGAGGAAATACAGCAGCACGCAAAGCAGCGCGCCAATGAGCCACCAGGGAGACATCGCCGCGAGCACATTGTCCAGACGCTGCACATCCTTGTCAAAGAGTACAAAGCCAACCAGGACGGCAATGCTCAGCACCACCACAAGCATGCGCTGGAGCGTCTGGTTCCGTTTCTTTTTGCCAGTGTTCAAATTTTTCACCGCCACATATACAATTCTGAGAGAATCTGCCCCCAACGGCGCATCCCATAGTACTTGACAGTTTACCATAGAATCCCGCGCCCGTAAAGAATCCGACGCGCCCGTATCCGTTGAAAGCATCTTAAGATTTTGTTAGAATGTTAGCAATACTTACATTCCCGCCCCGCCGGGAGCGGCGCGGACGGGCGAAGGACGGTTTCCCGTATGGCGCTTTCCCCTGAACGGATTCGGACGGTCTTTTCCGAGCACGGCCGCCGTATCAACCCCGCGCTCGGCCAGAATTTCTGCGTCGAGGGCGCGCTGCTCTCCGCAGCCGCAGCGCGCGTCTGCCTTCCTGACCTGCCCGTGCTGGAGATTGGCCCGGGGCTCGGCGCGCTGACGGAGGAGCTGCTCCCGCGCGCAGAGCGGGTGGTCGCCGTGGAAAAGGACGCTTTTCTCGCGGGCCTTCTGCCGCAGCTGCTGCCGGACACGCGCCTTCAGGTCGTGACAGGCGATATTCTGCGTGCCGACGTTCCGGCGCTTATGGGGGATTCTCCTTACGTCGTGGCCGGTAATCTCCCCTACTACATTACAACGCCCATTGTGGAGCGTTTTCTGCCGCTGCTGCCGGAGCGAATGCTGTTCATGGTGCAGAAGGAGGCTGCGGCGCGGTTCTTTGCCGCCCCTGGCGAACGGGTCTATGGCGCGGTTTCCGTGCTCTCGCAGGTCTACTACAGGCCGGAGCCGCTCTTTTCCGTCCCGCGGCACTGCTACTATCCGCAGCCGGAGGTGGACTCCGCCGTGGTGCTGCTGACAAAAAGGGCCCCGGCGGATCTCGCCGCCCTGCCCGCGCCGGACGCGCTCCTGCGCTTTGTGCGCACGGCGCTGGCCATGCGGCGGAAAACCCTTGTCAACAACTTCCCCCGCGACGGACGCGTGGCCGCGCTGCTTCCCGCTCAGGGCATCCCGGAAAACGTCCGCGCGGAGACGCTCCCTCCCCAAACGCTTGCACAGCTCTGCCTTTTATATGAAAATGCTGTGCTGCCGTGCGAAATATGATATACTGTCACAGAGATATTCCGATTTCGACACGATGCGGAACGATCTTTTGGCTATGATCAACAGACCATGCCACCGCAGAAAGGATGTTTGCGATTATGGAAGAAAAACGCTCCCGCAGCGGCAGTTCCGGCCGGAAGGGCAAATCCCGCAAAAAGCTCTATATCACGCTTTCGGTGATCGTCCTGCTCCTGGCGGGCATCGGCGCCGGCGGCTATCTGTATCTCCAGAGCCTCCGCCACAATACAGCGGCCTACTTCAGCAGCGCTCCCACCGCCACCCCCGCGCCCACACAGAACGCGCCCGCAAGCGCCGCGCCTGAGACCACCGTCTCCGCAGCGCCCAGCGAGTACGACGCGCTCAAAGCGCAGGCGGATACCTCCATGATGCAGAACATCGTAAATGTGCTGCTCGTGGGCGTAGACTATGCGGAGGAGCGTCTCACCGAGGAGTGGCTCGAGGAGGGCGGCTCCACCGCGGAGCACGCGGACGTGATGATCGTGCTGGCCATCAACTTTGATGAAAAAACCGTGGATATGATCTCCCTGCCCCGGGATACCTATGCGAAAATCCCGGGCGTAACCGGCATCTACAAGCTCAACGCCTCCCTTGACTGCGGCGGCGGCCTCTTCCTGAAGGACGAAAACGGCCAGTGGATCGCCGACGCAAACGGCAAGTACCAGGTCAACGAGGCAGGCTTTGCCAAGGTCTGCGAGGCCTGCTCCTGGATGCTGGGGGACATTCCCATCCACTACTATTATGCCGTAACCATGCCCGCCGTTAAGGAGCTTGTCAACGCCATCGGCGGCGTGGATTACGATCTGGACGTGTCCTTTACCATGCAGGGCCGCAGCTATGAGGCCGGCCCGCAGCACATGGACGGACAGGCCGTTCTGGACTATCTGCGTGTTCGCAAGGCCTCCAGCGGCCTCGGCGCAGGCGAAACGGGCGACGGCAGCCGCGTCAACCGCCAGAAGGATATGCTCGTCGCCATCCTGAACCAGCTCCGGGATAAAAACATGCTACTGAAGGTTCCCGACATTCTCAAAAGCTTCGACGGCCAGCTCTTTACCAACTGCTCCTTCGAGCAGACGGCCGCGCTGGCGCTCTACGCCTACGACATGCCCAGCGAAAACATTCGCATGTGGTCCATGGACGGCATCTGGTCCTCGAAGAAATCCGCAAAGCTGAATTTCTGCTTTACCGACCAGGAAAAACGCGTCTCCATCATCCGGGAGGTGTACGGCGTCGAGGCGCCGGAATACCGGGACTGCACCATGGCCTACGCCTACTGGTTCTGGAACGATTTGCAGGCCGAGCGCTATCTTTCCACCTGCCACGGTCTCAAGTCCTACCTGGAAGACGGCGGCGGCAGCAGCGGCTCCTTTGGCAAGGCCTACAGCAAGGTCCGCTCGCTCAAGGCCTCCGCAGCCCGGGCCGCAGAGAACTATCTGGCGGGCGAAAGCAACTACCTGACCGAGCCCACCGAGGAGCTGGAGGCCGCGCTGGAAAACCTGCGGCTGGAGGCCATCGCTGCAAGATCCGCAAGCGGCTATTCACGCTCGCTGGATTTCTACAGTACGCTGGAACGCTACAACGAGATTGACATTGACCCCAGCTGACCGGGGGAAACGGGCGCAGCGGACGGCCCCCGGGCCGTCCTGCCGGGCGCGCCAGCCTGCCGGGAGGCCGGGGGCTGTTCTTTCGCGCCCGGCCCGCGGCGAAGCCGCGGGCTGCGCCCGCCCCCCCCTGCGAAGCCCGTTCAACCCGGCACGGGCGAGCAGGCCCGCGCATCCGCTGCGGAAAAAGGCCGCGGCCGGCGGACGCCACAAAGCGCCAATTCCGAATTGGCCGGTCCTCCTGACCCGCAGCCCACGCCCGGCTTCTTCTGTCCGGCCCCGGCCCTGTTGCCCGCGCTTCCCTCCCGCAATTAAGCAAAGCAGAAATCGGGGAGAATCGGAATGGAGAACATACGAAAGGCAACGCCAGCGGATGTCTCAAGAATTGCGGAAATACTGATCTTTACAAAAAGAACCCACTGCCGCGCCATCTTTTGCAATGATATCGTTTCGTTTGGGGAAATGCAGGTCTGCCCTTTGGCGAAGAAGTTGCTTGAGACCCCCGATGCGCTGAAGAACATCTGGGTCTATGACGATGCATTTGTAAAGGGAGTGCTTGCCTTGGAAGATCGTTGGATCAGGGAGCTGTATGTTGATCCCTTTTTCCGGAATCAGGGCATTGGGAGCGCACTGATAGAATATGCCGTTGCGCAGATGAAATGCAGCCGCCTGTGGGTTCTTGAAAAAAACACGAGGGCGATCGACTTCTATCTCTCGCATGGCTTTCTGCGGATGGGCGAACGGAAATTGGAAGAGGGAACGGCCGAATATGTGATCCGGATGGAACGATAGCTCTCCCCTGGCGGAGAAAGCGAAAACGACCCGCTCCATCGTATTTTTGGAATACGAACCGCTCCTCCCCTTTGTTCGGGCAATCGCCGCCCCTTTTCCTTTTGTGTCCCTCCACTCCCCTGCGCAGAGAAGCGGCCGGGACTAATTCTCGTGTTCGATCCTTTTGTGAATCTGCTGCATGTGCAGGTCAAGGCTTGCCACCTGCTCGGCGCAGATCGCAAGCTCCGCGGCAATGGCCTCCGCCTCCCGGATGTCCTTTTTATACTTGAGCTTGTGCTCCAGGCTGGCCCAAAAATCCATGGCGATGGTGCGCAGCTGCACCTCCACGGGGATATACTCCTTCCGGTCGGTGAGGAAAATGGGCACCTCGACGATCAGGTGCAGGCTGCGGTAGCCATTCTCCTTGGGCTTTGCGATATAATCCTTTCTGCGCAGGAGCCGCAAGTCGTCCTGCTGTAAAAGCATATCCGACAGGGCATAGATATCCTCCACAAAGGAGCAGATCACACGGATGCCCGCAACGTCCGTAATTCCCGAGCGAATGCTCTCCACCGACATGCTCAGGCCCTTACGCCGCAGCTTTTCGTGGATACTGAGCGGTTTTTTCACCCGCGTCTTGATGGTTTCGACGGGGTTGCGGTTATAGCGGACGGAGAACTCGTCGTCCAGCACCTCAAACTTTGTGCGGATCTCCCGGAGCGCGGCGTTGTACTGCATCATCATCTCCATGTAGGGGCGCGTCTTTTCCAGCAGCTCCCGGGTCTCCGCGCTGTCCAGCAGAAGCTCCATCCCGTTGGTCTCTTGTTCCATGCTTGTCCTTCTCCTCCGTGCCGCTGCCTACAGGAACAGGCGGCGGCGAATCTTGTCCTTCAGGCTTTGTTTCTTTTCGATCAACAGCAGCATTGCGGCGAGCACCAGCATGGGCGCCGCTGCCAGCGGGGACCAGATGGGCCGGAAGCTGCCGCAGGAGTGCAGGTCGATACAGAGCTCCACCAGCACGCAGGCGATTGCAACGCAGCAGAGCATGGCCGCCGGGCGATAGAGGCCGGAAATCCCCCGCGCCCTCAGCGAAACCACGCAGCCCGCCGCAAGCGCGGCGACAATCAGCGTCAGCGGAGCGCCCAGCGGAAAGAACCAGGCAAAGTTCGCGGTCTTTGCGCTGATATAGGCCAGATACAGCAGCACCGTTGCCGCATCCAGCGCAATATAGAGCAGGTAGCGCGGCCTGTCAAAATACCAGGGCACCAGCGCAAAGACGAATACGATGAGCAGCGCGCCGATCACATAGGGCGACCAGTTGAGCTGGCCGTTTGCAAGCAGATCCACCAGCAGCGTAATCATCGCGGGAATGAGCAGCACCAGCGAGCAGAGCGCCGCGCCGTAGCGCCGGTCGATGCGGCGCATAATGCGTTCCACCCGGTGCGGGTAGGGCATCTGCGGCGGCTCCGTCCAGGGCGAGGCCGGGTTTAACACCGGCGTGTCGCACAGGGGGCAGGCCCGCTCCGACGGCGCAAGCTCCACGCCGCAGTTGACGCAGTAGGACATAGCAAACTCACCTCAAAATCATGGTAATGTTGTTCTGCGCGCGGTTGCTCTCCACCCGCACATGCAGCCCCAGCCGCACAAGGGAGGTAAAGAAGTTCCGCTCCACCTCCGCTTCGCGGATTACGCGGCAGAAGTTGATGCACATCAGGCCGTTGTTGCTGACGCAGGCGCAGGTAACGGGATTATAGCGCAGCGGCCCCACGAGAAAGTCCGTCCGCTTCACATAGGTCTGCATTGCCGGCGGCAGGGGGCTGTTGCCGAGGTTTGAAAAAAGTCCGCTGGTCTGCCGGTCCCCGGTGAGCCGGAACATCAGCCGCAGGGTCGGGTTTTTGAGAAACAGCGGCGTTGCGCGCAGAAAGTTGTTGCGCACGGAGAGCACGTTCGTGGTAAACTTTGCGTTGAGCTGCTTTTCCGTGGCCATCAGGCCCATATAGTGCCGCACGGCGGAGATCGTCTCCTCCAGCGTGTATTCGCCGTATACCGGCTCGATGCCGGGGTTGACGTAGGAGGCAAAATTTCGCATGGTGCGTGAGCCGTAAAACTTGCGCATGTTCACCGGTACGCAGATTTTGACCGGCATAACGCGCCGTTTGCGGCTGTGCTCCTTCTGCTGCACTCTGCGGATGGCGAGGATCAAAAGCGCCGTGAGCAGCTCGCTGACGGTGGCGCCGAACTCCTTTGCCCGTTCCTTCACCGCATCGGCGGAGAGCAACCCCGTGATCACATGCGTAACGTGCTCCCGCTCGTGCGTGCCGCGCAGCGGATAGGCCCGGCTCTCGCCCCGGGACATGGGAACGCTGCGGGCATAGCGCAGAAAGCTGTCCTCCAGCTCCTCGGGCCGCGCCTCCTCGTCGCAATTCAAAATCTCATCGGTAAAGGGAATCTGCGCGCCGTATTTCAGCCGCAGGTATTCCGCCACAAGCGTCTTTAAAAAGCACATGCCGCCCGTGCCGTCGCTCAGAGCATGGAAGATCTCCACGGCAATCCGGTTTTCATGGCAGCGCACGCGGAACATATAGCCGTTGTTCTCCCGAAGGTCCATGCGCACGCAGGGATTCTGCACGTCCTTCTGGATGGCGGGCGGCTGGGCAATCCGCTCAAAATAGTGCCAGAACAGGCCGTAGCGCAGGCGCATCCCGTAGGCGGGGAAGCGCCGAAGCGTACGCGACAGCGCCCGTTCCAGCGCGGCCGGCTCTATGGGCTCCGTCAGCTCCATGCTCACGCGGAACAGCGCGGTCCAGTTTCTGGAGCGCGCAGCCGGATAGATGTGCGCCGCGTTGTCCAGCGGCATCCACTCATCCCTGGCCTGCGGCTGCGCCGCGCTATTCTTCGCTCTGCTGTGCGTCATGGGCCGGCCCATCCTTTGTGTGTTCGTCTATAAATGCGTGGATACGGCGCAGCGCCATCCGCGCTTCCCGTACGCCGTACAGCGGGTACACATGCCACATGCCCCGCGCCACGTGCAGTTCACATTTCACGCCCGCCTCCCGCAGCCGCTCCGCCATCACGGTGGAGTCGTCCAGCAGCACCTCATGCGTCCCGACGAAGATTGCCGAGGGCGGCAGTCCCTCCAGCGCGCCAAACAGCGGCGAAACCAGCGGATTCCGCCGGTCCTCCTGCGCGTACATCTCCGCATAGCCGTCCAGCAGCGCCGCAGACAGGCAGGGGTCCCGCTTCTGGTTGTTTTTCACGCTCTCCGAGGTCATGGTCAGATCCGTCCAGGGCGACAGGGCTACAATGCAGCAGGGCTGCGGCAGCGCCAGCTCCTTCAGGCGCAGCGCCAGCGCAAAGCACAGCCCGCCGCCTGCGGATTCGCCCACAAGGGAGATGTTCTCCGGGGCGTACAGACAGAGCATCGCCCGGTAGGCCGCAAGCGCGTCCTCCAGCGCGCCCGGAAAGGGCGTCTCCGGCGCCAGCCGGTACGCGGCGCAGAGCACCTCCTGCTGCGTCATGTTGCAGAGGATGCTGCCAAAGCCCTTTGCGTATTCCAGATTTCCCGCAGTATAGCCGCCGCCATGGAGATACAGTATGGCGCGGCTGCCCCGGGTCTTTTCCGGCGTGGGAGAAAGCCAGGCGGTCGTTACGCCCGGAACACCCGCGTCCTCCGCGTGTACATGCTCGCTCAATATCCTTGCGCCCATGGCGCCCAGCCTGTCCTGCGATTTCCGGCAGGCCTCGATGTCCATACCCGTAACAAAGGGCTTGAGCAGACGGATCTGCAATCGCATCCATCGTGTAAAAAGGCGCATCCAACCCTCCCCTCCGTGGCTCTCCCGCACATCCCGCCGCCGCTTATTCGGCAGTGCTTCCGGCCTGCTGGCGCAGAATCTCCAGCGCCCGATCCTTTCGGATCACGCGGCAGTCCTTATGCTGAAAGTCGTTCTCCGGGCAGTAGCCCAGCGCCACGCAGGAGGGGCCGGCGTCGCGAAACAGGTCGGGCGCGGCCTCCTTGCAGAGCCTGAGCATCTTCCAGGCCATGTCGCGGATCTCCGCCTGCGCGTTTTTGCAGCAGCGGATTTTAAACCAGTCCAGCAGCGCGTGGGCATTCATGCCGATGAGCGCCTTGAACTCCGTCGCCTGCGGCTTAAGATAGCGCAGGTCCTCCTCATGCAGACCCGCTTCCACCCCCGCGTTGTACCACTGCTCCGTGAGGGCCAGCAGATCCCGGCCGGAAACGGTCAGGCGCGTTCCGTCCGGCAGCGTGCAGGCCGCGCTGTGCTGAAGCACGCCCTCGGGCAGCACCACGTCGAAGGAGCGCTTGCCGCCCTTGTCCACGCGGCCGCTCTTGATGAGGTAGTTGGCCATGCGCTTTCTGACAAGCTGCACCTCCGTCACCCGGGAATACCCTTCCACGCCAAAGAGGAAATAGTCGAATTCCGTGGCGGCCAGATGTCCCTTGTCCACGATGGCGCGCACCAGCTTTTCGTTATAGGGCGAGGCAATGATTTCCGCAAGCCCCCGCTCGGAGCGCGTAAAGCGCGCGGCCACGTCCGTATACACCCTGCCGCCCCCCGCAATGAGGACGACCTTGCCCTCGCCTACCCGGCCGATATTCATATCCTGACCTCTCCCTTCCGATTGACCACGCGGGCAATCCCCGCGTTCTTGATGAGCCTTGCGCAGATCAGGCAGGGCGTTGCATCCTCAATGGGCCTTCCCGCCTCAAATCCCGAAAGATACAGCGTACTTCCCAGCATGTCGCGCCGGCTGGCGGAAATGATGGCGTTCTGCTCCGCATGTACAGCCACGCATTTTTCATACTGCTCGCCATGGGGGATGTTGTTGCGCTCACGCCAGCAGGAGCCGACGTCGCAGCAGTTTTCGTCCCCCCGCGGCGCGCCATTGTAGCCCGTGGCCACAATCTCGTCGTTTTTGACGATCACCGCGCCGTATTGCCTTCTCAGGCAGGTCGAGCGTCTTGCCACCTCTGCGGCGATGGAAAGATAGTAATTCTCCTTGCTGATGCGCTCCATTCGGACTTTTCCCTCCCTTTCCAAATCCTTGCTCTATTTTCTCACGGCGGGGGCGAATGGTCAACCGGAATCGGGAAATGCTAGAAAAAAGACGCGCGGCTGTCACGCCTGCGCCACACAAGGAGGGCGGACACGGTAACATGTTGATCCTGTTTCTGCGCGCGGCGCTGATGTACGCGCTGGTGTTCACGGTGCTGCGGCTGACCGGCAAGCGCCAGGTGGCGGATCTGCAGCCCTTTGACCTGCTGATTACGCTGATGGTGGCGGACCTGGCCTCCTGCGCCATCGGGGATACGGGTACGCCGCTGGTTTACAGCATCGTACCCATCCTTGCGCTGTATCTCATCCAGCAGGTGGTAAACTATCTGAGCCTCAAAAGCTCGCGGATGCGGCGGGTATTCTGCGGCAATGCCCTGCTGCTGGTGGCGGACGGCATTTTGCAGGAGGACACCATGCGCGCTGCAAACTATACGGTCATGGACCTTCTGGATCAGCTCCGCGCCAAGGATGTCTTTGACATCGGCAACGTCAGCTATGCCATACTCGAAACCAACGGAACCCTGAGCGTTTTGCAGCGCAGCGAGTGCCAGACGCCCACCCTGCGCGATCTGAACCTGCCCTCGGGCGGCGGGGAGGGTCTGGCCTACATGCTGGTGCTCGACGGCGAGCTCTGCAAAAAAGCCATCGCCACCTGCGGCGTGGACGAGGCCTGGGTGCGCTCGAAGCTGCGGCAGGCCGGGGTCATGCGGCCGCAGGACGTGTTCTTCGCCCAGCTTACGCCGGACGGTATGCTCCGCGTGCAGACGCGGCAGTCGCTGGGCGCGCGGCAGAGCGTTGTCCGGACGGAGGTGACCGGCCGTGCGGTTTAACCGTGTCCGGCGCGTGGCGAACATCGTGGTCATAGCGCTGCTCATCTTCCTCTTTATCGTCCCGTCGCTATATCTTTCGCGCGTGACGGACCAGCTTCTGGCCGCCGCCCTGAAGGCAGAGCGCGCCGCGCAGGCGGACGACCTGCCCGCAGCACGCGCGGCGCTGGAAGCGCTGGCGGAAGTTGCGGGCGCGCGCCTGCCGCAGTGCAAGCTGTTTATGGATCACGCCACGGTGGATGCGCTGCTGGCTGCTGCGGAAAGCGCGCGCTTTGTGACGGAGCGGGAGGATATCCTCGTCTCTGCTGCTGCCATCCGCACTGGCGTTGCCGAGCTTCGGCAAATCGAGCTGTTCTCCTTCGCCGCGCTGCTGTAATGGCCGTCTCCGGCCCGGCGAACACCGGCGGCAGAAACGCCGGAAACAATCTGCCGCCCCGAAAATGAGAAAACCCCGGGATTCCATCGCAGGCTGCCGGGCTTTTCAAGCGGAAAGAAACGGCCCTCCGCGCCGCTGTAAGAAAGGCACGGAGGGTACGCCTGTCAAAGACCTTCATTTGGCCTGTTATGGGGCCGCAGTTCCTCTTGGCTTCTCCGGCTCCGGCGGAGGTCGCCGGAACGGATCGCCCGTTGACGGGAACGTATTCTCTGCTTTCGCCGCCCGAAAGCCCCGTCGGGGCCGTCGGCGGAGAGCGCCGATCCTGTCAACCGGCCGCGTTGCTGGCCCGCCGGTGCCGCGGCGAAATTTCGGTTGGCCGGAGAGTGCGTGCCTCAAAGCAGCGGTGCTGCGCCCTGGCCCGGCGCTGCTCCGGCCGCTCTTTGGCGCCCCCTATCGCTTTTCCACGACGTTTCCCTCGGCCTTGTAGATGTGGCCTGCCGGAATCACGCCGCGCACCCGCGAAAGGGGGTAAACAT
Organism: Clostridiales bacterium; assembly: GCA_004554165.1. GTDB lineage: Bacteria > Bacillota > Clostridia > Christensenellales > CAG-138 > CAG-1024. The sequence goes on along the minus strand of SFNQ01000001.1, from coordinate 62,673 downwards.
TGGAGTTTTGCCCGATCACCGTGCCAGGGCAGAGTACGCTGTTGCAGCCCACCTCCACATGGTCGCCGAGAATCGCGCCGAACTTCCTGAGCCCTGTGGGCAGTTCTCCCTCCGGGCCGTGTACGGCAACGGACGTTTTATCACTCTTGACGTTGGAGCAGATCGCGCCTGCGCCCGTGTGCGCCCGATATCCGAAAATGGAATCGCCCACATAGTTGTAGTGCGGCACCTGCACCCGGTCAAAGAGAATGCAGTTTTTCAGCTCCGTGGAATTGCCGACGACGCAGTTCCTTCCCACGAGCACGCTGCCGCGGATAAAGGCTGAGGGCCGCACCTCCGTCTCCGCCCCGATGATCGTGGGGCCCAGAATCACCGCGGTATCGTAGACCTTGCAGCTCCGGTGAATCCAGACCTGATCGGCTACGCGTTCATACTCGCTCCCATCCAGCCTTGGGCCCAGCGCGAGGACAAAGTCCTTGATTCTCGGGAGAACCTCCCAGGGGTACTCCGTTTCTTCAAACAGGGATGCGGCAAGCGTCGCAGACAGATCGGAAAACAGATCGGTATTTTTCATCATAGCAGCGCGGCCGCCTCCTCGTCGCAGTAAACCGTGCAGTCGGGGTGAAGCTGGATCACCGAGGCCGGTACTTCCGGCGTAACGGGGCCCGTCAGCGCCGCCCTGATAATCTCCGCCTTGGCGCGGCCCAGCGCAATGAGCAGGAGGCTGCGCGCGTTCATTACCGTGCGGATCCCCATGGTGGCCGCCTGCGTCGGCACCTGATCGATGGAGTCGAAAAAGCGCGCGTTGGCCTGCCGGGTGCTCTCCGTGAGCCGGACCACATGGGTCAGGCTTTCAAAGGGCGTGCCCGGCTCGTTGAAGCCGATGTGCCCGTTGTTGCCGATGCCCAGCAGTTGCAGGTCGATGCCGCCCGCCGCCGCAATGGCCCGGTCATAGCCCGCAAGCGTCTCTGCGGAAACGTCCATGCCCGAGGGCACATGGGCGCGCTCCAGCGGCAGGTCAATCTGCGAAAACAGGTTTTGCATCATGAAGTATTTGTAGCTCTGCTCGTGCGTGGGTGCAAGACCCACGTATTCGTCAAGGTTGAAGCTGGTGGCCTCCCGAAAGGAGAGCTTCCCCTCCCGGTGCAGGCGGCAGAGCACCGCATAAAGGCCCAGCGGCGTGGAGCCCGTGGCAAAGCCCAGCACGGCTGCGGGCTTGTTCGAGAGCAGCGCGGTATACTGTCCTGCGGCAAGCTCTGCCAGGCGCGCAGCCTTGTCTACGATCAGTTTCATTTTTCCCCTTCCCTTCCTGTTACTGTTATTCTATCTTCTTTCGCTTTGCTTTAATACTCGGTCGCCAGATTCATAAAGCGGGTGTACTCGCCCTGCCAGGCCAGCATCACCGTGCCGGTCGGGCCATGACGGTGCTTGGCAATGATGGCCTGCGAGGTATTGTCCGCCTCCTCGTCGTAGACCGCAGGGCGGTACAGCAGGATCACCATATCCGCATCCTGCTCGATGGAGCCGGACTCGCGCAGGTCCGCGATCATGGGCGTGTGGTCCTGCCGCGTTTCCGGGCCGCGGTTGAGCTGCGCCAGCAGCACCACCGGCACGTCGAGCTCCCGGGCAAGGAGCTTTAACTGCCGCGTCATGTCGGAAACCTCCTGGGTGCGACTGTCGGATTTTCTGCCGCCGCCGGACTGCATGAGCTGCAAATAGTCGATCACAACCATGTCCAGCCCGTGCCGCGCGCGAAGCCGCCTGCACTTGCTGCGAATCTCCGGCACGGTGGCGCCGCCGGAATCGTCGATGAAGAGCTTTGCCCGGCTCATGGGCTCCATCACGTCGATCAGCCGCTTTAAATCCTCGCTGGTGACCGTGCCCTCCTTGATCTTCTGCGACTCCACCGTCGCCTCGGTGCAGAGCATCCGCTGCACAAGCTGCGACGCGGACATCTCAAGGCTGAACACCACTACCGTGCGATTGTCATGCAGCGCGGCGTACTGGGCGATGTTCAGCGCAAAGGCGGTTTTTCCCATGGCGGGCCGCGCAGCCACGATGATGAGGTCGCTCTTCTGGAACCCGTTGGTCATGCGGTTGAGTTCGGTAAAGCCCGTGGAAACGCCGGTAATCTTGCCCCTGCGCTCCATGAGCTCGCTGATCTCGTTGAAGGCCTCCGGCACAATCTGGTCGATGGGCGTCAGCGTGTCGGCGCTCTTGCGCATGGTGATGTCATAGATGCGGCGCTCGGCGGCGTTCAGGGTGTTTTCAAGCTCGCCCTCGTCGTTCATGCCGTCGCGGATGATCTCGCCGCCCGCGCGGATGAGCAGCCTGCGTACGCTCTTTTCCTCGACGATGCCGATGTACTCCTGGGCGTTGGCCGCAGTCGGCACAAAGCCCATCAGCTCCGACAGGTACAGCGCGCCGCCCACCATCTCCAGCTTGCCGTGCCGCTCCAGCGCGTTGGACAGCGTTACAAGATCCACCGCGCCGCCGGCGCTGCGGATTTCGCGCATGCCGGAGAAGATGGCCTGATGCGCGGGGAGGTAAAAATCCTCCTCCCGGAGCTGCTCCAGCGCCAGCTCCAGCGCGCCGCCGTCGATCAGCATGCCGCCGAGCACCGAGCGCTCCGCGTCGGTGCTGTGGGGCGGGACCTGCTGCTGTTGCCGTTCCTCCATGTCCCTTCCTTATTCCCTGACGATGACCCGGATCTGCGCGCTCGTACCCTCAAAGAGGCTGATCTTGGCCGTGTATTCACCGGTGGTATGGATGGGCTCCGCCAGCGCGATCTTCTTCCTGTCGATGTCGAAGTCCTTCTGCTCCTTCAGCGCGGCGGCAATTTCCTTGCCGGTGATTGCGCCGAACAGCTTACCGCCCTCGCCCACGCGCGCGGTGATGGTCACGGTCTGTCCCTCCAGCTTTTTGGCGTCCTCGCGCGCCTTTACGCCCGCGGTGAACCTGCGGTGCGCCGCGGCGCTCTTCTGGATATTCGCCGCGTTCACGGCCGATGCGTCCGCCGGCGCCGCCAGCTTTTTCGGGAAGAGGAAATTCCGCGCGTAACCGTCAGAGACGTTCACAATGTCTCCCTTTTTTCCCGTTCCCTTCACGTCCTGTTCCAACAATACCTTCATGTGGGGCTTACCTCCTGTAAATATTCTTCCACGCGCATCTTCACCATGGCGCGCGCTTCTTCCATATCGACGCCGTGCAGCTGTGCGCCGGCCATGGTCAGGTGACCGCCGCCGCCCAGCCGCTCGCAGATGATCTGCACGTTGATGCGGCCCAGCGAGCGGCCGCTGACGCTGACGACGTCCCCGTCCCGGCCGAGGGCAAAGCTGGCCTCAATGCCCCGGATGTCGATGAGCTGATCCGCGGCCTTTGCCGCGATGAGCTTTGCATTTTCCACCTTTTCCCCGCAGCAGGCCACCGCAACGCCGCTGTCCAGCACCTCCGCGCTGCGCACAACCTCCGAGCAGGCGCGGTAACTGTCCATATCGTCCTGAAACATCTGCTTGATCATGCTGATGTCCGCGCCGTTTTTGCGAAGATACCCGGCCGCCTCAAAGGTCCGGCTGCCGACGTTGAACACGAAGTGCTTGGTATCCACCGTGATGCCCGCCAGCAACGCGCTGCACACAAAGGCGGGAATGCGCGGGTTGTCGTCAAAGTATTGCAGCGTTTCCGTCACAAGCTCCGCGGCGGACGAGGCGCGGGATTCCAAAAAGTGGAGCGTGCTGTTGTCGATATAGTCCGCGCTCCTCCTGTGATGGTCAATGAGGACGATCCGCGCGGCCTCGCTGACCAGCCGTGGCGCGCAGGTGGTGCCCGGCCGCTGCGTATCCACGACCACGAGCACGGAGGAGGGCCGCCAGATGCGCTCGGCATGCTCCGGCGAGATGACGCAGTCCGCATAGGCGGCATTCTGGCGGATTACGGAGAGGGCAAGCTCGATGGTTTCATTCGGCTCATCCAGCACGATAAAGGCCCGCGAACCCGCCATCTTTGCGCAGGCCACCACGCCCAGCGCCGCGCCGAGGGAATCCATGTCCGCATTTTTATGCCCCATGACGATAACGTCGCCCGCGTTTTCAAACAGCTGGCGGAGCGCCTTTGCAAACAGGCGGGCCTTGACGCGGGACTGCATGGTTTCGCGCTGCCGCTTGCCGCCATAGAAGGTGTAATTCACGCCTCGCTTGACCACAGCCTGATCGCCGCCCCGGCCCAGCGCAAGCTCCATGGCCTGGCGCGCGCTCTCGTCCGACTGGGCGATGCGGTCCGCCACGCCCACGGCGACGGACAGCGACACCGTGCCGCTTGTTCCGGTATCGATGCGGTGCGCCTGCTCCAGCATGGCGAAGCGGGCCGTTTCCAGCGTTTCCAGGCGCTTTGCCTCAAAGATCAGCAAAAACCGTCCGTTTTCATAGCGGCGGTAAATGCCCTCAAGCGAGGCCGCCGTTTCCGCGACAAGCCGCTCCACCTCCGTGAGCACGGTGGTCCGGTGGAACTGCTGATCTGCCACGAGCTCGTCAAAATTGTCCACATAGACCAGCGCCACATAGGGCATTTTTTCTTCGTAGAGGCGCTTGTAATGGGCAGCCTCCGTGCGGTCGAGCCAGTATTGGAAGGTCAGCAGGCGCTCGGTGCTCTTTCTGCGCACGGGCCGGCTCATGATCTGATAGGAGCCGCCCGCATATTCAAAGGCATAGGCCGCCTGCGGCTGTACAAAATTGTAATCCGGCATGATGGCGGAAAGATCGTCCTCCGCATAGAGCTTTTGCATGATCTCGTTGCGCCAGGTAATGCGGCCCCCGTCATCGACCAGCAGACAGGGCACGGAAACCTCGCGGATCACGCGGGCGGCAGTGCCCGCGTTTTCCGAAAACACCTCGTCCATGCGGGCAAGCTGTTTTTTTTCATGTCCGGCGATGACCGCCCAGGTAATCACCGTCACAAGAACCGCAAGCCCCGCGGCCACACCCGTAACAAGGTAGCGGTAGGGCGCAAAGCGGTTTGCAAAATAGAACAGCGCGATCAGCAGGGTCAGGAGGATCGCTATGGGAATGAGCATGCGCTGCGGTTTTTTCATCTTGGGCCTCCTGGTCCGGTCTGCGGCGGCTTCTGCCGGTATCGATCAATCATATCCGCCTTTTCGCGAATGCGGAACACCTGCTCAAAGCAGCCGATCATGATAAAGACGGACTGCATGCCCATCATCAGCAGAAAGCCCGACGCCAGGTAGATCAGCGTGCGCTTCACCGCGAGATTGGCGGGCTTTCGCAGCAGGAAGAAATCGACCACCGCCAGCGCCTGCACCAGCAGCGGAAAGCTCACCACCGCCGTCACCGCCGCGCTGACGCCCTGGGCGTACTCCGTCTCCAGCACCGTGAGGAGAATCGAACCCAGCAGCAGTACAACGAGCCCTGCCGTGAACTCCCGCGGAACGCCCCACTCCGAGAAGCGCTTCATGGGCGCGAGCCCCAGTTCCTCCCGCTCCTTCCTCACAAGCAGCCGGAACAGCAGCGTGTTGGAAAGGCCCATAAAGCACCCCGTCTGGAGAACCCAGGAAACAAGCAGCGCCGGAATCTGCCCCGGCAGCGCTTCAAACAGCAGGGTAAAGGTTTCCATGACCGCTGCGCTCCGTTCCGTTTTCGGAACCTGCGACAGTATCGCAAGGAAGAGCTCTCCCAGTTCGGCCGTGCTCTGCTGCACCGCGGCAAACGCACCCGCGCCCGACAGTACGCCGGGCAGGCAGAGCGCAAGGTACAGAAACAGCGCGCAGAGGCCGCCTGCCGCCGCGGCCGTATAAAAGCCGCCCTTTTTTCGCGTCTGTACGCGGACAATGGCAAAGGCGGGAACCGTGCCCAGCGCCGAAAGGCACAGAAGGCTTACGAGGGAATCTCCGGCGCCCTCCGCTCCCTGCATAAGCGCATACAACAGCCCCGACAGGACAAAGGGCAGCGCCAGCAGCGCAACGGAGGCGCCCCTGTTTTTGCGGATCAGCGCCGCCGCCCACAGCGCCGGAGCCACCGCGCACAGCAGCGGCAGGACCAGCCCGAGCAGGGAAGCAAAGGTTGCCAGAAGAAGCAACCATACCGGCGCTCTTTTCATTTGGGTATTCCTCTCCATATCAGCATTTTACCGCGAACGGCGCAAAATGTTAAGAAAAAAAACGCACGAACCGCCCTGTAGGAATCCGGCCCCCGCTTTCCGGCGCAAAATAACCGCCATCCGGCCCTTACCGCAGCAGCGTTCCTCTGCTATGCTGAACGCTGGGAGGGGCGGCTGTTCCGCGCCTCCGAACAGTCGAAACACTGCCCGCAGGCCGGGGAAGGAGGGTACGCGATGCATCCCAACGCGCCGCTGTTTTTTGAGAAAGCGCCTCTTGCGCTGCCGCTGTACGCGGCCTTTGAAGCCGCATTGCTGGCCCGCTTTCCCGATACGGAGATCCGCGTGCAGAAAACGCAGATTTCCTTCTCACAGCGCCATGGCTTTGCCTGCGTCTCCCTGCCGCGCAGGGCTTCGGAGCGAAACGCCGGTGCGCTGCTTGTCAGCTTCGGTCTGCCGTACCAGGCAGAGCATCCCCGCATTATGGCCGCTTCAGAGCCCTATCCCGGCCGCTGGACGCACCACGTCCTGCTGCCCGACGCGGCTTCAATCGACGCAACGCTGCTGGGCTGGATCGCCGAGGCGCGGGCCTTTGCACTGGCAAAGCGCTAGCGCGTTCTGAAAAACAGAGTGCGTCAGGGGCGCGCCGCGTGTCAAAAAAGTCCGGATGGACTTTTTTGAGATAACAGATTTTGCCCAAAACGCATACGCGTTTATGACAGCAAAATTTGAAAAGTGCGAAAACCTGAAGGTTTTCATCCCTTCTGACGTACATGCCGTCAGAGCCGGGTGGAACGCCAAGGGCTGCGGCCCTTGACAATCCCGGAGTTTTTCGACAGACCGGGTGGCCGAAGCGGCCGCTTTCTTTCCCGCTCAGCGTCAACCCGCCGCGATGCCGAACAGCCGCAGGCCGTTTTCATACAGGGCCGCCGCAAGCGCAGCCTCGTCCTCTCCGCGAAGCGCCGCAAGCCGCGCCAGCGTCAGCCGCGCCAGAGAGGGGTCGTTGCGCCTGCCCCGGAAGGGTTCCGGCGTCATATAGGGGCAGTCCGTCTCCAGCAGCAGACGGTCGCGCGGCGCCTTCTGTACGGTTTCCAGAAGCTTTTTCGCATTTTTAAAGGTCAGCGAGCCGCCGATGCCAAGGTACAGGCCAAGGTCCAGACAGGCCCGGGCCATCTCATAGCTGCCGGAAAAACAGTGCATTACGCCCTGAAGCCCGTCCCGGTGCGCCCGGAGCAGGTCGAGACAGTCGCCGTGGGCCTCGCGGTCGTGGATGACCACGGGCCTGCCCCGCCGCCCCGCCAGCGCAAGCTGCGCGTCAAAGCAGGCTTTCTGCGCCTCCCGCGGCGAAAAATCATAGTGATAATCCAGCCCAATCTCGCCCACCGCGCGGATGGCCGGGTGCGCCAGCGCGGACTCGATCTGCGCCAGCGTCTCCCCTGTAAATTCGGACGCGCTGTGGGGATGTATGCCGGCGGCGCCGTATACCAGCCCCGGATGGCGTTCGCACAGCGCGATCACCCGCGGAATGTCCGCCGCCTCGCAGGCCGCCTCCAGCACGCAGGCCACGCCCCGGGCCGGCAGGCCGGAAATCAGGGCCTCCCGGTCCTCGTCAAATCGGCCGTCCAGCAGGTGTGCATGCGTATCAAACAATCGTATTGCTTCCATCGTTTCCCAGCCCCGCTCCCGTATTCTACAGCATCAGGCACATCAGCAGCTCGTCGTGGTAAACCCCGTTCACGCAGAGATACCTTTTACGGCAGCCCTCCACGGAAAAGCCGAATTTTTTGTACAGGCGGATCGCCCGCTCGTTGTCCGCGTATACCTCCAGGCGCAGGCTCCGCACCCCGCCGTGGGCGCGGCAGAAGCGGATCAGCAGCTCCATGCACACGCTGCCGATCCCAAGGCCCCAGAACCTCCGGCGCACGGACAGCCCCATTGTCGCGTTGTGGGAAAGGCGGGCATGCCGCCGCGTCTCGACGCTGGCAATGCAGACCAGCTCCTCCCCCACAAAGCCGAGATACATTCGCCCCTCCGCGCTGTCAAAGCGGGCTTCCAGCAGTTCCGCCTCCTGCGCCTCGGTCACGTCACGCAGGCCGCCTGGCCCGACCAGCAGATAGTCGCTCTCGCCGCCAACGCAGCGCAGATAATCGAGGCAGGCTGCGGCGTCCGTTCCCCGCGCCTGCCGGAGGGTCAAAACCCGCCCGTCCCTGAGCTTGTATTCCGCCATGGTCAGCGCACCTTCAGGCCGCTCTCCATCTCCCGGAGCGTCGTGAGCGCGGAGAGCTTCTCATCCGCCTCGTCGGACGCGCAGAGGATCATGCCCCGGCTCTCGATGCCGCAGAGCTTGACGGGCTTGAGGTTCGCAACCAGCACGACGGTCTTGCCCAGAAGGTCCTCCGGCGCGTACCATTGCTTGATGCCGGAGACAACCGTCCGCTCCTCGCCGCCCACATCCAGCGTGAGCTTTAAGAGCTTTTTGGCCCGCTTGACCTCCTCGCAGGCCACCACCTTTGCCAGCCGGAGATCGATCTTTTCAAAGTCCTCATACGCGATCTCGGCGGGGGCGGCGGCCGGCGCGCCCTCGGGCGCGCTCGCCGCGGGCGCCGGGGGCTGCGCCTGCGCGGGGGTCTCGCCGCCCGCGGCCTGGGCCGCGGCAGCGGCCCCGGCCGCCGCCTTCGCCGCCAGCGTCTCCGCTTCCAGGGACGCAAGCTCCTTTTCCACGTCAATGCGCGGGAAGAGCGCCTCGCCCTTGTGCACCCCGGTTCCCGGTTCCGTTCCGCCCCAGCCCACGGCCTCGATGCTCCGGCTCTGCGGGCGCGTGCCCAGCTGGTCGAACATGCGCGCAGGCGTCGAGGTGAGGAAGGGCGTCAGAAGCACCGCCACAATGCGCAGGCACTCCGCCAGGTTGTAGAGCACGCTCTGGAGACGTACCCGCCCCTCATCGGTCTTTGCCAGCACCCAGGGAGCGGTCACGTCGATGTACTTGTTGCACGCGCCCACCAGCGCAAAGATTTCGGCCAGCGCGTCCGGAATGTGCCAGGCGTCCATCTGGGCGTCCACCTTTCCGGGCGTCTCCATGGCCAGCTTTGTCAGCTCGAAGTCCTCGTCCGCGCCCGTCCCCGGCGCGGGAATCTTCCCATCGAAATACTTGTCGATCATCGCCACCGTACGGGAGAGCAGGTTGCCAAGATCGTTGGCAAGATCGGTATTGATGCGGTTGATGAGCGCCTCGTTGGAGAAAACGCCGTCGGAGCCAAAGGGCACCTCCCGCAGCAGAAAATAGCGAATTGCGTCCACCCCGTAGCGGCCGCAGAGCTGCACCGGATCGACCACATTGCCTTTGGATTTTGACATCTTGCCGCCGTCCAGCACCAGCCAGCCGTGGCCAAAGACCTGCTTCGGCAGCGGAAGCCCCAGCGCCATCAGCATGATCGGCCAGATGATGGTGTGGAAGCGCACGATCTCCTTGCCCACGATGTGTACGTCCGCAGGCCAGAATTCCCGATAGAGCGAATCGTCCTCGCTCCCCCACCCAAGCGCTGTAATATAGTTGGAAAGCGCGTCGAGCCACACATATACCACATGTTTTTCATCAAATGTAACGGGTATCCCCCACTTGAAGCTGGTGCGCGACACGCACAGATCCTCAAGGCCGGGCAGCAGGAAGTTTTGCAGCATCTCATTGGCGCGGCTTGCGGGCTGGATAAATTCCGGGTGGGTTTTGATGTGCTCGATCAGGCGGTCGGCATACTTGGATACGCGGAAGAAATAGCTCTCCTCCTCCACCAGCTCCACCGGACGGCCGCAATCCGGGCACTTGCCGTCCACAAGCTGCCGCTGGAGCCAGAAGCTCTCGCAGGGCGTGCAGTAGTGGCCGGTGTAGCTGGCCTTGTAAATGTCGCCCTGATCGTAGAGCTGCCGGAAGATCTTCTGCACCGCCCTGACGTGGTAATCGTCCGTGGTGCGGACAAAGCCGTCGTAGGAGATGTCCAGCAGCTTCCACAGGCTTTTGAAACCTGCAACGATATTGTCCACATACTGCTGCGGCGTGACGCCCGCCGCCTTCGCCTTGCGTTCGATCTTCTGGCCGTGCTCGTCCGAGCCGGTCAGGAAGAACACCTCGTAGCCACGCTGCCGCTTGTAGCGCGCGATGGCATCCGTGGCCACCGTGCAGTAGGCGTGGCCAATGTGCAGCTTATCGCTGGGGTAATAGATCGGCGTGGTGATATAAAACTTTTCTTTTTCCTTGCAGTGTTCGCACATGGGGTCCATCTCCTCCTTCATCGTCCCCTCCCGCTCTTTTGCGGATTCCCTTTGTTGTGGTCGTTTCCCGCCTCCGAAGGCGCTTGCGGAAACAAAAAAACGCATGCCGTCCGCAAGGGACAGTATGCGTGAAAAAGCCTGCATGCCGTATGAAACCACCCTGCTTCCCCGGCTGTTCCGGGGGCACAAGTCCGCGCGCTATCGGGCGCGATCCGTGCGGGCTCAAGGCAAAGGCAGCCGTTCACCCAGGCAGAGCTCGGGAGCCATGTTCGGCGGCGCCGCCCCTCGCGCCTTGCACCGTCTGGCGCGCTCTCTTTGCGGGCGTCCCTCCGCTTACTCTTTCCGTCATCGCCGTACTATGGAATTGTCGTATGCCCTCAGCCGTCCCTGCGCTCCAGAATATAGAACAGGTGCCATGGCTTTTCCGGCACATGATAGCTGTTTTTGATCACAAACCGCTCCCGCAGGAGCGTCTCCACCGCGCGCTTGCTGTGGCCCTTCGTTCCGGCCTCCCAGTAATGCTGCCCGTCAAAGGCGAACTCCATGCGCCGCTTCTCGGGATACCATTTTTTTCCGATATGGAGCTTTGGCAGGTCCAGCGAAAAGCCAAAGGTCCGGCACTGGCAGGGGATGCTCAGCACCACATGCGGCGCGATGACCGCAAGCTGCGCAAGAATCGGCCCAAAAAACCGAAACTCCACATGCTCGAGCACCTGACAGCATAGGATGCAGTCGTACTGCTGTCTGACGGTCTCCCCAATGCTGCGGATATCGCCGATGATGTCCGGCGAAAGCGCCGCGTCAAAGTCAAAGGTCGTGATGGAGAGCGCCGGGCAGGCCTGCCGCAGAATCCCGGCCACAAGCCCGTCTCCGCCGCCGATGAGCAGCAGGGTCTCCGGCCGGAAAGCGAGCACCTCGTCCACCTGATGCCAGTAGGAGCAGAAGCGCGGCTTTGCGGCGTAGCTGCGAAAGTCGTAGTGCTCCCTGGCAACCTGAACGCGCAACTCCTCCGCCATCGCTGATATTCCCCCAGTTTTTACAATTCTAACATCCGCCGCTTTTGCCTGTCAAGCGCGCCGGCCTGCGCCGCAGCAGGATGCGATCAGGCCTGCGGTATATTCGGGCGTATTCTTTTCAAATTCCTGCAAAAGCCCCTGTAAATCCACCTTCACAGGCGCGTCGAAAAAGGCGGAGAGCCGCTCCGCGGCCGTTTCCGGCGCTTCGCTCTCCAGCAGCACGAAGGCCGCAGGATAGCGGGCAAGGTAGGGCAGGCAGGCATCGTTCTCCTCCGCGCAGCAGTGGAGGATCTTCTTCCCCGCGCCCATCAGCTCAAAGAGCTTGGAGGGAACGATCTCCTGCCCGCGGTTGCCAAAGTTCACGAGCACATCCGCCGCGGCCATCCTGCGGACGATCTGCGCGTGCGGCCGGAGCCCATGGGCCCGGACCATGCCGCCGGTCTCCGCCGCGCAGGCGGCAAGGCCCGCATCCTCGCTGCCGTCGGTGTAAAAGTCGGCGGCAAAGGGCCGCGCTTTCGCAAGGCAGGCCAGCGTCCGGCACAGGTGGCGGGGGTTGCGGTTCCCGCCGTAAAACCTGCCCGCGTAGAGCAGGCGGACGGGCCCGCGCGCGCCAGTCTCCGCCCCCTCCGTCTCCGCGCAGGGCGTGAGCAGCGGCAGGTCGGAAAAGCGCATCCTGCTCCGAAAGCGATCGTAGCGCGGCCGCGCATAGTGGCTGCGGCTGCACTCCATCAGCAGCACGTCGTCCGCCGCGGCAAAGTACTGCTTCTCCCGTCTCAGGTACAGTCTGCGATACAGACCGTGCATGAAGCCCGGCCCGCGCTGCTCCATGCCCTCATAGCTCGTCGGGTCGAGGCACCAGAGAATACGGCGCACACCGGGCGCGCGGCGCCTCAGCATGGGCAGCAGCATGGCCGTCTCATACGGATGGAAGGCGCAGACCACCGCCCCGTAGCGCTTTGCGGAAAGCGCGCGCTTTACCGCGCTGCGAAAATGCCGGTATGCCCGGATGCGGTCAGGGCTGCGCAGCGGGAACCACGGCAGCAGGAAAAGCCCCGCCAGCTTTTTCAAAAAGCCCGCTCCGCTCTGCCCGCGCTCCTGCGCGTTCACAACCGTGCGCATTACGCGGACGCCGGGGCAGGCCGATTCCCGGGACAGCACTGCGCCGCCGCGAAAATACAACAGATCGGAAGAAATGCCCGCCTCCTCAAACAGGGCCGCAGCCACGCGGTCCGCACAGACGGCGATTGCGTCCGGAATGACGCCATAGCTTCCCAGCAATATGAGAATGCGTTCCATGGCGGGAGTCCTCCCCTCTTTCCAACAGCCCGGTTTTCGGGCAAAACACAGAATTTCTGTCAAATTAGCGTACCATTGGGAATTTCGGTTGTCAAGCGCGGCCCGCCGGTGGTAAACTGTGGGTATTCCTGCTGCGCATGGGAGGATTCTCCGCATGGGCGGGCGTTTTTGCCTGTCCGAAAGCGCGGCATGCTCCCGGGAGGTCGTTTATGATGCATGTTGTCGCCGGGCTCGGAAATCCGGGCCTTGCCTATCGCAAGTCCCGCCACAACGCGGGCTTTCTTGCGCTGGACGCGCTGGCGGAGCGCCTGCACATCCGCCTGACAAAGCGCGGCATGCGCGGGCTGTACGGCGAGGGGATCTTCCGCGGCGGGCGGGTGCTGCTGGTCAAACCCCAGACCTATATGAATCTTTCCGGCGACTGTGTGCAGCAGATTCTGCATTTTTACAAACTCCCGCCGGAGCAGCTCATCGTGCTGTATGACGATATCGACCTGCCCGTGGGGTCTCTGCGCATCCGCGCAAACGGCAGCGCGGGCACGCACAACGGCATGCGCTCCGTCATCGCCTGCGTGGGCAGCGAAAACGTTCCGCGTGTGCGCATTGGCGTAGGCGGCCACGGCGACGCGGCGCTTCGGGATTATGTGCTCGGCAAGCCCGGGCAGGAGGAGTTTCGGCTGCTCACGGACGCCTTTGCGCGGGCCGCCGAGGCTGCCGAACTGATTCTCGCCGGGGATATCGCAAAGGCGCAGATGCAGTTCAACAAAAAGCACGAGGGCCGCTGACCTCCTTTTCCTTGCAAAAAGATGCCCTTTTGCCACAAACAGCGGGCAGGCCTCTACGCAAAGCCCCTTTGCTCCCTTCCCTTCGGGAAAACAGCGGTACGCGAAGGAAAAGCATTCTGCTGCATGTGACGTATGCCCGCTCCGCCGCAATTCCCGTCACAGGCAACGCGCCTTTGCTCCTTTTTCGTGGAAAGGAGCGAAAACTTCCTCTCCAAAGGAGCCACCCATGCCAAACCCCATTCTCGAGCTGCTCTCCGGCGCGCCGGAGTTCTCCCGCATGGCGGACGCGCTGGCGGGGAGCGCCGGCCCCGTCGCAGCCTTCGGCCTGCAGGAGGCGCACAAGGCGCATATTGCCGCCGCGCTGTCGCTGTCCCACACCGTGCTGCTCGTATGCCCCACGGATACGGGCGCCGTACGGATGTATGAAAGCGCCCGCTGTATGCTGCCGGATGCGGCGCTGTTTCTGCCGCGGGAAACCCCGCTTGTCCATGTGCTGAACGTTTCGTCCGAGCGCAGCGCGCAGCGCGTACAGGCGCTCTCGCAGCTTCTGTTTGCAGAAAACCGGCTCGTGGTCTGCTCCATGGCCGCGCTGATGCAGCGGCTTGCGCCAAAGGAGGCCTTTCTGGCCCAGTGCCTCTCTCTGAAATCCGGCGGGGAGGCCGGCCCCCGCGCGCTGGTATCCCGCCTGTGCGCGGCGGGCTATGAGCGTGTGGATCTGGTTGAGGGCCGCGGACAGGTGGCGGCGCGCGGCGACATTCTGGACGTGTACCCCCCGCAGGCGCGCTACCCGCTGCGCATCGAGTTCTGGGGGGATACCATTGACCAGATGCGCGATTTCGACCCCGTTACGCAGCGCAGCGTGGAGCAGCGCACGGAGGCGCTGCTGCCGCCCGCGTTTGAAACGCCGCAGCCGCCGGAAGCCATGGCGCGCGCCCTGCGGCAGATGGAGGACAGGGCCGGCTTTGACGCGCAGCGGGAGGCCTTTCTCGAAAAGACGCCCTGCGCCGGAGCGGACGCGCTGCTGCCGCTGCTGTTTGACCGGCTGGATACGCTGCTGGACTATCTGCCCGAGGGCGCGCTTCTGCTGCTGGACGAGCCGGGCCGTCTGGAGGAGGCCGCCCGCACAGCGGAGCTGACCTTTTCCGAGTCCGTTTCCGCCATGCTGGAGCGCGGCGAGGGCGACCCCGCCCAGGGAAATCTCCAGCTTGGCGCGCAGACGGCGCTGGGGCTGCTCTCCACGCCGCGCACCGCAGCCTGCCATACGCTTTCGCGCAACCATCCGCTCTTTGCGCCCAGGGTAATCGTGCAGTTTCTTGCGCGCACCGCGCCGCAGTACATGGGCGATACGGAGGAGCTGGTGCGTGACATCGGCCTCTGGAAGCGCACGGGCGAGGCGGTCGTCCTCTTTGCCGGGGAGCATGCGGGGCCGCTCAGGGAGCAGCTTGCCGCGGGCGGCGTTGAAACCGCCTTTTCCCGGAGTCTGAGCCGGCCGCCCGTGCGTGGCGAGGCGCTGATCGTCGAAGAAACGCTTCTGAGCGGCTTCGCCTATCCGGAGCTGCATCTGACCGTGCTGGGCAGCGCGGAGCTTTTCGGCCGCCGCTCCCCGGCAAAGCGGGCTGCGAAAAAGCGCAACGCGCTCTCCTTCTCGGAGCTGGCCGTAGGAGACTATGTGGTCCACGAGGCCCATGGCATCGGCCGTTTTGTGGGCGTGGAATCGCTCACCGTGGACGGCAACACCCGGGACTACCTGCTTCTCGAATACCGCGGCGGCGACCGGCTGTACATCCCCACCGACCAGATGGACCGGGTACAGAAATACATCGGCGGCGGAGACGAGGATTCCGTACCGCACCTGTCAAAGCTGGGCGGCAGCGAGTGGCAGGGCCGGGTCAACCGCGCAAAGGAATCCGCAAAGAAGCTGGCCGTAGACCTTGCCGCGCTGTACGCGGCGCGCTCGGCCATTTCCGGCTTCGCCTTCTCAAAGGACAGCCCCTGGCAGGTGCAGCTGGAGGAGCGCTTTCCCTATACGGAAACCCCCGACCAGCTCCAGAGCATCCTGGAGATCAAGGCCGACATGGAGCGGCCCCGGCCCATGGACCGTCTGCTCTGCGGCGACGTGGGCTACGGCAAAACCGAGGTTGCGCTCCGCGCCGCTTTCAAGGCCGTGCAGGACTCCAAGCAGGTGGCCTTCCTGGTGCCGACCACCATCCTCGCCCAGCAGCATTACAACACGCTCACCGCGCGCTTTTCGGATTTTCCCGTGCGCACGGCCTGTCTGTCGCGCTTTCAGACGGCGGAGCAGCGCAGGGCCATCAAGCAGAAGCTCCAAAAGGGCGAGATCGACGTTGTCGTCGGCACCCACGCGCTGCTTGCAAAGGACGTCAGATTCCGCGACCTGGGTCTGCTCATCATCGACGAGGAGCATCGCTTCGGCGTGAACCACAAGGAGCAGCTCAAGGCGCTGCGCCAGCAGATCGACGTTCTGACGCTGACCGCCACGCCCATCCCCCGCACGCTGAACCTGTCCATGAGCGGCATTCGCGATATCAGCGTAATCGAAACCCCGCCCGAGGCCCGCTACCCGGTGCAGACCTTTGTGCTGGAGTATACGGACGGGCTGATTGTGGACGCCGTCACGCGCGAGCTTTCCCGCGGCGGGCAGGTTTACATCGTCTACAACCGTGTGCAGAGCATGGATGGTTTTGCGCGAAGGCTCTCGGAGCTTCTGCCGGAGGCCTCCATCCTTACCGCCCACGGCCAGATGCCGGAGGGGCAGCTGGAGCGCACGATGCTGGATTTTATGGAGCATAAGGCGGATGTGCTCCTCTGCTCGACCATTATTGAAAGCGGGCTGGACATTCCAAACGCCAATACGCTCATCGTCATCGATGCGGACCGCATGGGCCTTGCGCAGCTCTATCAGCTCCGGGGCCGCGTGGGACGGAGTACGCGCCTTGGCTACGCCTACCTTACCGTGCAGCGCGGCCGGGTCATGAACGAAAAGGCGCACAAGCGCCTGCTGGCCATCCGCGAGTTTACGCAGTTTGGCGCGGGCTTTCAGCTGGCCATGCGCGACCTGGAAATCCGCGGCGCCGGGAGCCTGCTCGGCGCGGAGCAGCACGGGCATATTGCGGACGTGGGCTATGAGTACTATCTCAAAATTGTCCAGTCCGCGGTGCGAGAGGCGCGGGGCGAAGCCCTGCCGCCTGCGGCGGACGTCACGCTTGACATCCCCATTGACGCTCACATCCCCCGGGATTACATTCCAAACGAGGTGCAGCGCCTGTCCGCCTACCGCCGGATTGCGGACGTGGACGGCGCGGAGGCGCAGCTTCTGCTGCGGGAGGAGCTGGAGGACCGCTACGGCGAGCTGCCGCAGGCGGTGGAAAACCTGTTTACGCTGGCGCTCATCAAGGCCTATGCCGCCCGCGCGGGCCTCACGCAGATCAGCGTACGCGAGGGCGAGGCGCTGCTCTCCTTCCTTCCGGACGCGCCGCTGGACGGAGGCAGGCTCATCCTGGCGGTAGCAGATTTTCGCGGCGCGCAGCTGCTGGCGACCAACCCGCCCGCGATCCGCATTCGGCAAAAGGATGCATCCGCCGCCGCGCTTGCCGATAATTTGCCACAATTTATTTACACAATCTTGCATTGTGTTGATCCTGCGGAGCGTTTATAATGCAGATGACTACTCTGATGATATTGAAGGAGAACGAGTTATGAAGCTTACCATAAAAAAAGCTTTTGCCCTGCTTCTTTCGGGCATAATGCTGCTTTCGCTTGCAGCCTGCTCCGCGAAGACGCCTGCTTCGGGCGAGGGCGCCTCTACCGGCAGCGCGACGGCCTCCGCCATCAACCGCGAGGCCCCGGCAGTCAAAATTGGCGAAACGGTCATTACCGCCGGCGATGTGCAGGACCAGTACGACTATCTGGTTTCCATGTATTCTTATTATTACGGCATGCCCGAGCCGACTGCGGATGCGGACATTGAGTCCCTCCAGAACGAAGCGGTTGCAGGCCTCATCGAGGGGCCAAGGCTCCTCTACTGGGCGGGCAAGCTGGGCTACGATGTGCTCTCCGCCGAGCAGGAGGCAAAGCTGGCCGAAGAGCTCAGCATGCAGGTTGAGGACATCATTTCCTACTATTCCGAGGATGCGGAGGTGGAGGGAACGGACGAGGATATCCGCAGCGCCGCCCTCGAAAAGCTCAACGAGGAGGTCATTGCCGCAGGCTTTGAGAGCTTTGACAATTACTGCGCCATGCTGGAGGAGCAGATGCGCAAGACCATGATCATCACAAATCTTGAGGAAGCGATCAAGTCCACCGCCACCGTTTCCGAGGACGAGGTGAAGGCCTATTACGACACGCTGTACGAGTCTCAGAAGACCATGCTGGAGGACCCGACCCAATACCTCTCCAGGCAGGAAAGCTATGAGATGATGGGCGGAGAGCCCATGCTGCTGGCGCCCGAGGGCTACGTCCGCGTCAAGGTACTGTCCGTCATGCCCGAAGGCGCGCTGGACGAATCCTACGGCGCGCTGCTGAGCGAGATGGCCGAGCTGGAAGCCGAATACGGCAACCTTTCCCTTGCCCCCTCCACCGATACGGCGCGCACGCAGCAGATCAAGGAGCAGTACGCGGAAAAGAAGGCCGAGGCGGACCGCATGTTCGAGGAGTATACCGCCTCCGCCAGAGCCAAGATCAACGAGGCCTACGGCAAGCTCCAGGCGGGCGAGAGCTTTGACGCGGTCTTTACCGCTTACAACGAGGACACGACCTATACCGACTATCCGGTCTTTGCGGAGCGCGGCCGGCTTATGATGCCCGGCCAGGACGACGGCGCGTGGGATGAGAATCTCCACAAGGCGGCCGCAGGCCTGTCCGTCGGACAGTATTCCAACATCGTGGAGATCGAGGGTTCGTACTACATTGTATACCTCATGAGCGAGGAGCCCGCCGGCGACGTCCCCTACGCCAGCGTATCCGAGGCCATGCACACGCTTGCCCTCGAGCAGGCCCAGAACACCGTCTGGGAGCAGCAGCAGGAGGACTGGGAGGCCGACTCCTCCATGATTACGTACTATGAGGATGCCTACCGGATGATCGGCAAGGCCTCCTGAGCCATCCCTTGCAAACCAAGGGCATGGCCGCACCTGCGGTCATGCCCTTCAGAGTGTCGAAAAAGTGGCTGAACGCCACTTTTTCGAGTTTTCACAGGTTTTGCCTCTCGCATTGGCTCCCGGGCGGCAAAACCTGCAAAGTACGAAAACCTCCGGGTTTTCATCCGTTCTGACGCACCTGTCGTCAGAGCCGGATGGAACATAAGGGGCTGCGGCCCCTTATCAACCCCGGGGGTTTTCGACAATCTCAAGGGCATGGCCGCACCTGCGGTCATGCCCTGTTTCGTTCTGAATGGCGCGGCTCTTCGGCGCAGCGCCAGCCGGCTTTGCGGCGCATGCTGATTTTGGAGCCGCAGGGGAATCCGGGCAGGACAGGCCAGGAAAATACGCAGCGCTACCCCGTCTGGGAAAATCGCGCAGCCGGACGGCAGCCTTCCCTTTGAAAAATGCTTCCAGCAAATCTGTTGCGGGACGAGGGGTGCGAATTCAAGGTTCCTCCGCATTTCCGGCCTGCCGCGTCAGCCACCACGAGCCCCCGGTCCCCACGCCTCTGTCACGGAGGCCTGCCGTCCCGTCAGGCGGAAGCAGCGGGCGAAGGGCAAAAGCCCGCGGAGAGGCTTCTCCCCGCGGGCTGGTATGGGAAAAGAAGCACGGCCCTTTCCCATATGTTCCTTGTCTCAGTGGCCGGCGCTGCATCCAGATTCGGGGTCGCAGCCCCTTCCCGGCCATTGTCTGCCGCGCCGGAAGAACGCAGCCTTCCGCCCGGCTTTCCCCGTCTGCCGTCTTATGCGTACAGCTTTCCGATGATCCAGTTGTACAGCCGCACGGGCAGCACCTTCCCGAGAAACAGGAAAAACTGATATTGAAGCCCGCAGGAGTAAAGCCCCTTCGGGCGCTTTTTTTTGCTGATCGCATAGAGCCGCTCCGCGATGCGCCGGGGCGGCATGCCGTTCTGCTCGTCCCGCTCCATGGCGGAGACGGATCGCAGCAGCGCGGGATACAGCGCCGCGCCCGCAGAATTCTTCCGGCGCGCCGCAGTAAAGCCGGTTTTGACGTCGCCCGGCAGCAGCGCCGCAACACGGACGCCATGCGGCCTCAGCTCATTCTGCAGCGTCAGGGTCAGCGCGTTCACCGCGGCCTTTGCCGCCGAGTAATATGCCTGAAAGGGAATGGGCAGCGCGCCCGCCACGGAGCTGACGTTGAGGATCAGGCCGCTCTTCGCCTCGCGCATGTGGGGAAGCGCCGCACGGATGCAGCGCGCCATGCCGAAAAGGTTTACGTCGAACTGCCGCCCGGCCTCCTCCAGCTCCGTAAACTCCACCGCGCCGGAGATGCCGAAGCCGGCGTTGTTGACCAGCACATCCACCCGCCCCTGCGCCGCCACGATCTCCGCTACCGCCGCCATCACCTGCGCCTCGTCGGTAACGTCGGCGGCAAGGGGCAGTACGCCCGGCAGCTCCGCGGGATGGCGCGACAGGCCGTAGACGATATCCCCCGCTGCAGCAAAGCGCAGGGCTGTGGCCGCGCCGATGCCGCTGGATGCGCCCGTAACCAGTACAACCCTGCGCCCCGCGCTCTGGTTCTGCACCGGATTACTGGACATAGCGTTTCACCACGTCTTCGATGATGTCCAGCGCCTCGTCCAGCAGGGCCTCGGTGTGCGTGGCCATATAGCTGGTCCGCAGCAGGCAGTCCGTGGCCGGGGTCGCGGGCGGCAGAACCGGGTTTACATACACGCCGGCGTCATACAGCGCCTTTGCCACCTGCAGCGTGGTCATGGCATCGCAGGTGTAGATCGGAATGATGGGCGTCTCACTGTCTCGGATGGCAATGCCGCGCTGCTTGAGCCCCTGCCGCATGTAGGCTGACAGCGAGGCCAGCCGCCCGGGCAGCTCCGGCTGCTCCTTGAGGATGGTCAGCGCCTCGCGCGCTGTGGCTGCGGAAGCGGGCGGAATGGATGCGCAGAAGATATAGGGCCGCGAGGCGTGGCGCGTATAGTCCACTACGTCGGCGCTGGCCGCCATGAAGCCGCCGATGGAGGCCAGGGACTTGGAGAAGGTGCCCATGATGATGTCCACCTGATCCGTCAGCCCGAAGTAATCCGCCGTGCCGCGTCCCCCTTCGCCCAGTACGCCCAGGCCGTGGGCGTCGTCCACCATGACCCGCGCGCCGTACTGCCGCGCAAGGCGGACGATCTCCGGCAGGTTGCAGACGTCCCCGCCCATGGAGAACACGCCGTCGGTCACGATCAGCGCGCCCGCGCTCTCCGGAACCTTTTTGAGGCAGCTTTCAAGATGCGCCATATCGTTGTGGCGATAGCGGAGCATGGTGGCATAGGAGAGCTTGCAGCCGTCGTAGATGCTGGCATGGTTCTCCTTGTCGCAGATGATGTAATCGTTCTTGCCGCAGATTGCGGACAGGATGCCGAGATTGGACTGGAACCCGGTCGAAAAGGTCATGACCGCCTCTTTTTTGAGGAAGTCCGCAAGGTCGCGTTCCAGCGCGGTGTGGAGCGTGAGCGTGCCGTTCAGAAAGCGGGAGCCGGAGCAGCCGCTGCCATACTCCCGCAGCGCCGCAACCCCCGCCTCGATGACGCGCGGATGCACGGTCAGGCCAAGGTAGTTGTTGGAGCCCAGCATGATGCGCCGCTTGCCCTCCATCACAACCTCCACGTCCTGCCGCGATTCGAGCTCATGAAAATAGGGATAGATTCCTTTTTCCCGCGCAATCACAGCGTTCTCGTTCAGGCTTTTTGCCAGAATGTCCATGAATACCCCCTGTTTTAATCCCAAACTTTTGCCCGCTGCCCCTGTTGTTACAGGCCCGACAGGCCGACTTGCAGCGGCGCGTTTTTTTCGAGAAGACAACTGCCCGAAATGAAAAAACACGAGAGAATTTTATACTATTTTGCCGGCGATTGCAAGAAGGGGGCGCGCGACCGAAAAATTTAACTGCCGCATGTTTTGCCCGACGCCCTGAAAAAGCAGGGCGCCACCGCAGCCTGTGGAAACGGGGTGCTTTGCAGGGAGCGAACTCGCGGAAAGCGGCCCCGTCCCCTCCCGCGGCTCCGCCCTTGCCCCTGCTCAGCGCGTCTGCTGCGCGGCGCGCGGCCTTGCTGTACGGTCTGCCGGTCCCGACAGAAAGCGGCGGGGACGCGAGCGCACCCCCGGGATGCGCCGCCGGGCCCGCCCCGCCCGGTCCGACTGCGCTGCGGCCCGCTCCGCCTCCGCAGCCTCAGCCCGCGCCTTTTCATACTGCTCGATGCACCAGAGCGTATTGCTCCGCTTCGGCGGCAGGCCGCAGGTGATGCGCACCCGGTCGGAGAGGAAGAGGTAAGCGGTCCAGCCGTAAGACCCAAGCTGCAGCATATCCCCCGTGAGCCGCCCCTCGCTCACTGCGAGAAAGACCGTCGAAAGGACGCCCAGCCCGGTTTGAACGGCAAAAAATATGCGAAACCGGGGGTTGCGCCGGTTTAAAAACACAAGGCACAGAATCAACAGCGCAAGCGTGGCAAGATAGGGAACCGACGCAATGAGATAGACCGCAAAATAACCGTTTCTGATCCCCGAAACGAGGGTCAGAACCACATCCAGAGCGCACCAGCACACGTTCAGACACAGCACGATCTCAAAAACCAGCAGCCAGCCCCGGATGCCGTTGAGCTGCTCCCGGGGGTCCCGCAAATCGTTCATATGGTTCCCTCCTTATTCTCCCTTTCCTCCGCGTCTGTCCTCTCCGCTTCCATCGCCCGCGCCGCCGCAAATTCCAGAGCGTTACCCGCAATCCCGCTGCGCTTTGCCGGCAGGCCGCAGGTGATGCGCACCCGGTCGGACCGGTACAGATAGACGCACCAGAGGAGCCCCGCAACGTTGCTGAGGAGAACCGTCGGGTTCTTCTGCACGATTGCAGCAAAGCAGGCCAACGCCACATTCACCGCAACCGCGGCGACAAAGAACTTCCGAAACACGATTTTCCGGCGCAGCAGCTGTATGAAGCACAGGAGAAAAAGAACCAGCAGCACCGCATAGGGCAAAACAAACCACGGGGAATGATAGAATATCGCCACTTCATATATGGCGCGGACGCCCTGCAAAATCGTAACGCAGAGTATTATCGCAAAAACCAGCAGCCAGCCTCGAATGCCGTTGCGCTGCTCCCGGGGGGCCCGCAGCCGCTCCATCGCCCGCTTCACCTGCGCTATCCCTCCCCCTGTTTTTTCCCAGTATACCATGCCGTGATTGACAAGCCCAGTGATTTGACGATAATATAGAAAAGTTAAAAGCAGATTGGGGATTTTTCCCCTCCGCAGACCACGAAACAGCCCGGCGCCCAGCGCCGCAGCGGCATGGAGGAAAGAAAGGCTATGGAGGAAACCGTACGCAGCAAAAACTTCATCGAGGAGATCATCGAGGAGGATATGCGGACAAAGGAGCCGCGCGTTAAAACCCGCTTCCCGCCCGAGCCCAACGGCTACCTGCACATTGGCCACGCAAAGGCCCTGTGCATCGATTTCGGCATGGCGGAGCAGTACGGCGGAAGCTGCAACCTCCGCTTTGACGACACGAACCCCACCAAAGAGGACGTGGAGTACGTGGAGGCCATCAAGGAGGATATCCGGTGGCTGGGCTTCCAGTGGGATCAGCTCCTGTTCGGCTCCTCCTATTTCGACGAGTGTTACGCGCTTGCCGTAAAGCTCATCAAAAAGGGCGTGGCCTATGTGGACGACCTTACGAAGGACCAGATGCGCGAGTATCGGGGCACCCTGACCGAGCCCGGAAAGAACAGCCCCTACCGCGACCGCTCCATCGAGGAGAACCTGGATCTGTTTGAGCGCATGAAAAACGGCGAGTTTGAGGACGGAGCCCGCACGCTCCGGGCCAAAATTGATATGGCCTCGCCCAACATCAACCTGCGCGACCCCGCGCTCTACCGCATCAAGCATGCGCACCATCATCAGACCGGCGACAAGTGGTGCATCTACCCGATGTACGACTTTGCGCACCCGATTCAGGACGCCATCGAGGGCGTGACCCATTCGCTCTGCTCCCTTGAGTATGAGGCGCACAGGCCGCTGTACGACTGGGTGGTGGAGCAGTGCGAGTTTGAACACCGGCCCCGCCAGATCGAGTTTGCGCGGCTGAACCTGACCAATACCATGATGAGCAAGCGCTATCTGCGCCGGCTGGTCGAGGAGGGCTTTGTCCGCGGCTGGGACGACCCGCGCATGCCCACGCTCTGCGCCATGCGCCGCAGGGGCTATCCCGCGGCGGCCATCCGGGATTTTCTCGACCGCATCGGCGTGGCAAAGGCGGATTCCGTCGTGGAGACGGCCATGCTTGAGCACTGCGTCCGCGAGAACCTGAACGCGCACGCGCACCGCTACATGGCCGTAACCGACCCGCTGCCCGTCATCGTGGACAACTGGGAGGAGGGCCGCACGGAGCAGATCGTCCTCGAAAACCTGCCCGGCGCACCGGAGGCCGGTACGCACACGGTTCCCTTCGGACGCGAGCTGTACATCGAGCGGGAGGATTTTTCCATCGACCCGCCGAAAAAGTATTTTCGCTTAAAGCCCGAGGGCGAGGTGCGCCTCAAGGGCGCCTATATCGTCAGGTGCGTGGGTTGGGATACGGACGAAAGCGGCAATGTCTCCGCCGTACACGTTACCTATGATCCCTCCACCAGGAGCGGCGACTGTGAGCGCAAGGTCAAGGGTACGCTGCACTTTGTTCCAAAGGACGGCGCGCTTCCCGCCGCCTTCCGCCTTTACGACGCGCTGCTCGATCCCGGCGCCGACCCCGCGCTGGATTTTACGGAGCGGCTGAACCCGGATTCCTTTGTGGAACGGCAGGGCTTTGTGGAGCCCGCCCTGGCGGCGGCACAGCCCGGCGACGCCTTTCAGTTCCTCCGCGTGGGCTATTTCTGCAAGGATGCGGATTCCACGCCCGAGCGCCCCGTATTCAACCGCGCGGTAGGGCTGAAGGACAGCTTTAAAGGCTGAGCGCTTCCGCAGGCACCCACTGCGGCGGGGTAGTCCCCCGGCCGCACCGGCCGCCAGGGTTCATCAATCCACCATGCTCCACCCGTTTTTACTATTATCCATGCAAAAGGAGAACCGTTTCATGACCACTGTCCGCACGCGCTTTGCCCCCTCGCCCACAGGCTTCATGCATCTTGGCAACCTGAGAAGCGCGCTCTATACCTACCTGTACGCCAAAAGGCACGGCGGCAGCTTTATCCTGCGCATTGAGGACACCGACCAGAGCCGCTATGTGGAGGGCGCGGTGGACGTCATCTACAACACCCTGCGGGACATCGGCATGCAGTGGGACGAGGGCCCCGACGTGGGCGGCGATTACGGCCCCTACGTTCAGTCCCAGCGCAAGGACATGTACCTGCCCTATGCAAAGCAGCTTGTGGAAGCGGGTAAGGCCTACTACTGCTTCTGCACAAAGGAGGAGCTGGACAGCCGCCGGGGGGCGGCCGAAGCCGAGGGCGCGGTCTGGAAGTACGACAAACACTGCGCCAGCCTTTCCAGAGAGGAGGTTCAGCGCCGGCTTGCCGCGGGCGAGCCCTATGTCATCCGGCAGAACGTTCCCACCGCCGGCGAGGCCAGCTTTGACGACGTGATCTACGGCCATATCGCCGTGGACTGCGCGGAGCTGGACGACATGATCCTCATCAAGGCGGACGGTATGCCGACCTACAACTTTGCAAACGTAGTGGACGACCATACCATGGGCATTACGCACGTCATGCGCGGCAACGAGTATCTGGCCTCCACCCCCAAGTACAACCTGCTCTACGAGGCCTTCGGCTGGGAAAAGCCCGTGTACATTCACATGACGCCCATCATGCGCGACGCGCAGCACAAGCTCTCAAAGCGCGACGGCGACGCCTACTACGAAGACTACCTGAGCAAAGGCTATCTGCGGGAGGCCATCGTCAACTACGTCGCCCTGCTGGGCTGGAATCCGGGCGACGAGCGGGAGTTCTTCACGCTGGAGGAGCTTACAGGGGTTTTCGATGTGGACGGCATGAGCAAAAGCCCGGCCATCTTCGACCCCGTAAAGCTCACCTGGATGAACGCCGAGTATGTCCGCAGGCTCTCGCCGGAGGATTTCACCGCGCACGCCGCGCCATACTATGCGCAGGCAGGCGTGGCCTCCATGGACCGGGACCTTCTCTGCCGCATCCTCCAGCCCCGGGTGGAGGTGTTTACGCAGATTCCGGAGATGGTGGATTTTCTCGCAAAGCTCCCGGAGTACGATGCGGCGCTCTTTACGAACAAAAAGTCCAAAACAAACCCGGAGATTGCTGCTCAGGTGCTGGACCTTGCGATTCCCGCCCTTGCGGCGCTGCCCGCGTGGACGGAGGAGGCGGTGCACGACGCGCTGCTGGGCCTCGCCCAGGCGCAGGGCATGAAGAACGGCACCCTGCTCTGGCCCGTGCGCATTGCGCTTGCGGGAAAGGCCGTGACCCCCGGCGGCGCCATCGAAATCGCCGTCCTTCTGGGCCGGGACGAGAGCCTGAAGCGGCTGAAGGCCGGCCGCGCGAAGGTATAGCCTTCTTCCGCCCTTTTCTTTCGCAGCAAAGATAGGGACAGGCAGAAAAAGGCGAGGGATGGGGGAATCTGCGTGGCCTGACGCTGATTGCGCCGCTTTCCGCCCCTGCCCTTCCCCTTTTGGGGCAAAAAGGCAGAAAGCGGATTGATCCGCGCGCTTTCCATGCGGGGCCTGAGAGCAGGAGGTTCTCCCGGCTTTCTTTTGTTTTTTCTTCTAATATGGGTGCGCCCGTTACAATATTTCGTTTTGCTTCTTTTTCTTTTTTATAGAGAAAGAAGAGGGAAAGGTACCGTATGCAGTTTATCGACAAGGCAAGGATCGTGATCAAGGCGGGCAACGGCGGCAACGGCTGCGCAGCCTTCCACCGGGAAAAATACGTCGCCCGGGGCGGCCCTTCCGGCGGCGACGGCGGACGCGGCGGCGATCTGGTGTTCCAGGCGGACGCGCGGCTGTCCACGCTGCTGGAGTTCAAGTACGCGCGGCACTTTCGCGCGGAGAACGGCGGCGACGGACAGCCCGAGATGAAGAGCGGCCGGGATGGTGCGGACCTCACCGTGCGCGTGCCGGTGGGCACCGTTGTGCGCGATCTGGAGACCGGCAGCGTCATCGCCGACATGAATGAGGACGGCAAGACCCGCACCGTGCTCAAGGGCGGGCGCGGCGGCAAGGGCAACGCGCGCTTTGCAACGCCCACCCGTCAGGCGCCCCGCTTTGCGCAGGACGGGCAGAAAACGCAGGAGCGCGAGGTGGAGCTGGAGCTCAAGACCATTGCGGACGTGGGGCTCATCGGCCTGCCCTCGGTGGGCAAGTCCACCATTCTCTCCGTGCTGACGGCCGCCCGGCCAAAGATTGCGGCCTATCATTTCACCACGCTCACCCCCAATCTTGGCGTGGCCGCCCGCCACGGCCGTTCCTTCGTGCTTGCGGACATTCCGGGCCTCATCGAGGGCGCTGCGGAGGGCGCGGGGCTGGGTCACGATTTCCTCCGGCACATTGAGCGTACGCGCATCCTTGTACATGTGCTGGACGCCTCGGGCAGCGAGGGCCGGGAGCCGCTGGACGACTTCCTGAAGATCAACGAGGAGCTTTTCAAGTTCAGCCCGCGGCTGATGGAGCTGCCGCAGGTGGTCGCGCTGAACAAGACCGACCTGCCGGACGCCATGGACCGGCTCCCGGCTCTGCAGGAGGCGCTGGAGGCCCGGGGCTATCGGAGTTTTCCCGTTTCGGCCGCGGCGGTGCAGGGGTTTGAACCGCTGCTGGACTACCTCGTGCAGACGCTGGACGCGCTGCCGCCCGCACTCGAATACCCCGAGGAGGAGCTGGAGGTCGCCCCCATGTACGAAAAGGGCTTCCGTATCCGGCGCCGGGAGGACGACGGCGCCTTTGTGGTGGAGGGCGGCGACGTGCAGCGCCTGCTGGACACCACCGACCCCAACGACGAAACCTCCATGCGCCGCTTCCAGCAGATGCTGATTCGCTTTGGCATCATTGCGGCGCTGCGGGAGATGGGCGCCAGAGAGGGCGACACCATC
Source organism: Clostridiales bacterium (assembly GCA_004554165.1). Taxonomy (GTDB): domain Bacteria; phylum Bacillota; class Clostridia; order Christensenellales; family CAG-138; genus CAG-1024. The sequence goes on along the minus strand of SFNQ01000001.1, from coordinate 34,994 downwards.
TGCCTTGGTGAATGGGAGTTTGACTTTGTGGACTGAGGCGCGGCCCCGTATCCACGCCGCAGGGCATTTCAAATGAGGAGGGTATTGTTATGATGCAGGAGCTTCTGTTTTACCGCTGCGCGCACTGCGGGGCGGTGCATGCGAATCTGTGGCCGGGGGCGGTCCCCGCGTGCTGCGGCGCGCCCATGGAGCGCCTTTTGCCCAACGGGGAGAAGGCCTCGCTGGACCGGCACCTGCCCTACGTGGAGATCGGCGGCGATACGGTGACCTGCCGCATGGGCATCGAGCCCCACGAGATGACGCAGGAGCACAGCATCCAGTGGCTCTGCCTTGAGACCGTGCGCGGCTTCCAGTGGAAACGTATGACCCTGGGCGAGGACGAGATCCCCTCGGCGGAATTCAAGCTGGCGGACGATCTGCCCACCGCCTGCTACGGCTACTGCAACCTGCACGGGCTGTGGAAAACCTCAATTTGACCAACCCGCCGCAATCGGGGGAAAGGACCGAAACTGCCATGACCGGAAAGGAACGCGCCGCCCTGCGCAAGCAGGCCAACACCCTGTCCCCGATCTTCCAGATCGGCAAGGGCGAAATCTCTGACAATATGCTGGAAGCCATCGACGGCGCGCTGGAAAAGCGGGAGCTCATCAAGCTCTCCGTGCTGGAGACTGCGTCCGTCACCGCCCGGGACGCCGCCGAAATGATCGCCGCCGCCACCGGCGCGGAGGTTATCCAGTGCATCGGGCGCAAATTCGTGCTCTACCGCAAGCGCCAGGAGGACTGAGCGCGTACCGCTGCGCCCCCCTGCCCTGCCCGCCCGGCGCGGGCCTTGCCCTGCCACAGACAAACACCATGAACTTCAGAAAATTCATCGGCGATAAGGCCTTTTACAGAATGGTACTCGCGCTGGCGGTACCCGTCATGATTCAGAACGGCATCACCAACTTCGTGGGCCTGCTGGACAACATCATGGTCGGGCAGATCGGCACGGAGCAGATGTCCGGCGTCGCGATTGCAAACCAGCTCCTGTTCGTATTCAATCTCTGCAACTTCGGCGGCATGGCCGGCGCGGGCATTTTCGGCGCGCAGTTTTACGGCAAGGGCAACGACGAGGGGGTTGGAAACGTCCTTCGCATCAAGCTCTGGATCGCGCTGCTGCTCTCCCTGATCGCCGCGGCCGTGTTTACCTTCTGGGGCGAACCGCTGATCCGCCTCTTCCTGCACGAAGGCAGCGAAACGGGCGACCTTGCGCTGACGCTCGCTTACGGCATGGAATATCTTTCGCTGATGCGCCTGCTGCTGTTTCCCTTTGCGCTGGTGCAGGCCTATGCCAGTACGCTCCGCGAAACCGGCAAGACCAAGCCGCCCATGCGCGCCGGCGTGGTGGCGGTGCTGGTCAACCTCGTGCTCAACTATCTGCTGATTTTCGGCAAGCTGGGCTTCCCGGCGCTGGGCATCACCGGCGCCGCGATTGCAACCATCGTCTCCCGGCTTGTGGAGGCCGCGATCGTCATCCGCTGGACCCATCGCCATCCGGAGCTGAACCGCTTCGCGGTGGGCCTGTACCGGACGCTGCGCGTGCCGCGCCGGCTGCTCCTTCAGGTTGTAAAGCGGGGCGCGCCGCTGCTCATCAATGAAACGCTCTGGTCAAGCGGCATGGCCATTCTGTCGCAGTGCTACTCGCTGCGCGGGCTTGCAGTCGTGGCTGCGGTAAATATCGCCTCGACGATCACGCAGGTGTTCAACATTGTGTTCATGTCCCTTGGCAGCAGCATCGGCATCATCGTGGGCAACCTGCTGGGCGCGAACAAAATGGCCGAGGCCCGCGATGCGGACAATAAGCTGATCGCCTTTTCCGTGGCCTCCTGCCTGCTGTTCGGCACGCTGATGGCGCTCATTGCGCCGCTGTTTCCGCAGCTTTACAACACCACCGGGGAGGTGCGTTTCCTTGCGGGCCGCTTTATCCTGATCTCCGCAGCCATCATGCCCTTCCATGCTTTCACGCACGCCTCGTATTTTACGCTGCGCTCGGGCGGAAAAACCCTGCTTACCTTTGTGTACGACAGCGGCTTCGTCTGGGCGGTCTGCGTGCCGCTGGCCTTTGTGCTCTCGCGCTTTACCAGCCTGCCCATCATCCCGGTCTACGCCATCTGCCAGTCCGTGGAGATCCTGAAGTGTATTCTGGGCTACCGCTTTGTCAAATCGGACATCTGGATGCAGAACATCGTCTGCTGAACCAGGGCGGCGTGGTTCCCTGCGCCGGCCGGGATTTGACCCGGGCTTTCAGGCCTGCTATACTGGAATCCGGATGAATCCATCCGCATACGATAACCCTGAGAGGAGGAATTTGCCATGTTCTGTAAAAACTGCGGCAGGGAGCTGGAAGGTCCTGCGCTCCGCTGCCCCTTCTGCGACACGGAACTGGCCGCGCAGGACGCGCAGCCGCAGCAGCAGACCGCAGCGCAGGCGCAGTCCGCGCCGCCGCCGGGCCTGCCGAAAAAGGAGTTTTATCAGCGCTTTTCCAAAAAGCGCTCGATCATCCTTCCCGCTGCCATTCTCTGCTATATCTGCGCCGGCGCTACCTTTGCCGTCGGCATGCTCAGCTATATCGGCCTCTGGATTCTGCTGGACGTTGTTCTCCTTGTGGGCTTCGGGCTTGGAATACAGCTGCTGCGCAGCCGCGTTTTCGCCCTTGCGCTTCTCGCTTACGCGCTGTTCAACATCGTCTACACCCTCGTCGTCAGCGGCGCCTTTACCGGCTGGCTGGCGCTGCTGGCGGGAATCCTGGCCGTTGTCGGCGTCTTTGGTTTTGCAAAGGAGTGGAAGGCATATTGCAGCGCCCCGCCCGCGGGGCAGACCGGGGCCTGAGCCCTCCTGTCCCCGCTTTTCCGGCCCCGCCTGTGCGGGGCTTTTGTCCCCGGCGCGCCCAGCCCGTCGTCGGCAAATTACGGCGCAGCCTTGTCCCTGCCCCGGCTTTGTGGTACGATAGCGCCGGAACAAAAGGGAGGAACTGACATGGAACGGCAATTTGTCTGGGCGGAGATCACGCCAAAGGGCGAGGCCGCCCTGCGCGGCGGACATCCCTGGGTGTTTCAGGATGAGATTACGGCCCTCTCCGCCCCGCCGGAGGACGGCGCGCTGGTGGATGTGCGCTCGAAAAAGGGCAAATACCTCGGTACCGGCTTTTATAACAGCAGCAGCAAAATCCGCATACGCATCCTCTCGCGCAACGCCAACGACCGCTTTGACGCGGATTTTTTCGCGCGTCGTCTGCGCTATGCCGTGGATTACCGCCGCCAGGTCATGGGGCCGGATTTTACCTGCTGCCGCCTGATCTTCGGCGAGGCGGACATGCTCCCCGGCCTCACGGTGGACCGCTTTTCCGAAGTGCTCGTGGCGCAGGTGCTCTCGCTGGGCATGGAGCGGCGCAAGGACATGCTCTTTGACGCGCTCGTGCGCATCCTCCGCGAAAGCGGCGAAACCATCGACGCGCTGTATGAGCGCAACGACGTCCCCCTTCGCGAGCGGGAGGGCATGGCGCAGGGCAAGGGCTTCTATGGAGGCGCGGGCCTTCAGACCGGCCTCAACGGCCATACGGAGATCCGTGAAAACGGCATCGTCTACGATGTGGACTATATCAACGGGCAAAAGACCGGCTTTTTCCTCGATCAGAAGTACAACCGGCAGGCCGTAGCGCGCCTTGCGCCGGGGCTGCGGGTGCTGGACTGCTTTACGCACACGGGCGCGTTTGCGCTGAACGCCGCCCGCGCGGGCGCGGCGCATGTGACCGCAGTGGACGTATCGAAGGACGTGATTGCGCTTGCAAAGGCCAACGCCGCCAGAAACGGGCTGCTGGAGCGCATGGATTTCGCTGTGGCGGACGTGTTCGACCTGCTCGGCAGCATGAAATCCCAGGACTATGACATGATCATTCTCGACCCTCCCGCTTTTACCAAGAGCAGCGCAACGGTGCAGGGAGCGACGCGCGGGTATAAGGAGATCAACCTGCGGGCCATGAAGCTGCTGCCCCGCGGCGGCTATCTGGCCACCTGCTCCTGCTCGCACTTTATGACGGACGCGCTGTTTCGGCGCATGCTGCACGATGCTGCGGCGGACGCGGCCGTTCAGCTCCGGCAGATCGAGGGCAGGCAGCAGTCGCCCGACCACCCGATCCTCTGGAATGTTCCGGAAACGGACTATCTCAAGTTTTACCTGTTTCAGGTGGTCTGACGATGGAATATACGCTCATCCGTTCGGACCGGCGGACCGTATCTCTTGAAATCACGCCCGCGCTTTCAGTTCTCGTGCGCGCGCCGCGGCGCATGGGGGAGGCGGAGGTGCGCCGCTTTGTGGAGGCGCACGCGGGCTGGATCGAGAGGAGGCTTTTGCGCCTGCGGGAACAGGCCGCAGCCGCCCCCGCTCCGCTGTCGTCGGCGGAGGTGGCGGCGCTGTACGCGTGGGCTAAGGCCGAGCTGCCCGGGCGGGTTGCGGCCCGCGCCGCAGCCATGGGCCTTGCGCCGGCGGGGATTACCATCACCCATGCGCGTACCCGCTTCGGCAGCTGCAGCGCAAAAAACCGCCTGAGCTTCTCCTGCTTTCTCATGGCCAATCCCGAGGACGCCATCGATTATGTGATCGTGCATGAGCTTGCCCATATCCGCCATAAAAACCATGGCCCGGACTTCTGGGCGGCCGTGGGGGAGGTTCTGCCCGACTACCAGCAGCGGCGCAGGCGCCTGTCCATGCCGCCGGTGGGGCCGCCCCGTTAAAACAAATTTTACAACACAAAGCAACCCTTTTCGACCGAGTCCCGTGTTATACTCAGAGATAGAACCGCGGCGTCCCCGCGCCGCGCTCCCATAAGGAGGAATTCACAAGATGATGCGTTGCAGCAACTGCGGCGGGCCGATACAGCCCGGAGAAACCTTCTGTGGCTTCTGCGGCACGCCCGTAGGGGCCGTGCCGTCCCGGGCGGGCAGCGCGCCTGAAGCATGGAACAGCCCGATGGAAGCGGAGCAGGAGGATGTGACGGCCTTCCCCTCTGCGCGCAGACAGCGCCAAAGCGGCCTGGGCCTGACAACGCTCATCTGCATTCTGGCGCTGCTGGCGCTGTTCTGTGCGGCCGCCTGCTATCTTCTGCTCACGCGCGGGCCGGACCCCTCCGCCTGGTTCGCCCCGGCCGCAGCGCTCTCGCCTTCGCCTTCCCCTTCTTCCACAGCCGTCGCGCAGCCGGGCAGCAGCGTTCCCGGCCTGCCGGGCCTTTTGCCGGGCAGCAGCGCCGCGCCCGAGGGAGCGGCGGGCGAAGGGGGCGCTTTCCCTGGCCTTCTGTTTTCCCCCACGCCTGTTTTCGCGCCGTCCAGCCCGACGGCCGGCGGCGCTTCCACGGCAGTGCCTTCGGCTGCGCCAGCCCAGACCCCGGCGGCAACGCCCACGCCTACGCCTGCCGCAAAGCCCACCGCTACGCCAAAGGCGACGAAACGGCCCGCTGCGGCCAGCCCAACGCCTACGCCCATGGACGACGTTGCCCACGCCTTTCTTGACGCGCTCATTGTGGAGGGACTGGGACGCTACTATACCGAGGACGAGCTGCGCGACAAGACCGCGGCGGAGCTTTCCATTCTGCGCAACGGCATGTATGCACTCTCCGGCCTGGAGTTTAAAAAGAACACCACGCTGCGGGAATTCTTCGGCCGCTGTGACTGGTACGCGCCGAATACCACCAATGCGGAAACCGTCTATGCCCGCTTCAACGAGTTTCAGAAGGGCAACGTTGCGGCTATTGTAGCAGTCGAAAAGTCCGAGGGCTATCGCCTCGAAAACACCTCGCTCCAGAAGCTGGTGCAGGAGGGCCGGGAACGCTATTTCACCGAGGCGGAGCTGGAGAACAAGACGGCCTTTGAGCTTTCCATCCTGCGCAACGGCATGTATGCGCTCTCCGGCCTGCGCTTTGTCAAAAACGAATCTCTGCGGGAATTCTTTGAAAACTGCGACTGGTACGCGCCCGACACGACGGACGCGGAGACCGTCTACGCCCGCTTCAACAAATACCAGAAGGGCAATGTAGCCGCCATCGTGAAAATCGAAAAGGCGAAGGGCTACCGCTGAAGCCCTCCGGTCAGGGCAGGCGGCACGGCCATCCCGGCGGCCCGCAGCCCGGTGCAGAGGCCGCCCCGCCTGCATCCGGCACTTCCTTTTCCGCCAGCGCCAATGTCCAAACCGGACGCAGGCCGGTTTTGCGGACCTGCATGAACCCCGGGGAAAGCCCGGTTCGTTTCCGGCTCCCTTTGGCAGGAACCGGCGCGCCGCCGGCTGCGGTCTTTGTTTACAACGGCCAGTACCACGGCAGGCCGATCCCTTCATAGCGCGGCCCCCAGCTCCCCCGTGGCAGTTTGAGATTGAGTCGCAGTTCGGAAAGATACAGCGCCACCGGCAGCCTTGGCTTCGGCCCCCGGGGCAGCGTGAACACCGCGCAAAGGCAGGCGTCTCCCTTCGGCGGCAGGGGCGTGGGCTCGCCCGGCATCTGCGCCGCCATGGTCACGGCATCCACCATCACCGCGGCCGGCCATTCCTCTTCCTCCCCCTTCTCCACCCGCACCAGCTTTGCCTCGTACTCCGCCCCGTCCAGTCTTGCCACCGCCCGGCAGAGGCTCTCCGGGCAGAGCGCCTCCCGGCTCAGGCTCTCAAAGAGAATTCCGATCACCAGCCGGCACTGCCCGTCCGCCTCGCACAGCGGGTGTCCCGCCTTCGCGCTCCCCGGCAAAAACCAGCGCCAGCTGTCCGGCACAAGCCGCGCAAAGCGCGGAATCTCCCCGGAGCCGCAGATTGCGATGTTGCGCGGCGGTAGTCCCTCCGGCGGCGGCGCGTTCCACTCCGCTTCCGTTTGGAACGCCTCGTCCACCGCATCGTCCGAGCGGGTTCGGCGGTGGTATTTGGGGAAGAAAAAGCGGATCCAGCGATTTGTATCGCGAAACAATCCCACGGCTGCCCACCCCAGCAGCACCACCAGAAGCAGCGCCAGCAGCCAATCCGGCGCATTTAGCAACGATCTTTCCATATTTTCCCCCTGTTCAAAAGATATTACCATTTGGGAATTATCTGTTCTAAAGCCAACTCCACCAAATCATGCTTTTTGTCGGCGATGATGTCCATCAGTTCATCCGAAAGGCTTGCGGAACCTGCATTTTGGAGGCTCAAAATAGTTTTGATATCCGAAAGTGCGTCTATTGCATGATATACCTTATGGTGGTTTGCTTCCATCATATCACTGGATGACATATACTGTAGTTGTGGATTTTTTTCTGCCCCCAGAGCCGCCACGATTTCATAGGCGCTATCCATCCATGGCCTCAATTCACCGGAAATTGCGCGAATATATGCCGCTTCTTCTGTTTTCGAGTAAAGCGCATTCCTCACAGCGCGCGCCTGCCGTTTCTGCTCTTTGTTGAGCTTGCCCGATTGCAGCGCCTGGGTCAAAGACTGCACCGCAGCCCTTGTGGCCGCCGCCTCCTCGCCCGTGGTCAGCGCCCGCTTTTCCAGCAGGCTCTGGTATCGCTTTGCATAAGGGTTTTGCAGCGTCGCCTCTGTCAGTTGCACCGGGATCTCCGCATACGCCGTCCACCGCTCGTCCGCCGCCGCCTGCGCCGCTCTCGCCTCCGCTTCCATCTTTCCGGCTACCCCGGAATCCGCAATCTTTCTGAACCGGCTTGCCTCCGCCTGGTCCTGCTTCCATTCGTCGTATGCCTTCCACGCGCTTTCCTGATGGACGTCGTATTCCGGCGCTTCTGCTTTGTCGTACTCGCCGAAAAAGCTCATCCGTTCATAGTTGGGGCTGGCATTCAGCGCCATCTCCCGTATCGTTTGCCGGAGCGTTTCCTGCCAGTCCGTTGTGTACCCCGGCAGTCTCATATACCCGCGCTCCTGCAACGCCTCCCGCGCCTCCGCCGTCTTCCCTCCGTTACGGCCGGAGGGATTGGCGCTCCTATCTCCATTATACACGCCGCGCCCGGCTTTGTGCCAGCACTTCCGCCCGGCAACAGGCTTCCCTGCGGAACTGCCCCACCGTTCGCCCCCGCTCTGCCGCCGTCCTCCGCCCGATTGGTCAGGCCGCCCTTTCTCAGCGTCCTTTCACTCTTTCCCGGGCCCGGCTGCTTTCCGCTCGCCGTCCGCGCCCTTCCCAACAATGCCATTCCTTTTCCCTCCTTCTTCGGTTCCCGGACTTTGTCTCCAGCCTGCCATGGCCTCTCCTTCTTTTTTTCCGATAATTCCGAAGAAAACCGCAAAATTCGCCGGGGACTGGCTGCCGGACGACACACGCCCGCCGCTTTGTGCTATACTGATAAAAAACGCCTTGTCTCCGGAGGAAGCCATGGAAAGAAAGCGTAGGTTTTATTTCTATTACGCGGCGATGTGCCTGCTGCTGTTCCTGACCCAGTTTGCCAACACCACCCAGGGCGTGCTGCTGACCGACCATATCGAGCACTATGGGCTGGCCTCCACAACGCAGGGACTGATCAGCACCGCGCAGAGCGCCGGCGCCAGTCTGGCGGTGCTTGCACTGATCTTCCTCTCCGGCCGCATCCGGAACCATGTTCTGCTGGGCATCGGCGCAGGGCTGATCGTCGTCTCCATGGCGCTGCTGGGGTCTGCGCCGCCTTTTGCTCTGCTTTTGCTGCTGTACCTCTGCTTTGGCATGGGCTTTGGCAGCATTTCCTCCATTTCCTCCGCCCAGTCCTCGCTGATGTTTCCGGGCAACGCCTTTGCCATGGGCCTGATGCACGCCTTTTTCGGCGTTGGCGGGCTGCTCGGGCCGGTCGTGTTCAGCAACCTTCGCCATGCGGCCGGCCTGCCCTGGAATGCGGTATGTCTTGTTGCCGCCGCCGTAGCGCTTGTCCTCTTCGCATTCTATGCCTCGGCCGCCTGGCGCACGCGCGAAGCCCTGTCTTCCCTCGGCAGCCGCCAGCAGGTGGTTCACTTTTCGGACATCCTGACCTTCTTCAAACGGAAGCGGAACCTTTTGCTCATGCTGAGCATCCTCGGTTATGCAGCCTTCCAGAACGGCTATAACATCTGGATTGTGCGATATTTTTCCAACGGACTTGGCGCGGTGGCGATTGCTGCCGGCTCACTGTCGCTTTTTTGGGTCAGCAACACCGTCGCGCGCTTTGCCATTCCGAAGCTGCCCCTGCGCGCGGAAACGACGGTGGCACTGGGCTGCCTGCTGGCGGCTGCCTGTACTGCCCTTGGCGTACTCTGCGGCAACGCGACCCTGATGCTGGTTTGCGCCTGTCTTGCGGGCTTCTTTTCCGGCCCGTCCATCCCGCAGTTCTACCATCTGTCCTGCTCCTGGAATCCGGAGCGACCGCTGATGGCCTCGTCCTTTACTTCCATCATGATGTATCTGAGCTGGACCATCACCGCGCCCCTCACCGCGGCCCTGAACGGCGGCGGACGCTGGACGGGCGGAATGCTTCTTGTGGCGCTGTATGCGCTCATCGGCGGGCTCGCGCTGCTGCCCGTGATGCTCAGGGGCAAAAGAGGGGCGCCGACGGCCTGACCGGGCGCAGCTTCCCATACCCCTTCGGACCGGCGCATGGCGGAGCAGAGCGCAGCCCCATGCGCTTCTTTTTTCTGCCCCGGGCGCCTGATTTAGTAAAAAACCGCCCACGACATCTGGCCCTTATTTTCCGGAGCAAGCCACAAGATATAGTCCCTCTCTTTGCCGAAATCCGGCGCAATTTGGCCCTCTCTGGCGGATTTTTTCGCTTTCTGACCACAAAATGTTACGGTTGTTTTAACAATGGGCACAAGATATTGATATTTTCCGTCGGACTGTGCTATAACAGTGTCAGAACAAAACGAGAGCGCACGACAGAAAGGAAGTAATCCGCCATGATGGAACTGCTGCTGAACCCCAAGAGCGACGATGTAATCGAAGTTCTCCTGAACAAAAAGGACGAGGAAATGGACGTGGCGGCGGACACCTGTGAGCACTTTGCTTACCGCAAGAGCCTGCTCTTCTACACGACGGAATGCAAATACTGCCGCTATGCCAGAATGGTGCGGGAAAAGGGCAGCAAGACGCGGGACTGCGTCTGCACCTATGCTGCGCATATGCTGCAAAATTCCGCAGGCTGAGACTCTGTTCCCCAAACCGATTCATGCCCCATGCTTCCGCATGGGGCATTTTTCATGTGCAATCGGGAAATTTCGCGGTATTTCCCTCTGCGATTGTGTATGGCGGTCTGCCCTTCTGACCGGACCGCTACTGTATTGCGGAAGGCTCGCGGTTCCCTCCGCCGGGCCGCGGGAGCGCCGCCATGCAGCAGGCGGCAAACACCGTTCCCGTAAGCGTGCGATACTGAAAATACTCGTGTATGATCGAGGGCTGTGCCGCCACCATGATCCAGGCGACGGGCACCAGCGCAAGCGCAAGATAGCCCGGCGCGGCGGCCAGCAGGGCCCTTTTGTCCCCCGCGCGGAGGAAGCCCCAAAGCAGCAGCGCGGCAATGCCGAGAAAGAGCAGCGCGCTGCCCGGCGAGAGCAGGTTTGCCGCGCACAGGCGCAGCGCCCGCAGCGGGCTGTAAAAGGAGGCGTCGTACTCACCGGTTCCGGACAGGCCCAACCGCCCGGCAAAGGACGCCATGGCCGTCCGCCAGGCGGGTTCATCCGTACAAAGCTCCGTCAGCGCCAGCTTGCAGAGCCAGCTCCCCACATAGGCTGCCGCCCAGGCCAGCAAACACCTGCCTAAAAAAATGAGCGCCTGTTTGGGACGCTGTAAGCGTCCCTCCTGCTGCAGCAGGAGCAGCGCAGTCCCTGCAGGCAGCACAAGGGTCAGCACGGGCGTGGTATAGAAATCAAAATACTGCGTCAGCGCACCCGTTATGAACAGCAGCAGGGGAACGCGCTCCTGCGAAGTCCGGAGAAAGAGCACCGCCGCCATGGCCGCAAACGCCAGCACAAAGCAGCAGGAGAATTGCAGCGAGGAAACGATCATGACCGGGTTTGCCGTCAAAAAGCAGCCTGCGAACAGCAGCGCCATCCGAAGCCCCATCCGCTTTGCAAGACCGGCCGTCACCAGCGCAAACGGGAGCAGCACGGTCCACATCACGATCCGGCGAATTTCCGGATAAGGAAACAGGGCGAGCAGCGGCCGCACCACCGCGCGAAAGCCCATCAGATAGCGCGAGTAGCGGTCGTTCGGGGCGGGCGGCTCCTCCATGCGGGAAAGCTGCCGCAGATCCTCCAGCGGCCCATCGCTCTCCTCCGCCGCCCAGTAGGGATTCTCCAGCACCGAGGCCGGGTCCGCCCGGGTATCCAGATACAGCGATTGGTGCAGAATCCGCAGCTCCGAGCCATTGTCCAGCTGGTAGCTGCCCTCGCCATGGTAGAGCAGCTGCGGATAGCAGCCATACGCGCTGGGCTGACGGCTTTCCTCATGGAACTGCGCGGCCGAAGCCTTTAGGTTTTCAAACACAAGCCGCTGCGGCACCAGCCCCGCAAGGTACAGCAGCAGGAAAAAAGCGGCCATCAGCGCCGCGAAAACCAGCGCATAGCGGCCGGGAGTGGAAAGCCCTTTCTTGCGGGGGGTGAATTTCATATGGCGCATCTCCCCGTTTCTTTTGAAAGCAATTTACATCACCTTGCACAGCAGAATTGGCAGAAAGATTGCCGGAAGGTAATTCGCCAGCTTCAGCTTGGTAAGATTCAGCACGTTCAGCGCAATGCCGATGATGAGCAGCGAGCCCACGCAGCTCATCTCGTTGACCACGGCCTCGGAAAGCACCGGCGCAAGCGCCTGCGCAAGAAGCGTGATTCCTCCCTGATAGACCAGCACCGCCGCCGCGGACAGCAGCACGCCCGCCCCCAGCGTCGAGGCGAATACGATCGCCGTTACGCCGTCGATGAGGGACTTGGCAAACAGGATCTCATGCTTGCCGGCAAGCCCGCTCTCCAGCGAGCCCACCACGGCCATTGCGCCCACGCAGAACAGCAGACTGGCGGAGACAAAGCCCTCGGCAAAGGTGTTGCCCGCATGTCCTCCGGACAGCTTCTTCTGCGCATAGTCGCCGAGGCGGCTAAGTCCCCTGTCGATGTTGATCCATGCGCCCAGCGCGCCGCCGATCACGATGGAGAGGATGGCGACCAGCGTTTTCTCGCCCACCAGCGAGCCCGAAACGCCGATGTAGAGCACGATCAGCCCGACCCCGCCCATGATGGTATCCGAGATGCGCTGCGGCAGGCCCTTTTTGAGCAATAATCCGATGGAGCCGCCCAGAAGAATGGCGGCGATGTTCACAATGGTTCCAAGCATAGGGTTTGTAAGCCCGGTCCCCCTGCCGGGGGATTTCGATGGGGGATTGCGTCCGGGTGGGACGGCGCGCAGGCGCTCCGCGCCTGCGCCGGGCGCAGCCTCCGCCTCGCGGAAGCCCACGCTGCCCTGCGCCCGGCGCCGCCGCGCGCTTGATCGCGCGCGGCATGCGCGCCGTCCCCTTCCCGCTTCAGACCTTCCTCACGCCGAGCGTCACCTGCTCGCCGTTGATGTTCCATTCCTTCACATAGCCCTCGGCCGCGCCGCCCTTCAGCCCGTCGCCCAGCACGTCGGCAAGGATGCGGCTGCCGTAGCGGTCGAAGATTGCGGCGATACGCCCGCTACCCGCGTAGGACAGCTCGATATGGTCGGCCACCTCAAAGCCCGCCTCCTTGCGCATGGTCTGCACCTTGGAGACGATCTCGCGGGCAAAGCCCTCCTCAATCAGCGCGTCGGTCAGATTCGTGTCCAGCACCACGGTCAGGCCGCCCTCGGATTCCGAGACAAAGCCCGCCTTCTGCTGCGCGGAAACGAGCACATCCTCCGCGCTGAGCGAAACCGCCACGCCGCCGATCTCGGCCTCAAACCTGCCGCCGTCTGCGGTGGCGGCCACCACCGCGTCGCCCACGCCCTCGCCTGCAAGATAGGCGCTGATGGCGGGCAGAATCTTGCCGTAGCGCGGCCCCAGCGTGCGAAGCTGCGGCTTGACCTGATAGGAGAGAAAGCCCGACGCATCCTCCACGAAGGCGACCTGCTTAACGTTCAGCTCCTCCGCAATGATGGCGGAAAACTCGTCCGCCAGAGCTTCCCCCTGCACATACATGGCGGCAAGGGGCTGGCGAATCTTACGGTTTGCGCCGTTGCGCGCCGCGCGGCCCAGCGTTACGATGTCGAGTACGCGGCCCATGTTTTCCTCAAGCGCCGTGTCAATGCGGCGCTCGTCCGCCTCCGGGAAATCGCACAGGTGTACGGACAGCGGCGCGCTGTCGTCCACGCTTTTGACGATGTTCTGGTAGATCTGCTCCGCCATGAAGGGCGTGAAGGGCGCCGTAAGCCGGGCCATGGTCTCCAGCACCGTATATAGGGTCATGTAAGCCGCGGTCTTGTCCGGCGTTTCCTCGCTGCCCCAGTAGCGGTCGCGGCAGCGGCGCACATACCAGTTGGAAAGCTCGTCCACGAACACCTGCATGGCCCGCGCGGCCTCCGTGATGCGGAAGCTGTCCAGGTGGGCGTCAACGCTCCTGACCAGCGTGTTCAGCCGCGAGAGTACCCATGCGTCCATCTCGCTCAGGGCGCAATCCGACAGCCTGTGCTTTGTGGGGTCGAAACCGTCGATGTCCGCATAGAGCACATAGAAGGCATAGGTGTTCCAGAGCGTACCCATGTACTTTCGCTGCGTTTCCGAAACGGCCTCGCCGGAAAAGCGGCAGGGCAGCCAGGGCATGCTGGAGGAATAGAAATACCAGCGCACCGCATCCGCGCCCTGCTTATCCAGCACCTCCCAGGGGTTGACCACGTTGCCCAGGTGCTTGGACATCTTGCGTCCCTCCATATCCTGCACATGGCCCATGACCACGCAGTTCTGGAAGGCGGGTTCGTCAAAGAGGCAGGTGGAGATGGCAAGCAGGGTGTAAAACCACCCGCGGGTCTGGTCGATTGCCTCGGAAATAAAGTTTGCGGGATAGCGCTTTTCAAAGATCTCTTTGTTCTCAAAGGGATAATGCCACTGGGCAAAGGGCATGGAGCCCGAGTCGAACCAGCAGTCGATGACGACCGGCTCACGGCGCATGATCCGGCCGCATTCCGGGCAGAGCACCTCCACCTGGTCGATATAGGGCTTGTGCAGCTCGATGTCCGGCGGGCAGTTCCTGCTCATGCTGCGCAGCTCCTCGCGGCTGCCGATGACGTGGGTGTGCCCGCACTGGCAGGTCCAGACCGGCAGCGGCGTGCCCCAGTAGCGCTCGCGGGAAAGTCCCCAGTCGATCACGCCGTCCAGGAAGTTGCCCATGCGGCCTTCCTTGATGTTGTCCGGAATCCAGTTGATGCTGCGGTTAAAGCGGATGAGCTTGTCGCGCACGGCGGTCATGCGGATAAACCAGCTCTCCCGGGCGTAATAGATCAGCGGCGTATCGCAGCGCCAGCAGAAGGGATAGCTGTGCTCAAAGGGGAGCGCCGCAAAGAGCGTGCCCCGCTCCTTCAGATACTCCAGCACCTTCGGGTCCGCATCCTTGACGAACATGCCGTCAAAGGGCGTGCCGCCGCACAGGTGGCCGGAGGCGTCCACAAGCTGCAAAAAGGGCAGCTCCCAGGTCTGGCCGATGCGATTGTCGTCCTCGCCGAAGGCGGGGGCGATGTGTACCACGCCCGTGCCGTCGGACAGCGTAACATAGCCGTCGGAAACGACGCGGTAGCCCTTCTTCCCCTGAAAGTTTACGGGCAGGTCGAACAGCGGCCGGTATTCGCGGCCCTCCAGCTCGCTGCCGCGCAGGGTCCTGACGATTTCGGCCTCCTCCCCCAGTACGCTGGAAACCAGCGCCGCAGCCAGAATATAGGTTTCGCCATCCTTTTTCGCATAGACATAGTCCTCGTCCGCGTTCACGCAGAGCGCAACGTTGGAGGGCAGCGTCCAGGGCGTGGTCGTCCACGCGAGGATGGCCACCTCCGGCTCATCAATAAGATAAAACTTGGCAATGGCGGAGGTTTCTTTCACGTCCTTGTAGCCCTGCGCGACCTCGTGGCTGGACAGCGCCGTACCGCAGCGCGGGCAGTAGGGGACGGTCTTGTAGCCTTTGTAGAGCAGGCCCTTTTCATAGATCTGCTTCAGCGCCCACCACTCGGACTCGATATAGTCGTCCTCATAGGTCACATAGGGGTTCTCCATGTCCGCCCAGAAGGCCACGCGGTCGGACATTTGCTCCCACTCGGTCTTGTATTTCCAGACGGACTTTTTGCATTCCTGGATGAAGGGCTCCACGCCGTAGGCCTCAATCTGCTCCTTGCCGTCCAGACCCAGCAGCTTTTCCACCTCCAGCTCCACGGGCAGGCCGTGGGTATCCCAGCCCGCCTTGCGCAGCACGTCGTAGCCCTTCATGGTTTTATAGCGCGGGATGAGGTCCTTGATGGCGCGCGTTTCCACATGCCCAATGTGCGGGCGGCCGTTGGCGGTGGGCGGCCCGTCGAAGAAGGTATAGGCCGGCGCGCCCCTGCGCAGCTCCACGCTCTTTTCAAAGACGCGGTTCTCCTTCCAGAAGGCCAGCGTCTCCTTCTCGCGGGGGACGAAGTTCAGGTCCGTGGTAACTTTTTTGTACATGCGTTCTCCTCCAGCAAGTCTGTCAAAATCGCAGTGCTTTTTTCGGGGTTCTGGTTTTTGCGTGAAAAAAAGGCCTTCCCTCCCGTCTTCGGGACGAAAAGCCTGCCTTTCCGCGGTACCACCCTATTTGACGGGCAAACGCCCGTCCGCTCCTTGTTCCCTGTAACGTGAGAAGCACGGCCCGGCTTACTGGCGCTGCGCATGGCGGCGCGTTCCGCTGGGCGCTCGCGGGGGATATTCAAGGGCTTTCGGCGCCGCCTTGCACCAGACGCGGCTCGCTCTGCCAAAAGGGCGTCCCTCTACTCGTCCCGCTCACAGCTTTCCTTGCCCATTATAGCGGCAAAGCGCCCGTTTGTAAAGAAAAACCGCCATTTTCCAGGGCTTGGGTTCCGAAAAACATGGTGGAGCAGCTTCCTGGCGGCCTCCCCTGCCGCCGCGCCTCCCGCCCAAAAGGAGGGTTCGCCCTTCGCTTTGCAGGCGGCGCCGCTTGAGATTGTCGAAAAATCCCGGGGTTGATAAGGGGCCGCAGCCCCTTATGTTCCATCCGGCTCTGACGACAGGTGCGTCAGAACGGAGGAAAACCCAGAGGGTTTCGTCCCTTGCAGGTTTTGCCGCCCGGGAGCGAATGCGAGAGGCAAAACCTGTGAAAGCTCGAAAAAGTGGCGCTCCGCCACTTTTTCGACACTCTGAAGCGGCGGTGCCGCTTTTTTTGCTGCCTGAGGGACGCTCTCGTGTCCCCCGGGACAAAGCTGTCCGTTCTCTCCCTTAATGGGGGATGGCAACGTAGCTCATGGGATCCACAGGCTTATCATCCACAAGGAAACCAAAGTGCAGGTGCGGCAGCGCGCCGCACTCGGACATCGCCGTATCGCCAACGACGCCGATCACATCGCCCGCATTGACCTTTTTGCCCACCTCAACGGGAACGCTGCTGTCCAGATTCGCATACAGGCTGGTGCGGCCGTTGTTGTGCTGGATGGTCACCACGGTACCCAGCGCATCGTCCTCGTACACGCTCTTGACCGTACCCGCAAGCACCGCCTTGACCTCCGTTCCCTTATCGCAGGACAGGTCGATGCCCGCGTGCGTGGTCCACTGGTCCAGCGTCACCGAGTACAGGAGCTGATCCATGGCATAGCCCCAGATGATCTCGCCCTCAACCGGCGCCTGCCCCTTGACAACGGGCTTGGTACCGCCGGAGGAGGCCGGAGCCGCCGTCGGCGCGGGCGTTGCTGCGGCCGCCGGAGGGGTTGGCGTCGGCGTTGCCGTGGGAAGGATTGTGGGCTTTCCGCGCAGCGTCTCGTCGTCCGATTGGCGCACCTGCGCAGCCTGCTGCGGCGTGCTCTCCGCGGGCTGCTGCGCCTCCTCCCGCGGCAACGCGGTCAGCGCGATTGCAACGCCAACGATCAGCAGGCACAGCGCCAGCACGATATAAAAGCCCTGCTGCTTTAAAAACTCTCTGGATTTATTTCCGAAGGTTTCCTTCTTTTCCATGATTTCTAAATCACCTCGGGCATAGTATCGCCAGCGCACGGCCAATTCATGCAGAGAAGGATTGCTTCTTTTCTTTTTCAGCGGACCTCTGAGGAGCCGTACATTTTTCCCCCGGAAGAAGGAAGCTGCGGTAAAGGAGGCCGCCCTGCCAGCGGCAAAAAAGCAGAGCGACGCGCTGTGGGATTCGCCGCAGAGCAAAAGCCGCCGCGCATACGGGCGCAGCGGCTGAGATTGTCAAAAAATCCCGGGGTTGATAAGGGGCCGCAGCCCCTTATGTCCCATCCGGCTCTGACGACATGTGCGTCAGAACGGATGAAACCCCAGAGGGTTTCGTACTTTGCGGGTTTTGCCGCCCGGGAGCGAATGCGAGAGGCAAAACCTGTGAAAGCTCGAAAAAGTGGCACTCAGCCACTTTTTCGACACTCTGAGCCGCCGCGCATACGGGCGCAGCGGCTCAGCCTGTGGATCAACTCGATTGGTGCTTCGGGGATCGCAATCCCCGAAGGCTTGATTCGGCTCCGGCGGATTGTATGCCGGGGCCGCAAAGCGCTTGCGGAGCAAGGCCTTCTCTGCAAGCGCCGCTGACCGCACCGCGGGCGCAGGCTGCCCCTGAGGCGCTGTCGAAAAAATGGAGGCTTCCCCCTTTTCGACAGCCGCAGCCATACCCTTACCCGATTACGGTCTTGCCGCCCATGTAGGGCCGCAGCGCCTCGGGGATGCGAACGCTGCCGTCGGCGTTCAGGTTGTTTTCCAGGAAGGCGATGAGCATGCGCGGCGGCGCCACCACGGTGTTGTTCAGCGTGTGGGCAAAATAATTCCCTTTTTCCTTGTTCTTTACACGGATACCGAGCCTGCGGGCCTGCGCGTCGCCCAGATTTGAGCAGCTGCCCACCTCAAAATACTTCTTCTGCCGCGGCGACCAGGCCTCCACGTCCAGACTGCGCACCTTGAGGTCCGCAAGATCGCCGGAGCAGCATTCCAGCGTGCGGACGGGGATGTCCAGCGTGCGGAAGAAATCGACCGTGTTCTGCCAGAGCCTGTCAAACCACATCCGGCTCTCCTCCGGATGGCAGACGACGATCATCTCCTGCTTTTCAAACTGATGGATGCGGTACACGCCGCGCTCCTCGATGCCGTGCGCGCCCACCTCCTTGCGGAAGCAGGGCGAATAGCTGGTAAGGCACCTGGGCAGCTCCTTCTCCTCGAGGAAGGTATCGATGAAGCGGCCGATCATGGAGTGCTCGCTGGTGCCGATGAGGTAGAGGTCCTCGCCCTCGATCTTGTACATCATGTTCTCCATCTCGGCAAAGCTCATGACGCCGGTTACGACGTTGCCGCGGATCATGTAGGGCGGTATACAGTAGGTAAAGCCGCGATCGATCATGAAATCCCGCGCGTAGGACAGCACCGCCGAGTGGAGCCGCGCAACGTCGCCCATGAGGTAATAGAAGCCGTTGCCGCTGGTCTTTCTCGCGCTGTCCAGATCGATGCCGCAGAGCCGCTCCATGATGTCCACATGGTAGGGAATCTCATAGTCCGGCACCACCGGCTCGCCAAAGCGCTGGATCTCCCTGTTTTCGGAGTCGTCCCTGCCGATGGGCACGCATTCGTCGATGATGTTGGGGATGACGAGCATGCGCTTTCGGATCTCCTCGGAGAGCGCGGCGCGCTTTTCGTCCAGCGCGGCCATCTCGTCCGCCATGGCGGTGACCTGCCGTTTTGTCTCCTCGGCCCTGTCGCGCTCGCCGGAGGCCATGAGCCTGCCGATCTGCTTGCTCACGACGTTGCGCTGGTTGCGAAGGTCATCGCTGCGCTTGATCGCCTGGCGGTATTCCGCGTCCAGCGCAAGGACCTCGTCCACAAGGATGAGCTTTTCGTCCTGAAACTTCTTTTTGATGTTTTCCTTCACGACCTCCGGATTCTCCCGGAGAAGCTTGATGTCCAGCATGGTAATCCCTACATCCTTTCCGGGGCGGCAAGCCCCACCAGATCCAGTCCAATGGCAAGCACGCGGCGCGTGGCGTCGGTCAGCGTCAGGCGGGCGTTGCGAAGCGCCGCGTCCTCCGCCATGATGCGCTGCTGATAGTAAAAGCGGTTGAAGGCCTGGCAGATCGCCATGACCGCGCGGGATACCAGATAGGGCTCGTACTTGTCCATGGCCTCCCGCACCGCGTCCGGAAAGGCCGCAAGCGCGGCGATGAGCCCCCTGCTCTCGTCGTCCGACAGCAGGCTGTAGTCAATCTCCCCCTGCGGCTGCGCTTTTCTCAGCACCGAGCAGGCGCGGGCGTGGGTGTACTGCGCGTAGGGGCCCGTCTCGCCATCGAAATTCAGCACGGTATCCCAGTCGAACACAACGTCCTTGATGCGCCCGTTGTACAGGCTGTTCCAGACGAGCGCGCCAACGCCCACATCCCGGGCGACCGCATCGCGGTTTTCCAGATCCGGGCTCTTTTCCTTCATGATCTCGCCGGTCTTTTCGATGGCGGCGTTCAGCACATCGCGGAGCTTGACCATGTTGCCCCTGCGCGTGGAAAAGGCGCCCTCCGTACCGGAGACCATGCCGAAGGAGACGTGTACCAGGTCCTTGGCCCAGTCGTAGCCCATGAGCTCCACCACCTTGAACCACTGGCGGAAGTGCAAATCCTGCTGATAGGCCACAACGTACAGGCACTTGGCAAAATCGTAGGTATCCTTGCGGTAGAGCGCGGCGGCGATATCCCGGGTGGCGTAGAGGGTTGCGCCGTCGGAGCGGAGGATAATGCAGGGTGGCATCTTATATGCGGAAAGATCCACGATCTTTGCCCCCTGATCCAGCTTCAGCAGCCCCTTTTCGCTGAGCTCGTTCACCACGCGGTCCATCTTGTCGTTGTAGAAGCTCTCGCCCGCATAGCTGTCAAAGCGAATGCCCATAAGGTCGAAAACCTGCTGCACTTCCTCCAGCGTGATCTTTTTGAACCATTCAAACAGCGCCGTGGCCTCGGGGTCCCTGTCCTCAATCTTTTTGAACCAGCCGCGGGCGGCCTCGTTCAGGCTCTCGTCCTGCTCCGCCTCCTGATGGAAGCGCACGTAGAGCTTCACAAGCTCGTCCACGCCGCCCCGCTCGATCGTCTCTCGGTCGCCCCAGGCCTTGTAGGCGCAGATCATCTTGCCAAACTGCGTGCCCCAGTCCCCCAGATGGTTGATCCCCACGGGATGGTAGCCCATGTGCCGGCAGATGCGGTAGAGCGCGTTGCCGATAACCGTGGAGGGCAGATGCCCGATGTGCAGCGGTTTTGCAATGTTCACGGAAGAATAGTCAATGCAGACGTTTCTGCCCGCGCCCTCGCTGCTTCCGCCGTAGCGGGCGCCCTCGGCGTAAATGCGCGAGAGCACGGCCCGGGCCTGTGCGCTGCGGTCCAGCGTAAAGTTCAGGTATCCGCCCGCGGGCTGCGCGCTGCCGACCCCCTCGGGCAGCGCAACGCTTTCGGCAAGCTCCTGCGCAATCAGCGGCGGCGCCTTGCGCAGGGTCTTTGCAAGGCGGAAGCAGGGAAACGCGAAGTCGCCCAGCTCCGGGTTGGGCGGCGTTTCCAGCAGTCCCGCGATCTCCTCTGCGGGCAGGCCGGTTTTTTCTGCGATCGCCTCTGCGATCATGCTGCGAAACTCCATGGATATCCTCTCTCTGTTTCCTTTCGTTCTAAGGCCCTATTATAGCAGGAAGGTCCCGGTTTTGGCAATTCCCCCCGCCCCGATTCTGCCGCAGCCGGCCTTCCGTTCCATCCGGGCGGGCGGATGCAGCCGGACGCCCCCCCGATTGCCCACGATTTCCCCAAAAACCTTCTTGTGCATTTGCTCCAGTTCCTTTATACTAAATTTATATCGTCAACTTTTGCTCCGGGAGCCGATCCATGAAGCCAAGCCCCCCCATATCGCATACGCGAAGCATCTCCCGCATCCTGTTCGACAATCTTGTCACGCCCTTTCACGGGGTGATGCTGCTCTGCGCGCTGATACTGCTGGCCGCAGGGGGCGACCTGCAACTGGGCTTTTTCTTTGTCACGCTGATCAACGCCGCCGTGCGCATCGGCCACGACCTGTCCGCAAAGCGCGCCATTGACCGACTTTCCGCACGCCATCGCAAAAACACGCCCCTCCTTCGCGGAGGCCGGGTCCGCGTCTGCCGGGCCAACGAGCTGCTGCCGGGCGACCTTTGCCGCATGGCAAAGGGCAGCGAGGCGCTGGCGGACTGCGTTGTGGTCGAAGGCCATGCCGCCGCGGCCGAGGCGCTGCTGTTCGGCGGCAGTCACCGCGTTTTGAAGGACCCCGGGGATACGATTTATGCGGGCAGCCGCATCGAGTCCGGCGAATGTACGGCGCGGGTGCTCTGCCCGGCTTCCGAAAGCCTCTGCGCACGCATGGAGCGCGAGGCGCGCCGCGTCCGGCCTCATCGGACGGAGCTGACAAAGGGCCTGCGGCGCGTGCTGCTGGTACTCATTGCTGTGGCCCTGCCGCTGGCCGCCGGAAAGGCCTTCGATCTGCTGCACCACGGTGCGGCCCCGCTGGACGCGGTGGCGTATGCGGCCAGCATGGTGGCTTCCCTGGCGCCTCCGCTGATGGTGCTGTACTTTTCCCTCTCCCTGCTGCTTGGTGCGCGCACACTGCGCAAAAAGAGCGCCGTTGCCCACGACCTGTTCTGCGTGGAAATGCTGGCGCGCGCCGACGTGATCTGCTTTGACAAGACCGGCACGCTTACGCACCGAACGCCGGACGGCGATGTTCGCGAGGATATTGAGGCGCTGGACTACTTCCGCCGGCAGGACGCAGCCATGAAAATTCTCTCCGGCGATACCACGGAGGCCGTGCGGCGCGTTGCGGAAAAGACCGCGCTGGACGCCCGCGTTTGCGACTGCCGCAGCCTTTCGGACGGCGCGGCGCTTGCCCGCGCGGCGCTGGAGTTCGACTGCTTTTCCTATGCCGGCGCGCAGCAGAAAGCGGACATTGTGCAAAGCCTTCGCGCTGCGGGCCATACGGTGGCCATGGTGGGCGACGGCGTGAACGACGTGGCCGCCTTTTATGCCGCGGACTGCTCCGTGTCCTTCGGCTCCGGCGCAGTGGAGGCCCGGGCCGCCGCGCAGATCGTGCTCCGGGAAAATACGGTTGCCGCGCTGCCGGAGATTGCGCTGGAAGGCCGCCGCGTGATCAACAATATCACGCGTACCGGGGAGCTCTTTGTAAAAAAGAGCCTCTGCTCCTTTGTGCTGTACCTGCTTGTGCTGCTGGCAGACCTGCCCTACCCGATGAAATCCATCCACTGGACGGTGGTCGGCCTGTGCTGCGTGACGATTCCCGCCGCGGTGCTGACCATGGAGCATCAGCACCAGCCGCTGCTGGGTCACTTTGTCCACAACGTGTTCTTTGAAGCCGTGCCCGGCGCGCTGCTGCATATAGTCTATCTGCTGGCTGCCATCGGCCTGTCGGCGCTTCTCGGCCTGTCCGATTCCCTCGGGCTGACGCTTTGCTGCGGCGCGGCGGCCGCCGCGGGGCTTTCCGTCCTCTGGCACG
The DNA here is from genome assembly GCA_004554165.1 of Clostridiales bacterium. Lineage (GTDB taxonomy): Bacteria > Bacillota > Clostridia > Christensenellales > CAG-138 > CAG-1024. Next base: position 12,345 of record SFNQ01000001.1, on the reverse strand, counting down.
TTTGCCTGCCCCTGGACCGGCTGCGGGCCTGGCTCTGCTGCCTGATGACGGCGCTTTTGCCGCTGCTGCTGGCGCTGCTGCACGAGCCGCTTGGCCTTTCCGTTCCCACGCCCGCTGTAACCGGCCTTCTTGTCGTTCTGTCCGCCGCAGGCTATCCGATCCTGTGCGGCTGCGCCGCCCTCACAACCCGTGTCGAGCATGCTCTGGCCATGCGCCGCCTGGCCGGAAAGCTTCAGGCAGCACACGCGGAATCCGGCATTGAATCCGGCCAGGTTCTCTGATAGAATACAGGTAGTTCCCCATACAGGATTGCAGCAATAAGGAGGTTTTCTCTATGTTTTGTATGAATTGCGGCCAGCGGCTGGACGACGGGGCAAAGTTCTGCTCCGCCTGCGGCGCCTCCATCGACGCAAACGGCAACGCCACCCCCCGCGGCGAGACCCCGCCCGTGGCCGGCGCGACCCCTGCCGCCGCCTCGCCCCAGCCCGGCGCAGGCGCCCCCTACGCGCAGCAGCCTCGGCCCGTCAGTGCAACGGCGTACCTGGTCTGGGCGATTATCGTTACCCTCCTGTGCTTTCTGCCCACCGGTATTCCCGGCATCGTCTACGCCTCCAACATCAGCCGGTACAATGAAACCGGCCAGTTTGATCTTGCGCGGGACGCTGCCAACAAGTCCCGCATCTGGACCATCGTTTCCGCGGCGGTGGGCGTTCTGCTGAACATCATCGTTTTTTTCCTGATCTTCAGCATGACGGCGCTGCATGCGCTCTAAGGCTTCGGAAGCGGGAACGCCGTCGGTGGCGCTCCCCCTGCGCATTGCGCTGTGCCTTGCTGCGCTGCTGCTCTTTGCAGGGCTTTGTGTCCTGCTCTACTCCATCGATTTCTCCGCAGGCGGGCGCTTTTTGCCCTGCCTGCTTTTCTTTCTGACCGGGCTGTACTGCCCCGGCTGCGGCTCCGCGCGGGCGGCAAACCGCCTGCTGCATCTGGATTTTACCGGCGCGCTGACCGCCAATCCCATGGCGGCGCTGCTGCTGCCGCTGATACTTTTGTATCTGCTGGCGCTGCTGTACAGCTTTTTGCGCCATGGCCGGGACCGCGTGACCCCGCTTCTGCCGCAAAAGCCGCTCTGGTTCGTCTTTGGCCTGCTGCTGCTCTTTGGCGTTGTGCGCAATCTTCCCCTGCCCCTGTTCGACCTTCTCCGCCCCCACTGAGTCCGGCCTTTCCGGCCCCATGGTTTCCTTGGAGGCAGCCCTGCGCTCCGCTCTCCGCCTGCGGACAGGCGCGAGCGGCTCTGTTCGGTTTCGGAGGCATATGTGCCGGAGCCCTGTGCTTTTCACGAAGCGGGCTTTTGCCGCAGGCCGTCTTCAAAAAAGCAGCGTTTTCCGCCTTTTTCGGCAGAAAGAGCAGCCCTTGCCGGGCTGCTCCTTTTGCAGCTGCTGACGCGGTTTCCGCCTCAGCCCTCCGGGAGAATGCGCCCGGCAAGCCGCCTGACGGGCGGCAGGCAGGCCACAATTACGCACAGCAGCGTATCTACGCCGATGGTCAGCAGGTTATAGAGGAAGGCATAGGCCCAGGGATTGGCAATGCCGTAATCCAGGCCGCCGTCCGCAAAGAAGATTGCACCGGAAACCGTGGAAACGAGCATGCGCGCCACGCCGCCCACCGCCGCGCCCAGCGGGAGCTTTTTCGGGAAGAGGCTGGGCAGGCCGAGGCAGGTAAAGGCCACAAAGTAATCCAGCACGAACTGGACCGGATGCACAATCCACGCGCCCTGTACAATCTGCAAAAGCGCATAGGCAAAGCCCGCGAGAAAGCCGCAGGCCGGCCCGAAATACGAGGCATAGATCATGATCGGCAGCATGGACACCAGCGTGATCGAACCGCCAAAGGGCATCGAGAACAGCTTAAAGTACGACAGCACGAACGACAGCGTCAGGCACATTGCGCCGTAGACCAGCGCGCGGGTGCGGTTCCCGCGCTTTGTAGCGCTTGCAGGCGCGTCCTTCTGCGTCCTCCGATAGCGCAGCACGGCCAGAAGCAGCGCGGCAAAGATCAGCGCCGCGCCCAGCAGCAGGTACAGCTCCAGTCCTTCCAGGGAGCCCAGTTTTTGAAACAGCCTGAATTCCATTGTTTTTTCACTCTCCATTCCACAAAAAAATAGCCGCCCATCGGACGGCCATCACAAAAAAGCGTGCATGGTATGTATCACTTTCCTACGATGGCATGACCCAACAGGTTCCAAGGGTGCTTCTCAGTCCCGCCGCTGTTTCGGATTCAGCGGGACGCCCCCGTGACGATGGTATCATAGCACAGGACGCCGCAAAGCGCAAGCCCGTTGCCGCAGCCGCTTGACAAGGCGGCCGGGATTGCATACCATGAAGGCACGGCGGCCAGAACGCCGCAGATTTCAAAAAAGGAGTGACCTGCGCAATGCGTCTTGACAAATACCTGAAAATCTCCCGGATCATCAAGCGGCGCACCGTGGCAAACGAGGCCGCGGATGCGGGCCGCATCACCGTCAACGGCAAGGTGGCCAAACCTTCCTCCGACGTGAAGGCCGGCGATGTGCTCGAGATTCGCTTTGGCGCAAAGACCATGCGCGTCCGCGTGGAAAGCGTGGCGGAGTTCGCGAAAAAGGAGGACGCCGCCGCCATGTATACCCTGCTCTCCGGGGAGGTTTGAGCCATGGACGAAACGCGCCGCGTGGCAGGTATCCTGCTGTGCGCAGGCAGTGCGCAGCGCATGGGCTTTGACAAGCTCCAAACGCCGCTTGCGGGAAAAACCGCCATCCAGCGCAGCATGGAAGCGCTGGTTGCGGGGGGCGTAACGGATCTTGTGTTCGCGGTAAACGACGGCACCCGCGCCTTTGTGGAGCAGCTCCGCTGCCCCCTGCCCCGCCGTATTGTACGGGGAGGCGATACCCGGCAGCAGTCCGTGCAAAACGCGCTCCGCGCAGCGGACTGCCATATCGCGGTGATTCACGACGCGGCGCGCTGCTTCGTCTCACCACAGATCGTCCGCCGCAGCATTGAGAGCGCGATCCGCTACGGCAGCGGCGTCGTTGCGCTCCCCGTGACCGACACCGTCCTGCGGCAGGACGAGGCGGGCGGCGTTGCGGTCGTGCCGCGGGAGCATCTGTACCGCATGCAGACGCCGCAGACCTTCCGCTACGAAGAGATTCTCAGAAGCTATGCGCTGGCGGACGGCAGCGCCACGGACGACTGCTCGCTCTATATCGCCGCAGGCTATACGCCCCGCTTTGTGGAGGGCGCGGAGGACAACTTCAAGCTCACCACGCCCGCGGACTTTGCCCGGGCAGAGCGGCTTTTGACCCGGTATGGTACGGGCTTTGACACGCACCGGCTCGTCGAGGGGCGCAGGCTCATCCTGGGCGGAGTGGAGCTTCCCTTTGAAAAGGGGCTGCTTGGACACTCGGATGCGGACGTGCTCACCCACGCCATCATGGACGCCCTGCTGGGCGCAGGGAGTCTTCCCGATATCGGGCACCTGTTCCCGGACAGCGATCCCGCCTATGCGGGCGCGGACAGCCTGGTGCTGCTGGGCCGGGTGGTGGACGCCCTGGCGGAAAAGGGGCTGCGGCCGGCCCATGTCAGCGCGGAGATCATCGCCCAGCGGCCCAAAATGGCGCCCCATCTGCCCGCCATGCGGGAGCGTCTTTCCTCCGTGCTTGGCCTTCCCGCATCGGAGATTGCGCTTTCTGCCACGACCACCGAGGGCATGAACGATGAGGGCCGCGGCCTGTGCATTTCGGCGCAGGCGATCGCCAGCGTTTTCTGAGCCTGCCCGCGGGTTTGATTCCGCTTTCCCGCGTCAGGCGTGTGTTTCTTTCCGGCAGGGGACGCTTTTTCCGCAGGAGGAGAATCCCGGACGGCGAAGCTCCGTCCCCGGCGGACTTCTCCCGCCCCATATTGCGCCGCCGCCCAGCCTGCGCCCGCGTTTTTCAGAGGCGGAATTTGCCGGGGTTTTACAGCCGGAAGCCTTTTTTCGGCAGAACGAAAGCGCCCCGGGGCGATACCGCGGGGCCGGAGGGTTTGTGTGTTCTGAAAAGCGGGATTTCCCCGTACACTCGGAGTTTGGAGGATGAAACGATGGAACTGCTGCGCCTTTCTGCGCACGATGCAGCCCTGCGGCTGTCGCGGGGTGAGGAACTGATGGAGAGCCTTTTGCAGGCGGCGGAACTGCTGCGCCTTGAAAGCGCTTCCGTCACCGGTCTTGGCGCTGCCAGCCGGGCAGAGATCGGCGTGCTGCTTGGCGCAAGCAAAGCCTTTCTTCCCCGGCTTCTGCCGGAAGGCGACTATGAGATCACGTCCGTTGCGGGCAATCTGTCCCGGCTGGAGGGCAGACCCTACGCGCACATCCACGCCACCTTTGCGGATGCGGACGGCGCCACCTTCGGCGGGCATCTCAAAAGCGCGGTCATCAGCGCCACGGCGGAGCTTTTTCTGCGCTGCTATGACGCGCCCATCGGCCGCCGCTTTGACGCAGGCGAGGGAATATATCTCATGGATTGGTAATCCCCCCTTCCCCGCGCAGGGAAACCACAGTCCGCAGGGCGGCGATGGCATTCGTAACGCGGCGGCGTTCCCGGGAGGGGCGGGGCAGCCTGGCCTCCGCTCATTCCTCCCCGTTGCACCTTAGCTGGGTGATTCCGGAACAAAGCTGCCTGCCGGCAGGTCGAATATGCAGTAGGTGCCGTCATCATACACCGGCTGCGCCTGCGCAAGGCCAGCAGGCCGGTTATGCGCGCTTTCCGCGCTCGTGAGCAGTAAAAACACCTTCTCCTGCAAAAGCGCGGCCCGAGCCTCGCTGCGGGCGGTCAGCCACGCATAATAACAGGCCTGTTCCCCTTTGAATTCCAGAGGAATCAGGCGTAGTGCGCCGTCCGTCATCTCCGTACAGATGTTTGCGTTCCAGAACGATGCATAGCCATAGCGGTAGCCCTGTTCCACAAGAAAGGTCGTGACGGGGCGCATCCGGCGCACCTGATCGATATCGGAGAAATTCAGTCCCTCATATGAGAGGGAGGAGCCCTTTATCTCCGCCCCGCAGTGTCGCGCCACCAGATAGTCCTCAACGACAACGGCGTTGGCGCAAACGCACAGTGTCATCAGCAGCAATCCGGCGCGCCGCAGCCGCAGGCCCCGTTTCTTTGCGTCCGTCCAGACTGCTGCAAGCAGCAGTGGACTGAGCGCCGCCACCGGAATCCAGTACAGGGTTTCATGCCAGCCGCTCAGCGCCATCAACGGACACGTCGATATCAGCGCCGCAGGAAACTGCGCACCCGCAAGCAGAAGGCCATAGGGCGGTCCCTCCTCCCGCGCTGCGCGCAGCAGGCGCGCGGAAAACACAAGGCAGACAAGGAGCAGGCCTGCGCCCGCCAATCCTGTCAGCCCAACGGGGGAGAAGGGCGACACTCCCGTCCTGTATCCAAAAAGGGACATCAGGCTCTGAATGTGCTCCTCCAGCGCTTCAAAGCGGAGGGGCAGGAGCTTGGTGGTTGAAAAGTCCCAGAAATCATATACCTTCGAAAGCAGCTTGAGATTGCAGAAATATCCCGCAGCGCAAAAGCCGCTCCCCAGCAGCGCATAGGCAAACCCTCTTGTCCTGAGGCAATCCGGCCGGAGGCTGAGCGGCTTTTTCTCAGACCACAGAAGCAGCAGAACGCCGCAGGCCACCAGCAGCGGAAGAAAGGTCACCATCAGCTGCCGCAGCCCGCCAAGCCCCGAAACAAGACTGAGTGCCAGATAGCCGCAAAGATACCACCGCCGGCTGCGCGCCGGCTTTTCGCCGCGCAGCGCCGCCAGCATCAGCCCGGTCAAAAACAGCCCGATGGCGATGTGCGGGATATAGTAGCAGTGCATCAGAACAATGCGGGCATAGCTGACGCTGAGCGGCAGCAGCAAAAGACCCGTACACACAAGGCCCACGCTGCGCTGCACGCCCGCCTGGCGCGTGCAGAACAGCATGGAAAGCGCAAGGATCGCCTGCAATATCACCGCGCCGACGAAGCGTACCATGCGCCACTCCGGGAAGATATGAAATAACGGCGCGTAAACAAGCTGTGTGTTGAGTACGCGCAGTTCCGTAGAGTAGAACCAGTCGCTGCTCAGGATGCTTCCCTGCCGCGACAGCAGTTCGGCAAGCACCAGCTCACTGGAAGCATCCGAATCAAAGATGTATTCCGATGTACGATAGGCCAGATAAGCCGATGAAAGAAAACAGAGCGCAAAAAACAGCGCCGCAGCTAATGTTTCAATTCGGCTTCGCTTTCTCTCGGTCATAGGCCCTCCCGCTTTCGCCCGGTTATGCACTACATTATACAGTACCTGCAATGTCCTGACAAGACGGCAGGGGCACGCAGCGTTTCCTATGTAAAAGAAAAGAGAGCGCACAGCGTCAGGCTATGCTATAATAGGCGGTGAGGTGAACGATATATGGCCAGAATGAGACTGTTGAACGATCTGCCCGCAGGCGCAACCCAGTTTGAGGGCTTCTGCTTCGTGAAAAGCGTATCTGTCCGGCAGAACATTAAGGGTACGGATTATCTGGACCTTGTGCTTGCCGACTGCGATGGCGAGGCCGTAGCAAAGCTCTGGGATTATAACCGGGCCACCCATGGCGAGTACAACGCAGGCGATGTGATCAAAGTCCGCGGCAGCATCACCCTCTGGAAGGATGCAGAGCAGCTCAAGATCGAGCGCATCCGGCAAAGCACACCGGAGGACAATGTGGATATGTCCCGCCTTCTGCCCTGCGCGCCCTTTGACCCCGCCTGGCTGTACGAGGAGCTGTTTTCACTGGCTGGCGACTTTTCCGACGACGACCTCCGCCGCCTCGTACAGTATCTGATGCGGGAAAACCGGGAGCAGCTGCTGTATTTTCCGGCTGCGGTGAAGCTGCACCATGCCACGCGCGGCGGGCTGCTGCACCATTGCTGGACCATCGTACAGCTGGCAAAGGCGGTCTGCGCCACCTACCCGCTGCTGAATACGGATCTGGTTTATACAGGCGCGATTCTGCACGATATTGGTAAGCTCCGGGAGCTGGAAACGGGCGAGCTGGGCCTCGCCTCGGCCTATACGCCCGAGGGACAGCTTCTCGGGCATATCAACATCGGCGCGGCCATGGTTGCGGAAACCGCGGAGCTGCTGGGCGTGCCGAAGCACACGGCAATGCTCGTTGAGCACATGCTGCTCTCCCATCACGGCGCGCCGGAGTTCGGCAGTCCGAGGCTGCCCATGTTCCCGGAGGCCGAGGTGCTCTCCGAGCTGGACCTGCTGGACAGCCGCATGTACGAAATGTTCTCCGCGCTGGAGGGCGTGCAGCCCCGGGGTTTTTCCGAGCGACAGTGGGCCCTCGACAACCGCCAGCTTTACAACCATGCACACGGGCTCGTAAAAACCGGGGAGGATTGAGTCGCGTCATGTCCCTGACCGAAGTCATTCTGCATATGGAAACCGCCGTCTTTGTGCTGGAGATGGTGGGAACGGTGGCCTTTGCGCTTTCCGGCGTAATGGTTGCGCTGGAAAAGGAGCTGGATCTGCTGGGCGTAGTGGTGCTCGGCACTGTGACCGCGCTGGGCGGCGGCGCAATGCGGGATATCCTGCTGGGCCTGACGCCACCCATGCTTTTCCGCTCGCCCATTTATGCGGCGGTGGCGGTGGGCGTCTCGCTGCTGGCCTTCATTGTGGCCCGCTGGATGGGCGATCGCTTTACCCCCGTTTTTGAAAAGCTGAATCCGGCCATCAATCTGCTGGACGCCATCGGCCTCGGCGTGTTCGTCGTGGTGGGCGTCAAGGCGGCAATTCTGGCCGGCTTTGTGCAAAACGCCTTTCTTGCAATCTTTGTGGGCACGGTGACCGGCGTTGGCGGCGGTTTGATGCGGGATCAGCTCGTTGGGAAAATTCCAATGGTGCTGCAAAAGCGGGTTTACGCCATCGCCGCGCTTGCGGGCGCCGCCGTGTACTATCTGCTGTTTCGGCTGGGCGTACTGGAATGGATTTCTGTCCCCGCATGCGTGCTCCTGGTCATCGCAATCCGGCTGCTTGCGGCGCACTATCGCTGGAACCTCCCCCGCATCCGCCCCAGGCGCTCCTGACCCGCTTTTGGGCGGCAAGGCAGGAGAACAGAGCGCCGGCCTTTTGACGGAAGGACCCGCAGATGCGCTCCGATTTCATTTGCAGCTTTTAAGAATTTGAGAAAGTCATGGGATGGAAAGCGCCGGTGGACTGTAATGGCCGGCGCTGTTTTCCGTTTCTTCCGTTTATGGCTTCAGAAAATAGCGGACGGGAGAGGGCGGGGGAGCGCACCCCTTTGAAAAATGAACAGGCGGCCTGTAGCTATGGCCTGCTTTGTTTTCCAGGCGGCCTTTTTTCCGTTCCTCTTTTTGTTACGACTCCTTTTCGCTTTGAAAATCGGCAAGGCCCGCCGCAGTTTCTGCGGCGGGCCCCAGTCTGTCGAGAAATTTCGTACTTTGCGGGTTTTGCCGCCCGGGAGCGAATGCGAGAGGCAAAACCCGTAAAACTCAAAAAAGTGGCGTTCAGCCACTTTTTTGACACTCTGAGGCCCGCCGCAGTTTCTGCGGCGGGCCTTGTGTTCTTTCCCGGTTGTCAGTTCATTGTGGCGTAAGCCGTGGGCACATAGCCCACCCTCGAACCGTAGGCGATCATGTACCAGTTGCCCGTGGATTTCAGGCAGGTGTAGCTCTGGCCTGCGGCAGCAGTGCCGATGGCCGTGCCGCTGGTGCTCGCCGCAGAGCGAACCTCCGTGGTGGTGTTAATCGTCACCGTACCGATGGAGCCGGCATGAATGAGGTAGTTGCCGTATACCCATGCCGCCTGCGTGTCCGTGTACTGGATCTTATGCCAGTTGCCGGAGGTGCCGAGGATCTGGTAGTAGCTGCCCTTGGCCGCCGTGCCGATCTTCGAATAGTTCGTGCCGGGGCCGGTGCGGACATTCACCCAGTAGCTGCAGTTGCCGATATAGCCGTAGCCCGTGGCGGTGCCGCCGCCACCGCCGCTGGTGGAGACATACTGGCCATAGATCCAGCCCTCCTTGGAACCGTACTGCACCTTGTACCAGCGGTTGCCCGCGGAGGAGGTCGCATAGCCGAGGATCTCATATTGCGCGCCCCTGGCCGCTGTGCCGATCTTCGAATAGGCCGTGGACGGGCCGGAGCGGACGTTCACCCAGCTGTTGCAGTTGACGATGGTCGCCGTTCCGGAGGAGGGGGTGCCGCCGCCGCCGCTGGTGGAGACATATGCACCGTAAATCCAGCCGATCTGCGAACCGTACTGCACCTTGTACCAGTTGCCGGAGGTGCCGAGAATTTCATACTGCGCGCCCCTGGCTGCCGTGCCGATCTTCGAATAGGCCGTGGACGGGCCGGAGCGGACGTTCACCCAGCTGTTGCAGTTAACAATGGTCGCCGTGCCGGAAGAGGAGCCGGGGGTAGACGTAACCTCTACGGCGAAGGTTGCGCTCTTTTTCACGCCGTTGATGGTGTAGGACGCGGTGATGGTCCGGAACCCGGCGGTGTTGAGCGTTGTAGGCGTGCAGGCAAGCTGCGAGGCCGTGATGGTGCGCGTGCTGCCGTCGCTGAAGCTCGCCTCCGCGGTGAGGCCGGTCTTGTTGAGCGTCTCGCCCAGATTGTAGCTGACCTTGGCGGGCTCGGTGAGGATTTTGAGACCCGTCAGCGTAGCGTTCGTCACCGTGATGGTCTGGGTGGTGGTCTTGGTTACGCCGTTGGCCGTGTAGGAAATCGTAACGCTGGTGTTGGCCTCCTTGAGGGCCGCCGTGGGCGTGCAGGAGAGCTTTGCGGCCTGGACATCGTAGTGCGTGCCATCCTCCAGCGTTGCCGTGACCACAAGGCCGGTCTTGTCAAAGTATTCACCGACGACGTAATTCACCTTGTTCGGCACGGTTTTGACCGCAATGCCGGACAGCTTCGATCCGGTAATCGTCACCGTCAGCGTCGTGGTCTTGGTCACGCCGCCCGTGGTATAGGAGATGGTGATGTTCTGCGTGCCGGGGCCGCTCAGCGCCGTGTTCGACAGGGAGAGCTTCGACGCATCGATCACGGTGGTCGCGCCGCCCTCAAAGGTCGCCGTGACGGTCAGGCCGGTCTTGTCGAAGGCCTCGCCCACGGCGTAGGTCGTCCGCGGCTGCGTGTTGACCGCAATGGATTCCAGCTTGCCGCTGGTGATCGTCAGCGGAATTTCAACGCTCTTTCCGCCATAGCTGATGGCGAAGTTCACGTTGCCCGCCGCGTTGAACGCGGAGGTGGAGTAGGTTGCGCTCGAGCCGGAGACGAGCCCGGTCGTGCCGTTGGTATAGGTAACCTCAATCACCATGCCTGCAGGATCAAAGCTCTCGCCCACACGATAGGTGCTGCGGTTGGGCTGGGTATGGATGGAGATACCGGACACAGCCTTTGCCGTAACCTGCACGGTGCAGGTGGCCGTCTTTGTGACGGTCTCGCCCCGGGTCTGGGTGGCCGTAGCGGTGATGGTAACCTTGCCCGTCTTAAGGGGCGTGGCCGGCGTGACAAGGCCCGTGCTGGATACCTCTGCAATGGAGGGATCGGAGCTCTTCCAGGTCACCGTCGGCGTGGGGTCTGCGGCGGTGGTGGGTACAATCGTCGCCGTGAGCTGCAAGGTGCTGCCCTCGGGGAGCATGGCGCTGGTCTTATCCAGCGTGATGCCAGTGAGCACCTTGTCGTCCACAACGCTGACGGCCTGCGTAACGGTCTTGGCCGCGCCGCCCTGATAGGCATAGGAGATGGTAACCGTGCTGGCGCCGACCTTGACGAAGGAATAGGTGAAGTTCAGCTCGCCAGTGGGAACGGCCTTCTGCGAGGGCTTGCCGTCGTTGTCCTGAAAACGCGCGGTGACGACCATGCCCGCCGGATCGAAGCTATCGCCTACACGGTACTGGGTTTTGGCGGGCGGGGTGGTGACCCAGATGCTGGAGAGTACCCGCGACTTGACGATAAGCGTCTTTTCAACAAACTTCGTGGGGTCCGCGGCGGACGCAGCGCGGATGGTGGTGGTGCCTGCGGCGATTGCCGTAATCGTGCCATCGACAACGTTGGCTGCCCCCGTGTTGCTGCTGGTCCAGACCAGGTCCTTGTTTCCCGCGTCGGCCGGGCTGACGGCCGCGGTCCAGTTCACGCTCTCGCCCACATAGATGGTATCGGGCGTTGCAGAGGTCCAGGACACGCCCGAGACGGCTGCGCCAGACGCGGCGACGTTCTTCTCAGCGCTGGCCGCAGAAGTATCGCTTTCGGTATAGTTGCTGTTGGTGCTGGTTGCGGTTACGGTAAAGGTGTAGTTGCCCGGGGTGGTCATGTCTGCGCTGAAATCATGACTGTTGCTGCTCGGGGTCCCGGTTGCCACATCAGTGCCGTCCCGCTTGAGCTTGACGGTATACCCGCTTGCTTTGCTCACAGCGTCCCAGCTGGCGGTCGTGCCTCTCCAGCTCAGGTTCTGGGGCGTTGCGAGCTTTGCCGTAACCTTGATGGTAACGGTAGCCGTCTGCGAGGGGTCCGCAGTGGAGGTCGCTTTGATAACCGTGTCGCCCACGGATACACCGGTAACTTCGCCGGTGGAATTAACCGTTGCGTGGCCGGGTCCATCGACGGACCAGTCGACGGTATCGGCTTCTCCTTCGCCGGCGGTCACGGTCGCAGTCAGCTTAATACTTTTGCCGACCTCAACAGTTGTTTCGCCGCTGATGCTGACGCCTGTAATCTCCGCCAGCGCTGCGACGGGAAGAAGCGTCAGCGCCATGGCAAGCGCCAAAAGCGCAGCTAACATACGTTTCATAGAGTACCCTCCTTGTATGGTGACAGGTCGTATTTCTATACTGCCAGTCATGGATATTGTATCATAATTCTTTCCGTTTGGAAGTGGAAAAAAGCTACAAAAACGGGGCGAAACGGTGAACTTGGCGCGTCAATTCCATATCTTGTTTGTGAAAAAAATCCCATCCACAAGATAGGGGGTGGGCTGCGAAAAAAAGTTACAATTTTCTTACTTTTTGGGCTCCGTTTTTCTTGCCGGTGGAAGGCGGGCAAAAACCCTTGACGTGTGGCGCAGCGGCTTTCCCTCCGGCGTTCCCCGCTTGCCGCCATTGGAAGTTTCTCTGGTTCTTTCTTTTCAAGAAGGAGCAGAAAGAAATCGTTCAAGCGTTCGTTGAAAAGCCCTTTTGCTCCTCAAAAGAGCAGGGGAGAGCCACCTTGCAACGATAAACGAAGGTTGCCTTCCCTCCGGCGTTCCCCGCTTGCCGCCATTGGAAGTTTCTCTGGTTCTTCTTTTAAAAAAG
>SFNQ01000020.1 GCA_004554165.1 Clostridiales bacterium | reverse complement strand
CTTTCAGAATGGTGTGTGCTAACTTCATTCTACCAGAATTCTGCAAACCGTGTCTCTTCTTATGCCTTTTTCAATTTGCGCAACTTATTGTACCTTATCTTCCGATTAGACGGCTATCAGCTAAATTATGCGTTTCACATTGCCGCAATCCATAGAATAAACCTCATCCTGCAACAAACTTATGTCCTCAACATTATGGAAGGTTTTGCGCTGAATCAAGACCCATTTTCACTTCGCTGCGAAACTTCTCAATGATATATTCATTAATTCTATCAATTTCTTCATAGGGACATTTGCTTTTATATGCTTCATATCTTTGGGAATAGTACCCAGCTAAATCACATTGATCATCCGTTATCTTCCAAATTCCATCAATTTTTTCAAGCTGTAGGATATGCGTATCGCCTGCGGTGCTCTCTACTTCAGGATCGGCTGCCAAACAGAATTTTATTTCATCCAAAACATTAACAACCGCATAAGGCGTATTTACATCAATACTGTTATACTCGTTCCTTGTCGTATAGCTTGCATAAGAAAAATCCATCTCTCTTGCCTGACCAACGGTCTGCATCTGCTCGTAAAGCATTTGGCATGTTATGAGCGTTTCATTCAGGAAGTCATCGCCGTGACAGCAGGATAACAGTTGAAGCAGGGTTTCGGATTGTGTATCAAAGGGTGAATCGGTAATGATGGATCTCAGTTTGTGCCGTAATGAAAAATACTCGCTGACCACTGCTTCGATTGCCTCTTTGTCATCCATGTTTCTCGTTGTTTGTTTGGGAGATTCTTCCATAGGAGTGACCGACGTCAGGCTCGGTGTTTGTTCTGTCGCCAAATTCTCAGCGGGCATAATTTCCGGTTTTGTTTTCTGGCATCCAGCAAGTAAGATGCAACCCGATAAAAACAAGGCTAAGCATATTTTTTTCATAAATGTCTCCTGTGTGATTTTAATTCTCAATACTATCGGCCTCCTGTTTTGCAATGGGAGGTCAATTGGAGATTGATTAAGGATTAGCTACAGCAACTGGCAATATTCACGAATCTGCCAGTTAGTCAAAGCCCTTTTCAAACCGCCCTTGATAAGGGTGCAGATGAGCGCTGCAAACAACGAAAAGAACCTCACAACAGAAGTCTGGATTGTGAACGCAACAACTCGGAAAGCGTCAGGATATCTTTTCGCAGCAGCGCCTCTGATTGCGAAAAATCTCGCGCGAAAAGGGCCCGCTCGATTTCCAGATGCGGCTTATTGGTCGATTGATGGAAAAAGCTGTTTCGTTGCTCGGGGGAGGAGAGCATTTGGGCGTAAGCTCGCCACTCCAACTGGATTAACTTGCGGACAATATCAACGCAGAGTTCATTCCCTCCAAAGGAGACAAGCGTCGTATGGAACAGAGAATTATGATGCCAGCGGCTCTTAATATCAAGTTCGCCGCTGAGAACTTCCTGCCACCAATCCTGATTTAATTTGGAAATTTTGCTTAACATGCTGTCGTCAAATCGGTTTTGCGCTTTTCTCAAAGCGCTGATTTCCAAATCAAGGCGCAATTCGGTCGCATCTGCCACATTGCGATCAGTCACCTGAATGATCTGGTATCCAAGGCGCGGGATGCTTTGCAAAATATTCTCGTTGCACAGTTCTATCAGCGCTTCTCGGACGGGGGCTTTCCCAATATCGTAGCGTTCCCCCAATTGCTTTTCGGTAAGGAATTCATCCAAAGCAAAATTTCCATCTAAAATATCAAATAGGATGGCATTGTAGACCTTCTGCTTGACGGTTGTTTTTTTCACAGGCATGATCATTCACCTTTAACTCGTCTTCTCGGTTGATAAACGACGCTTATGCTTAACGACAACTATCTATTCATATATTTTACCGTTAGCAAACACTTTTTTCAAACTATTTCTATAAGCGGTTAAATCTTCCAGGGGGTTTGAGCCCAATAATATGATATCGGCTCTTTTTCCGGCCTCCAGGCTGCCGGTTTTTTCCCAGATTCCCAGACACTTGGCGGCGTTTTCGGTAGCGCTTTGGATAATGGCCCATGCCGGCATGCCGGCGTTCTGCATATACAGCATTTCGTCCGCAAATTCGCCCTGATCCATGAAAAAACCGCCGCTGTCACGGCCAAAGGCAATGCAAACGCCCTGCTCATAGGCTTCTTTTAAGCGGCGCCGTTTTTCCTTGATGATGGTGCGGGAATTTATGATGGCATCTGGCAAGATCCCGCAGCCAATTTCGCTGGCGGCAGCAATCTCATAGGGCGTAAAGGTGGGAACCACAAACACGCCCTGACGCATGATTCGCTCATTGATTTCCGGATCGAGATAGGTGGCGTGTTCAATGGAGTCGGCGCCGGCATCCAGAAGAAGTTCCATCCCGGCACGGCTATGACAATGGCAGGCGACGCGTTTGCCGCGTTTGTGCGCTTCACGAACAATCGCTTTCATTTCATCGAGCTCAATTTCAACCGTCCCGGGATCTTCCCCAACTTTTCCGAGGCCACCGGTAACCATGGTTTTGATAAAATCTACGCCATGATAGAAAAAGTCTCTTGCAGCACGCCGCGCTTCAACGGGGCCTGTGATATCAAATCCGGGCTCATGGCCACCCACAATTTTTAAGGGAGTGCCGCTGCATAAAAGCCGAGGACCGGGAAGGGCGCCTTTATTAATGAAATCCCGCAGCGCCAGTGTTTCAAAATGCTTTCCGCCGCAGTCGCGCGCGGTGGTAATGCCATGGCGAACCATTTTTTCGCAATTGATGACGCCTTCAAGTGCCAATTCGCATTCATTCTCCGAAAAGAAGACGGCCATATGATGATCGCCGCCAACCATTGTGACATGCGCGTGACAGTCAATCACGCCGGGAACAAGATATTGACTTTCAGCATCAAGCGGGGTTTCATCATCCTTTAAGGGCAAAGGAGGACCGACATATAGAATTTTTTCATTCTCGATGATTACATCGAGCGGTTCAAAATGATCGTTTTGCCAAACTTGTCCGTTTTGAACATGCGTCTTCATGTATTGGTATTGCTCCTTTCAAATAATGGCAGGCAAAGAGGGCAGACTTACTAACCATATTATTGATATGATTATAACAGGGAAAATGTAAACTTGTCAAATCTTGTGATATCCCATTTTTCAAAATCCAATTGCTGGAACCAAGCCCTTTACAAAAACGCATACTTCATTTAGAAAGCCCTGAAACTATACCTGTTTTTGGAAAATTGCGGATCGGAATCTCGGTTTGAAAGCCGTCAATGGGTATATTCGAGTTAGGGGCTTGACATTTGGTCAAATGGCGCATATACTGAAACCCTAATATGATTAATAACATGTTCAATTTCTTCGACTCTATGGAGGCACCAAATGGGGAAATATTTGATTAAACGCTTTTTGGTTATTATCCCAGTGTTCCTCGGCATCACGGTGCTGGTGTATTGCATGGCGAGCCTCGCACCAGGAAGCCCGATTGAGCTGCTGATGTCGGATCCATTTGCAACAGAGATGGATATTGAACGGAAGCGCCAGGAATTAGGTCTCGATCAACCCATTATTATCCAATACCTTACCTGGCTTGGACAGCTGCTCAAGGGCAACTTTGGTATTTCCTACCGTACATATAGCAGCGTATTGGAGCTGGTTGCATCGCGCATTGGCCCTACGCTCATTCTCACTGTTTTTACAACGGTTTTGTCGCTTGTTGTAGCGATTCCTCTTGGTACCATGGCCGCATATAAGCCTTATTCCGTTTGGGATTATGCCTCTTCAGGACTTTCGTTTGCAGGAGCGGCCACGCCGAATTTCTTTGCTGCGATGCTCCTGATCTATATTTTTTCCATCAAGCTCAAGATTCTGCCAACAGGCGGCATGTATGATGCTACCGGACCGCATACTTGGGGCGTGCTGCTGCGTCATCTGATTATGCCGGCGGTTGTCCTGTCCATCCAGCAGGCGGGATCGTTCATACGCCATATGCGCGGCAGTATGATGGAAGTTCTGAACAACGACTTCATCCGGACGGCGCGTTCAAAGGGATTGCGCGAAAAAGTGGTGCTCATCCGGCATGGTTTGCGAAACGCGATGATTCCCATCGTTACGCAGATTGGAATGAACATTCCTTTTCTCATCGGCGGGGCCGTCATCACTGAGCAGATTTTCGGCTGGCCGGGCCTTGGCAGCCTGATGGTTACATCGATTCAGGCACGGGACTATCCTGTGATTATGGGAATTACCGTTTTTGTTTCTTTGGCGGTATTGATCGGAAACATCATTGTAGATGTTGTGTATACATTCCTCGATCCTCGGATTCGGTATTAGAAGGGGAGGTGTTTTGCTGTGCAGGTCGCTACGGATTCTGCTGGAGTTCATCGCAAACGTTCTTACTGGAATGACGTTTTGAAACGTTTTTCTCATCACAAGCTTGCGATGGTGGGGCTTTCGATCATCATTATTGAAATAATTCTTGTTGTGATACTTCCATCTTTGGCGCACCTGAATCCCTACGCCATGGATGCCGGCAGCGGCTTTGGCGCGCCGCCAAGTAAGGCGCACATTCTTGGCACAGACGAGGTCGGTCGGGATATGTTCGCCCGAATCGTTTATGGCGGCAGAACGTCGCTGTTCGTTGGTCTGTTCAGCGCGCTCATAAGCTTGGCAATTGGCGTCCCTCTCGGCTTGCTGGCCGGATACTATCGTGGATTTGCCAGCGTAACGGTAATGCGATTGGCAGATGTTTTTATGTCGGTTCCGTCCATGATCCTTGTTCTTGTTCTGGTTTCGGTAATCGGGCCCAGCATTGAGTCGGTTACGATTGTGATCGGCGTGATGGGGTGGCCGCAGTTTGCACGACAACTGTACGGAAATGTGCTGTCCGTCCGTGAAAAGGATTATGTGCAGGCAGCGATAGCCATAGGCGAAAAAAACAGGCGCATCATCCTGAAATACATTCTGCCGAATGCGATTGCGCCGGTAATAATTACCTTTACGTTCAGCATAGCCAGCGCCATTTTGCAGGAATCCGGCCTCAGCTTTCTTGGCATGGGTGTTCAGCCGCCACAGGCTTCGTGGGGAAACATTATGTATGCGGCCCAGTCCATAACCATTCTTTCGCAAAAACCCTGGTTTTGGGTTCCGGCCGGATTGGCACTGCTGGTTACTGTTTTGAGCATCAATTTCTTTGGCGATGGCCTGCGCGATGCGCTTGACCCAAAGACAAAAGTATGAGCTAAGCGCATTTATGCGATAGCAAATAAAAAGAAAGGGAAAAACCATGAAAAAACTCATTCGTTGTCTTGCATTGTTGACGATGGTGGCGATGCTTGCAGGGTGTGCTCCCGTAGACCCGTCCTCATCCTCCTCGACTACTGCAACTGATCCTGCCACCACTACGACGACCGACCCTGCCGCTTCCTCCGCAAGCGCAGATCAGGAAAAGGTAGTAGTGGGAGCAATTACCTCTCCCTGGACCAACTTGTATCCCTATGAGATCAGCGGCACATATGATGAGATACTGAACATCATGATTTATGACCGACTGATGGATGTCTCCATGGACGGAGAGCTCGTTCCGCGTGAAGTGACCGAAGTTAAGGTGTCTGAGGACGGAAAGACCCTGACGCTTTCATTGAACCAGGAGGCGCACTGGCACGATGGCGAACCCGTTACGGCCGATGATGTCGTGTGGTCCTTCCAGATTTCCTGCAACCCGGAATTATCCGTTAGCCGGCGTTATCTGATGAACATTCTGGATGGAACGGACGAAAATGGCGCGCAGCTGTCCGAAGGCAGCGTTGGTGTAAGCAAGGTTGATGATTACACCATTCAGCTGGTTTTGAAAACGCCCATGGACCCCGTGACCGTGTTTAATACCTTAAAGCAGTTTGTCGTGCTGCCGGAACACCTGCTGAGCGACATCCCGCTTGCAGAGATGCATACCAATGATTTCTGGCGCAGCCCCATTGGTTCCGGCCCCTTCAAGTATGACAGCGAGATTACCGGCGAACGGATCGAGCTTGTCAAGCATGACGGCTATGAATATAAAACCACGGAAATTGACCGTCTGATCATCCGCGTTGTGCCTGCGGCCAATATTGTCTCCGGCCTTATCAGCGGTGAAATCGATCTGAACATGGGCGGAAGCGGCCGGATTCAGCCGGTGGATGTTGCCACCCTGGAGGCTGACGAAAAGCTGGTGGTTGAATCGGTCCCCTGCTTTGACTTCCAGTATATGGCGATTAACGACGCCCGGGACTACCTGACGGATGACATTAAGCACGCCATGAACATGGCAATCAACAAACAGTTGATCGTCGATCAGCTTTTGTATGGCCATGGAACGGTGATGAAAAGCGTATGGCCTGAGAGCCATCCGTATTACGCTGAACTCGATTGGGCGGGATACGATCCGGAAGCAGCAAAGCAAATCGTTGAAGAGTCTGGCTGGGATACAAGCAGGGAACTGCTCATGATGGTTCCAACCGGTAATACGGTTCGCGAGCAGTCCGCTACCATCATTCAGCAGAATCTGGCCGACATTGGCATTAAGGTACGGATCCAGACGGCCGACTTCGCAACGGTAATGTCCACCTGCTTTGAAGGCAACATGGATTTGGCGCTGCTGGGTTCTGCCGGTACCGTTGAACCGCACGAAGTGTCCACGCAGTTTGCGGCCGGCACGACGACGTGCTTCTCCAACCTGCAGACTTCCGAGTATTACGACTTGTTCCTGGAGGCGTTGAAGTATACGCGTTATGAAGACCGGTATCCGATTTATCAGCAGTTCCAGGAACTGTTTAATGAGCGGACGCCTTATGTGACGCTGTATAGCCCCAACATGATTCAGGCTTACAACAGCCGCCTGAGCAATCTCGACACCCGCGATTTCTGCCAGACCAATTATGCAATTTGGAACTGGAAAGTTGCCGATTGACGTTTGGTCCCTTTAATAAGCGTGGAGTCCGGAAAGGACTCCGCGCTTAGTAAGAAAAGGAGGCTCTGC
Organism: Clostridiales bacterium; assembly: GCA_004554165.1. GTDB lineage: Bacteria > Bacillota > Clostridia > Christensenellales > CAG-138 > CAG-1024. The sequence goes on along the minus strand of SFNQ01000020.1, from coordinate 70,469 downwards.
ATGACGCCCATTTTGGAAGTTACTAATCTGCGAACCTATTTTCATGGAAAGGATGGCGTCGTTCCCGCTGTGGACGGTATCAGCTTCTCTGTGGAAGTTGGACAAACTCTGAGCATCGTTGGAGAATCCGGCTGCGGGAAAAGCGTAACGGCCTTGTCGATTCTCCAGTTGATGCCCACGCATGCTGCCCATATAGAAACGGGTTCCTCGATCCGTCTTAGGGGAGAGGAGTTGTTAGGCAAGACGCCTCGCCAGATGTGTGAAATTCGCGGTAATGATATTGCGATGATTTTTCAGGATCCCATGACCAGCCTCAACCCGGTGATGACCATTGGGCGTCAGCTTTCGGAGTCGTTCATGGCGCATAAGCATCTGAGCCGCAAGGACGCATGGGCGCAGTCAATCGACATGTTGAAAAAAGTTGGCATTCCAGCGCCGGAGCAGCGGGTAAAAGAATATCCGCACCAACTGTCGGGCGGCATGAAGCAACGCGTAATGATTGCCATGGCCTTATCCTGCCAGCCATCCCTTTTGATTGCCGACGAGCCCACAACTGCATTGGATGTGACCATTCAGGCACAGATACTGGAGCTCATGGCGCAGCTCAAGCAGCAGATGAACACGGCGATTCTGCTGATTACTCATGATATGGGGGTAGTGGCAGAAATGTCGGATCAGGTGCTTGTAATGTACGCGGGTCATCTAATGGAATATGCCAGTGCAACGGATTTGTTCCAAAACCCGCTTCATCCGTATACGCAGGGCTTACTGGCCTCCATTCCCCGCCTGGACCAGGAGGTCGAGCATTTACATACGATAAAGGGCAATGTTCCCAACCTCTATGATATGCCCCGCGGCTGCCGGTTTTGTACGCGATGCCCCCATGCAGAAGAGCGATGCTTTTTGAAAGAGCCGGGTGTTTATTTGCATGGAAACAGCCAGGTCAAGTGTTTCTTGTATGAGAGGTGAAAGCCGGATGAAAGATGAAGTTTTGCCGGAAGTAAAGGACCTGAAAAAATACTTCCCTGCGCACAGCAGTAGGCTTTTTGCGCAAAAAAAGTATGTAAAGGCTGTTGACGGTGTCAACCTCACGATACATAAAGGGGAAACGCTGGGGCTTGTCGGCGAGTCCGGTTGCGGCAAATCAACCCTGGGCAAGTGTATTCTGCGCTTAATCGAGCCAACGGCAGGGCAGGTGCTCTTTGAAGGGGAGGATATCCTCGCATTGCCTGCAGAGCAGATGCGCAACAAGCGGAAAAAGCTGCAAGTCATTTTTCAGGATCCCTATGCCTCGCTGAATCCCCGAATGACGGTGTTTGAAACCGTCCGTTCCCCGCTGGATGCGTTCCACATTGGGACGAAAGAAGAGCGGGAGCAAAAGGTCATGGAAATGATTCGTTATGTGGGGCTGAATGCACATCTGATGCATCGCTATCCGCATGAGTTTTCCGGCGGCCAGCGTCAGCGCATGATTATTGCGCGGACGCTTGTTCTTGAACCCTCGCTTATCGTGTGTGATGAGCCGGTGTCCGCACTGGACGTATCGATTCGCAGTCAGGTGCTGAATCTGATGCAGGATATTCAGCGTGAACGGAAACTGACTTATTTATTCATTTCCCACGACATGAGTGTTGTAAAGCACATAAGCGATCGTGTGGCGGTAATGTACCTGGGGCATGTCGTAGAATTGGCGACAAAGCGGCAACTGTTTGCTGCGCCACAGCATCCCTATACACAGGCGTTGATGTCCGCCATCCCCATTCCGGATACAAGAGTAAAAACAAAGCGTGTTTTACTCAACGGCGATGTGCCAAGCCCCTTGAACCCCCCATCGGGATGCTGTTTCCATACACGGTGTCCATATGCTACTGAGCGGTGCGGCAAAGAGGCGCCGCTGCTTCAGGAAAGAGAACCCGGACATTGGACCGCGTGCCATTGTTCTGTTGCCGCAAAGAAGGAGGAAGCAAAATGAAGCAACTAATCAAGAATTGCCGCGTTTTTGACGGCTGCAACGAAGCGCTGAAGGAACAGGCCTACATTGTTATTGAAGATAATCTTGTACTGGAGATTGGGACTGGCGCTGTCAGTGAAGAACGGTTCGAGAGGGTAATGGATGCGGGAAATCGTGTTGTTATTCCGGGGCTGATTGATTCGCATGTTCATCTGGCGCTGACAGGCGGCGGAGACGAAATGGAGCCGCTGCGTGCGGATGAAACGGCAGTTCGGGCCGCCAAGAACGCCGAGGAATGCCTGATGCGGGGATTTACCACGGTACGCGATGCCGGCGGCATGATCTATGGCGTTAAGGCGTGCATTGATAATGGATATACAATTGGTCCCCGTATTTTTCCGAGCCATTCCGGAATCGGACAGACCTGCGGACATTGCGACAACCGGCCCGGCGCCGCGAGCCAGCGGACGGTGGAGGGCTACATGTCGCCGGTGATGAACAACGGCGTCTGGGTGCTGGCGGACAGTCCGGATGAAGTGCGGCGCGCCGTGCGGGATCAATTGTTTCTTGGCGCGTCGCAGATTAAGCTGTTTTTAGGCGGAGGGATTGCGTCAAAATTTGACCATCTGTACACCGTCCAAATGACGCCCGAAGAGATTGGCGCAGCGGTGCAGGCGGCGCGGGATTACGGCACCTATGTAATGGCGCATCTGTATACAAACGAGTCAATGCAGCGGGCGATCCGTGCCGGCGTTATGAGTCTGGAGCATACGCAGCTGATGAACGAGGAGACGGCGCGTATGCTTCAGGACAATGGCGTTTGGGTATGCCCGTGTCCCGCTTTTACGGAAGATTCGATGATGGACTTTAAATATACCCCTGATATGCTGCAAAAGTATGAGATTGTGAGGCGGGGCGTTGAACAGCAGACGGAACTCATCATAAAGTACGGCCTCAACATGGTCTTTGGAACGGATATGGCCACAAACAAGTACTTTTGCGAAGAGCACCAGCTCAAGGATTTTTCTGCATATAAGAAACGGTTCGGCAACTTTGTGGGCCTGCGCAGCGCTACCGGCCGTGCGCACGATCTGTTTGAACTGTGTACTTACCGCAACCCCTACCCCCAGGGAAAGGTTGGCCTGCTAGAAGAAGGAGCGTTCGCGGATCTTTTGATTCTGGAGGGGAACCCGCTGGAGGATTTGGACGTTCTGACGGACAAGGAGAATATGAGAGTGATTATGAAGGACGGCGTGTTGTATAAGAACACCTTATAATGGCCGGAAAGGAATTGTTTATGCTGGGTGCAGACAATTACTCTTATTTTACCGCGCTTCTGCGCAAGGAGCTGATACCGGCGACGGGATGCACAGAGCCCATCGCCATTGCCTTTACGGCCGCCTGTGCGCGGGAGATTCTTGGCCGGGAACCCCAAAAAATTACGGTCCGGTGCAGCGGTAATGTGATAAAAAATGTAAAAGGGGTAACGATTCCGGGGACGGACGGATTGAAAGGTATTGATAAGAGCGCCGTGCTGGGAAGCATAGTCGGTTGCAGCGGCGCAGGGCTTCAAGTGCTGTCAAAGGTGACGTCGGAACAGCTCCATCGGATGGACAAGCTGTTGGCGCAGGGAATATGCGATGTTGAACTTCTGGAAGACGTCGCCGATTTGGATATTCTTGTCGAAATGACCGCTCAGGACCAGAGCGCGCTTGTTGAAGTGGCCGGCGGCCATACAAATGTTGTGCGCTCTGAAAAGAATGGGGTTGCGATCACTTTGCAGACAGCTGCCCGTCCAAAAGGAGAAGCCGCCCACGGCCGTGAGACGGCTTTGGATCTGCATGGAATTTTTGATTATGCTGCCACGGTTGACGTCGGGGAAGTACAGGATTTGCTGGATCGCCAAATCCAATACAACAGCGCGATTGCCAGGGAAGGAATCGCCAATTGCTATGGCTGCGGAATAGGCGCGTGCCTGATCAAGAGCCGGGGCGACGATGTGCGAACCCGGGCAAAGGCCCTTGCCGCGGCCGGCAGTGATGCCAGAATGGGGGGATGCCCCATGCCGGTAATTATCAATTCCGGTTCCGGCAATCAGGGGCTTACGGTTTGTCTGCCGGTTGTCGTCTATGCGCAGGAACTTGGCGCGGATGATGAACGGCTGTATCGGGCGCTGATCCTTGCGAATCTGGTTGCAATTCAACTGAAGTCCGGGATTGGTTGCCTCTCGGCATTTTGCGGGGCTGTCAGCGCTGCCTGCGGAGCGGGAGCGGCGATAACCTGGCTCCGCGGCGGGAATTTTGAGGAAATATCCTCCGCAATCAGTAACGCTCTGGCTACCAGCGCGGGAATTGTGTGTGATGGCGCGAAACCATCCTGTGCAGCCAAAATCGCCGTGGCTGTGGATACTGCCCTGCTGGCATCCGATCTGGCCTTGCAGGGCCGGGATTTTCAAGCGGGAGACGGCCTGGTGGGCGCGGATATTGAAGAGACCGCAATGAACATGATGCGGCTTGGCAGAGTAGGCATGCGGAAGACCGATAAGGAAATCCTGCATATGATGCTCAGGCATTGAGCGCTGAACTGATCTGCTGAAGAATGTTTATTATGAGTAAGGAGTAGAGAAGTTGAACAGTAAAGAACGAGTATTTGCCGTGTTAGACGGGCAGATTCCTGACAGAATACCAACCGCCTTCTGGATGCATTTTCCGCCCGAATGCTATTACGGACAGGAGGCGGTTGAAGCCCACTTGGAGTATTTTCGCCGGTCGAAAACGGATATCTGCAAAGTTATGACAGAGCATACGTACCCCTGCCAGGGGAACATACAATGCGCTTCGGATTGGGGGCAGGTAAAACGCTATCACCGTTCTGCGCCTTTTATCGCTTTGCAGGCGGATATTGTGAAAGCTGTCGTTCAGCAATGCGGTGAGTTTGCAACAGCCGCTACCATCCATGGGGTAGTCGCTTCAGCTTCGCATACCCTGCTCGGTATCCCGAGATATGATTCCATCGGTCGTTATGCGCAGTTGTACCATTTGCGCACAGCGCCCCAAATGGTTTTTGATGCCTATCAACGCATTGCGGAAACGCTGTGTGTAATGGTGCAGGAATTTGTCTCTGCCGGTGCCGATGGCATTTATTATGCTGCGTTGGGAGGAGAGAGCGACGGCTTTACCGATGAAGAGCATGCGAGGTATATCGCCCCCCTGGATAAAATGGTGATAAACGCGGCATATGAGGCGGGCGCAAAGTATGTTGTTCTGCATATGTGCAAACCAAGGGTCAACCTCAGACGCTTTCTTGATTATCCCTGCGATGTTGTAAACTGGGGCATAAGGGAGAGCGGCGTTTCCTTGCAGGAGGGGAAGACCCTGTTCCCGGGAAAGGTTGTACTTGGCGGGCTGGACAACTGCGTGGGCCCTCTAACGGACGGAGACGAAGGGGCGCTGGAGAGCGCTGTTGCCAGAGTTATTGACGAGGCGGGGCCGAAACAGCTGATTCTTGGCAGCGACTGCACACTGCCGGGGACCATCCCCTATGAAAGAATTGCGCAGGTTGCCGATCTCTGCGGCCGACATGGCCTCAGGTCAACAACGAATGCAAATAACGCCTGCAGATGAAAATAGCATGAAAAAGAATCGGAGGACATCCATGGCAGATAGCATCTCTATTTTTGAATACAATGGCGAAGGTCTGGAACGCTCCTATGTCAATGAGGCCTGGATGGTTGGCGTGAAGAATTATAAGCCAGCCAGCGATGCCCGCAACATGGACTGCCTGGAGCGGCATCTGCTGACGGACGAACTGTTTATACCGGTCACGGAGGGCAACCATATTGTTACGTTGAATGCAGACGGAAGTCTGGACATTCAGCCCATGGAGGCAGGTAAAATCTACTGTGTGAATCAAGGCCGGTGGCATAACGTCCTCATGACTGCCGGCAGCAAAATCATCTTGGTTGAGCGGCCGGATACGGGCATGGAGAACAGTGAGACGCTGCCCCTGAATGTGAGACAGCGTGAGCAGCTGAACGGGTGGAACAGAACGTAAGCCCGCAGCTTTGACGGTTTACAAAGGGCCAACCCTCTCTGTAAAATCCGGTTTTCCGGGAGAATGGTGTTGGGCCGGAGGCAGTTGTCTGCTGTCCGGCCCTGAGGGATTCGTCGCCCCAATTGACATGGTGCCGGAATGCCAGGCTGAACGCCTGGACAGGAAAACCCATAGCGACAGTTCTCCATGGCAGATTTTCGCCGCATTTTTCCGGTGCTCAAACAGGAGGCGCCATTGGTTTCTTTGCCAATGGCGCCTCCTCAGCGTGTCGAAAAAGTGGCTCGCATTCGCTCCCGGGCGGCAAAACCTGCAACGTACGAAAACCTCCGGGTTTTCATCCGTTCTGACGCACTTGTCGTCAGAGCCGGATGGAACATAAGGTGCTGCGGCCCCTTATCAACCCCGGGGTTTTACGACAATCTCAGAAGGCGCCATTGGTTCCTTTGCCAATGGCGCCTCCTGTCGCCTGGGCGGAATTGCTTACCCCATCAACAGGCCACAGGTTCTGAGCTCCGGGGCCTGCTTCAGCGGGGCCGTATCCTGGAAGCCCTCCCGTTTTGTCACGGTTTCTGCGGATTACAGAATCTCCATCCGTCCGCAGGCGATGCGACGACCGGACTTGCGGTCGAAGAGCAGGATGCCGCTGCCCGTGAAGGCGAGCCTGACGGCGGAGCCGATGGCAAAGAGCGAGCTGCCGAAGGCCACGCTGGTAAGGAGGAACTCGCCCACGCGGATTTTCAAGGTGGATTCCATGCCGGTGGGCATTGCGCCGTAGATCTCACCGGGGAGAGCTCCTTCCCCGGTGATGACGACAAACTCCGGCCGTACGCCCAGCACAAAGTCGCCGTCGGTCAGAACGGGCTCCTCTGCCAGCGAATCATCGTCCTCGACGACCTTTGCAATGTGGCAGTGGAAGGCTTCATCCTTGTTGCTCTTTTCCACGTAGCCCTTCTCCCTGGCGCGGGCGGCGCGGGCCGCGGCCTCGCTGGCCGCCTCCTCGTCGCGGGCGCGGAACCAGGCGGACAGATCCAGCGCATCGTTTGCGGTGAACCTTGCCTGGGCGCCGTTCAGCAGCTGCATCCGGATGCTGCCGTCCGCTTCCTGCTCGCCGTGCGCATGGATGAAGTTGATGGCGGGGTTGCCGACAAAGTCCGCAACAAACAGGTTCTCCGGCGCGCCGTACACGGTGAGCGGCGGATCGTACTGCTGGAGCACGCCGTTGTTGATGAGGCAGATGCGCGTTGCCAGCGTCATGGCCTCCATCTGGTCGTGCGTAACATATACAAAGGTGCTGCCGGTCTCCAGGTGCAGCCGCTGCAATTCATAGCGCATCTCAAGGCGGAGCTTTGCGTCCAGGTTCGAGAGCGGCTCGTCCATAAAGAGCACGGCCGGCTCGGGCGCGAGGGTTCGCGCGATGGCGACGCGCTGCTGCTGGCCGCCGGAGAGCTCCGCGGGATAGCGGTCCATAAACATGCTGATCTTGACGATGCGCGAGACGCGGCGCACGGAGAGGTCGATCTCCTCCCGGGTGAGCTTGCGCTCTTCCATGACGGTCTTGCCGTTTTTTGTGAACTCAAAGCTCTCGTTCAGTGCGAAGCCCCGGGCCTTTGCCGCTTCTTTTGCGGCGGCGAGCTTTGCTTCCAGCTTCCCGGTGAGCTCCGCGGCGCGGGCGGAGAGGTTCTTTGCGCTTTGGAGATCGTAGCGGTAGAGCTCTTTGGCCGTGAACATGGAGATGGTGAAGGAATCGATCAGCTTGATGTAGGCCTTCTTCTGATCCAGCGCGCCCTTTTTCGTGCGGCAGTCCTCGATCTCGTGGACGACGTCCTCGGGCTTTTTCAGGATTTCGATCAGGCGCGCGGCGTTTCTTGCATCGAAGTCGATCTTCGCCATCTCGCCCTTGATGTTACTGAGGCCGAAGGCGATGTTATCATAGACCGTCATGTTCGGCCAGAGCGCATAGTTCTGGAACAGGAAGCCGACCTTGCGCTTGTTGGGCGGAATGTTGATGCCCAGTTCGCTGTCGAACACGACCGTGTCGCCGATCTCAATGCGCCCGCTGGTGGGCGTTTCCAGGCCGGCGATCATGCGCAGCGTCGTCGTCTTGCCGCAGCCGGAGGGGCCGAGCAGAGTGACAAAGGCGGCATCGTCAATGGAGAGATTCAGGTTCTCGACCGCATAAAAGCCGCCCCATCTTTTGGTTACGTTTTTGAGTTCAATCTTCGGCATGGCAGGTTAACCTCCAATTCCTTTGTCAAGGCTCGCACCCGTAACCTTGTTCACGAGCGCGTTGCAGATGAGAATGGTCACGATCAGGATCAGGTTGATGCCGCTTGAGAAAGCATAGAGACCCATCTCGTCGAAGTAGTCCAGCGTGGTGGAGAGGATAAAGCCCTGCACGCAGAGCAGGATGAACAGCGACAGCTCCCGCAGGCAGGTCATAAACGGCAGCAGGTAGCCGCTGATGATGGAGGTCTTCTGGATCGGGATGATGATGCGCGTCATGCGCTTGATCCAGGGGATATTCTGAATGATCGCGGCCTCCTCGATTTCGCCGCTCAGCTGGAGCATGGAGTTCAGGGAGCTTCTGCTGGCGAAGGGGATATACTTTACCGTACCCACGATGATGAGCAGCGCATAGGTGTTGAACAGGTTGATGTACTGGTTCGAGAACAGGATGAAAAACGCCACGCCTACTGCGATGGACGGCATAAGGTAGGGCAAAAAGGCCACGCTGTTGACATAGTTTGCCCAGCGGCTGCGGCGGTTTTTCGAGACGGCGTAGCCGATCAGCGTGCCGATCGTACCGGCTGCCAGCGCGCAGCAGACCGAGACGAGGATCGTGCCGCCGTAGGCATGCCAGATCATGTCGTTGTAAAGAATGCCCTGCTGGCCGTACATGCCGTTCTCGGTGACGTTTTCGTTGGTAATCCACCACTTGGTTGTCAGGTTATTGACATTGCCGGTGTAGAGGAAGCTGTAATCGCCGGGGTTGGGCAGGAAAGTTTCAAAGGCAAAGGACACGATCGGGAAAATACTCGTGAAGAAGGTCACGATAATGAGGATGACCGCGATCACGTACTTGCCGGTACGGCCGAGGTTAAACTTCGAGGTCTGTCCGGATTTTCCGGTGACGGTCGTGTAGCTTTTGCGGCTCTTGACGCTCACCTGGTTCATGAGCAGGATGACCACGCCGAAGATCATCATGAGGATAGCCAGAATGCTGGCCTCGCCCGTGTACTTCGAGTTCATGGAGATGTACTTGGTGGAGAGCGTGGAAAGGTTCAGGTAATGCGGAACGGGGTAGCTGCCCATCGCGCTGCCGAACACGAGCAGCACCGTTGAGAGGATGGCCGGCTTGATCATGGGGAGCGTGACCTTGAACATGGTTTTCCAGCGCGGTGTATCGAGGATCGTTGCGGCCTCCTCAAGGTTTGCGTCCATATTGCGGAAGATGCCGCCGATCAGGATGTAGGCAAAGGGTGCGTAGTGCAGGCCCAGAACCATGGCGCTGGGGAAGAGCCCCTTGCACCACCAGATCGGCATGGTAATGTTGAACACCGAAGCCAGAAGGCCGTTGGCCGTGCCGGTCACGGCGTTGCTGTTAAACAGGTTCTGCCAGACAACGGCCAGCGTCCACTGCGGCATGATATATGGAAAGATGAAAATGGAGCTGAGGTACTTCCTGAATTTCAGGTTCGTCCGCGTGATGAGAAAAGCGAACACACCGCCGAACAGAATCGAGATGACGCAGGACAGCACCGAGAGCAATACGGTGTTGAGCAGCGGCGTCCAGAGGTTTGTTTTGGCGAGCCTGCTCGTGAACAGATCGACGTAGTTGATGAAGGTATAGCCGGACGACATCCCGGTCAGGTGCTCGTCGATCGTGCCGGGATGGATGATGAGCGTATCCCGCACGATGGCGACAATGGGCGCAACGGTCGTGACCGTCAGCACGATGCCCATAAGCAGAAGGACGACGTTTTGCGGCTTCGCGAAATAGGTTTTGAGCCTGTTCAGACGAATCTGCCATTTGCTCGGTTTTTTGCCTGTACGCTGCATGAATGACCTCCCATGCCGTGAAGCGAGTGTCGAGAAAGGAAATGCGTTCAGATTTGGCCGGGGCTGACCGGAGAGAAGGGATCGGAACGCACCGGGGGGACGAGCAAGAAGTTTTCAAACCCGCTGTCCGGGCGCATGGAGACACACGCCCGGACAGACCGGCAGCATTACACTTTTGATAAGGGCTTGTCTGAGACTTAGCCCGCCGTGTACTTGGTCAGCATCTCGATCCAGCTGCCAACGGTGAAGGCCACGGATGCGCAGTAGGCAGGATCCTCAATGACGAGCTCGCCCTGGCTCTTCCACCAGTCGAAGCCGCGGTCATTCTTGCAATCGAAGACGTTTACGCCATTCTCGTCATAGCCGCCCTTGCTGTGGCCGTACTTCTCCTCGGTGGCCGCTGCGACTTCGGGATTTGCGGAATAACCGCCCATATCCTTGCCCCATGCGCTGAAGCCGTCAGCGGTGCAGGTCATGTAAGCGATGAAGGCGCAGGCGGTCCAGGGAAGCGGGCTGTTGTCGGTTACGAACAGGTAATGGCAGTAGCCATAGCCGCCGATGCCGGTGTAGTCATCCTGATAAGCAGCGACGGTGATGTTGTTCTTCGAGACGGAGTCGGACTCCTCGACGGAGCGGAGCTTCGAGTAGACCAGCAGGCCGAACTGATCGGTGGCGGATTTGTCGACCAGGGTGTTGCAGATCGGGCCGTCGTCGGTCTGGGCGTTGTAGCTCTCAACCCACAGCTTGATCCAGGCCAGTGCGTATGCGCCGTCTGCGCCAAGGCCCAGGTCGGCAGCATCGTTTGCCATCTCGTCAATAACGGGCTTGAAGTAGGCCTGCTTGTCGGCGTCGAGCTTGTCGTAAGCAGCCTTCAGGTAAGCGGCATAGGTGTCCTGGGTCAGCATATAGAGGAAGTTTTTGCCGACGATCTCAGAGTCGATGTCCATGTAGAGGCCATGCTCGCCCTCGGCCACAAAGTCCCAGCAGTTCTTGTAGGTCTTTGCGCCGGTGTTGTTGAACATGAAGACCTTGTTCAGCGTCTGCAGCGGGAGATAGCCCTCATATGCATCCGCGGTGGTTCCGTTGGCGTTGGCCCAGTCCAGCGGCACAAAGGTATCAAGGATACCGGTTTTAACCATCTTGCTCTCGATCTGGTTGCCGTCCTGGATGAGCGTCATGGCATAGGTGCCCACATCCTTCAGCGAGTCGGCGGTGAGCTGATCGAAGATTTTGTTGTTCTTCGGCTGCTGCCAGTCGAACTCCATGGTGTAATTCGGGTCGATGCTCTGCAGGTACTCGATGAAGAGCGGCAGAGCGGACTTGCCGCGGCTGGAGTTGCCGACGCCGTAGAAGGTTGCGCCGTTGGATTCCTCGATCGCCTTCTTGGCCAGCTCTTCGAGGCTCATGCCTTCAGCTTCCCTGATGATCTGCTGCGTAGCGGTGAGGTTTGCCTCGGGTTCTGCCACGGGCTCGACCGCGGACGGTTCCGCGGCGGCAGGACCCTCGTTCTTGGGCTCGGCTGCGGGTTCCGTGGTTGCGGGCGCACCGGCGCAGGCGACCAGGCTCAGAACCATTGCAAGAGCCATCATGAGCGCGATGAACTTTTTCATTCTGTTTTCCTCCTGATATGATTTGTATGGGCGGAGACCCCGCCCTGACACCACCATTTTACAGGAAAGCGCAAGGGGGATGACAGGGGACAGTTTTGTTATTATTTTAAAAAATCGGATATTTCAAAGAATTGCCGCTGCGAAGAAGATCGTGATATGCTATACTTGGTTACGCGAAGAATTGACAGATAAGAGGAAGAACCAGCATGCAATACCGGGACGTCGTTCTGCTCAGCGATCTGGATGCCACGCTGTTTTCAAGCGATGGCAGCATTTCAGAAGGGAATCGCCGCGCAATCTGCGCCTTCGTAGAGGGCGGCGGCATGTTCGGCGTGGCAACGGGAAGAGCGAAGGACAATGCGGCCAGATTCCTGCCCGGCATTCCGCTGAACGCGCCCTCGGTGCTTTTCAACGGCGCCGCGGTGTATCACTATGAGACGGGACGGTATTCCGATTGCCGCCATATCGACGGCGCCCTTGCGCGCAGCGTGATCGCCTGGTGCAGAGAACACGCGCCTGCGCTGGACATCCAGGTCTACACCCGGGACGCTATCGCCTATGTTACACCGGAGGAGACGGCAAACAAGCCCTACCTCGACATCCACCGCCCCTGCAAATTCTGTACCGCGGAGGAGCTGGCGGGGGAGGACTGGATCAAACTTCTGATCTTTGGACCGGAGGCGGAGCAGAAAGCCGCGGAAGCGATGCTCTGTGCCCGCGGGCTTGACAGGGCGTTTGAAATCATGCAGGGAACGACGGACATCGTCAGGGACGCGAAGTATTTTGAGCTTCTGCCCGCCGGCGTCAACAAGGGAACGGGCGTTCGCACCGTGCGGGCGCTGCCGGAGACTGCCGGGCGGAAGATTCTCTGCGTCGGCGATTACTGGAACGATGCGGCCATGCTCCGCGAGGCGGACGTCTCCTTCGCGCCGGAGAATGCAATCGGGGAGATTCGGGCCATGGCGGATCACGTCGTACCGGACAACAATTCCGACGCCGTGGCGCACATCATAACCGACTGGATCCCCAGGCTCTGATCTTTCGAAGCACACCCCGCGGGAAAGCGCGGGGTGCGTTCATACGATACTTCCAAATCAAAGGATGGAAACCGGGATGAAACGAAGGGGACGCTCTCTCGCCGGACTGCTGATGGCTCTGCTGACGCTGGCAGGGCTTGGCGGCTGTGCGGAACGGGGCGAGGACGATGCGGCGTTTGCGCCGGCGGAGAGCGAACGGCTTGTGGTGTATACCTCGCATAAGCCGGAGGTTTACGGCCCGATCATCGCGGAGTTTGAGAGCCGTACCGGCATCTGGGTCACGGTGGAAACCGGCGGCACCAACGAGCTGCTGGCGCGCATCGCAAAGGAGGCGGACGCGCCCGCCGGCGACATCATGTTTGGCGGCGGCGTGGAGAGCCTCGCTTCCTACAAACGGTATTTTGACGCCTACGAGAGCAGCGAAGAATCCCGTTTGCTGCCGGGCTGCCGCTCGGAGGATCACTGCTGGGCGCCGTTTACAACGCTGCCCTTCGTGCTCATCTATAACAAAAAGCTGGTTGCGGAAGAGGAGCTCACGGGCTGGAGCGATCTGGTCGATCCGAAGTGGAAGGGGCGCATCGCCTTTGCGGATCCCGCCACCTCCGGCTCGAGCTACACGGCGCTTGCAACGCTCTGCCAGGTGCTGCCGGGAACGACGGAGGAGATTCTGGCCCGCTTTGCAGAAAACCTGGATGGCAGGCAGTGCGCCGGCTCCGGCGACGTGGTGGAGGCGGTGGCGGACGGTACGCTCCCCGTCGGCGTGACCCTTGAGGAAACGGCGCTCAAGCGCATTGCGGCGGGAGACGACATCCAGCTGCTCTATCCCGCGGAGGGCACAAGCGCCGTGCCGGACGGCAGCGCGCTCATCAAGGGGGCGCCGCACGAGGAGAACGCCAGACGATTTCTGGACTTTGTCATCGGCATCGACGTGCAAAAGCGCGTGGCTGCCTTCTACCGCCGTTCCGTGCGGACGGATGTGCCGCCGTCCGACCGGCTGACTGCGCAGGCGGAACTCAGGCTCATCGATTATAACCTGACCTGGGCCAGCGCAGCGCACGACGATATCCTTGCGTGTTGGGCGGCGCTTGCAGGGACGGGGGGCGTCGCATGAAGCGGGCGTTTTGCGGCACTTTCCGCAACAGGATTTTTCTCTCCATGCTGCTGCTCACGGTGATCCCGCTCATTCTCTGCAGCGTGCTGCTCATCGTCATCTTCCGTGCGCGGATGACCGAAAGCGCGCATCAGGAGGCGGAGCTGCTCCTGGACGCGACCGCAGATTCGCTGGGCGCGCTGTACCGCACGACAGAGCAGGTGGGCCAGTCGCTGGCAAAGAACGCTTTCATCACGGATGAGTTGGAAAGCGGCGGCGCGTTCCGCCAGCAGGTTTATTTCGCTCTGTACGATGCGACGGAGGGACTGCGCGCCCATATGCAGTTCGACCTCTATGACGCGACGGGTGCGCTCCGGTATTCCACTTCGGGGCGGGCAGCGCAGTCGCTGCCCACAGACTGGGGAATCCTGTATGCGGCGGAAGCGGAGCCGGATGCGCTGGTGCTCCGCGGAACGGATGGCACACAGTCTAATGCGATCCTGCAGGCGGCGCGGCTGCTTCGCGGAAGCAGCGGGGAAACTGCGGGCTACTTTGTGGGAAGCCTGACCGGGGAGAGCCTTTCCGAGCTCCTGCACGGAAGCTACGGCACGCAGAACACGCTCCTGCTGCTCGACGGGCATTGGCGGCCGATCTACTGTTCCCATGCAGCGGAGACGGAGCGGCTTGCCTCCGCTCTCCGGGCCATGCTGCTGCAGGGCACGCCGCTTTACTCGGACGATTACAGCTTTACCACGCGGCAGGAACCGGCCAGCGGACTGTTTCTTGTCCTGCGCCAGCCGAAGGTGTTCACGGTGGAGACCATGCGGCTGCTCACTTCGGTGACGGCGGGGATCGTGCTCGCGGGCGTAGCGCTCTGCATCGCCGTTTCGCTGCGGCTCAGCCGGCAGCTCTCGGAACCCATCGGCCAGTTGAACGCAGCCATCGCGAAGGTGGAGCAGGGCAGCCTCGACACCCGGCTGGAACGGAACAGTCAGGACGAGCTTGGCCAGCTGGCGGAGAACTTTAACCGGATGGTCCAGCGGCTCAGGACCTATATGGACCGGCTCGTGAAAGGGCAGCGCGACCTTGACGAGGCGCAGATCCGCATGATGCAGGCGCAGCTGAACCCGCACTTTCTCTGCAACACGCTCGACACGATGAAGTGGATCGGCAAGATGCATGGCGTGCCGGAGATTTCGAAGATGTCCATGGATCTTGCGGATATCCTGCGCTCCAGCATTTCCACGGAGGAGTTTGTGCCGCTCTATGAGGAGCTGGAGCTTCTCATGCGCTATATCAGCATCCAGCGCATCCGCTTTCCGGGCAGGTTTACCTATACGGTGTCCGGCTGTGAGCCCTATCTCGACTGCATGATCCCAAAGCTCATTCTCCAGCCGCTGGTGGAAAATGCGATACTGCACGGCCTGAACGACCGGGACAACGGCAGCATCGCCGTTGCCGTGGGCGAGACGGCGCAGCAGGAGCTTTGCATCTCCGTTTCTGACGACGGCTGCGGCCTTTCGGAGGAAATGCTGAGAAGGTTTCAAAGCGAGGGCCCGGGCAGCGGCGGCCACCTCGGACTGTACAACGTGAACGTGATCCTGAAGAAGTATTACGGCCCGGACTATGGCCTGCGCTTTGCAAATGGAGCGGGCTGCGGCGCCGTCGTTACGGCGGTGCTGCCGATACAAAGGAGGGATTCTGCATGATGAAGGTGCTCGTCGTTGAGGATGAACCCTATGTCCGCAAGGGCATCGTCCTGTCGGTGGATTGGACGGCGCTGGACTGCTTTGTGGTGGGCGAGGCGTCGAACGGCGAGGAGGGTCTGGCCGCCGCGCTGCGATATCAGCCGAACATCATCATTACGGACATCAAAATGCCCAGGATGGACGGGATTGCGATGCTGAAACGCCTCCGGGAGGAGGGCTGTGATGCTCAGGTCATCATCCTCACGGCGTACAGCGACTTTGAGTACGCAAAAAACGCCTTGCGCTACGGCGCGGCAGACTATCTGCTCAAGCCCTTCCGCGACGGAGAGCTCGAGCAGGTGATCGTTTCAATCCACGCCCGGCTCATGGCAAAGCTGGGGCAGGCGGAAGCGGCGCTCCCCGCACTGCAGCTCAAAAAAGGAGACAAAAGCAAGTATGTCATGGAATCCCTCGCCTTTATCGCGGGACATTACAACGACTCGGACATCGGCGTCGGTTCCATTGCAAAGAGCGTCGGCATCAGCGAGGGGTACCTCTGTCACATCTTTAAAAAGGAGACGAACTATACGCTGCTGGAGTATCTGTCCCAGTATCGGATGCATGTGGCGATGCAGCTGCTGCGCGATTGCCGCGTGAAGATCTACGAGGTGGCAGAGCAGGTGGGCTATCGCGATATTGCGTATTTTTCCAGTACCTTCCGTAAGATCGTTGGCCTCACACCCTCGGAGTTTCAGGCTAGGTGCAGGTGAGTTCGCCCGGCAGGGGTGGGGCGTACCGCCGGGCCGGTGAATTGACAAAGCGCTGCGCGGCAGGCGCAGGAAAAATCTGCGGCTTTGTTGGAACGGGACGCATCGCGGCCTGCGTATAACGCAGGCTGGGTCTTTTGGCGCTGGACGGCCCCATGGGCGCATGGCCCTGAAAAAAACCTCCGTTTTACAGGCGGAAGCGCTGTCCTCCTGCGGATGGGTTTTCCGCTCTGGTCAGGGCTGCCATCTGCCGCGCCTGTTGTCCGGCACGAGCAGCCCCGAGGTTTCGGCGGACTCGACCACGTTGGCAAAGGCATCGCCGCGATAGCCCAGCGCAAAGGAGATGTCGCGCGCTGCAACAAGAGCGAGGTTTCTTGCGTGCCGGAACTCCGGCGTATCGGCCTGATGGAACATGCTGACGATGGAAAAGGCATAGGAGACGGCGCCGTTTTCGTCGTAGATCGGCGCGGCGACGGAGCAGAGGCCCGCATGGTACTCATTGTTGTCCACGGCATAGCCCTGCCGGCGGATGCGCTGCAACTCCGGCTCCAGCTCCTCATAGCTTCGCTTGGTGTTGGCCGTATAGGCCTGCATGCCGTGCTCGCGAAGGATGCGCTTCACCTCTGCCCGCGTCATGTGCGCCAGCATAATCTTGCCCTGTACCGTGCAGTGTACCGGCAGCTTCGAGCCCGTTCGCGCCACCACGCGGAAGGTACTTGTCGATTCGATCAGCGAGAGCACCAGCGCCTCGCCGCGGGACAGGAGAGACAGGCTGACCGATTCGTTGGTCTGCTGCCATATTGCCTGCATGTAGGGCTTGGCGATAAAGACAATGTCCCGCATATATCCTGCCGAGCAGCCCAGCTCAAATAGATGCAGGCCGAGTGCATAGCGTCCATCCGCCAGCTGTTCCACCAGGTCCGATTCTCTGAGCGTTGCCAGCAGACGGTGCGCCGTGCTCTTGACCAGGCCTGTTTCTGCCGCAAGCTCATGCAGGGTGAGCGGCCGCCTCGCGTCGTCCATTGCCTCCAGCAGCTGGATCGCCCGCTGTAGAGATTGTATCTGATTGGAAGCCATAGCTGATACCTCCGAAGGTCTTACACCACGATACTGTCCGGCAGAAAGGACGCGGCGCTTTGACTGGGCAGGTTCCCAGACAGTCCGGCCGCATGACAAAAGAGGGAATCCGGGGACAGTTTTCACATCTTTGGATACTGTCCCGGCCTGCCGGAGAGTATCATTACTTTACCATGGTTTTGGCATTTTCTCAAGCAATTGCGTCCTGTGGCAGGAAGAAAATGCTGTCGATCGGCCTCCCGCACGGCGACTGATGCGCTCCCGTGTACGCCCGGATTCCTGCATTGCCGGCCGGCTCGTGCCTTTATCGCGGGAGCAGCCCCCGCTCAGTCGCCAAAAAGGTGCAAAAAGGCGCCCGGCCAAGAGGGGAAGCCTGACCGGGCGCTGGATTGCTTCGCAGGAGACAGGGGGGGCCGCTCTTCTGCGAAGCGACGGCGTGGAGCTTTTAGAGCAGGGTGGCTTTGCGCTCAAAGGAGGCGATGACCTTGCCCCTGCGGATAACGTAGGGGCGGGATGCGCGGGTGCGCAGCGCCTCCTGCACGTTGTCTGCATCAATGATGTTCAGGTCCGCGTCGTTGCCCACCGCAATGCCGTACCTGGCGTCCGGATCGAAGATTTTCATCGAGCGGGTGGTCAGCATGTCGAACATCAGCTTCGCAGTCTCCGGCGTGTTGTACTGGCTGGTGTAGGCGCCGATCAGGCCGTAATCCAGGGGATCGCCGGTGCCGTAGAGGTGGAAGCCGTCGCAGATGGTATCCTGCGCGGTGGCGATGTTGATGCCCATGTCCACCATTTCGCGGATGCGGGTTACGCCGCGGGTGCGGGGCTCTGCGTCGATGCCCATGATCGCAAGAACCTGGGTGTTCGTGCAGATGTTCATGCCCGCTTCCTTGATCAGCTTCATGACCTTGATGGCGTGGGACTGGTTCTGATAGGCGATGGAGGTGCAGTGCCCGCCGGTGACGCGGCCGGCCCAGCCCTTCTCAAGCGTCAGCCATGCGGTGTACTCGAGGGACCGGTCGAACATGTCCTTGGACTGGTCGATGTGCATGTCGATGGGCGTGTCGTACTTTTCCGCCAGTTCAAACACAAAGTCCACATGGCGGAGCTTTTGCTCGTCCAGCCACTCCGCAGCGGGCATGCCGCCGGCCACGTCGCAGCCCATGTCCATGGCTTCGTACATCAGCTTATCGGTCCCCTTGTTGCGGAAGATACCCTCCTGCGGGAAGGCGATGACCTGCAGGTCGCAGATGTCCTTCGTGGCCTCCTTGGCTTCCAGAACGCCCTGAAGCGCTACGAGCTTCGGGTCGAGATTGCTGATGTCAACGTTGGTGCGCAGCTTTGTGGTGCCGTACATGACGCACTCGCGGATGGCGCGGGTTGCGCGCTGGCGGACGTCCTCCACGGTGTAGTTCCGAATGCGGTCGTGCATGATGCGGATGGAATCCTCCAGGGTTTCCGTGCTGTCCTCGCGGCCGCGGAGCGAGGTATAGGCCTTGTCGAAGTGCATGTGCGTGTTGACGAAGGTGGGGGCGGCCATCATTTCCTTCGCGTCGATCACTGCGGCGCTGGGATATGCGGATGCATCGATTTTCGGCTCGATCTTCAAATACTTGCCTTCATCGCTCACAAGGATATCCTCTGTCTTGTTGTGGCCGAGGATGCGTGCGTTTTGAATCAGCAGCATGTTGTTGGTTCCTCCCGTTCTGTTTTGATCTGTCGCATTGGCTCTTTCGCCTAGCCCTGCTCTTAGAATAGCTCGGATTGGCACTGCGGGCAAGGATTTCGTTTCCGCATTGCGCAAAACGCATTCCGCCATGCGGAATTGGAGGGGCGCCTCAAATTCTCCGGCATCCCGGGAAAAACGAGCCGGAAGCCGCGGCTTCCGGCTCGTTTTTCAGACTGCCTTTTTGCTTATACGTTTTCCCCGCCGCCGCGGATCTTTTCGAGCGGCATGCCGCCCATCATGAGGCCCATCTCCTCGACGGTGGTTTCGGAGGGCTTCACAATACCCATGATTTCGCCCTCATACATGACCGCAACGCGGTCGGAGAGTTTCAGAACTTCCTCCAGCTCGGTGGAGACCAGCAGAACGCCGATGCCGCTGTCCCGCTGATCCATAATGTTCTTATGGATGTATTCGATTGCGCCAACGTCCAGACCGCGCGTTGGATGCATGGCGATGAGCAGCTCGGGCTTGCGGCTGATCTCACGGGCAACGATGACCTTCTGCTGGTTGCCGCCGGAAAGATTCTGCGCCAGTTCAAAGCGTCCCGGCGTTTTGACGCCAAAGTCACGGATCAACCTGTCGCTGTATGCGTCGACGTATTTCCAGTCGATGAACCCGCCCTTGCCGAATTCCTCCGTGTAGTAGTCCTGCAGGATGAAGTTTTCCCGCAGCGGCATGGGCATGACAAGGCCCGTGCGCTGGCGATCCTGCGGAATGTGGGACACGCCGTGGCTCATGATCTCGCGGGTGCTGCACTTGAGCAGATCCTTGCCCTTGTACAGCGCCTTGCCCTCGCTTGCGCGGCGCAGACCTGTCAGGCACTCCACCAGCTCGGACTGACCGTTGCCGTCGACGCCCGCAATGCCGAGAATCTCGCCGCCGTGAACGGTCAGGTTCACGTGGTTCAGCGTCTTAACCTCGGAGTCCTTCTGCCCCAGCGTCAGATCTTCAATCTGGAGCACCGGCGCGCCCTGCTCCTGCTGCCTGCGGTCGATGCTGAAGCTGACCTCGCGGCCGACCATCAGGCGCGCCAGATCGTTGACCGAGCAATCCGCAATGTTGTAGGTGCCGCAGGTGCGGCCGAGGCGCAGGACTGTAACGCGGTTGGAGATTTCCTTCACCTCGTTCAGCTTGTGGCTGATGAACAGCACCGTGAAGCCCTTATCGGTCAGGCTGTGTACCATGTTGAACAGCTCGTGCGTCTCCTGCGGGGTCAGCACGGCCGTCGGCTCGTCCAGAATCAGAATCCGCGCGCCGCGGAACAGCGCCTTGATGATCTCAACGCGCTGACGTTCGCCGACTGCCAGATCGCCGATTTTCTTATAGGGATCCAGCTCCATGCTGTATTCTTTGGCAAGCGCCGAGATCTTCTGTGCGGCGGTTTTGAGATCGAGCTTCATGCCGCCCGCATCGTGGGAACCGATGAGGCAGTTTTCCACCACGGTCATGGTCGGGATCAGCATGAAGTGCTGGTGCACCATGCCGATGCCGATGGCCATGGAGTCCTTCGCGGAATTGAACCTGACCGGCTTGCCCTCGATGAGGATTTCGCCGGAGGTCGGCTTATACAGCCCGCAGAGCACATTCATGAGCGTGCTCTTGCCTGCGCCGTTCTCGCCGAGCAGGGTATGCACTTCGCCGGCCTCAACCTGGAGGCAGACGTCCGCGTTTGCCAGCACGCCGGGGAACTGCTTGTAAATATGCCGCATTTCAAGAATTGTAGCCATCCGTTCATTCCCCCCTTAACCGCGCTTGTAAGGCTTGCCCAACGCTGCCGGCGCCACTGCGCTGTGCGCGAATGCCGCAAGCGCGATGACCGTCAGCACATATGGGATCATGTTCAGGAACTGGTACGGAATACCGGCGCCCTGCGCCATCAGGATGTTCGCAATGACGATACCCGCCATGAACACCATTGCCGCGCCCATGATGCCGGAGGGCTTATAGCGCCCGAACACCACCGCGGCCAGCGCGATGTAACCGCGGCCGGAGACCATCTCCTCGGAGAAGAACTTGGTGAGCCCCGTGGACATGAAGGCGCCGCCCAGCGCGATGATCATGCTGCCGACGATGGCTGCGATGTACTGGGTGCGGTACACGTTGATGCCCAGCGTATCCGCCACCTTCGGGTTCTCGCCCACAGAGCGGAGATTCAGGCCCGCCTGGGTTTTAAACAGGAAGTAGGACATTACGGGAACCAGCAGGAATGCGATGTACACCATGGGCATGTGGGAGAAGAGGCCCTCGCCGATGACCGGGATCGCCGAGAGGCCCGGGATTTTCCAAACGCGGAATACGTCGATGGCCGGGACTTCCGAACTGACGCCGAACATGATACGGAACAGCGTTGCAGACAGGCCGGAGCCCAGCACGTTGATTGCAGCGCCGACAACCGTCTGGTTGGCGCGGAGCGTCACGGTCAGCAGCGCAAACAGCGCGCCCACCGCTGCGCCGGAGACCATTGCAAAGATCAGGCCCACCCAGACGCTGCCGCTGATGTAGGAACCGTACACCGCCATGATTGTGGCGATGAGCATCGTGCCCTCTGCGCCGATGTTCAGAAGGCCCGCGCGGTTGATGATCAGCAGGCCAAGACCTGCCAGCAGAATCGGTGTCGCGAGACTGATATCGGTATTGATATATCCGCCCAGTGAATCGAAAAATGCCATTTGCTACCTCCTCACGCGTCCTGCTGCTTCGGCTGCTTTTTGAGCTGGCGTTCGCTCCAGATCTCAAGCAGCATCTGGCTTGCCACCACGGCAAAGATGACGATTGCCTGGATGACGTTTACAATCGAGAAGGGCACATAGGCCTTCATCTGCATGCGGTTGCCGCCTGCGCGGAATGCGCCGAACAGCAGCGCGCCAAAGATGATGCCGATGGGCGAGTTCATACCGATGAGCGCAACGGCGATGCCGTCGAAACCGTATCCCGGGGAGAAGCCCGCATACAGGCGGCCCTGAACGCCCATAACCTCGCTGGCGCCCGCAAGGCCTGCGACGCCGCCCGCAAGGAGCATCACGAGGAGGATGTTGCGGCTGGTGTTGATGCCGGAATAGGCGGCAGCCTGCATGTTAAAGCCGGACACGCGAACCTCGTAACCCTTCTTGCTGCGCCAGAGGAACAGCCAGAACAGCACGATGCAGAGCAGTCCGATCATGATGCCCCAGTGCGCGCGCGTATTCGGGAGCAGGATGGAGAGCTTTGCGCTGTCCGTCAGCGGGCTGGACTGGCCGCTGACTCCGCCGGGCTCCATCATGCGCGCAGGATCCGTGACCATGAACTCGATGAAATAGATGGCGATGGTGTTGAGCATGACGGTGGTGATGATCTCAGACGCGCCAAACTTCACCTTCAGCCAGCCGGCGAGAAGGCCCCACAGGCCGCCGCCGATAAAGCCGGCGAGGATGCAAAGCGGGATGTGAAGCGCTGCCGGAACCTCAACAAAGATACCCACCGCTGCCGCAGCCAGAGCGCCCATATACATCTGGCCTTCCATGCCCAGGTTGGTCAGGCCGCAGCGGTTGGCCAGCGCATAGCTGATGCCGGTGAACAGCAGCGGCGTGACCTTCACCAGCGTTTCCGCGAAGGAATTCATGCTGCCAAACGCACCCTGCAGCAGCGCGCTGAAGGCCACGATGGGATTTTTGCCCATCAGCAGGATCAGCAGCATGCCAAGCAGAATGGCGACGATGACTGCGGAGACCGACACGAGGCACTGCCGCAGTACGCCGTCCATCGTGGCTTTCAATTTTGTAGAATCGCTTTTTTTCATGTTCTCTCAACTTTCAGGTCTGTCCGGAGAAAGAACTCCCCTAAAGCACAGACGGCGGTCCTGCACAGAGGCAAGGCCGCCGTGTCGTTATCTCAAACCGCTACCGGCTCTCGATCAATACTGTCCCTCGTACTCGC
This sequence comes from Clostridiales bacterium, assembly GCA_004554165.1. Lineage (GTDB taxonomy): Bacteria > Bacillota > Clostridia > Christensenellales > CAG-138 > CAG-1024. The sequence continues at coordinate 47,496 of SFNQ01000020.1, read as the reverse complement.
CGTTGAACAGTTTGGCGAGAAACTCATTGATGGCGTCAACCTTCTCCTTGGGGAGCTTCTCGTCCCAGCCGTGCCATTCGGACACGAGGGTGCCGCCCTGATTGAGTTCATAGGCGACCTTGCCGGAGGTCCACTCGCCGGCAACCAGCTTATCGAACACGTCCTTGTAGATCATGGTGTAGTTGCGCATGACGGAGAGAACCACCGCATCCGGCGCAATGCTGTACTGATCGCTGTTGAAGCCGAGGGCGTAGACGCCCGCATCCTGAGCGGCCCAGAGGCAGCCCAGCTGCGCGCTGTTGGCAGAGGCGCAGACCACGTCGTAGCCCTGGTCGATGTAGGCCTTGGCGGCTTCCCGCGCCTTGTCCTGGTCGGTCAGCGTGCCGAGGTACTCGGTGGTTGCCGTTGCGTCGGGGTTGGTCAGCTTGACGCCGGGAACGATGCCGCTGGTGATATCCGAGATGGCGGGGGTATCCATGCCGCCCAGGAAGACCACCTTGTTGGAGTCGGTCAGAATGCCCATGATGCCGCCGATCGCAACGCCCATGCCCACCGGGCCAACATATGCCAGGTTGTCGATTGCCTTGATGTTCTGATCCGTGGAGCCGTCAATCTTAAAGCCGTAGGACAGGCAGAACTTGGTCTCGGGATAAAGGGGCGCGTTCTCAACGGCGGCCGCTTCAAACTGCGCGCCATGGATGATGACCATGTCATATCCATCCTCGCCGTACTGACGGATGTAGCCGGCCATATCGGAAACAGCGATGTTCTCGATGTATTCCGGTTCCTTGCCGTCCATGTACTCGTTGCAGATGGACTTCAGCGCGTCGTAGCAGATGAAGTTCCAGCCGTTATCCGTGATGGTGCCGGGCAGGAGCGCAACAATCTTCATGTCCTTCGGGTCCTTGCCGCTTGCCGGCGCTGGGGCAGCCCCGGCGGGCGCTTCGGTCGTGGGCGCTTCGGTCGCGGGCTCTGCGCTCTTGCCGCAGCCGACGAGCGCGAAGACCATGGCCATTACAAGCAGCCAAACGAGTATCTTTTTCATTTCGCAAATCCTCCTTGTTCTGTTTCCTTTTATCCGAACGCCCATTGACAGAGCGTTGGAATCTTTGGTGGCTGTTGCGTCCCGCATCGGGTTGGGGGGAACGATCACGGGAAGGGAGGCAGGGTTTTATTGGGTGGATTAGCGTGGGCTGGGGCGCTTCTTAATAATAAAGCGCCCGGAAAATTCTTTCGGGTCAAAGCCATTTTGGAGGGAGGGTCTTTTTTAACCAGGGGTAGGAGTTTCCGCTTGCATGTTCCGTATTCTGCAAACGATGCGGCGCAAAGGCCTTTTAAGCTGTTGCGGGGCAGTGGGCGTTGTTGCCTGAAATGCCGTTCTGGCGCAATTCGGTCCGTCTTGTGCCGTACTACTGTCCTGTGTTTTCCTGGTCGAAAGCGCGTAGCGGTTGGAATTTCCCGATCAATCGGTGTCGCAGCCCCGCAACCCTGCCAGATTGCACTGTATCTTATGATAATAACGATAACGCAAACGGAGCGCCGCGGCAAGCAAAAAGTTTCGTAATACGGAAAGTCAGTATCATAATGCAGAAAATACATTCCGCATTGTGAAAAACTGGGGGGTGGCCAAATGGGGTGCTAAAAACATGTATCAGAGAAATGGGATAAGGTCAGAACCGGGCAACGCAGGGCGTATTGGAGGGAATTTCGGCGACGAAAAGCAGAAACGTCCCAAGGCGTTCTTTGTTCGACGGGCCGGATCGAAAGGGTGAGCCCAAAAAAGAAAGATGCGGACGGCACAGAACGTTTCCGTGCCGTCCGCTGCTGTCCGGGGCGCCGCTTCCATCAATCCCACACAGGCGCGGCGCGGTCCCAACTGGCCGGCGGGGGGGACATCGTCCCGGCCATCGCTTTATTGGGAGGGTTGCTGCTTTGGACAGCCTTCCCCGTTCCAGGCGCGGAGAATTGGCAGAAGGCGCTCGTACAGGGCGTCGCGGTTTTCCGCGTCGATGGAATAGACCGTCGCGTTTTTATGCGCACGAACCGCGTTTAAAAAGGGAATGTCCGTGCGGTCCTTCACTGCGGCGATGACGGGAATGCTTCCATCCAGCGCGCGAAGCACCTCCCCGGTAAAGAGACTGGCCTGTGACTCCATAAAGCCCAGCTCGTCCATGACAATGACGCTGTCGGGCCGGGCTGCCGTCAGGTACTGCACCCCAAGGCCGTCGAACACCTCGGGAAAAACGTTATGAACGCGGGAATCGCAGGTGCCGATCAGGTTCCGGGCGCTGTACTTCCGCTGGGCTTCGGCAAGCCCGGCGGGGTGAATGTAGATCGGGTGAAACCCGGTTTCGTCCGGCGCGAGGCGCTTTGTGAGAAAGCCGGAAACCGGCCTTGTACAGGAGGCAAGGAGTTTTTGTATCAGGGTGCTTTTGCCGACGCCGCGGGCGCCGCAGAGCAGAATATGCCGTGGTTCAGCCATGCTTGTATTCCTCCGTGTGTTTTGCGCGGTGAGCGATGAGTTCCGCCGCAATGCTGACCGCGATCTCCGCCGGCGTTTCCGCGCCGATGGGCAGGCCGATGGGCGTGTGAATACGCGAGAGCGCGGCCTCCGGGATGCCGGCGTCGATGAGCCGCTGGTTGGTAATAGCAATCTTGTGCCGGCTGCCGATGACGCCGATATAGCTGGCTTCGGTCCGGAGCGCCTGATGGAGCACCTCAAAGTCCGCCTGATGTCCGCGCGTCATGATGACGATATAGTCGCTGCAAGTGATCTTGAGCTGCTTTTCAAACGCGGCAAACGGGCCCACCACCGTGCGCACGCAGCCCGGAAAGAGCGCAGGATCCGCGAAGGCCTCGCGGTCCTCGAATACGACCGTGGCAAAGCCGACATGGGAGAGCAGGGGCACAAGCTCCTGCGAAACGTGACCGCCGCCGAAGACGTAGACGGTTTCGGCGCGGGTCAGCGGCTCCACAAAATAGCCGGGCTGCCCCTCAAGCAGCATCGCCCGGGAGCGGAGCAGCGGCAGGAGCATCTCCTGAGAAATGCCGCTGCCAAAGAGCGGCTTGCCATCCTGCAGGCAGGCGTCCATGCGCTGTACGCCGCCGTCCCGGATCTCCGTGACAAGCCAGGCGTTCTCGTGCCGGTCGAACAGGGATACGATACCGTCGAACAGACGGATGGCCGCCGGGTCGCCGCCGGCAAAATACTGAAAGTAGACCACAACCTGCCCGCCGCAGATCATGCCGATGTCAGCGGTCTGGTTCTTGGTGAGATTGAAGCCGTGGGAAAAGGCCGCGCGCTCCGACATCGCTTTTTTTGCCAGCTTGATGCTTTCAAATTCCACAGCCCCGCCGCCGACGGTCCCCTTGGTGGAACCGTCGGCAAAGAGGGCCAGCTTTGCGCCGCTGCCGCGGGGCGTGGAGCCGGAGCTGGCGATGATGCTGCTGAGAACGACGTCGCCGCCGCCGGAAAGCGCATCGCGAATTGCGGTAAACAGGGCTTTCATGAACCTCTCCTTATGCTGCGGGCTGGTTGCCGATGGAATTTTGCACGAGCGCGTCAAACTGCTCCTGCGTCAGATCGCAATGATAAAACATCTTAAAATAGTTTGCCGTCTCGGCATAGAGATCATACTGTGCGGTTTCGGGATAGAGGAGCTGCGCCATCCACATCATGCCGAGATAGCGCTGCACGGAGGGGGGGAATCCCATCCAGTTGTAGGGCCCCTGCGGAACCTCGTAATACGCGCCGTTTTTGATGGCCGTAACCTGCTGCCAGACGGGATCGTCCGCAACGGTTGCATAGATGCTTCCCGGCGCGAAAAGGATCACATCGGGATTCCATTTGAGAATCTGCTCCATGTCCACCTCGTTGCCGGTTCCCTTGCTGGAGGGATCGTCCACAACCGCAAGATTGTTGGACAGCAGATCGATGATTTCGGCGTGGTAGCTGTTCTGCGCGATGACGTTCAGGCCCTGATCGCCGGTGATGTAGAGCAGGTTCGCCTTCTCCACGCTTTGCGCAATGCTCTGGGTGCGCGCATAGGTGTCGTCGCAGTAGGCGGCGAGCGTCTCCGCCTCATCCTCCAGGCCGAGAAGCTCTCCCAGCTTGCGGTAAGCGTCGCCCATGGTTGCGATGGACGCGGAAACATGAACAAAGGGGAGGCCGGTCTGTTCCTGCAGGGCGTCCAGATCCGATACGGCGGAGTCTTTGGGCTCGCCCACGTCGATGACCACCTGTGCGCCGCTGGCCAGCAGGGTCTCCAGATTCAGTTCGCCCTTGCCGCCATAGAACTGGCCGAGCTCGGGCAGGTTATAGTATTCCGCTGTGAGGAATTGCGCCGCAGAGACATCCCAGGCGTTGGCAATGCCAACGAATTTGTCCGGGCAGAGCGCAAAGAGAACGATCTGTGCCAGCGGACCGGAAACGGCGATTTTTTCAATTTTGGCCGGAACCGTGACGGTGCGCCCGATGGAATCCGTAAACGAAACGGTTTCGGGGGCCGCTGGCTCCGGCTCTGCGGGCGCGTCCGTGGCCGCGGGCGCGTCGGTAAGCTCGGGCGACGAGGTGACCTGAGTGCTCTGCTGCGTCTGCGGCTGCGCGCAGGCAAGGCAACCGATCAGAAAGATGAGGGCAAGGAAACAGGCTGTGATACGTTTTTTCATGATAACACTTCCTCCTTTGAATTCGTATTAAGAGCATCGGGCAGTACCTTTGCATTGATGAGAATCATTCCGACGGGACGTTCAGCGGGGAGATAGTAGGGAAACCTGCTGTCTCCCGTTTTGGTGAGACGGTCGGAAACTTCGGAAACAGTAATCGCATCCGGCGCGGCAGAGCGGCGATTCATTCGGAAGAAAGCCGCCGCATCCTCCGGCGTCCGGAAGGGCTGCCCCATGTCAAGGAAAAAGGTGCTGCTTTCATGGGGAACGCCAAGCGCCCGCAGCTCCGCGCAGGTCTGGGCGAAGGTGAAGCGCGCAAGCGGCGTTTCCCGCAGCGTAAAGCGGTGGGTCTGCCAGTTCTTTTTCAATAGAACAGCCTTGCCGCGGCAATGCCGGCGGATGCAGCCCAGCGTTTCCGAAACGCTGCCGAAAAAGCAGAATACCATGGCGTCGAACCGGCAATCCTCCGGCAAATGAAATACATCGCCCTCGCGCACATCGATATTCCTCACCCCCGACAGAGCAATGTTTTCGCGCAGCACGGCCAGCGCATTTTCGGAAACGTCCATTGCGGTCACTCTGGCGCAGTATGGAGCAAGCGCCAGAGAAAGATAGCCGAGCCCACAGCCCGCGTCCAGAAGGTGCGCATTGGGGGGCAGATGCGGCGCGATGCGGGCCGCGAGGGCGTCGTTAAAGGGCGTATACTCCGACGCATCCTTTAAAAAACGGATTTTTTCTTCGCTCCAGACAAACATGGGCTCTACTCCCTCTCAACTGCGGGCACGATGACCGGGCCCTGCTCCGTTGCGATCAAATGAATACGCATCTGGTACAGGCGCTCGATGAGCGCGGCGTCCATAACCTCGCTGGGCGCGCCGTATGCTGCCACGCTGCCCTCAAAAAGCGCCAGCGCCAGATCTGCATAAAAGACGGCCTGCTGCGGATTGTGGGTGGACATGACGACCGTGTATCCCTCGGCGGCCAGCGCGCGCACCGCGGAGAGCACATGCGCCTGGTTCCCGTAGTCGAGAGAAGCGGTGGGTTCATCCATCAGCAGCGTTCGGGCGTTCTGTGCCAGCGCCCGGGCAATCAGCGTCAGCTGCTGCTCGCCGCCGGACAAATGGTTAAAGTTTTTTGCCGCAAGCTTCGCAATGCCCAGCCGCTCCAACGCCGCCATGGCCGCGTCGGTTTCCCCCTGCTTTGGTACGGAGAGGGGGGAGAGGGCGTGGCTTGTGCCCATCAAGACCATATCGAGCACCGAAAAGCCGAAGGCCTGCGCGTGAATCTGGGGGATATAGGCAACCCGGTGCGCCAGTTCCCGGGCCGAGAGCTGGCGGGCGTCCGCGCCGTCAATCCGTATGCTGCCCGTATAGCCGCGCTGCAGGCCGAGGATACAGCGGAAGAGCGTTGTCTTGCCGACGCCGTTTGGCCCCAGCACTGCCACAAGCCGGCCATTCTCCGCGGAGAAGCTCACGTCCTGGAGTACAGGCCGCGTGCAGTAGGAAAAGCTCAGTTTTTCAACAACAATGCTCACAGCGTCTTCTCCCGTCTGCAAATCAGGTAGATGAAAAACGGCGCGCCGATAAAGGCGGTCAGAATACCGATGGGAATCTCAACGGCCAGCAGATTCCTGGATAGGTTGTCCACCAGCAGCAAAAATGCCGCGCCGCCAAGATAGGTGGCGGGCATGAGATAGCGGTAGTTGCTGCCCACCAGCTTGCGGCACAGGTGCGGAATCACAAGCCCGACCCAGCCGATCATGCCGGAAACGGAAACGCTGGCCGCCGTGACAAGCGTGGAACAGACGATAACGATGAGACGCAGCCGATTGGTGTTGATGCCAAGCGTGCGCGCCTCCTCGTCGCCCAGCGTCAGAATATTGATCTGCCAGCGCAGAAGGAGCAGGGGGACGAGACCCAGCGCCAGAGGAAGCGCTACAAAGCCGATGTCCCGAAGCCTTGCCCCGGAAAGACTGCCCATGAGCCAGTAGGTGATCTGCGGCAGCTGGTTTGTGGGGTCGGCCACCAGTTTAATATAGGATGTCCCGGCAGTGAACAGGGAGCTGATCATGATGCCGGCAAGAATCAGGTTGACCACGCGGGCTCCCGGCGCGCGCTGCGCAATCAGGAAAACCGCGAGAACCGTAATCATGCTGAACAGGAAGGCGGAAAGCGTAATCATACCGCTGGCCGCGCCGAACAGAATGGCCAGCGCCGCGCCAAAAGCTGCGCCGCTGGATGCGCCGAGGATATCCGGCGCCGCCATCGGATTTTGAAAAACACCCTGATAGGAGGCGCCGGCTGCGGAGAGCGAGCAGCCCACAAGGCAGGCCAGCAGAATCCGGGGCAGCCGAATGTTGATGACCACAGTTTCCATTTCCGACGTCCAGGTCTCGGCAATGGGAAGGTGAAAAATGCGGGAGAACAGAATCCGAAGAACCTGATCCGCCGGTACGCCGTACCGCCCGATCGAAAAAGAGAGGAGAAAGATGACCAGAAGAATTGCCGCGAGAAAAAACAGCATGCGAACGGGACGAAGGCCTGCGCGCTGCGCCCCCGGTTCCCTTCCTTTGCGGTTTCGAATTCTTTCCATGCCTACCATCCGTTCCTCAACGTTATTTTTTCAAAAAAATAACCATTGGAGACATTATAGATGAAAAAAAACATTTTGTCTATGGGAATCGAAACGTTTTTTTTCGAAAATTGCGCTCTCAAGTGTCGCTGCTTGCACCCTGCCTCGTTTCCGGCGCTCCGCCCGCTTCCACCAAAAGGCCGCACTGCCTGGCAGCCGGCTTTGTGTCAATTTCTCCTGTGGCGGAATTTTTTGCGGCGTTTGGGGCCAGTGCTATGGCGCGGCGGTTTTTGTCCAATGCGGAGCCCCGGAGTATTGCGGCGAGAAAGGTGGCCCGGCCCGGCAGAGGAGAGGAAAGGGCGGGGAGGGACAGCGCGCAGCAGGTCCCGAATTTAAAAAAGCAGGCGACATTCTCCTGCCTGCCTGCACAGCCCACGAAAAAGGCGCCGCAGGCCCGGTATGGACCATGGGAGAACCTTTCGTCTGTGGGAAACCAGATAAAAAGGGGAAGGCGCTATTGCTTTTGCCTTCCCGAAACGCTTTGCCGTACACAGAGTCATGGGAGCGGATCGCCTGCGCCCGCGGGCTGCTCCCCAGAGAGAATCGGCGCCGCCGCCGGAAGCCGGCGGGGGAGGCGTTGGAACCTATTCCTGTGAAAAACAGGCGGCGCTGTTGGCGAAATAGCCCACGAGCGGCTGCATTTTGCTCTCGGTCTCCGACCATTCCGCTTCCGGATCCGCGCAGTCGATGATGCCGCTGCCGATATAGACCGAAAGCCTGTCCTCCGCGTCCAGCTTTGCCGAGCGGATGACCAGCGCAATGTCTGCATTTCCCTGAAAATCCCAGTATCCGTACAGGCCGGAATAAAACTCGCGCGCAAAGGGTTCCGTCTCGGCAATGACCGGCTCGATCCGGTTGACCGGAATACCCCAAACCGCAGCGGGCGGATACATGGCGGCAAGCAGATCGAAGCAGGTGGCGGTTTCATCCAGTTCCACATGGATTTCGCTCATCAGGTGGTAGGCATAAGGCATTTCCAGAATCTCATTGCTGCGGGCCAGGATTACCTTGCCGATGTTTGCCGCTTTTAACTGCGAAACCATGAAGTCGCGGGCGCTCTCGTGCTCAATCACAAGATTTGAGCCGGGCGTCGCCTCCCCAAGCGCCGCCGCATCCCTCCCGGCGTCGCCGGTCTTTCGGATCGTGCCGGCCAGAGGAATGGTGATCACCTGCCGTCCCCGCTGCTTGAACAGGTTTTCCGGCGTAATGCCGATCCATTGCTGCGCAGGCCCGTGCCGGAACAGATAGAAATACTCCTGGTAGAACCGATCGATGAGGTATTCCGCATAGCCGAAGGGATCAAAGGGCGCTGTTGTTTCCACGGTACATTTGCGCGCAACGATGATCTTTTTGATGACGCCTTCCTTCAGCTTTTTCATCACGCCATCCATGCGTCGGAGGTACTCCTCCCTTGTTGGCGCGAGACTTCGGCGGCAGATCGCGGGAGGGGCGCAAACCTGCGCGGCGGGCTCCACGGCCAGCAGCTCGTCTGCGGGAAGCCCCGCGGCGTGAAACAGGCGAAAGTCCTTCTCCGTGCCGAACACCGCCAGCTCCGGAAGATAGAAATCCACCATGTCCTGCGGCCCGTCGCACAGCAGAATGCTTTTTACGCCGCCAAGGAAGGGGACACCCTGCAATTCCCCGGGCAAATAAGCCTTTATGCTGCGCATCAGCCGGTTGCAGAGCGCGAAAATTTTCTGAAAGGGGAGGCTGTCAAACCCTTCCGTGTTTTCTTCGTTTTCTTCGCTGCAGGCGAATACGGTTTCTCCGCGGTAGTCCACGGCGCCCTCCAGCTTTGTGCGGCAAACCCGCACACGCATGCCGATAAGCCTGCCCACCGCGCCGATCAGCATGTTTTCCCGATCCGGATTTTTGGAAAGGAATACGCTTCGGTAAGAGGGATCAGAAAAGCAGGCGGCGTATTGCACGGCAATGGCTTCGACCCAACGGCCCGTTTTCAGGGCGTTCATTTCATAATCGATCTTCCTTACGTTACCGTTTACTGTGATTTGATGCATGGGGCTCCTCCGGGCATTGCTTTGTTTTGATCCAATCGTCTGTGGCCCGGCCGCAGGCCGGGACATCGCGGTTTTGACCTTCTGAAAACAAGTGAATTATAAAACAAGGCACCAGACAAGGCAAGTGAAAGAATAAGACTGTGGCGGGAAGCCGACAAAGGGAGGGGGGCTGGCGTCAGAGCCGGCGCTTCGCCTGCGCATTGCCGCTTGCACCGGAATGCAGCCGGCCGCATCAAGGCGCAGGGCTGACGGCGCCCGGCGGGAAAGCCGTCAGGCCGGAGCGGAAGCAGGAAGGAAGGCCCGCAGGCAAGGGAGAACGGCAGGACGAAGCTGCCGTTCAAAAAAAGTGTTCTCCGATTGACAGCCGCGGCGGGCCGCTTCCGCAAAGCAGGCCTCAGTTTTGCCTGTAAAACCGCTGCTCATGGAAGAGGGGATAGGAGACGGGAACCTTGCCCTCGAGATTCTCCCGGTGCAGATCGACCGCCGTAATCTGACTGTTTTCGTAGGTTTTGTAGTAATACACGCCCCGGTCGGTGTTTACGCAGGAGGAATAGATGGTGTATTCGTATTCCCCGTTTTCCACGACGACGCAGCCGCGCTGCTGCGCCACCGAACCGAGAATATGGAAAAACTGGCTGACGCTCTCGGATTCCGAGTCCCCGGAGAGGGAATTCAGCTTTGTGAACGCAGCCTTCACAAAGCGGGAGGCGGAGGACAGATCGCCCGGCAGTCCCATGCCGCCCATGCCGCGGCTGTAGGGCTTGAGGGGAAACCCGGGTGCAAAGCGGGATTGCGGGTACTCCCGCGTGAGGTTCATGTAGTTGCTGAGGTTGGTCATGTGGTAATCAAAGGTCGGGTTGTTCGTCAGCACGCCGACGGGGTTGTCGTACACCTTTAACCCCTCCGCAACGGATTCGACGGTGATGGACGTATCGCGGTCCGAAAGGATCCAGTGCAGCGGCGACAGCGGATACTGCTGGCTGAAATCGATCTTTACAAGGTTCAGCCGGTCAAGGAGGGGGCGCGCTTCTGCCACGCTTGCGCACTGGCCGAGAATCCAAGGGATGAATTCAAAGGGCGTAATGTTGTCCCTGCCCGGCGCCTCCGGCTTGTAGTCCGCGTTGCCCGGGAAGTTCAGACCCGCCATGCTGAGACCCTTTTCGTTGGTCGCGTCAAAATACAGCGGGTACTGCTCCACAAGCAGCGCCATGCCGATCAGCGCATAGTGCGTTTTGAGCGGCGCGGCCCTGCGAAACGTAAAGGGACAGTTTCTCGGCGTGATGGTGACCGTCTCGCCATAGGAAAGCTCCAAATCCAGATTTCGGCCAAAATAGTGATCCTTCGTTTTGTAATTTACAGCCGTGCACATCGTTATCATGTCCTTTCGTATGGTATTGAACGCTCCGAACCGGAGGGAAGCGGGATACGCTCAGTATGACGCAAAACAGCGCGCTTATTCCGCGTTCTGCCGGATACGCCGTATGGAACCCCACTGCCGCTTTTTGCTGCGGTAGCCGAAAAAAGACGTCATGCGCACAAAGGAGAGCACATAGCGGAAGAACAGGCTCTCCAGCAGGCACACCAGCGCTGCCTTCAGCGAATCGGCCAGTGAAATCCGCAGGTTTTGCGTGTAGATGCGCTGGCAGAAGGCCGTCATGGTCAGCACAGCGCCGTAGACCGCGTAGAGCACGAAAAAATGCAGCATAAAGGGTACGTCCAGCAATCCCGCCGCAGCGGCAAGCACGGTGGTGGCGATGCCAAAAACCTCGATGATCGGCGACAGCAGCTCAAACAGAAGGTAGTAGACATACGAGAGATAGCTGACAGGGCCAAAACGCAGCCGGCCAAAGATACCGCGGTACTTCACCAGACTCTGGAACAGGCCCAGATGCCAGCGCCTGCGCTGTTTTGCCAGATCGCGCAGCGTGGACGGCGCCTGGCTCCAGCAAACGGCGTTCGGCTCATAGCGGATGGAATAGGGGAGGCCGTTGTTGCGGCAGAACATGTGGAGCTTGAGCACCAGCTCCATATCCTCGCCCAGCGTATCCGTATCGTAGCCGCCCGCAGCGATGACCACATCCTTTTTAAACAGGCCGAAGGCGCCGGAGATGATCAGGTTTCCGTTGTAGCGGTCCATCAGAATACGGGAGGCCATAAACGAGCGGTCGTACTCGACCACCTGCAGGCAGGTGATCAGGTCGGACGGGAGATGGTAGGATTGCACTGCGCCATGCTCCATTTTTACGCACTGCGCAATGCGGATAAGCCCGCCCACGGCCACCACGCTGTCGTTTTCGAGCACGGGCTGGATAATCTTTTCCAGCGAGTCGGCCTGCAGCAGCGAGTCCGCGTCCAGGCAGAGAAAGTAGGGATATCGAGAGGCGTTGATGCCCATATTGAGCGCATCGCCCTTACCGCCGTTTTCCTTGCACACCAGGGTGAGCTTGATACCTCGCACGCTGCCTTCCCAGATGCTCCTGAGCGGCTTGCAGGGGATGCGGACATGGAGCGGCCGGTCCATCCTGACGAGATGAAAGGCCTCGATCAGCTCTTTTGCGGTCTGATCGGAAGAACCGTCGTCTATGACGATGATCTCGAACAGACGGTAGTTGAGTTCGAGGAGCGAGCGCACGCTGCCGACGATGGTAACCTCCTCGTTGTGCGCCGGGATGAGGACGGAAACCGGCAGGTAAAACTCGTGCTTGAGCTCGTTGTGGACGCGCTGGCGTCTGTCGCGCAGGTAAAGCTGGAGCGCGCCCTCAATCACGGAAAGAAACAGGTAGGAAGCGTACAGAATGAGGTACACGATAAAGAAGATGCCCACATAGTGCAGATAGGTTTGCAGCGCCTGCATCATGCCGTTTGTTTCGCCTCCTTTGCCGCAGCGGCTTCTCCGAGCCGGTAAGCGAGAATCTCCCGCGCAAAGCGGTCGGGTCCGTCGAGAATGTCCTTCAGGCTCGCCTCGGTCTGTCCGAGCGCAACCAGGGAGCCCGCCGCGTTGTAGCGCACATACCAGTTCGGGTGGGACAGCGCTGCCTTCAGTGCGGCGACGGTGTCCTGCCCCGGATAGCGATCCAGCACGGAGGCTGCAACGATGGCAAGGTTCACGTCCGAACCGCCGCTTTTAAGCAGTTGCAGGAGAATCGGCCGCATGGGGGCGTAGGGCCTGCGCCGGAAATAGCGCAGCGCCGCAAGCCGCAGCTCCGCCTCCGCCTGCCCGGAGACAATCAGGGCGCAGAAGGGTTTCTGATAGGCGTCCGAGCAGCCGGAGATGAACTCGATTACGGCGGTCATAAGGTTCACGTTCCACTGGCCGCAGTGGCCCCAGAGGCGCGCGGCCAGCGCTTCACGGTCGCCGGAAAAGGACAGCAGCGCGTCTGAGAGGAGCTTATGGTGGTGGAAGAAAGCGTTCTCGTTGAAGCTGGCCAGCAGTTTTTCCACTGCCTGCACATTGCCAAGCGCGCAGAGCGCCTCAAGAACCAGATGGCGGCAGTAGACGGTGGAGTTTTCGAGGTAGGAGAGCAGCGCGCCCATCAGAGGATGGTATTCCTCGCCGGCACAGGGCTGGTTTTTTGAGATGAAGTAGGCAAAGTAAGCCCGCTCCATGCTCTCTCTTCCCTGATAGGCAAAGGCCAGCTCCTGCATGGCGGGACAGTTGGCAAAGAGGTAGTCCCGCACAAGGCCGGGCTCCTGCCCGCGCCAGCAGGAGAGGGCTTCGGCATAGGAAATCAGCTGCTCAACATGCCGAAGCGTGCGACGCAGCCGCCGCTGGTGCGCCGGCTCAACCGGGAAACCCTCACGGAGAAGGCTGAGCTGCCGCCCGATTTCCGCCGCCCACCGCTCCGTCAGGCGCTGGCTTCGATAGCCGCGCAGCCCTGAAAAGAGGACATAGGCGAGGTGAAACAGCAGCAGCGCGACGCAGAGGAACAGATACCAGTAAATGATGTTTTCAATCTCAATCCGCATCGCCGCCACCCCAGCCTTCCTGCAAAATCCAGTAGGAGTCTTTGAGCCGCTCATAAAAACGGACGGGTTCGCCCCAGCCGCGCAGAGAGAAGCCGGCCATGGGGATGGGGGTTGAACCGGTTCCGGCCTGTATGCCGATGTAGAGCGCGTCGATGCGCCGGCCCTCCACGCCGTAATGCACATAGTAATCGTCGTGGATTTCCATGGCGGCGGGATTGCGGAAGTTGAGAAGCTGCCAGGGAAGGAGAACCTCAACAAAACCTTGGCCATAGCAGTAGTCCGCCAGCGAGTGATAGTCCTGCGCGGCGGGGTTGGCATTGCCCCGGGTTAACAGGCCCGTTTCAAAGGTCGGGGAGCGCTTTGCCGCATCCATCTCCGCCGGAGAAGCATCCTCGGAGACCAGCGCCGTGTTTTTAAGAATCATGCGGATGGGAACAAAGCGCGGATCATCTGCGGCAGGGCAGGAGACATAGGGGTCTTCGCCCGCAGTCTCCATGAGAAAGCCCGCGCGGAGCGACTCATAGCGCGCCTGCACCAGCAGCCGGCTTTCCCCGCCGCCGAGAACAAGCAGGAAATCCGCTGCGCGGGAAAAGGAGAGCGCGGGGCTGTCGGAGCGCATGCTGCCGGATACCGGCGTCAGGTCAATGGGGAGATACAGCGGCGTATCGGGCGTAAGCCCGTCCCCCTCAATCAGGAGGGAAAGCCCGCGCGCATCGTATCGGAGGGAAAGCCTGAGCCCGTTTTCTTCCAGCACAACGTCGGCCGGCGTCCATTCCGAACGATCGCCGTCGGGATAGCCGGCGGTTTGGCCGTCCGGATCAAAAGCCAGCAGACCCTGTCCCTGCGTTTCCGTCTGCAGGTCGTGCCAGAGCCTCGCCGCGTTTCCGTCTACGGCATAGGCGGTGTTCCAGCAGCTCCGGTCCCAGGCATCCTGCCAGGAATCGATGCAGGCGCCGGCACAGCCTGCGCGGAGAAAATCCCGGTAGGCGGAAAGCAGCCGCTCGCCCTGCTGCGCCTCGGTGCAGGGGCCGTCTTCGTTGGTCGCGCCGCGGGAGGAGGAGGCGCTGTAGCCGATGATGGCCACCGGCATGCTGTGGTAGCGGCTGAGAAGCTGGGGATAGCCGCCGTACGCCATTTGCGTGTCAAGACCCTTTCGCATATCCCGGAGCGCGGCTTTCTGCTCCACCGAAAAGCAGGAGTAGAAGTCCTCGCAGAAAGGAAACAGCCGGTAGGCCGCAAAATAGCCCCCCGCAAGGCGCTGCGTAGGCAGGATATGCTCCGCGTCCACAACGGAAAATTTGTGAAGCTGCCTTGCATAGACCGTTTCATAGGCAAAGGGGTCGGTTTCGGGCGTATTCAGGAAGGCGTACAGACGCTGTGAATGGTACTTGTCCGCTTCATAGTCGGCAAGCGCATCCAGCACCCGCGCAAGCAGAACCTCAAAACGGCTCGCGCCCTCCGCGGTGCGAAAGTAGGCGCCGGAATAGGCAGAGGGATGCTTTTCGGTATGATCCGTGTAGGCGATGGTGTCGGCGCTCCATTCGTTGCCCACGATGAAGCCCAGCACATAGGGGGAGACGTCGCGGCGGTAGCTGCCGCTGCCGGTTGCCTGACGGAGCACAATGTTCCTGCGGCCATGAATCACATCCACCGCGCACCTTGCGTCCTGCAGGAGCGCGTCGAAAAACGCCCTGGAATAGGCGTCGCTGCCGGAAGCATTGGCAGCCTCGGAGACCTGAATCCCCTGAAGGAGATAGAGCGGCGTTTCCCGCCCCGCGTTGTAGCGATAGAGCGCGTTGTAAAAACCGTCGTCATAAATCGTGTAAATGCGAATGGTGTTGGCGCCCATCTGCTGCATGAGGGAGAACCAGCGCAGGTAGGTTTCCTCGTCGATGGCGTAGTCCGAGCCGTACTGACCGGGAATGCTGGCGGGCAGCTCCACGCCGCGGATCACAAAGGGTGCGGCAACGCCGGAGGCGTCCCGGTAATACAGCGCGTCTCCCTCCGTCCAGAATGCGGCCGTGACCGGCGTATCCGGCGAAAGATCGCCGTACCAGCCCAGAGAAAAGACCGCGTAGCGCAGCCCCAACAGGACGAGGGAAACCGCTGCGGCGAAAATCAGAAATTTTTTCATGCGCCATCTCCTCCGGCGGTATTTTTGGAAGGGTGGCAGTATTGAAACAGCGCATCGATGTGCGCGTCCAGCCAGGCGCCGCGCGCCGTGAGGAAATCGCGCAGCTGCTGCACGGCTTCATCATAGCTTTCATAGTTGCGTTCGGCCGGGGTGAGATAGGTCATGCCGTTATGGTGATTCAAATCGAAAACCCAGCCCCAGACGCCGTAATTGCGGGCAGGCGCGTCGCCGAGCCAGGCCAGCGTTTCGTCCATGTACTGCATGAGGTAGGCGTCGCTCAGCACCTCCTTCCGCAGCGCTCGGTAGGTTTCGACCACCGTGGCAACAAAATGGCGGTCTCTGAGCAGCGCGCCGAACCAGGGCGCGTTCTGCATGGAGAAGCCCGTTTCATCCCATATGTAGTCGATATAGTTGTCGCAGGCGTTGTTGAAGTCCCAGACGCAGGGCTTCAGTTTTCCGCGCGCTTCCTTAAAATAATAGGTCGAAAAGCGTCCTGCGTCCACGTTGCGGAAAAATTCGTTGATGACAAAGTACTGGGCAAAAGCCCTGTAGTCGAGGTATTTGGCGGCGCCGGTTTTGCTGTCGCTCAGCTCAGAGGAGTAGAGAACCTTTTCAATGTGGCTGAGATCCTGCTCGATATAGTGCATGCGCGCCTCGTTGATCAGCGTTTTGCCGGGGTAGCGCACGTCAAGAGCGGAAACCTCGGCCCTGAACGTATACCTTGTAAAGTTGTTGAGCTCATGATCGCCCTTGTCTGCTCGGTCAAAACGGACGATATAGCCCGTAACGCTGCTGTTGCGCCCGGGCTTTGC
Source organism: Clostridiales bacterium (assembly GCA_004554165.1). Classification (GTDB taxonomy): domain Bacteria; phylum Bacillota; class Clostridia; order Christensenellales; family CAG-138; genus CAG-1024. The sequence continues at coordinate 31,270 of SFNQ01000020.1, read as the reverse complement.
GATGTTGATCCGGTTCTCGCCGCGGCTGACGCTCTCCATGAGCAGGTACAGCCCCTGATATGCGCCATCGAGAAAGAGCTCGCAGTAGCGGACATTTGGCGCATAGTCCATGATTTCCCCGGCAATGTTCATGCAGAGATAGTTGCGAAGCAGCGTCCGGTCAAGAAAGGGGCCGTTCAAAACCCACTCGTCATGCGCAGCCATGCCGGAAAGCGCCAGCGGGTTTTCAAGCCCCTGTTCCGTTACCAGATGGATGCTGTAGGACTTTTTGTCAAAAAAACGCGAGGAGTTGCCCCGGTAACGCACAGTAGCAGGGGAGGAGACCGCAGGCCTGTCCTCCGGCGCATTTGCCCCGGAGCCGCTGTCGATCAGCGCAAACTCCGCCGTTATGGCGGTAGCGCCGTTTTCCGCCGTAGCATAGCCTGCAAACTTGCCGTCCTCCAGAACGGGCGCGCCGGGAATCTCCCGCCCGCCGGTCGTCAGGCGAACGATGGGCAGGTGCGTCCGAAAACCCGCTTCCTCCGCTTCGGCGCTGGCCGTTTGGGCAGCGGGGGAGACCCGGTGCTGGTGAACCCGCATCGGTCCCGTTTTAGCTTCCAGGCCTTGCAGCGCCAAGCATAACAGCAGCATACAGAGCGCGGCAGCGATGTAAACGAGTTTGCTCCGCATTATCCGTTGATTTCGTCGCTCTGCGTGACGACGTTGACGTATTCGATGTCGCCCAGTCCATAGAGCGCCTGCGTAATGCTCTGCTCCTTCTTGTCGGAGAGACGGTAGGCGCCGCGTGTCATTTCGTAGATGAATTCCACGCTGTCCGCCGTGGTATTCTTTACCTTGAGCAGCGCTTTGTGGCTGAAATAGCGGAATATCAGGCCTTCCACATCCAGCTCACGGCTCCGGGCGGCGCGGACAATAAGAAGAATCCGGTTTTCGTTGCGCACGCGGCCAAACAGCAAAAGCAACAGAAATACCACTGCGGAGCCGACACCGGCAACGAGGTAATCCCCTACGCCGCAGCAGATGCCCACGACGATCGCCCAGAAAATATAGGCCGTGTCCCGGGAATCCTTGATGGCCGTGCGAAACCGCACGATGGACAGCGCGCCGACCATGCCCAGCGACAACGCCACATTGTTGCCGATCACGGTCATGACCGTGCCGGTCAGAACGGTGAGCGTTATGAGAGAGACGTTGAATTTCCGGCTGTAGGCCGTGCCGGCATGCGTAAACCAGTAGGAGATATAGATCGCAATACTGATAGCCGCAGAGGAAAGAATATGGAGTACGATCTCCTCGGCGCTCAGGTTGCCGCCCTGTTCGAGAACGGTTAGCAGGTAATCCCGCATGGCATCGCCACCTCGCTTTCAAAAGGTATAGTGTTTGCTGACGGCGCGTCCGAGGCAATATTTGCTGACCGACAGCTCGCTTCCATCAAGGGCGCGCAGCGCGTCCTTGATATAGCTCAATAAAAAGCCGTTGTACTTGATCTCCAGCACCGCCAGCGCAGGATCCAGCAGCGGATACTCCGGCAGGGGGTCGGCAAACAGATCCGCGCTGCTCTCCGTGCCGCAAAGATGATGGTCGAAGGTCACGCGAATCCGGTTCTCTCTGGCAACAAAGGCTTTGCGGTGGTAGCTGATGACCGCCTTTGGCCGGTAGCACAGCGCCCGCATTGTCGCATAGCATTCCGCGGCAAAGGGCTCGCCGTGGCGCAGCAGCGGCGCATAGTCGCCCTGCGAGAGGGCCTGGGCTTCGGTCCGGTCCAGACGAAGGGATCGCTTTTTCTGCATCGCGCCCTGCTTTTGCTTCATCTCAAGGATGGCAAAACCGCTTGCCGGGCCGTAGCAGCGGAGCCGGATTTTTCGCCGGAGGAAAAGCCCATCCTCCTTTTCCGTAAAATCCCGGTCGTCCAGAGAATCAAAATACAGCGAACGGACGAGGTACCCGTCGCCGTTGCTGTTTTCGTCCGGGTGCAGCACATGGGAAAAGCTGTGGCTGAGCGCGTAATACTGTTCGAGGGTGACGAGAAACTTCTTCTCCTGCCGCAACACCTCATTCATGCGCCATCACCGCCTTAAGGGCCTCGAAATCATGCAGCGCAGCCGTGAGCGGAAGCTCCGGACAGGCAAGCTCGAGCGCGCGAAAGTTTTCCTCCACAGCGGCCAGCCCCAGGTGATAATAGGTGTTCTGGTCTGTAAGTCCATGGATGCCGGGCTGCTGCAACTCGTAGATCTGGATCAGGCGCTTCCCGTATTGCGCGGCAAGCCTGACTTCGGTTTCGATGTGCTCCGCCTCCTTGCCGCGGTAGTAGTTCATCACGGCGACTCCGTCGCAGCAGGACTGTATCAGGTCTGTAAGCTGCGGCGTAAGCTCCAGAGTATCGTAGTAATAGGGGATACAGAGGATCAGCGTCAGTCCTGCGGCGCTTGCCCGGGCATAAGCGGACCGTGCGCCCTGCAAAAAACCATCGAGGATGACGGGCGCGCTGGTCTCGTCCCACTGGTCCAGCAGGTAGGGCTCAACGTCCAGCACCAGCCCCTGCAGACGGCGGCCGTCCAATCCGGCGTTGATTGCGACCGCGCGCTCCACGGTGTCGCAAAGCGGCTTGCCGCTAACATCCAGCGCCCATTCCGGTTCCCCCGCAAGCAGATATACCGCAACGCCGCAGTCGGCCGCCGATTTCATGAAACGGTCGATCTCTTCGTCCGGGAGGCTGTCGGGAAAGCGCTGGTACAGCGTTTCCAAACCCACCTCTCGCATAAGGGAGAACAGCGTTTCGCTTTCTGTAAGGACGGCGGACTGTTTCCAGGAAAACAGCGCGCCGCCTTGCAGGCCCGCCTCCTGTTTTGCGCAGCCCGAAAAGACAGCGCACAAAAAAAGCGCGCAGAGCAACAGGGTGGTTGGTCTACGTGGAAGAGGGTGGTTCATCCGTTTTTCACTCCTGCCGTCCGGTCAAGGGCTGCGCAAAACCGCGCGCCCAATCCGGTCCCAGTCATAATAAGGAGGATACCATTTTCGCCGCCCAAATCGCGTCCCGGCGGACAAAAGGGAAATTCTCTTGGAATCCGTCAAACGCATGGGAAGCCCGGCGTTCGGCGCTGATGGGGCAGAAATCCTCCCTTCCGTACATGATGCAACATTATTATAAGTGATCTTTCCGTTAATTACAACAGTTTCGCGCATAGGCGCCGGCGTGCGCGGCAGCTGCAGCGCTTTCCTGGTCGCCGTCCGGCGCCGCATCCCCGTCCGCCGGCAGAATGCGCACGAGCGCTTCTTCAATCCTGTGGTTTTCGATGCGCAGCACTTCGACGGACAACCCAGCCACCGTGCAGGAAAACTGCGCGCCGTCCTGCGGTACGGCGGTCAGCGTGCTGAATATGAGTCCGCCCAGCGTTTCAATGCCGTCGTCCGGGAATTCGATGTGCAGCGCGTCCGTTATGGCGTCCAGCGGCACGGAGCCGGACATGCGCCACATTCCGTCGCCAACAGGCTCCATGATGCATTCGCCGTCCGCATCCTCGTCGGCAAAGTCGCCCACGATCTCCTCGATGAGGTCGGTCATGGTGACGATGCCTTCGACGCCGCCGTATTCGTCGAGCACCACGCAGAAATAATTGCGCCGCTTTTTCATGTCCGCAAAGAGCGCGTCGGCCTTGACCGATTCCGGGATAAAACAGGGCTCCGACACCGCGTTTTTCAGCACGTTTTCCCGGCTGCGGTCGGACAGGCGGAAATAGTCCTTCGCGTCCAGTATGCCGATGATGTTGTCGGTGTTTCCCTGGCAGACGGGATAGTAGGAGTGCCGCGTCTCATGGATAAGCCTGCTCCAGGCCGCGTCATCGTCCTCAAGGCGCAGCATATCCACCATCGTTCGGTGGGTGGCCAGCTCTCCTGCCGAGATATCGTCAAATTCAAAGACGTTTTGGAGCATCTGCTTTTCCTCGACGTCAATGGCGCCCTTCTGCGAGCCCACGTCGATGAGCATCCGGATTTCTTCCTCCGTCACGGCGTCGTCCTCCTGGTTTGGATCGATGCGAAGCAGGCGCAGGATGCCGTTGGTGGAAGCGGTGAGCAGCGAAACGATGGGTTTAAAAAGCGTCGAGATGAAGGCAATCAGTCCGGACAGGGCCAGCGCCAGCTTCTCGGCGTTTTTCATCGCGAGCCGCTTGGGCACGAGCTCGCCGAACACCAGCGTGAAGTAGGAGAGGATCATGGTGATGAGAACGACGCAGATGGTGTCCAGCGTCTTTTCGGGTATGCGCAGGCCTGCGCCGATGAGAAAGGCGACCAGACGTTCGGAGAAATTGTCCGCAGCGAACGCGCTGCCGAGAAAGCCGGACAGCGTAATGGCAACCTGTATGGTTGCCAGAAAGCGGGCAGGCTGGCTCGTCATTCTGCAAAGGCGTAGCGCGCGGCGGTCGCCGCCGGTCGCGAGCACAGAGAGCCGCGCATCGTTAACGGAAAGCACGGCGATTTCGGCGCAGGCGAAGACGGCGTTGCACAGAATCAGTACGATTTGCAGAACGAATTGCCACAGGAGCGGATCGGCTTGCATGGTTTCTTGTTTACCTCCGTAACATAAAAACACAGCATAAGACCGGCGGCGCAAAGCCGCTCCGGTTCATTGCCGTGCCAGGACTGTCATATGATGGGCGCCGGGGGATAAAAGCGCAGTACAACTCCCTGCGGGAGGAACGTCCAGCGAAAATCACCCTCTCAAACTCTGTTGGGAAAGATTTTAGCAGAAAATCCCGCGCAGGTCAACCGCGGTAAAAACCGCGCGCCGCAGATCGCTGCAAACCCGGCCCGGGAAAAGCCCCGCCGAATTATGCAACAAATGTGAAATGCATTCAAACCAATCCCAATCCGCTTGCCATTTGTTCCGTCAAACGGTATATTGTATGATATGTAGTTCCAGTCCCCTGGGGAACGGGAGAGGGAAACCCAATGGCATATATCGAGCTAAAAAACGTCAAAAAGCAGTACCGCATGGGCGAGGTTACGATTGATGCGCTCTCGGGCGTGGATTTTACCATCGAAAAGGGTGAGCTCTGCGTTGTGGTGGGGCCGTCGGGCGCCGGAAAGACGACGCTTTTGAACATCCTCGGCGGGATGGACAGCGCAACCAGCGGCGAGATTATTGTGGACGGCATGCATGTGGAGGCCTGTTCCAGCCGGCAGCTGACGCTCTACCGGCGCAGTACGGTGGGCTTCGTGTTCCAGTTTTACAACCTCGTGCAGAACCTGACCGCGCGGGAGAACGTGGAGCTGGCGGTGCAGATTTGCGATCATCCGCTGGATGTGGACCGCGTGCTGGAGCTTGTGGGACTGTCAGACCGAAAGCAGAATTTTCCCGCGCAGCTTTCCGGCGGCGAGCAGCAGCGCGTATCCATCGCGCGGGCGCTGGCCAAGAACCCAAAGCTCATGCTTTGCGACGAACCTACGGGCGCGCTGGATTATCAGACGGGCAAGCAGGTGCTGAAGCTGTTGCAGGACACCTGCCGCTCGCAGGGCATGACCGTCATCATCATCACGCACAACGCTGCGCTCAAGCCCATGGCAGACCGCGTTGTTCAGGTAAAAAACGGAACCATCGCCAGCCATTACCTCAACGAGCGCCCGGTTTCCATCGACGAAATCGAATGGTAAGACGATAGAAGGAACGGTCTGTGCAGCCATGAAAACGAAGTACCTCTGGCGAAATCTGTCTCGGGAAATTGCGCATACGCTCATGCGTTTTCTTTCCATTTTTACGATTTCCGCCATCGGGGTCGCGTTCTTTGCCGGTGTGCGCGCGGCCGGGCCGGATATGAAGCTCACCGCGGACGTCTATCTTGACAACGCGCGCCTTGCGGATATTACCGCCATCTCAACGGCAGGTCTGAATGCGGACGATGTGGACGCGCTGTCAAAGCTCCCCGGCGTGGCGTCCGTTTTGCCCGTGCTCACCGTGGACGCCATGCTGCGGCCGTCGGACGGCGGGGACAAGGAGTACAACGTCCATCTGATTTCCCTGCCCTTCGCGCCGGAGGAAGAGCATCCGGCCTCGCTTTCCCTCTTGCCGGACTACGGCATCGATCCGGACGGCGCGGATGTCAATCTGCCCGAGGTGATGGAGGGCAGGCTTCCGGAGGACGACCATGAGATCGCGCTGGATGCGGAGCTGATGGGGACGTCTGGGCTTTCCGTCGGTTCCCGGGTTTCGCTCAGCACCAGCGGCGGCGCGGCGGAGCTGTATATCACCGGCTTTGTGGAGTCGCCCAAGTATATTTCCAACTTTGACCGGGGCACGAGCACGATCGGCAACGGCAGCAGCGATGCCTTTGCCCTGGCCTCCGGCAACGCCATCGGCAGGCTCGGCTCGCGCATGCCCATGATGGCCATGTTTTCCGCGCGCTATTCCGAGGTGGAGATCGTCGTGGAGGGGGCGGCGGCGCTGAACTGCTTTTCCGACGAGTATGAGACGCTGATCGATGGCGTTGTGCGCCAAATCGAGGCCTATGGGGATACCACGGACGCCACCTGGTATGTCCGCACCCGCTCCGACAATCCGGGGTATCTGGACTATTCCGAGAACACCGAGCGCATCGCGGCGGTGGGCCAGTTTTTTCCGCTGATTTTCCTGCTGGTGGCGCTGCTGGTGGCGCTGACCACCATGACGCGCATGGTGGAGGAGCAGCGGATTCAGATGGGAACGCTCAAGGCGCTGGGGTATTCGCAGCCGCATATCGTGATGCAGTACCTCATGTATGCAATCCTCGCCAGCCTTTCCGGGAGCATCCTGGGAAGCCTCATCGGTTTTTGGCTCTTCCCGACGGTCATTGGCAACGCCTATGCCATCATGTACCGCCTGCCGGATTTCCAGACTCCGTACTGGACGGAAATTGCGGCCGGTTCCATCGGCGCGGTGGTGGGCTGCGTTACGCTGGCGGCCGCATTCGTCAGCTTTTCCGCTCTGCGGGAGGTGCCGGCCTCGCTCATGCGGCCCAAGGCGCCAAAGGCGGGCAAGCGCGTGTTCCTCGAATACATCGGCTTTCTTTGGAAGCGGCTTGGCTTTACCTCCAAGGTGACGGTGCGAAACCTGCTGCGGTACAAAAAACGCTTCTTCATGAGCGTCGTCGGCATTGCCGGAAGCTGCGGTCTGCTGGTTACGGGCTTTGGATTGTCGGATTCCATCTATGGCATTGCAGACGAACAGTTTGGCAAAATCTGGACGATGGATCTGCAGGCCTATACCTACGACGCCATGGCGCTGGAAAAGCTCCGGGCGCTGGCGGAGTCCGTGGGCGGCGACGCTCTGTACAACACGGCCTACTGCTATGACAAAACGGCCACCGCTGGCGCAAAGGGCGACGTCAAAACTGAGGCTCATCTGTTTGTGGCGCATGAACCGGAGATTTTGATGGAAACGGTCCACCTGACCGACGATGGCGGCAAGCCCATCGTGCTGGACGACAGCGGCGTGGTCATCACAAAAAAGCTCGCAACGCTCTATGACCTGCGCGAGGGCGATACCGTGACCATCGAGAGCGGTGAAAAGTCCTACGAGGCGCGGGTTTCCGCGGTTGCAGAGAACTATGTTTACCACTTTATCTATTTTACGCCCGCCTGTTATGAAGCGGTTACGGGAAGCGCAGCGGAATACAACTGCATTTTCACGAACATCGAGGGCTTTACGGAGGCGGACGATGCGGAAAAGGCGGCGCTTGAGGATGCGTGGGCCACGCGCTTCCTCTCCGACAACCGCGTGTATACCGCGCTGTTTACAACGGATATTTTTGAGAACATCTGGGACAGCCTGAACGTACTCAACTATGTGGTGGGCGTGTTGATTCTTTCGGCGGGCGCGCTGGCCTTCGTGGTCATGTTGAACCTGACCAATATCAACATTACCGAGCGGCGCCGGGAGCTTGCGACGCTGCGCGTGCTGGGCTTTACGGATCGCGAGATGTACGACTATGTGTTCCGGGAAAACAACGCCCTTGCCTTCATCGGAACAGCGGTGGGGCTGGTGCTGGGCAGGTACCTGCACCAGTTTGTCATCGTGACCTGCGAGGTGGATATGGTGATGTTCGTGCGCAATGTCAAGCCGCTGAGCTATGGATACAGCGCTGCGCTCTCCATTGTGTTCGCTCTGATGGTCAACCTCCTCATGCGCAAAAAGGTGCGCAGCGTGGACATGGTCGAGTCGCTCAAGAGCGCGGAATGATTTGCAGTATTTGAATTCGGAAAGGAATGTGTTGGAGAATGAAAAAGGGAGTCCGAGTTTTTTGCCTGGTCCTTGCGGCGCTGTTTCTGCTCAGCGGCGCCGTATCCCTGCTTATGGGGATACTGTAATGCGCGGCGGCATGTTGCGGCGTTCCGCCTGTCTGGCGGTTTCCGCGCTTCTGCTTTTTCCGGCGGCGCGTGTTTCGCGTGCGGCGGATGCGGACGTGGAGCGGACGGAAACGGTCTATGTTACGGCGGATGCTGCGGGTACGGTGGAGTCCGTGCTGTCCAGCGTCTATCTGGTCAACCCCGATCAGCGGGAGACGCTGGCCGACGGGAGCAGTCTGACGGAGGTCAAAAACATCCTTTCCAATGATTCGCCGTGGCAGCAGGATGGTGCATGGGTTTTTCCGGCCGAAGGGGAGGACGTGTGCTATCAGGGCAAGGCTTCTTCGGCGCTGCCCGTCTCCATGAACGTGCGCTATGCGCTGGACGGCACGGAGATGTCCCCGGAGGAGATCGCGGGCAGGAGCGGCCGCGTGCGCGTTACGGTTTCTTATGAGAACAGGTGCAAAAGCACGGTGGAGATCAAGGGCGAGCCGGTGGAGCTGTTCACGCCCTTCACGGTCATCACCATCATCGAGCTGGGCGACGGATTCAGGCGCGTTGCCGTGGAAAACGCTAAGATCATGTCCGAGGCGGGCAGCGCCACCGTGATCGGCACCACCTTCCCGGGCCTTGCGCACAATCTGGATGCGGACGCGACGGATTCCCTCGCGGAGAGCTTCAGCTTTGAGGCGGATGTGAAGTCCTTTTCGCTGGAATCGATCATGGCGGTCATGGTGCCGGATCTGCTGGATTCGGACGACCTCAAGAGCATGGACGACGTGCGGGACTTTGTGGACGGCGTGGACGAGCTCAACGATGCGGGCGACGAACTCCAGCGCGGCGCAAAGCGGCTCCACAGCGGCATGAAGCAGTTTACCGGCGGCCTCGAGTCGTTCCTTTCGGGGCTTGATTCGCTGAAGGACGCGGCAAATCAGCTGAATGCGGGCCTTGGCGCGGTGGACACCTCGGCGCTGAACGGCGCGCTTTCCGGCGTTGGCGGCAAGATTGGCGCTGCGTCGGGGAAGGTGCAGTCCGCAGCGGGCGCACTTTCCGGCATGGACCTGACCGACATGACCGACGCGCAAAAGAACGCGGTGTACAGCGCGCTCTCCGCGCTTTCCGACGCCGGCGGCGCGCTTTCCGATGCGGGCAGCATCCTTTCGGGTATACAGGCGCCGGACCTTTCCGCCTTGACGCAGGGCGTTTCCGGCCTTGCGGGCGGTCTTGCAAGCCTTGCGCAGAACGGCGGTTCGATTCTTGACGCGGCGGTGAGCCTGCGCAAAGGACTGTGGAGCCTGTACAAGGGCATCCGCCAGTTTTGCGACGAAGGACTGAAGGAGCTGGACGAGCAGACGGAGGGTATGGCGGTTTCCGTGGACCGGAAGGACGCCATGCTGGAGCTTTCTGAAAGCTATACCGCCTATTCCGCTCCGACGGAGACGGTTTCGGTCGGCTCCGTGAAATTCATCGTCACAACGGACAGCATCTATGTCCCAAAGGTGGAAGCGCCGGCCGAAACGCAGCCCCCGGCAGCGGAGAGCACCCCGGAGGCGGACGCCCCGCAGGATAGGGAGGAGGCCGCGGTTTTCACGGCAATTCTCAGGCGTCTCCAGGAATTTATACTGGCGCTGTTTGGCGGAAATTGAGCGCGGCCGGACAGGGCAAGCGGTACTTTGCGGGTTTTGCCGCCCGGGAGCGAATGCGAGAGGCAAAACCCGTAAAACTCAAAAAAGTGGCGTTCAGCCACTTTTTTGACACTCTGAAGCGGACTGACGCCGCTTTTTTCGTTTTTCCAAAAACTCCCGGGGATGGGGTTGGGCGGCGGCGCGCTCCAGCTGGCGATGGCCCTTTCTGTGCCTACTGGCTCTGCCGCAAATCCCTTTTCCGCTTTTGAGAGGGCAGAGGCCGCGAAGGCCAATCGGGCAAAGGGCCTCTGCTTTGCCGGCGCGGGAATTCATATTTGGGCCGCAGCCGCGGGCTTTCCTGTTTCAACGCGCCGCGTCAGCGCCGTATCCGTCCTGCATTGGCAACAGCGGCTCAGCGCCAGACCATTGAAGAGGCGTCGCTGGGCATGCGCCAGTCGCCCCGCGGCGAGAGCGATACATTGCCCACGCGCGGCCCGTCCGGCATGCAGGAACGCTTGAACTGCTGCGAGAAGAAGCGGCGGTAAAACACGTCCAGCCACTTTATGATGGTCTCCGGACTGTAAGCGCTGCCAAAGGCGTAGCCTGCAAGGTGCAGTATCTTTTCCCGGTCCTCGCCCCGGCGCACCATGTGGTAGAGGAAGAAGTCGTGCAGCTCATAGGGGCCAACCAGGTCCTCCGTTACCTGCGCAATCTCCCCGTCCTTTGGCGGCAGCAGCTCGGGGCTGACGGGCGTATCCACGATGTCGCGCAGCACCGCGCCCAACGCGCCGCCCTCGCGGTCGGCAAGAATGCCGAGCATGCTGCGCATGAGCGTTTTCGGGACGCCCGCGTTCACGCCGTACATGGACATGTGGTCGCCGTTGTAGGTGGCAAAGCCCAGCGCCAGCTCGGACAGGTCGCCGGTTCCCACCACCAGCGCATTTTCCATATTCGCAAGATCCATCAAAACCTGCGTGCGCTCCCGCGCCTGCGCGTTTTCAAAGGCGGCGTCCGGCAGGTCCAGCGGGTGCGAAAGGTCGTTGAGATGCTGCGTGACCGCTGCGGTGATGTCGATGGTGCGGCAGGGGATGCCCAGGGCGTCGCAGAGCTTTTCCGCGTTGCTGCGCGTTCGCGTTGTGGTGCCAAAGCAGGGCATGGTCACCGCCAGCACGTCCGTGGCCGGGCGGCCCAGCAACGCCATGGCGCGCTTTGCCACGATGAGCGCGAGCGTGGAATCCAGCCCGCCGGATACGCCGAGAACGACTCTGTTCACGCCGGTGTGGGCGATGCGCTTTTTGAGGCCGTGGGACTGGATGGCGAGCACCTCGTCGCAGCGCCTTTCCCGCTCAGCCGCCGTATCTGCCACAAAGGGGGTTTTCCAGCAGTCGCGGGTGAGGGGCGTGTCCACAAGCGGCAGGGAAAACGGCACGGTTGTAAAGTCCTCCGTCAGCGCTGCGGAGCGCACCATGCGCCTGCGTTCGCGCAGGATAAAGGGGAGATCGAGCTCACTCACTGCATAGCCCTCGCCAAAGGGAAGGCTTTCCGCCAGCCGTGTGCCGTTCTCGTAGATCATGTCGTGGCCTGAGAAAACCACGTCCGTCGTGCTTTCCCCCTCGCCCGCGCTTGCAAACAGATAGCCGCACAGCAGCCTGGCGCTCTGCACCTGCACCAGCGTGCGCCGGTAATCGGGCTTTGTAACGGCCTCGTCGCTGGCCGACAGGTTGCAGATGACGCTGGCGCCGCGCTGCACAAGCGCCGTGGAGGGAGGCAGCGGTGACCACAGATCCTCGCAGATTTCAACGCCGATCACAAGCTCCGGCAGGGTTTGGCAGGCAAACAGCAGTCTTTTACAGAAGGGAACCTGCTGCCCAAGCACCGTGATGGTATCCGCATGCTCCGGTGCGGGGGCGAAAAAGCGTTTTTCGTAGAACTCACCGTAGTTTGGCAGGGAGGTTTTTGGAACAATGCCCAGGATGCGGCCCTTTTGCAGAACCACGCCGCAATTGTAGAGGCCGCAGGACCCGGCAAGCGGCATGCCCAGCACGACCACCATGTTCCAGCGCTCCGAAGCGGAGAGAACAGCGGAAAGCCCCGCAAGGGCAGCCTTTTGCAGCGCCTCCTGAAAAAACAGGTCCCCGCAGGTATAGCCCGTCAGGCACAGCTCCGGTAGAGTCAGCAGCTGTACGCCGTCGCCGGCCGCGCGTTCCATCACCCCGATGATCGCCTTCGCGTTGTAACCGCAATCCGCAACCCGGATTTCCGGCGTGCCGACCGCAACCTTCACAAGCCCAAACCGCATAAAACCAAGCGCCTCCCAGCAGAAAAATCTTCTGTTTTCCATTGTAGGGGCCATTGGAAAGCCTGTCAATGTTATGGTAAAATGAAAACATGTCGGAACAAGGCCGAACCGGGAGAAAAAAGCCGGAGGAAGGGGAGGATGCGTCCGTTTCGATTTATGCCACAGAGGACGAAAAGAATCCATAATAAATTCAAATTTGGGATGTCCCCATATATGTATCGTATGCTATAATAATACAGATTGGGAGAGGTTGGCCTATGGAAACAAAAATCACCTTTGTCGGCGATTTGCCGCTTGAAGAGCAGCAGCTGGACGCGGCGGGAGCTGCGGCGCGGGAGCGCCTCAATGCCCTCGCGTTTGCAGAGTATGAACAGTCCGGGTCGCTGACCTCCTCGCAGCTCGGCGAGGCGGTGGCGGAGTTTGAGGCTTTCGCTGCGCGGCACATCAAGCAGCCCGGAGAGACGGAAAATCCCGATCAAAGCCTGGAGTGAAAGGACGGCGCGCATTTGTCTTACGATGAGGTCATCAAAGCAATTTCGAGCGGATTTGCCCAGTTTACCTGGCTCGATGTGCTGGATATCATAATCATATGCGTTCTTTTATATAAACTAATCATCTGGACCAAGGAGACCCGTGCCTACGAGGTGCTCAAGGGCCTGGGCCTTCTGTTCCTGTGCTCGGTTGCCAGTCAGCTGTTGCAGCTGAATACGCTGAGCTGGCTGCTGGACGCGTTCCTCAAGTCCGGCACCATCATTGTGGTGCTGGTGGTGCTGTTCCAGCCGGAGTTCCGCCGTATGCTCGAGCGGATTGGCCGCAGCGGCAAGAATCTTAGCAGCGCGCTCTTCGACGCGACCTCCCTCTCCTCCATGGAGATGATACAGGATGTGCAGCGCGCGGTTCTTGCCATGTCGCGCAGGCGGGTGGGCGCGCTCATTGTCGTGGAGCAGAAAACGGGGCTGGGCGATATCATCCATACGGGAACGAAGCTGGACGGCCTGCTCACCGGCGCGCTGCTCGAGAACATTTTTGAGCCGAACACGCCGCTGCACGACGGCGCGGTGATCGTGCGCGGCAACCGCATTGCCGCGGCGGGCTGTTTTCTGCCGCTGTCGGATGACATCAATCTTGCAAGAGAGCTTGGTACGCGCCACCGCGCGGCGCTGGGCGTATCCACGGTTTCGGACAGCGTGACCATCGTTGTGTCCGAAGAGACCGGCGCGATTTCCATTGCCCGCGACGGTAAACTGGTGCGCTATATCGACGCAAAGGCCTTGCAGGATATTCTGGAGCAGCTCTTCCTGCAAAAGTCGGCGGCGCCGTTCTCCTGGGCAAAGCGGAGGGAAAAGCATGACAAAGCATGACATCACAAAAGAGCGCATTCTTGCCGCGCTGAAACGCTTTTTTACAAAAAATCTTTCCGTTAAGATCGTGGCGCTGCTGTTTGCCATGATTCTCTGGGGCTATGTGCTGACCGACCTCAACCCGTACCGCGTGAAGACCCTTTCCAACGTCACGACCAGCTTCGACGGCGAGGCGGAGCTGATGGGGCAGGGGCTCTGCGTGCGCGGCAACCGGGAAGAGATTCTCGAGGCGGTCTCCGTTGCGGTGCGCACGCGGATTACGACCTATGCGGATCTTTCACCGAGCTCCGTTACCGCCGTCATCAGCCTCAAGAATATCAGCCAGCCGCAGACCTACGAGCTGCCCATTCAGGCCTCCATCAGCTCGGCGTTTGGCGTAGTGCAGCAGGTGATGCCGGCAACCGTCACTTTGGAGATCGATTCGCTTGTCAACAAAACCGTTCCCGTTAGCTGTACCTTCCGCGGCGACCTGCCGGAGGGGTACTGGGCGGATATGGACGCGGCGTCCAGCACCACAAAGGTGGATATTCAGGGCGCAAAAACGGATATTGCCCGCGTTACGCATGCCGAATGCGTGATTGACCTTACGGATCGCACCTCGGCAATCTACGGAACCTTTGACGTCATCCTGTATGACGCGAATGATGAGGTGGTCAATTCCGACATTGTTGTGGGAACGCTCCCGTCCTCCACCGTGCGCCTGCCGATCTATCCTGTCAAAAACGTGCCGGTGGATGTGAGCGGCGCGCTGCTTGGCACGGATAAGCTCGCGGCGAATTTTGAGCTGGCCTCTGCCGTCGCCACGCCCCAGAGCGTGCGCATTGTCGGTGACCAGGCGGTGCTTGAAGGGGTGGAGAGCATGGCGCTGGAACCTTTCAGTGTCAGCGGCATGAGCGAAAAAGCCACCATTGAGGCCGAACTGGTTGTGCCGGAGGGGGTGCGCCTTCTTGACGCGCCAACGGTTTCCGTTGCGCTGGACATTCGTGAAAAGACGGATTTCCAGGAACACACGCAGATTCCTGTGGAAATTACGGGACTTTCCGACGGTCTGGAAGCCACCGTCACGCCGAACGTGGTCGATTTGCGGGTGGAGGGACGTGTCAGTCTGCTGGCGCTTGTCAAGCGCAGCGATATCAAGGTCGATGTTGACGTCACGGGCCTGACCGCAGGCACCTATGAGCTGCCGCTGTCGGTATTCGTCCGCAATGAAGAGGCCACGGTGGAACTGATTCTGACCCCGTCGGTCGCTACGGTCACGGTAGTGATCCGATAGCTGGCTGGCTGCGTATTCGCAGCGCCCTGTTTGCATTCTGTTGCCCGGCGCATGCTTGCAGGCTCCGGGCAATCGTTTTGTCGGGAGGAGGTTTCCATGCTCGAAATCAGCGGAATCCGGCTGCCTTTCTCGGCCGGCGAGGAAGAGCTGCGGCGGAAGGCGGCCGCCCTTTGCGGCGTGCAGTCTGGGGATATTCAGAGCCTGCGGCTGATGCGGCGCGCGCTGGATGCCCGCAATAAGGCGCAGATTTCCTTTCTATACAACGTTGCTGTCGCTCTCCCTCCGAAGGCGGAGCAGCGGGCGCTGCGCCGGGGCGGAGCGAAAATTTCGGCCTTTGCGCCGCCTCCAGAAGCCGCGCTTCCCCAGGGGAGCGAGGATTGCCGGGGCAGAATTGTCGTTGTGGGGCTGGGCCCTGCGGGGCTGTTTTCGGCCTATTTGCTGGCGAAACATGGCTACCGGCCCCTCGTCATTGAGCGCGGCAGGCCCGTGGAGGAGCGGGTGCGGGACGTTGAACGGTTCTGGACCGCGCGGCAGCTGGACCCCGAGAGCAACGTTATGTTTGGCGAGGGCGGCGCGGGAACCTTTTCCGACGGCAAGCTGACCAGCCGCAGCAAGGATCCCCGCGGCGCCCAGGTGCTGGAGCTCCTTCTGGCGCACGGCGCGCCGGAGGAGATCGCCTATCTTGCAAAGCCTCATGTGGGGACCGACCGGCTGCGCGGCGTGGTGGCCTCGCTTCGCCGGGAGATTGAGCGACTGGGGGGCGAGGTACGGTTCTCGGCAAAGCTCTCCGGGCTCGTCTGCGAGGCGGGGCGGCTGTCCGGGATTATCGTTGAACAGAGGGGCGGGCAGGAGCGCCTTGCCTGCGGCGCACTGGTGCTTGCCATCGGCCAGGGTGCGCGGGATACCTGCCGCATGCTGCATGGGGCGGGGCTTGCCATGCAGCCCAAGGCCTTTGCCGTCGGCTGCCGCGTAGAGCACCCGCAGACGCTCATTGACCGGGCGCAGTTCGGCGCGTTTGCGGCGGATCCAAGACTGGGCGCTGCGGAATACCACCTGAGCGCAAGGAGCGGCGCGCGCGGCGTATATACCTTTTGCATGTGCCCGGGCGGCAGGGTCGTGGCCTCCGCCTCCGGCCCGGAGCAGTTGGTGGTCAACGGCATGAGCGATTATGCGCGGGATGCCGAAAATGCCAACGCCGCCATCATCGTGCAGGTGGGGCCGGAGGATTTCGGCGGCGGCGCGCTGGATGGACTGCACTTTTGCGAAAAGCTGGAGGCTGCGGCATTTCGGGCGGGCGGGGCGGATCACACGGCGCCCGCCAGCCGCGTGGAGGATTTTCTGCTGCGCCGCGCCTCCGGGGCCTTTTCCGGCGTCCGCCCCAGCTATCTGCCGGGCGTTCGGCCCGTCAATCTCCGGGACTGTCTTCCGGCCTTTGTGGCCCAGGGCGTTGCGGACGGACTGACAGCCTTCGCGCGCCAGCTTTCGGGCTTTGATCTGCCGGATGCGGTGCTGACTGCGGTGGAGAGCCGCACAAGCGCGCCGCTTCGCATCCTGCGCGGAGCGGACGGCATTTCCGTCTCCTGCGACGGGGTCTATCCCGTGGGCGAGGGCGCGGGCTACGCGGGCGGCATCGTCAGCGCGGCCATCGACGGCTTACGCGCGGCGGAGCGGATCATTGCCCGTTTTCGCGCGCCCCTGTCCCAATAAGTTCACAAATCCACAACAGACTTTTTCCCGCCCAAATGGTATAATATCCTATGTATGGAAACGATCGCGCTTTTGCGGCCATGCGGAGGGATGTCGTCCGTATGCGCCGCGGGGATGCGGGGCAGGGTAAGAGCAGGCGCCGCAGGGTTTGCGGCGTCCATTCAGCAAGCATGGGAGGAAAAAAGAATTGGCAACGGATCCGTCGAGAAATTCCGGCTATCCGGAGGAATATGGCGCGCCTCGGCGCAGCGCGCAGCAGCGCATTGACCGGCAGGAATTCGGCTTTACCATGGAGAACGGCCCACAGCGCGCAGCCCGTGCGGCCGGCAGCGCGGCGGAACGTTCACAGCGCAGGAGTCAGACGGCCCGGCAGGGCCAGCCGCGCAGCGCCCAGAGCGAATCCCAGCCCCGGCAGCGGAGCACTCAGGCTATGCCCAATCGCAGCCAGAGCGGACAGGCCCGTGCGCAGAGCGCCAGCCGGCCCTATTCGGGAGGCGGCAGCGGAGGAAACGGCGGCCAGCCGCCGCGCGGCTCCTCCGGTTCGCACCGCAGAAGGAGGAAAAAGCGCAGGCGCTTCCAGCCCCGCTTTGCCGTACTGCTCGTGCTGCTTGTGGCGGTGGTCGGCGTCGGCATCTATCTCATCCTGGGAACGGGCGGCGGCGAAAACGGGGGACAGGGCGGCGGTGGCATCAGCCTCTTTGCCTCGCCTACGCCGACGCTTGCGCCCACGCCGGAGCCCACGCCGGAGCCTACGCCTACGCCAAAGTTTGATACGCCCCACGCCGTGGACAGCACACAGCCCAGCAACTGGGGCTATACCACTGCGCTTGAGGTCAACGGAACACAGGTGGAAAGCTATACGCGGGAAACGCCGATGACCTTTGGCGTCGGCGAGGAGTATACCTCTATGGAGGGTGTTGTTACCTTCCGCGGTAACAACTATCGCGAGGGCGCGGCCTACGGCACGGCCAGCGTCGGCAACAAAACCCTCAGCGTTGCATGGAGCGTCGATACCGGCGAGATCATGCGCGGAACCAGCAGCAATTACAGCAGCACCTGGACGGGCAGCCTCTGGGTCGGCCAGCCGCTGATCGTAAAGTGGCCGGAGAGCACCAAGCGCGTCATGAACATGTACCAGTCCGCCAAGGACGATCCGGAGCTTGTGGAGGTCATCTATGCCACGGCCAGCGGCCGCGTGTATTTCCTGAACCTTGCGGACGGCAGCGCCACCCGCGATCCGCTGGATCTCAACATGCCCTTTAAAGGGGCGGGCGCGCTGGACCCGCGGGGCTATCCCATCCTCTACCTGGGCTCCGGCGATATGTACGATGACTATCCCAATATGCAGACCCGGGCCATGGCCATCAGCCTGATCGATTTTTCCGTGCTGTATGAGTTTGGCAGAGCCTATGATTCCTTCGCCCTGCGCCAGTGGCATGCCTACGACAGCTCGCCGCTTGTGAACGCGGAGACGGATACCCTCATCTACCCCGGTGAAAACGGCATCATCTATACGGTGAAGCTGGGTACGCGGTACGACGAGGCCGCCGGGACGCTCAGCATGAGCCCTTCGGAAGTGGTAAAGTTCCGCTACGACTCCAGCCGCTCCACGCGCATCAGCACCTATTCCTATGAGTCCGGACAGTACAAATACTGGCTGGGCTTTGAGAGCAGCGTCGTCACCTGGGGACAGTACATGTATCTGAGCTCCAACGACGGCTATGTACACTGCATCAACCTCAATACCATGGAGACCGTCTGGATTCAGGATATCTGGGACGACGCCAACGGCACCCTTGTGCTTGAAGAGGACGAGGCCAACCGAACCGCCTATCTCTATGCGGGCGTATCGCTGCACTTTACGCAGGATGCAAATGCAACGGGTATTACGCCCTTCTTTAAAATTGATGCGGTTACCGGCGAGATCCTCTGGCATTTTGACCGCAAGGTGCATACCAAGAGCGGTTCCTCCGGCGGCGTTCAGGCCACCGCGGTGCTGGGCAGGAACAGCATTGAAAATCTTGTCATCATCCCCTTTGCGAAGGTTTACCGGGAGGACAATCCGGAGTCTGCGGACCATGGCTATCTCACCGCCATCGATAAGAGGAGCGGGCAGGAGGTCTGGAAGCAGATGACGCGGTTCTGCTGGAGCTCGCCGCTGGCCATCTACGACGCCTCCGGCAACGCCTACATCGTGCAGGCCGATTCCAACGGACACATCTTCCTGTTCGATGGCGTGAGCGGAACCAAGTATTACGATCTCGATACGGAGTCGAAGAATTTTGAGGCCTCCCCGGCCGCCTATGGCAATATGATTGTCATCGGCAATAAGGACAAGAAGATTTTCGGCATCCGGATCTCGTAAGGAGGGCGGGAATTCGTGGCAAAGCGGCGTGTGCAGCCAAAGTTTTTCCTCTTTTTGACCATTCTGGCAGCCCTGGTTGGCGGAGTGATTCTGGTTGCGGGCAGGCTGAGCGGCGAGAGGCATGATGAAGCTGCCGCTGCGACCGCGACGCCCGTGCCTACGGCGCCGTCCGCCGCCACGCCAACGCCGGCGCCGCCGCTGCCGGAGGGGCTCAGCGTTTCCGCATCCGGCGAGGCAAATCCGTCGCTGTTCGGCTTTTCCTACAGCATTGCGGTCAAGCGCGAGGAAGCCGCCTCCTATACCCGGGAGTCGCCCATCTCCTTTGGCGACGACAAGGCATATACCGATGTGGAAGGAATCCTGACCTTCGGCGGAAACAATTACCGCAACAGCTTCAGCTATGGCACTGCGGCAGTTGCGCAGGGAACGCTGCGGGAAGCCTGGGCAAAGGACATCGGCGGCATTGACTCCTGGACGGGTACCGGCTGGACCGGGCAGCCGCTGATCGTGCGCTGGCCGGACGAGGTGCGTCCGCTGCTTGGCGTCGGCGAAGCATTCCGGGCCAAGGAGGGCTTTACGGAGGTTATCTATCCCGCCATGGACGGGAAGATCTACTTTTTTGAGCTGGAAACCGGCGCGGAAACCCGCAGTCCCATCAATGTCGGCGTGGTGATGAAGTCCACGCCCTGTCTCGACCCGCGCGGCTATCCGATTCTCTATGTCGGCCAGAGCATCCAGAGCGTGAATGAGCGAAACCTGCCCGTGGGCTATATCTATGCATACTCGCTGATTTCCAATACGGAACTGGCCCGCTTTGGCGGTCACGATTATTTCAGTTACCGAACGTGGCAGGCCTATGACGGCAGCCCGCTGATCGTGGACGACACGCTCATTTACGGCGGCGAGAACGGGGTGCTGTATACCACAAAGCTCAACACCAGCTTTGACCCGGCGACAGCGGCGCTGTCCATTGAGCCGGAAAGCCTTGTCAAGTACAACTATACCGGCACCGATTACAGCGAAAGTGACGCTGCGGGGAAGCGCTGGTACGGCATTGAGAGCTCGGTGGCCGGCTTTCGCAACTATGTTTATTTTACGGACAACGGCGGCAGGCTCCAGTGCGTCGACCTCAACGCGATGTCGCTGCAATTCGTGGCGGATATGGGCGAGGATGCGGACGCAACCGTGGTCATCGACGAAAGCTATGAAAACAATACCATCTATCTGTATGCGGCAAGCCAGGTCAGAACCCCTGCGCTGGGCGGCGACTATGGCTACAGCTACCACCGCTGTTACGACGGACTGACCGGCGCGCTTCGGTGGGAGGAGAAGTGGATTGCCTCCACCGGCGATGAGAACAACAGCGGCGGTACGCTGGCAACGCCTCAGGTGGGGCGCGGCAACGTATCGCATCTTGTGTTTTATTCCATGAACCTTACCGCGCTCACAGGCGCCTCCCCGCAGCAGGCGGACGGCGCGCAGCAGGAGGGAGAAGCGGGGGCTGCGGAGGATCAGCCCGCCCCGGCGCAGGACAACGCGCAGCAGTATGCGCTGGGCGGCCGCATCGTGGCCTACAACAAGCTGACCGGCGATGTGGTCTGGACGATTGAGCAGGCGGCGGATTACTGGTCCTCGCCCGTACTGGTTTATGACGAAAGCGGCAAGGGGTACCTGCTGCAGTGCGACCGCTCGGGCTACCTCAAGCTCTATGACGCGCTGACCTCAGCGGAGCTGGCGTCCATCGATCTTGGCTCGCGCGTCGATTCCACGCCTGCGGTTTTTGGCAACGCTCTGGTGGTCGGCACGCGCGGCAAGGGCGGCGCGGGCGGGACGGCAAAAATCGTCTGCATAACGATCGGCTAGCGGGGCGGGGAGCGCCTGCGCGCGCGCGGAAGCGAAAAGGCAATATAAAAAACGCGCAGGTCCAATCTCCGGCCTGCGCGAAGTTTTGATGCAAGGGTCAGTCCTCCGTCACGGCGGCGATCATGGCCCGGATATGGGCCGGCGTGGTGCCGCAGCAGCCGCCGAGCACCCGCGCCCCGCCCGCCGCGATGGCCCGCATATGCCGGGCAAACACCTCAGGCGTAAGATCATATACGGTTTCCCCATCCTGATAGCGTGGCAGGCCGGCGTTGGGGCTGATGATCAGCGGCAGATCCGTGCGGGCGGAGAGACGCCGGAGGTGGTCCAGCATTTGGGAAGGGCCAATCCCGCAGTTGCAGCCAAAGCCCGCAATGCCGAGGGGCGAAAGCGCATCGAGCGCCTCCTCCAGCGTCGCGCCGGACAGCAGACGGCCTTTTTCATCGAAGGACATGGTGACAAAAACGGGCAGCGTACAGCTCTCCCTTGCCGCCTGTACGGCCGCCGAGGCCTCCCGCACATCGCTCATGGTTTCGATCAGGATGCAGTCTGCCCAGGCCGCTGCCGCTTCGATGGGTTCGCGAAAATATGCCGCCGCTTGGGCGAAGGATACCGTGCCAAGCGGCTCCAGAAAAGCGCCCAGCGGACCAACGTCCAGCGCGGCGAAGCAGGGCTGCGCCGCAGCGTCGGCAATCTCCCGCGCAAGGCGGATACCGGCCTCGGCAAGCGCCGCGACGCTGTATTTGCTGCGCCGCTGGCGGAGAGCGTTTGCGCCAAAGGTGTTGGCGGTCAAAAGGTTTGCGCCGGCGTGAGCATAGGCCTCATGTACCGCGCGCACGGCGTCCGGACGCTCGATGTTCCATTGCTCGGGCGAACGCCCGCCGCGAAGGCCCGCGGCCTGCAGCATGGTTCCCATGGCGCCGTCGGCAAAAATCTGCTGCCGTTCGACCAATTCCAGTAAATTCATAAATTCAGAATAGCACAAAAAACTTTGTAATTCAATATGCATAGAGACGGTTGCTTTTGCGAACGATAGTGCTATGTGGAAGGATTTATTGTCGGTGTTGATCGTATCCCTGGTCTCGATCATCGTGCTGTTTCTGCTGACGAAGATTATGGGGAACAAACAGATATCGCAGATGTCCATGTTCGATTATATTACGGGCATCTCCATTGGTTCGATCGCAGCAGAGATGGCCACGGAGCTGGAGCAGCCGGTACTGCCGCTGGTCGCCATGGTGGTGTACGGGATCAGCGCTTTCCTGATTTCGCTTCTTGCAAGCAAAAGCCTGAAGTTTCGCAAGCTCACCACGGGCAGGCCGCTGCTGCTGCTGGAAAAGGGCGTAATCTACCGGAAGAACATGAAGAAAGCCCGGCTCGACCTGTCCGATTTTCTAACGCTCTGCCGCGCGGCGGGATACTTTGACCTTCAGGACATCAAGACGGCGGTATTTGAGCACAACGGCACGGTGAGCTTCCTGCCAAAGGCGGAAAAGCGTCCGGTACAGGGCGAGGATATCGCGGTTTATCCAAAACAGGAGGAAGTGCAGTACAACGTGGTCATGGACGGAAAGCTGATGCAGCAGAATCTCAAAAGCGTGGGTTTTTCCGAAACATGGCTCAAGCAGCAGCTCAAGCAGCAGGGATATGGCGCCTACGGCGAGGTATTTCTCGCCACGCTGGACAAGGAAGGAAATTTTGCGGTCTTCCCGATGGACGCCCGGGTGCCGGAGTGGGAGCCGTTTGAATAAAGGGCGGCGGGTGCGCTGCATCCGCCGCTCCAGAAAGCCACAATTTCAAGCTGCGGGTTTTAGCTGAAACGCCCTTGCCGTTTCGGCGCGGTGAACTCAGAAAGAATATAAAAGCCACGGCGCTGTTTTCCGATCCAACGGGCATAAGCGCAGAATCTGGCTCCGAATGGCAGGAACAGCGTCCCGGATTCTCCGGCGAGGTTGACAGCCTGAAATCCTCACCCTTCGGCGGACGGGTTGCGGAAACCGAATCAAACCCTCAGGAATTGCGGCACCAGAACTCAAAGAGCGCTTATCGACAGACAAACGGCGGATGTAATACATCCGCCGCGTTGGCGTGTTTGGCCGGGGGCTGCGCGGTGGCCGGCTATTTGACTGTGATGAGCTCGTATTGCTGCGTGCCGATGCCGATGCGCTCCGCGTGCTCCAGCGTCAGCCGCCAGTTGGTCTCCGGCGAGACGTTGGTAAAATGATCGTGATGGTCTTCGTGCCCGGCAAGCGCGTCCGCCAGCAGCGATTGCGGCAGCACGGGCTGGCGGTTGCAGGCGTCGGCGCAGGCCGCGTCCAGAGCAACGGGGTCAAAGGAGGCAAACATGCCGACATCCGGAATGATGGCGGCATCATTGCCCGCATAACAGTCGCAGAAGGGAGAAACCTGCATGACGATGCTGATGTGGAAGCAGGGACGGTTCTGCACCACCGCTTTGGCGTATTCCGCCACCTTCATGCACAGCTCGTCGAGCGCCGCGTTGTTGGGATTGGATACGGCATGGAAATTGCAGGCCCCAATACAACGGCCGCAGCCAACACAGAAGTCGTGGTCGATGCCTGCTTTGTGCGCCGCGTCAAAGCGGATGGCCCTTTCCTGACCGCAGGCGCGGGCGCAGGCGCCGCAGCCCCGGCAGAGCGCCGCATCCACAACGGGCTTTCCGCTGCAATGCTGCTCCATCTTTCCGGCACGCGAGCCGCCGCCCATGCCCAGGTTTTTCAGTGCGCCGCCAAAGCCGGTGGCCTCGTGCCCCTTGAAATGCGTGAGCGAGATTACGATATCCGCGTCCATGAGCGCGCGGCCGATCTTGGCCTCCTTCACATAGGTCGTACCGCTGAGGGGGACCAGCGCTTCGTCCGTTCCTTTCAGTCCGTCCGCGATGATGACCGGACAATGGCAGGAAGCGGAGTTAAAGCCGTTCTCCTCGGCCACAGCCAGATGGTCAATGGCATGCGTCCTGCGACCCACATAGAGCACGTTGCAGTCGGTCAGGAAGGGAATTCCGCCCTTTTCCCTGACGGTGTCCGCAACCACCTTTGCAAAATTGGGCCGGAGAAAAGCAAGATTGCCCGGTTCTCCAAAGTGCATTTTAATGGCCGTAAACTTTCGGTCAAAGTCGATGGTATCAATACCTGCAGCCTTGAGCAGCCGTTGCAGTTTTTTTAAAAGACTGGAACCGGTCTCAACCCGCATGTCCGCAAAATAAACCCGGGATGCCTCCATCATACTCGTTCTGAATCCTTTCCTGAAATTGATCTATAAAAGCCGAAGACCGAACAACAGCGCGTCCTCGGCAATTTCGCCCTGCGAGAGGGTAACGATAAACCCGTCGGCGTCAATAAATACGGTCACGGGGCGCTCTCCGGCGCCGTAGGTCAGCGCGGCGGCGCCGTCATGATCAAAGAGTACAGGGAAGGTATAGCCCTGTTCGTCCAAAAAAGCCTGCGCGGACTGCTGCGTTTCGCGGGTTCCGTCCGTTACGTTGACGATGAGAAAGGCGATATCCTCGCCATAGAGATTGTAGGCGCGCTGCAACGCGGGCAGCTCGTCCGTGGAGCGTGTGTTCCAGCTGGCCCAGAATTTGAGAAGAACGGGCGTCCCAAGATAATCCGAAAGCAGGACCGGCCGTCCGTCGGAATCCATAACGGAGATATCCGCTGCGGCAGTCTCCGTATAGGCTGCGGTCGTTACGGGCGGAACGGTCTGGCCGGGGCGGGGCCGCAGAGAGTTGGAACAGGCGCACATGAGGGAAGAAAAAATGCACGCCGCACAGAGCAAAACCGTTCCAGAACGCATGGCAGGGCCTCCATGATACAGTATAATACACGTCAAGTATACCGTATTTTCTGGTTTGAAACAACGGGTTTTGCGCAGGCGGCGCACATCATTCTCAGGTTTACAGATTAGAGAGCGATTTGCTGCTCGAGATGCTTTGCAATGGTGTAAAGAAATTCTTTGTTTCCGGGAGGGTATTTATCGCGATTATAGAACATGGAGTCCAGTCGTTCCTGATTCCCATAGTCCCAAATCGCGCGGATTTCTTCCCGTACATTCCGCTCAATCCGCGCCGGCTTTGTGCCGCAGAGGGCGGCAACCTGCGGATACAGTTCGTGCGTCGTGCTGATGACGCGCGAACCGTTCATAATCAGTTCGATCGCGCACACCATCTGCGCGTAGCCTAGTCGTCCTGTTGGTGCGCCAAGCAGGAGCATTTCCTTTTCAATTAGTCTTTTCACAAAAAATTCCCCCCTGATGGATGTGTAGTAATAACATAACGCGAAAGGTGTCAAAAAGCAAGTCTTTACTATGAATTCGAGATTGTACGACAATCTTTTCCTGCATTCGCCGTAAAGCGCGCATCCTCCGTGCAGCGAATGGACCCATCGGAAAGGATAAAAACGGCGTCGCAATCAAGCGCTGCAGAGCGCATCAGCGCGACGGCTGCGTCCATGCCCAGCACGAAAAAGGCTGTGGAAAGCGCGTCCGCGTCCGTGCCGCTTTCCGCAATTACGGTAACGGAGCGCAGGCCGCTGTTGGCGGGGTATCCCGTCTCCGGGTCGAGTATGTGGTGATAGCGTGTCCCGTCCTGCTCAAAGTAGCGCTGATAGCCGCCGGAGGTCACGGCGGCCCGATCCACCAGCTCGATAACGCCGACGATGCCTTCCGCATCCTCCGGATCGCGCACGCCCACGCGCCACGGGCTGCCGTCCGGGCGGCTGCCCACAGCCTCCACATTGCCGCCGAGCGTGAAAAGCGCGCTTTCAATTCCGTACTCCCGCGCGATGTTGCAGAGCCGCTCCGAGCAATAGCCCTTGGCGATGCCGCCGAGGTCCAGTCTTGCGGCAGAGTCCAGCGTGATCCGCGTGCCATCGATTTGTATCGCTTGCGCGCTGGGTAGGGGAAGCAGTTTCTGGAGCTTCGCTTCCGCCGGTACCGCGGGAGCGTCCGTTAAAAAGCCCCAGGCGTCAACCAGCGAACCCACCGCCGGATGGAACGCGCCGCCGGTCAGAATCGACATTTCCCGGGCGCGCCGGAGAAGCTGCGCGGTATCCGCGTCCACCTCGACCGCCTCGCCGGAGGCGCGGTTCAGCCGGCTTATGTCGCTGCCCTCCAGCGTTGCGGAAAACAGAGCCTCCAGCCGGACGATTTCGGCCTGACAGGCGTCGAGCGCGGCCTCGGCGTTCGTTCCGTAGCAGTCCAGTTTCAGAAAGGTATCCATGTGAAAAAGGCTGCGCGAGGCGCCGCGCGTTCCGCACCCGAGACAGAGGAGCAGCAGGCAGCACAGCGGGGAGAGGAATAAGCGTTTCATAGTATCATAGTATAGCACATATACCCGGTCTGCGCAAAAATCCCGAACAGAAGGCCCTGGCCCTGCGATACTGTCAGAATTCGCGCCCGATTTCGATTTCGGCCCGCCCTTTTCGGCTCCCCGCGGGAGAATCGGTGCCGGGCTGCGGCAAAACGGACGGACGCGCCCGGTTCGGAGGGCATTCCATGCTTTTTTTATCTATCGCTTTATACTTTTCGCTTAATCTGCTATACTATATGTGTAGAAATTTGGGAAAATGGGACGAGGCGTGGGAGAAACCGCGCCCCTTCGGGCCCTTTTGATTTATCAAATACACAACAGGAGGGTAACTTTCATGAAAGAACTCAAGGGTGCCTGCATCATTGGGCAGTCCGGCGGACCGACCGCTGTGATCAACGCCAGCGCTTACGGCGTAATCCGTACGGCGCTGGACAGCCCCTGCATTACCAAGGTGTACGGCGCGGCGCACGGTATTCGCGGCGTATTGGACGATACGCTGTACGATATGGGCGCGGAGGCCGCCTCGGAACTGGCGCTGCTGATGCATACGCCGTCCTCGGCGCTTGGTTCCTGCCGTTATAAGCTCAAGGACAGCGATGTGGATGATACGGATTACAAGCGCATTCTCGAAATCTTCAAAAAATATGACGTGCGCTATTTCTTCTATAACGGCGGCAACGATTCCATGGATACCTGCAACAAGATCAGCAAGTACATGCAGAAGGTGGGCTATGAGTGCCGCATTATGGGCGTACCAAAGACCATTGACAACGATCTTTACGGTACGGATCATTGTCCGGGCTTCGCCTCGGCGGCCAAGTATGTGGCCACGAGCTGCATGGAATTGTACCACGATGCGCGCGTGTACGATAAAAATATGATCTGTGTTGTGGAGATCATGGGCAGGCATGCGGGCTGGCTGGCGGGCTCTGCCTCGGTGGCGACCTACATGGGCCAGGGCCCGGATCTCATCTATCTGCCCGAGGTAGACTTTGAGATGGACAAGTTTATCGCGGATGTGCGCCGCATCTATGATGAGAGCGGCGAGTGCTTTGTGGCGGTGTCCGAGGGCATCCATGACAAGACAGGCACGCTGATTGCGGAATACGGCGTGGAGAACGCGCCGGTGGACGCCTTTGGGCACAAGCAGCTGGGCGGCCTTGCTTCAACGCTGGTCAATATCCTCAAGGGCCATCTTGGCAATATCAAAATGCGCGGCATCGAACTGTCGCTGCTCCAGCGCTGCGCGGCGCACTGCGCTTCGGAGACGGATGTACAGGAGGCATTCCTTGCGGGCAAGAGCGCTGTCGAATATGCCGTGAGCGGCATTACCGACAAGATGATTGGTTTTCAGCGTACTACGGATGAAAACGGCGATTATAAGTGCGAAATCAAGCTGATGGAGCTGACCGAGGTTGCCAACACCGAAAAGAAGGTTCCGCGCGAGTGGATCAACGAAGCCGGCAATGGCCTGAACCAGAAATACATCGAGTATGTGTTGCCGTTGCTTCAGGGCGCGCCGAAGCTCGTTTATGAGAACGGACTGCCCCGCTTTGCGCATCTCAGAAAGGTGCAGGCAAAGTAAAGCCGTGTAACAGCACTGGAAACAGGCGGGAGCCGCCCCGGGAGAGGGAGCGGCTCCCTGCCTTTTTCTTCTTGAAGGTTGAAATCAGAACCCGTCGCGACTGCCTGCCTCTGCGCCCAGGTTGCTCTGGCTTTCGGATACGTTCATGGTGAAAGTCAGAATATAGCCGGACCGAAATTTGAACGTGTCGGAGCCGTCGGAGTCGAGAACCTTCTGGTAGTAACCCTCGTCGCCAAAGAACTCCTTCTCGCCGAACCAGTCATACCCGCCGGCCTCATAAATCACATAGGTTCCTGCAGGGACCTTGACGGTGTACTTTCCTCCTGCGGGGATGCAGAAGGTGGAGACCAGAGTGCCGTCCTCCGTGTACAGCCGGTAGACGATGGGAAAAGATCCCTTGCGGTTATCCACCTTGAAGTGGCTGCTCTTTTTCTTAAAGTCCGGATTGTGATAGAGTTCCGAAGCCTTGGGGAATTTCTGTATGCAGTCCTCGGCGCGCTGCTCTGCGTCCTCAAACCCGATCAGCGCCTTGAAAGCCAGCTGTGCGCTGTAAAAAAGCCCCTCCTGATACAGCGCCTCCGCTGCCGCATACGCCACGCGGTTGTTGCAGTAGAGGAGCTTTTCAAAGGAATCGCGGTAATTATAATTTGACAGCGGAACAAGCAGCTGCGCCGCTTCCTTGTAGGAGCCGGCATCCATCAGCGCGTCAGCCTGCGCATAGTCCAGAACAAAGCCGCACAGCCTGGCCTGTTCCTTCGCGTCGCTGTAATCATCCAGCGCCAGAAACGCGGCCATGGCTTCCGCCTGCTGCCCGGCGTCGCGTAGCGCGGCTGCTGCTGCGTAATCATAGGCGTTCTGACATTCTGCCGCCCGTTCCAGCGCGTCCTCAAAGTTCGAGAGCGCAAGGAAGGCGTCCTTTGCGGCCAGATAGTCGCCCATCTGGCGCAGCGCATCCGCTGCGTCGTAGGCGATGTGGTTGCGCGCGGTCTCATACTGCGCGGGCGCATCCGAAAAGTCCCTGAGCGCCAGGAACTCAGCCGCGGCCGTTTCATACTGTCCGTCCAGCAGCATTGCCATGGCAGCATCATAGCGTTTCTGCCGCGCCGCGTGTATGCAGAGCGGGATCAGAATGATAAGAGCCAGCAACAGACAGCCGCCGGCGATGATCCATTGCCTGCGCCGCTGCGCCGGCGCGTCGGCGGGGCTCTGCTTCTCCGCCATGGACACAGGCGCGGCAGCCTGCAGAGGAGCGCCGCAGGAAAAATCCGAACCGGCCTCGATGGAAGGATCGGGAACTGTCGGGGCGGACGGGCGGTTTTCCTCCGGGGCGGCGGCGCAGTCTTCAGGCGTGGGTGTCGCAGAAGAGGCCGTTGGCTTCAGGCTGCCGCCACATTCCGGGCAAAAGACGGATTCCTCCGGAATCAGTGTTCCACAATGCTTGCAGTACATCGTTTCACTCCTCTTTCTATTGATTAACGGGTTTTGCTGCCGCTGGAATGTGCCAAAAGAGCTGAAGCGTGTCGCGCCCTGTCTGTGCCTTCCCGTCCGGCGCATACGCCAGCCCGGAACAGCCTGGCAGAGCCGCAGGCGGCCTTGGGGGCCGGGAACGGGGGAGGACCGGGCGCGTTTTGCTTTCCCGGGGCGTCGCGGCCGTCGTCCTGAAACTGCTATGGCGAATTCGGCGCAGCCGCGTTTTACGGGCGGTTGCGGCCGATCGTTCCGCCCGTCTGGCGCAGGTTAGTCTGCAGCGCCGCTGTTGTCTGCAAGCGTTGCCGCGGCAAGCAGGCTGCCGTCCTCAAAAAAGCAGATGTAAGCATGACCCCGATCGATCAGCTTCCTGATATTGATGCCGTCGGTTGCAAAGGGGATCGTCCCGCCCTGCTCGGTGCCGACGGTAAAGGTAAGGTCGGAAAGATCGAGAGAAAAGGCGCACAGCTCCGCCTTTTCCACGCACTTGCGAAAGTAGACCAGCTCCTGCGAGGTACAGACGGTTTTTCCGCCGGCATATTCGATTACAACGACCGCAGCAAGCTGGTTCAGCGCGCGATGCGGGCGCATACCGACGGAGAAGAGATCGGGCTGCGCCTGCGTTGACAGCGCTTCACAGAGGAATTCCCCGGCCACGTCCTTGGAAAGTGCCTGCTCAAAATAATCCTTGTCGGCCCTGGAGCAGGGATTCAGCACATCCCGCGCGGGCGGCTCGGGCAGGCGGACGAGGGAGAGATCGATTTTTTGGTCGTCTGGCGCTTGCAATTCCATCTCCGGCGCCGGGGCCGCTTCCGGAGACGCGGAAGCCGCAGCCCGGGTTGCGCCGGATGACGGCGCGCGAACGAGAAAGTAACCGACCCCAATTCCAAGCAGCAGCGCAATCAGCAGCAGCGGCAAGCGTCTGACGCTGCGCCGCGCCGGGGGAGCAGCCGTTGCCCGCTCCGATTCGCAGGCGTTGGAGGCGCGCATGGCTGTCTGCCGGACGGTGTCCGCGGCTTGCTGCCGGGAAGCCATGGGAAGCTGTTTGCCGCAATGCAGGCAGAACTTATCGTGCGGGCGAATGGGCGCGCCGCAATGCGGACAGTAGACGGGACGGGATGGATCGTAAGGGGGCATGCTCATAAGGAATCCTCCATCAGTTCGGGCGGAATGGACAGCAGACCGAGCTGCGCGCCGCCGCTGACAAATTCCAGATGGATTGCGGCCGCCGCAATCCCCTCGTTGCGCAGCGTTTCCAGAGGGAGGAGCGAACCTTCCGGCAGCACCGTGCCGTTGGAAGCGGTAAAGCTGCCGCGGCTGACCGTATAAACCGGCGCGGCGAGGGAGGGGGAAAAGGTTTGCCCGATACCCGCACGCACATCGGAAAGGGTTTCAACCGGCTCTGTGGAGCGCAGCGTGGTTCCGCCAGACAGTGTCAGAGCAGCATACACATCGATGCGGGGATACGACTCTGCGCACGCAACTGTGCAGGAAAGCGTAGTTTCATTCACACAACTGAGGGTAGCGGAAAACGCGGGGGCGGCTTCAGGTACAATATATGCGCCGGATTCGGAAGATTGCTCCGTGTCCCGCTGTACGTTGGACAATGGCGGGCAAAGCAGATGACGGAGAAAAACACCGGCCAGAATACCGATGAGAAACGCAAATACAAGCAGTAACAGAAAGCGGGGGAGTGGGTGACGGAGAATGGCGCCTGCGCCCGGACGCCGCACTGCTGAAGTGGTCACAGACGTCTGCTGCGCGTGCGTTCCGTCCTGGACAGGAGCCTCAGCCTGTGCTGCGGCAAGCGGATAGCCGCAGTACATACAGAAGTCTGCTGGCTGCGGCAGGGCTTTTCCGCAGTTAGGACATCCCAACGGACTCACCTCCCGGGCGAAAAGCCGAGCATGGCAGAGACCATGTCGTATGTTGTCATTATACTGGAGAACGGGAGCAAAAGCAACCTGCCGTTTTTAAATTGAGGTGTTGAGATACAATACATAGGTAACAGAAAAAAGGAGCAAAGCCTGCACAGAAATGGTAATATTGGGACTGCCGGGAACCAATAGCCAAAGGAGTGACA